>DASQEH010000107.1:0-14196 GCA_035633755.1 Nocardioidaceae bacterium | reverse complement strand
TGAGCAGCAGGAGCCTCGTTGGGAGCCGGGGACCGCTCATGGTGAGTCGGCCCTGTTCTTCGGCCACCTTGTCGGCGAGCTGGTGCGGCGCATCGACGGGCGTTCGCTAGGGAGGTTCCTGTACGACGAGGTGTGTGGGCCACGAGGGCTGACCTTTTTCGTCGGGCTGGACGACACCACCCTGCATCGGGCGGTGGATCTCACCGGGCTGGACGCCCGCTTCCGCGAAGAGCTCACGTCAGGCAGGTCGGCGTTGTACCGGCAAGCGATGGGCAACCCGCCTGGTGCGCTTGACCATGACGTCGTCAACGGCACTCGCTGGCGATGCGCGCAGGTCCCGGCCGTGAACGGGCACGGCACGGCCGAGTCTGTGGCTGGCTTCTTCGCGGCGCTCTTGACGGGTGACCTGCTGTCGCCGGCCGTACTGGCCGAGCTCGCCACCGCCCACTGTTCTGGACCGGACGCCGTCATGGGCGGCGAGAGCGCGTGGGGGCTCGGTGTCGGCGTGGACGAGGACGGTTTCGGCATGGGCGGCACCGGAGGCAGCGTCGGATGGGCCAGCAAGCAAGGCGGCTACACCTTCGCGTTCCTCACCGGGCACGTCGGCACGCATGATCGTGCTGACCTGCTCGAGAACGCCCTACGTCAGTGTCTGAACCTGGCCCCGCTTTCGTGACATCGCCAGGTGCCGCCCTGCGCAGGGACTCGGCGCGAGCCAGCCCGTCCCAGCCGTTGATGGGCCGGCTACGCAACTTTGCGATACACCTGGAAGCTGACACCGATGTCGATTGTCTGTGAGTGAGTGGGCGCGAAACGCAGGGGCGGCAACGCACCATCGAACATGGGGATGCCAGCCCCGATGACAATCGGGCTTCGCTTGATGATGAGTTCGTCGATCTCTGACGCGAGCGCCGAGGCTAGCTTGCCGCCTCCACAGAGATAGATGCCCTTGGTCCCGGGGCCGGCCTTGAGGTCTCGCACCGCTGACACGGGGTCGCTCGAGATGAGACGGATGTCGGGGTGCGGAGGTTCGGTGAGCCGGGTGGACACGACGTACTGGACGAGGTGGCCGTAAGGGCTCGGGTAGCCGGTCTTTGGACCGACGTCATAGGTGGCGAACCCGCTGATGACGGTGTCGAACCGCGTGCCTTCAGCGGTGACCCCGAGCGCTTGGCGAACGTGCGTGGGCAGGGTCTCCGGAAAGTCCCGCACGACAACCTCGGCGTACTCGTCGCTGAACGGGAAGAAGTCGAACTGTCCGTCAGGCTCAGCGATGAAGCCGTCGAGTGTCGCGGCAACGAAGTACGTCAGAGATCGCATGGTGCGAGGCTAAGGGCTCCGCATGCTGTCCACACGGCGTCGTGGCTCCGCTGGCACCTGGGCCCGCCGTCGAGTCAGCGCAACACCGGCCAGGCACAGCACACCACCCAGGTAGGCCTCGGTGGGAGGAACCTCCGACAGCGCCAACCAGCTCAAGGCCACCGTTATCGGTGGGACCAGGTATGTCGTCACACTCAGGTTCCCTGCACTCATGTGCTTGAGCGCATAGGCGTAGGTGGAGAACGCGATCGCCGTGGGAAAGACCCCAAGGTAGACGATCCAGCCGATATCCGCGGCGCTAGCGGCGCCGATGTCCCGCAACAGGTCCGCTGTGAACGGCAAACACGCGATAAGGCCTACAGTGCAGGCAATCCAGGTCACTTCGATGGCGGGGAGCCTCGACACGAGCGGTTTCTGCAGGATGAGGCTGATGGAGTACGCGGCCGCCGCTATCAGGCACAGCGCGACGCCGAGAAGGTCGCGCTCCCCCTCGCCCGACGTAGATGTTGCGATCAGAGCCACCCCGACGGAGGCGACCAGAAGGCCGACTCCAAGTGCCGGTGTGGCCTTCTCGCCGAGGAAGAGGATTGCCATCACCGCCACGAGCACCGGGGACAGCTGAATCACCATGGCGGCCGTACCGGCGTCGACTCGTTGCTCGCCGGCGTTCAGTGCGACGTTGTACAGGCCGAACCAGAGCAGGCCGATGGTGACGAGGGCTGGCCAGTCCTGGCGACGCGGCTTCTCCCAGCCACGTGAGAGGACAACGGCTCCTAATGCAAGCGACCCAACCAGCAAGCGGCCCAAGGACAGCGACCCGGCGGAGAAGGAGCCGCCGAGATGCCGGATCGCCACGAAAGCCGAAGCCCACAGAACGAGGGTGACAGCCACGGCGGTCACGGGAAGAGCGCGGTACCGAGGGGCAGGCATGTCCGGCACGTTACCGGCGCAGGTCGACAGTTCCCCGACAATCGATGCAGGATTGACCACACGACCACCTGGGCATCAACTGCAATGCCTCCCGGCTGTCACAACCCCAGCCGCCTTGCTACGGCCTCACCTCCGACCTCGCGGATCAGGTTCGGATCTCCTACGACAACGAGCTCGTCGGTCGCTCGCGACATGCCGACATACAGCCGCTCTCGTGCCCGGTCCTGCACCGTCGAGTCGTTGACGCACAACACCACGGCACGGCGCTCGAGACCCTTGCAGCCCAGAACGTGACCGTAGAAGACGTCGTCGTTCTCCCAGTAGGTGCGCCAATACGCCTCCTGGTCGTCGTCAACACCCGTCCGCTCCAGCTGCACGGGGTGTCGACGTCCGGTCGTGAGAAGCATGACGTGCTCGGGCCGCCATCCGCTGTCCAGCATTCGTACGACCTCGTCATCCGCGACGCTCAGTGCGTCCTCAGCGGCGGCAGCCAGGAAGCGGACGGCCACTCCCTCACCGCCTCGGGCGTACATCCGGCTCGGCGCCAAGGGGCCGAAGGCGTCCAGGATCTGCTTGGTGTTGCGCAGGTTATGGTCGAGCACGAGAGGGACTAACGGCACAGGCGGCCGGCCGAACCGGGCGAAGATCCGCTGGTTCTCGTCTGAGTAGACGTACAGGCCTCCGCGCTCCTCGTCCCGCAACGCCGCCATGACGGGTGTCCACCACGAGTCTGCAAAGTCCTGCGCCTCGTCGACGACGATGGAGTCGAACCGATGCCCCGGGTCGAGGCTGCCAGCCAGCGCGGTCATGAGCCTTGGCAGATCGACCTCCCAGAACTCATTGTTGGACCTGTCGCCCCTCGGCGCCCCCCATGTCCGACCAAGCTCTGCGAAGCTGCCCACAAACGCTGGACGATGGGGTCGCGGCCACCCCGACACGACCCGCTTGAAGTACTCCGCCAAGCCAATGGAGTAGCACAGTAGAGCGACGCGCTGTGCGGGCCGCTGCAGCCGTCCGTATGCCAGCTGCCGCGCCTGTGTGAGGGCCAGCACGGTCTTGCCAGACCCCGCTCCGCCACGGACCTCAACCCGGTTCAGCAGCCGTGTGACGTCGAGGATCATCGCCTGCTCGTCGGTAAGCCGATCCGCCCGGGCTGCCAGGTCGTCGGACTCAGCATTCAGGTCGTGCTCTCCGAAGTTGCGGCCGATCAAGATCTCAGTGATGAGTTCCACGTCGTCGTACGTGGGTGTGCGCGCCCTTCTCGCCATCCGCCGTGCGGTGTCCTCGAGGCGCCCGGCGAGGTTCGTCAGGTCACGCCTTCCGTGTACCGCCCATCGTGGGCATTCGGGAGCATCGAAGTCGTCGTCGAAGTCCGAGTGTGGCGTGACCACCGCGTGAGCCCAGACAATGCGCGTACGACTGGTGTTCCCCCAGCGCGGGTCACGCTCCACGTAGTCACGGATGGCGTACTTCGTCAGCAGAGCCTGCCTCACCGGATCGACTCGATGCTCCGGCCCGGCCTGGCCCCCCTGGTGCCACCCCCGTCCATCGCGCCAGACACTTCCACCCTTGACCTCGACAACGACTACCCCGACGGCTGGCATCAAGACGATGAGGTCGGCTTCATGGTCCTTCGTCTCGTCGGTGATCCGAAAGTTAGCCATCAGGACCGCTTCCGGAGGCAGGGTGTCCCGCAAACGCTCCCAGACAAGCTTCTCCGTTCCAGTCGTGAAGGCCGGTTCGGAAGGCATCGTGCGGCAATGCGGTGCTGGGCTCACGTTGGCAGTCTGCCGCAAGCTCGACCCGCTTATGGCCGCATCGGAGTAGCCAGGGCAGGCGCCGAGGAGTACGAAAACTGTCGGCTCTCGATCGTACAATTGGTATATAACGGACGAGGTAAGTGAGGGCTCGGAATGGACGACGCACTGGTGGTTTTCGACGAAGTCACGAAGCAAGCATGGCGCCGATTTCGACACGATCTCGCCGATCGGATGGCTGACCTCGGACACGGCGAGGCGGTGGAGGTCACCAGCGAGTCGCTAGGAGACGACGAGCCGGAGTCGCGCTGCGCCCCACGTCTGGAGTTCCGTCGGGAAGCAGGCGTCGTGCTCGGTCGCGTCACCTGCGACTGCCCGGACTCTCAGCAAGGTCTGGACAAAAGTGCCCGGCGTCGCCTGGGGTCCATCGGCTGGTCGAAGCAGAAGTCACCCGACGGTGTCGTCGAGTTCGTCGCCGGAGTCGAGCTCGCGCATGCGGATCAGTTGGCGGCCATGGCCGTCACGGCGCTCCGAGACGTGTTCGGCGTGGCACATCCTGCATTCCTCGCGGGAGACGTTGGTACCGGGGAGGATCCCTACTCGGCGTACGCGGAGGTCGGATGTCTCGATGAGCCGCTCGCCACCAAGCCATCGGGTCGAGAGCACCTGGACGAGCTCATCGACGAAGCGCTTGCGCCGTTACTTGGTTACGCGCCGGAGCGGGATGAGGACGGCGACATCGCCGTCGTCAGTGGCAGCGCCGTCGTGTTCGTCCGAACCCTCCCGAACGCATCGGTGATCAGAGTGTGGGCGGTGGTGGTCTGGCAGGTATCCGAGCCCGACCGCGCGCGTTTCGAGGTCGAGGTCTTGAACCGCGACCATCACTTCACCAAGTTTCAGCTGGTCGGTGACCGCGTCGTCGCCGACATGCACCTGCTCGCTTCGCCGTTCGTGGCCAGCCATCTGCGGAGCACGGTCACGCTGATGTGCACCTTGACGGACCAGGTCGATGACGACCTCGCGGTTCGAGTCGGTGGCCGCCGGTTCATCGAGCACGGCGACGATGAGCCCGGCGATGCCGAGTCCGGCGACATGGAGCCCGGCGACACGTCCTACGACGTCGCCAATGAGGTCGATGACGGCCATGAACACCCGGCGTTCTTGACCTTGCTGCAGCTCGACGCCGATGAGCCAGGGTCCATCTCGCCTGCCATGGCCGCGCATATCTGCGAGTACGACAAACAGCGCTTGCTGAGCCTCATCCGCTCCGATGAGGAGCAAGAGATCGAATGGCTCAAGGCGCGTGACGAGGCTCGGGCTGCCGACGACGATGAGTTGGCGGACGTCTGCGAGGACTCACGAGCACATGCCGAGCGGACCGTGGCGTTGCTGCGCAAGGCACTGCGGTACGTCATCGAGCGTGAGCTGGAGCAGCACTGAACGCGGGCTGGAGCCTACCCGCGTCTGTACGCCGTGTAATCGACGTGCCGCGACACCGTTGTCTCGAGGACGCGTCAAGACGGCAAGCGGGTGAGTACGTCAGGCCCGGCGCCCTAGTCCGCTCGCTCTGACGATGGGCCGGCGGACCGCCTCCAGCAGAGCGTCCTGAGTCCCGATGATGCGTACGTGCTCCTTCGCCCGCGTGACCGCGGTGTACAGGAGCTCCCGCGTCGCCAGTGGCGACCCCGCTGGGGGCAGGATCACGCTCACCCGTGTGAACTCACTGCCCTGGCTGCGGTGCACCGACAAGGCGTGCATCGTCTGGACGTCGGAGAGCCTGCTGGTGGCGATCAACGACACGACTCCCTCGCGTCGGAATGCTGCCTGCGGCCGGTCGTCCGCTTTGACGACGACACCGCTGTCACCGTTGAAAAGGCGCAACTGATGGTCATTGGACGTCACCAGCAGCGGGCGTCCGACGTACCAGTACCCGTCGCTGCCGTACCCGTCGATGATCTCGGTGAGCCAATCCTCGACCTGGCGGCTCCACCGCGTGACCCCGTAGGGGCCCTCTCGATGCGCACACATGAGTCGGTGCGCGTCGAGTGAGGTCAGCGCCCCTTGGGGGTCCCCGGCCTGTGCCGCCTCCACGAGCTCGACTCCGGCAGCCACGATCTCCTCACGCAGCTCGTCCAAGCCGGACAGCGACCCAGCGACGTCCACCTCGACGAAGTCGATCATCGAGGACGGCGTCCGTACCACCCTCAGCGTCGCCTCTGCATCACCACTCCGGATCGCATCCGCCAGCGCCCCGATGTCCCCGGAGAACCGGTGCGGGTGTGACAGCCGTACCACTCCTCGCGTCGTCGCCGCCGACCGTTCCTCGGTGTCGAGATCGGCCAGGTCATCAGTGACGTAGGCGTCCAGATCCGTGACCGGCCCTGCATTCGGGGGTGCCGGGCGAACGACGAGGTCACCCAGCACGGCGCCGACCTCTACCGACGCGAGCTGGTCGGGATCCCCGACCAGAATGAGCCGACAGCTCGGGCGCAACGCCTCGACCAGACGCGACATGAGAGTGAGCGACACCATGGACGCCTCGTCGACGACGACCACGTCGAATGCGAGCCGGTTGTCACGATCGTGCAGGAACCGACTCGTCGATCCAGGCTTGTAGCCGAGCAAGCGGTGCAAGGTCGACGCCGTGAGCGTTCCCAGCCGGTCGCGGTCCTCGGGCTCAAGCTTCGCCGTCGCCTCGTTCGCGGTCTGCTGCAAGCGAGCTGCGGCCTTGCCCGTCGGCGCTGCCAAGGCGATCCGCAGGCCTCCGTCGACGGGGTCCTGGAGGAGGGCCAAGAGCTTCGCTACCGTCGTCGTCTTGCCGGTGCCGGGCCCACCGGCCACGATGCTGACCCGTCGATGAACAGCGACGACCGCCGCCAGACGTTGCCGGTCCGGTGGCTCGTCCGGGAACAGTCGCGCCAGCGCCCGCCGCAGGGACCCTGGCTCCGGCGCCGTCACCGGCCGGTCGACGGCCCCGTCCACGTAGTCGGCGATGATCCGCTCCTGCCGCCAGTAGCGGTCCAGGTACAGCAGCTCACCCACAAGCTGGATTGGCCGGTCAGCCGATCTGTCCTGTCCCGTCGACACCAAGGGGCTGGCCGCGACGGCGCCTGCCCAGGCGGCCGGCTCCGGCCACGGTAACGCCGCCACGTCCTCGGGCGCTACGCCGTCGACGGCCGTGGTCTCCGCTACCGTCGCGAGCTCCAAGCACACCGACCCTTGCCGAACCGCGCGCACAACCAGTGCCACAGCCAGCAGCACGGTCTCGTCGGGCTCGCCGCCGAGGCGCTCCAGCCGTTGAGCCACGTGTACGTCGGCCGCGTCGATGACTCCTGCTTGATTGAACTCAGCAAGCAGGCCTGTCGCCCGCAGGGCTAGCTGCGCGCGGTCGGGGTCCAACGACGTCGTCGTCATGTCGTACCTCCGTCCAGCAAGTCGGAGAGTGCGATGACGAGGGCCGCCGACGGCGCCCATGAGAAGACTCCGGCTGACATGTCGTCGACCACTGGAGTGTCGGGGCCACACATGCCGCGCAGGAACAGGTACAGCACTCCTCCGAGGTGTACCTCAGGCCGGTACTCGTGCTGGCGCCACCTCAGGTACCGGTGCAGCGCCACCGAGTACAGCAACGCCTGAAGCGGGTAGTGCGCGGATCGCATGGCCCGCGTGAGAGCTTCCGGGCGGTACTGCCAGGCGGTGAGTGGCACGTCAGGGCTACCGAGCCAGTTCGTCTTGTAGTCGACGACGAGATACCTCGGTGTTCCGTCGTCGGCCTGGACCCGTAGCACCGTATCGATGCTTCCGGCGAGGAACCCCCGCAGTCGTCGCGCCCCCAGCAGCGGCATGTCGAGGTCGTCCGCGTACCCGGCGAGCAGGTCGTCGGCGGGCAGGTGCTCGCGCAGCAAGCCGGCTACCTGTGTGACGGTGGCGTGCCCAGTCGGTACGTCGCCGCCGGCCAACGGGAGCTCGAAGTCGAGCTCGTTCAGTCGGTCGCGCAGAGGTACGTCGATCAATCGACGCCCTCCCGCCAGCGGTCCCAGCGGTGTGTGCAGCGCGGGCAACAAGGCGTCCGCCAGCTCGGCTGGGGGTCGGGAGAGGAAGCGCTCAGCACCCGCCGCGCTGCATGCCTCGACGACATGGTCGCGCAGTTCGGATGCCGCGAAGTCGATGTCCTCGAGCACGCCGTGGACGAGCGTGCCGAAAGCCGCGCCAGCGGGCAGGTCGGCCATCGGCGACACCGGTGCCGCGGTGTCCTCGCTCACGCTGTCCCCGGAGCTGGGCTCGTCTGCGGATACCGCGTCCGACTCATCGATGGTGCCGGGCGCCTCGGGTTCACTCATTCCATGCCCGGAGTGCGCGAGCTCGTGCAGGCCTGCGGTGATTCCGCTGTATGACGTCCGCGCCCAGGTCCCGTCGAGCACTCGCTCGAACGCCCGAACGGAGAGGTCGGCCTGCGAAGCCGCCGGAGGCGGGAGTCGACGGGGGTTCGGGTCCGCGCCGATCACCTCGATGCTGATGCCATCGCCCGCCTTCAGGGCCAGGTCCGTGAGAGCCTTCCGCGCCTTGTCGTCGGCTGGCACGGAGGCCTTGTCGGCGACAACACCGTCCGCGCGCGTGCCGAACAGCAGCCGGTGCAGCGGGGAGGACGCCGTGTTGCTCGTCGGCGCCCAGTAGGTGATGACCTGAGCCCGCGCCCGAGTGAGTGCGACGTAGGCCGCGCGAAGCGACTCCCCCAGGTCCTCCTGTGCGTGCACCGCAAGGCGCGCGTCGTACCCCGCGTCCGTCGCGCCGCCCACATCCAACAGCCGAGCGCCGGCGTCGTCGTGCAGCCGCAACGTATCGGGTGCCTTGTTCACGTAGCGGTTCCAGAGATATGGGACGTACACCACCGGGTACTCCAAGCCCTTGCTGCGATGGACAGTGAGCACCTGCACCGCTTTGGCGTCGGAATCCAGCCGCCGGCTGCGCTCGTCCTCGACCTCGCCTTCGGCTTCGCGCTTGCGATGCTGCAGCCACTCCACGAGGAAGGCCACCCCACCGTGGTCATGGGCCGCAGCTTCGTGCAAGGCATTGCCTACGTGGCGCAGGTCGGTGAGGTCGCGCTCACCATCCTCGCGCGCGAGCACCCGCTCGACGAGCCCACAGGTGGCGACCACCACTTCCAACAGCGCGGCCACGCCCCGGTCTGCTAGTACCTCGGCCCAACTCCGGAGCCGGGCGCTGAGCCCGTCGAGTGTGTCCTCGTCAGCCCTGGCGAGATCTTCGGCTGTCCAGCCCATGAACACCGTCAGAGCGGCGCTGCGGCTCAGGCCAGGCCGGTGTGGTTGCTCGAGAGCGCTGAGAAGGGTGAGCCAGTCCTCGGCCGCAGCGGACGAGAAGACGCTGCTGTTCGCGAAAAGCACGACCGGTACGCCGAGCCGCGCCAGAGCGTCACGAACGGTGCGCCCGTCCTCGTTGCGCTGTACCAGCACAGCCACGTCGGCAGGTTGGATTGCCCGTTGACGCCCTCGGTCGACGACGTGAGCCGGTGACGACAAGAGCGCCACGATGTCCGCGGCGACATCCCGGGCTATCAACGGCCGGACGTCCTTGACGGAGAGGCTCGCGTTGGTGGAGGCACCGAAGGCGCTGCGGGGGACCGCCCGAATCCGCAACGGTGCACAGCTCGGAGCGTCGAGGAGAGTCCGGTCCGACTGCGCCGCGTCGACTTCGTGGACGACGATCCGCGGGTCACCCAGGGCGACGTCGCCCATCACATGTCGAAGCGCGTCGACAAGCGCCCGGTCGCTCCGCCAGTTCATGCCGAGGGTCGACTCGGACTCGGCACGCTCGGTGGCGAGCAGATACGTCACCACGTCGGCACCCCTGAAGGCATAGATCGCCTGCTTCGGGTCTCCGATGAGCACGAGCGTGCGGTGACCGTGGAACGTCCGTTCCAGGATCTGCCACTGCACTGGGTCGGTGTCCTGGAACTCGTCGACCAGCACAATCCGGTACCGGGACCGGATCCGGGCGCATGCGTCATCGCCAGTCTCAGGATCGGTCAGCGCGTCCCGAAGGTGAAGAAGGAGGTCGTCGTAGTCCATCAGCCGCATCGACCGCTTCCGGCGCGCCACCTCGGACCGGACCCGCTGCGCGAACGCAACCCGAACACCGGGAACGCTGTCCAGGACCGCGTCCTCCGGCTCGAGCCGAGCGGCCGGATCCCCGACAGCGGCTTCACCGACCGTCTGGGCCATCGAGAACGCCACCAGTGGCGCCTCGCTACCCGGTCGGCCGTAGTCACCCACGAACAAGTCGGACACCACATCCGCGACGAGGTCGCCAGTCGCCTCGCTGAACGTAGCGTCGGAATCGACGTCGGCAGCAATGCCCAGCCCTGAAAGCATCTGATGGCAGAACCCGTGGGTGGTTGCGATGGTGGCCGCGTCGAAGTTCGCCACAGCCGTCGCGAGCCGCTGATGCCGCTTCGCCACTTCGTCATCGGTTCCGTCAGCCAGGTAGCGCACCAAGTCGTCGGCAGACCTGCGGGCCTCGTCGGCATTGGCGAGCATGACCGCTGAGCCGACCAGCCGCTCACGGACCACCTCGCGAAGCTCTGCCGTCGCGGCCCGACCGAAGGTGACCAACATCATCTCGTCGATGGTGGCAACGCCTTCTGCGAGGTACCGAGCGGCTAGCCCGGCGATTGTGTAAGTCTTGCCGGTGCCGGCGCTCGCCTCGAGCACTGTCGTCCCGGACGGCAGCGGGCCGCGCAGGTCGAATGGAGCCACAGGCCGCGTCACGACGACGCCACCGTCTCGCAGTCGAGCAGCGGCGTCCACACGGATCGGGCCAGTTGGCCGAATCGATGCGGCTCGTCGGGCCAGCGTGTGTCGGCAGGGTCAGCCGCGACCTCGAGCAACTTCCCCAGATGCACGTCGCCCCACACTCGCTTGTGGTCCGCGTCGTCGAACTCGCCGGACTCTCCCCATGGAGCGCTGTTGCGCCACTCCTTGCCGGCCAGCGCCTCCGCCACCGCTACAGAGCAACCGCTGCGTCGCTTCCCTGCGTATGCAGCCGCGGCGGCTGGCGGCAGCGGTAGCGGGATCCCCAGGCCGGCGCGGTACACCGCGACAAGGTCCTCGAGGTGTTGAACGGCATCATCTCGGCTCATCCCGGCCATGGTGGAGGACATCGCACCGCCGCGCTGACCGCGTCCAACGGTCACTGCTTCCCAAGCGCGGTCAGGAGACGAGGCGCAGAGGGCGAGCAACTGAACCCAGGCACGCAGCCTGTGCTTGGCAGCAAGCTTGGAGTAAACCACGCGGACCACGCGGTCGGAGTACACCGCCGCCACAGTGCCCGCGATCGTCACCCCTGAGCGCAGAGGTATGGAGACGTCGTGATGCTCGCGCGTATGCCTGCGTAGATCTTGGCTGGCAACCAGCAGAGCCGTCACCTCATCGAGGATCGGGTCGAGGATCGCGGTGCCGAGCTCACCTGGAGGCAGGAGCCCGCGCAGGACCTCTGCGCGCACGGCAGCATTCTTGCCGTGGCAGTTCAGCCCGGCGTCGAGCAGCCGATCGCCGACGGCCCATTGCTCAAGCCCGTTGAGGTTGACGGGAATGGCCTCCTGCGCCTCGTGACCTTCTTCGGTTGTGCTGAGCTTGAGGCGCTGCCGGAGGAACTGCTTGACCGGGTGCTCCAGGAAGCGCCCAAGAGCCTCAAGGGAGATGGTTGCCTCGAGCTCCTCGACGGCAAGAGCGTTGCTCAGGAACGGCGGTCGTGCTGGCCTGTCAGCACACACGGCATGGCTGCCGTCGTACGCCGCGGTGTCATAGCTGAAGGGGCTGGACCCAGGTGTCAGCGCCCCGGGTTGGAAGTTGCGAGCGTCGAACGGCTGGAGCGGATGCTCCCTCAGGATCTGCTCACGGACCAGACCATGCGGAGAGTGGGCTGTCACGTCGAGCACGTCCAGCAGCTCGCCCAGGGGAACGGCAGGGGGCCGGCGGGCGCCGGTGCGCTCGTCCGCGCCGGTGTAGACGATGACGAGCCGTTCGCGCGCAGCAAGGATGGCGTCGAGGAAAAGCTGCCGGTCCTCCGAGCGTGCATCGCGCTCCCCTACTCGGGGGCGGCGGGCCAAGATGTCGTCGCCGTCGATAGAGGCGCCCCGCGGGAAGACGCCGTCGTCAAGCCCGAGCAGGCACACCACCCGATGCGGGACCGAACGCATCGGCACCATCGTGCACATCGTCAGGTAGCCGGTCCGGAAGTTGGCTCGCGTCGGTCGGCCGCGCAGCTGATCTGCCAGGAGTGCGCGGATGTCGGACAGTCCCAGCGTTGTGCTGGTGAGCCTCTCGTCGGCGACTGACACGGCTTCGGTGAGCTGTCGTCGGGCCTGCGACAACTGCCACGCCTCTCGCGGAGGGACATCGACCAGGCTGTCGACGGAGTCGATCAAGGCCGTCACCCACGCGTCCAGCGGTTGGGATGAGCTCAGCGCTCCGACGGCAGCCGCCAGCCGATCGACCAGTTCGGCGAGCCGACCGGCGAGATGAATGTCGGAGCTGTCCACGTCGTCCAGGGGAAGCGCATCGTTGAACGTGCGTGAGTGGTTCTCGTCCATGGCAACCCCCACGAGGACGCGGTCAAGCCCGGACTGCCACGTGTTCTGGGCCACCTGACCTAGCCCGAAGGGTGCCCGCGTGGCCGCGTCGAACCCCCAACGCACCCCCGAAGCGCGCACCCAGTCACTAACGCGGGTGAGCCCGTCGTCGTCGAACCCGAACCGTCGCCGCACTGCAGGCATGGCGGCCAGGTCGAGGACCTCGGTCACCGTGATGCGGGCGTCCGCGAGCTCCAGCAGTCGCGCAACGACGTTGAGGATCGGATTGGTCTGACGCAGGGATCGATCCGCCAAGCGGACGGTGAGCCTGTGGCCGGGGTGAGCCTTGGTGAAGGTTCTCCCCACGTCGTTGGCCGACAGACCGAAGGCGGCGCTGATGAGCGGCGCATACGACTCGATGTCCGGGCACATCACGATGATGTCGCGCAACTCCAGCGTGGGGTCCTCGGCCAGGAGGCCGAGCAGCACTTCGCGCAGCACCTCGACCTGGCGCTGACGGCCGTGGCACGCGTGCACCTGGAGCGACGTGTCGTCATCGGCCAGCGTGTGCCGCAAGGAGGGAGCCATGTCGTTACGGATGTCCTGCTGGAGGGTCTGCAGCACGTCGTCGGCAGTGGTCCCCACGGCATCGTGGTCGTCGGTGGAGGTGTCGAGGTGAGTATGCATTCGCAGCTGAAGCTCGCGGGCATCGCGCGCCAACGACCGGAGTAGCGGGTGGACCGGCAGATCGACCGTGTGGTCGTCGCGGCGGATGGTGACTATCGGCGAGCCGGCAGTGGCGCGGCCTCTCGGGGCGTTGGTGTCTTGGTGCCCCCCAAGGGCCATGGCGTCGTCGGCCATGCGCCGCCATAGGCGGTCGGAGGGGTGCGGCAACCAAAGGTGGATATCTCGGCGGGCCGCGAGCGCGTCGATCACCTGTAGCTGGGCGGTGGTGAGGCGAGTGGGACCGAAGATCGACAACCGCTCGGGTAGGTCCACGACCACTGGCTCGTCACGCAGCCGACTGCACGCGGCCGCCATCCGTTCGGCTGGGCTGGCCAGACCGATGCTGTGCCGCAGACGCCGCCACAGCTCGGCCTGCCAGGCGTGGTCGGGTTCGAGAGCAAGATCCGAGCCGTCGGTGTCGCGTCCCGAGTACCAGTCCAGCAGCATGGTTGGTCGCTGCGCCCCGTACGACGTGTACAGCCGCGCCAGCTTCTTCGCGACCGCCATTCGCCGGCCTTGGTCTACGCCGCCGTCGACCAAGCCCAGATGTCGACCGAGCGTGCGGCACCAGTCCTCGGTCGCGCAACGGTCGATGACCTCGAGCAGTGACCACGGGAGCCGCGGCTCCGCCCACGGGTCGTCGTCGGTGTCGATGTCGACGGCCGCCGTGACGGCGTCGTCAACCAGGCGGGCGGGCGAGGGAAAGACGACATTGGCGCAGACTCCATCGTGGCCGTCAGGGCTGGTCCCGAGGACCGCCGCCAGCGACTGGGAGATCCACCGCTCCACGCCTTTGGACGGGACCGCCACCATGTCTGGAACGAAAGGGTCGGTCGGCGCGAGAGCCAGGTGCCTGGCGAGACCCGCAACCAGCGC
>DASQEH010000106.1:0-1702 GCA_035633755.1 Nocardioidaceae bacterium | reverse complement strand
GGTACCGGGTGCTGGTGAGGTGCTGGTGCTGGTGCGTGCCGCGTCGGTGAACGCCCGCGACTGGGCCTTGCCCCCGGATCTTGGACACGGGGTGTGTTTGATTACGCGGCTTCCGGAAGGGTAGTCGCGAGTTGGTTCTCGTAGATGTTTGGGGCTTGGTGGCCGAGGTAGGAGTGGCGCCTGCGGGTGTTGTAGCGAGCCGCCCAGCGGAAGATCTCGCGGCGGCATGATGACTCGTCGAAGTACGTCGCAGCGCCGGCGAGGGTCTCGCGCTTGAGGGTGGCGTTGAACGACTCGGCCAGGGCGTTGTCAGCGCTGGACCCCACGCCACCGAGGGACTGGATGACCCCGAGCTGGCCACAGAGCTGGGCGAGGTCCTTCGAGGTGTACTGGGCGCCGTGGTCGGCGTGGAAGATCGCTCCGCGTAGTGAGCCCCGATCGGCCAGGGCGACCTTGAGGGCGTCGGTGACCAGCTCGGTGCGCATGTGGTCGGCGACCGCCCAGCCCGCGAGCTTGCGCGAGCAGCAGTCGATCACGGTGGCCAGGTACAGGTTGCTGCCGTCGGCCAACGGCAGGTAGGTGATGTCGCCGACGTACTTCGTGTTCGGCGTCTGGGCGATGAAGTCACGCTTGAGCAAGTCAGACACCTTCTGGTCGGAGGGCTCGGGGATCGTCGTGCGGACCTTCCTGCGGAGCCGGATTCCAGCCAGGCCTCGCTCAGCCATCACACGTGCCACGCGCTTGTGGTTGACCCGCTCCTCGGCCGGGGCGCCGTCGTTAAGCTCCGCGGTCACCCGCGGCGCCCCGTAGGCCTTGTCCTGCGCCTGGACGGCCCGGACCCTGTCCGCAAGCTCCTCGTCCGCGGAGGCCCGCTCCGCCCGCGCCGGGGCGGCGGCATCCCAGGCGTAGAACGAGGACCGGTTGACCTCGATGACCTCACACAGCCGCTTCACCTCGAAGGTGTCTCGGTGGTCAGCGACGAACTGAAAGCGGCTCACCAGTTCGTCTCCCCAGCGAAATATTTGGCCGCCTGACGAAGGATCGACTTCTCGGTCTCAATCTTCGCCTTCTCCGCCCGCAATTGGGCGTTCTCCGCCTCGAGCCGGGCGACCTTCTCGGCCTGAGTCTGGGACCTGCCCGCGGGGGTGCGGGGGCTGCTGATCGAGGCAGTCGTCGAACCCGTGCCGAACGTCTTGACCCAGTCCGACAAGGTGCCTCGGGAGATCCCGAGATCGTCGGCGATGCCTCTCAACGTGGCACCGGGGGTGGACTCGTACAGATCAACGGCCTGCCGACGGAACTCGTCGGTGTAGTTCTTCCTGGCCATGGACAGGATCTTCTCGCTTCCCCAGCACCATGCTGGATTCAGCGTGTCCAAGATCAGGGGTCAAGCCCCTCATGATGCACCAGGGGTACGAGCCACGCCCTGTTGACCTCCTCGATGTACGCCGAATTGCTGAACGGTTCGGTCTGGCGTTGCCTGCGCCTTTCAATGCCCACCACTGAGGTCGCCTCAGCGTCCGGATCTGCCGCATGGCGAAAACAGTGGCTTGTGACAGGCTGAGGACATGGCTGGGATCACTGGACTGACCGGATGGGTCGGCCTTGTGCTCGACGCGCCGAACGCGCGAGCTCTGGCGTACTTCTACCGGGACCTGTTCGGCTGGCCGTTGGCCGACGACGAGCCGGACTGGTGCACCAT
>DASQEH010000105.1:0-1519 GCA_035633755.1 Nocardioidaceae bacterium | reverse complement strand
CATGCGTTCCAGGTGCATGCCGGTCTTGAGCGCTGAGGCCAGCAGAGTCATGGGCTCGCGAGGTGACGAGGCTCGCCTCGTCGTCGACGCGCAGGCGCCGATAGCGCTGCAGGCAGAAGAAGGTCTGCTCGCCATGGAAGTCCTTGCGGGCTGCTCTCCAGCGTGTCGCGGTCCTGGGTGTCGGTTGACGTTGCCCGTTTTCGGTCTTTGATCTCCACGCACTCTGATACCAACGGCCCGACCTGGTGACGTTTCGGGCGTCGCTGGAGCTATGTGGAGTCTCTGGCGTTCCCTGACCGGTAAGGTCCGGCCAAGGGAGGCGATGATGACGGTGGCGGTGACCCGCCTGGAGCTGGGCGCCGACGAGCTGCGACGTGCGGCGGTGCGCTGCCGGGACGTGGCCGCGCGGCGGATGCTGGCCTTGGCGTTGGTGCTGGAGGGGCATTCGCGCGCGGCCGCGGCGCGGGCCGGAGGTATGGATCGGCAGACGCTGTGCGACTGGGTCCATCGCTATAATGAGGAGGGCCTTGCCGGTCTCTACGACCGCCATCGGTCGGGCCGCAGACCGCGCCTCACGCCGGAGCAGATGGCGGAACTGGCGGCGGTGGTGGAGCGAGGGCCGGACCCGGAACGAGACGGGGTGGTGCGCTGGCGACGGGTCGACCTGCAGGCGCTGATCAAGGACCGCTTCGAGGTCGAGCTGCACCAGCGCTCTGTGGGCAAGCTGCTGCATCGGCTCGGCTTTGTCCGTCTGTCGGTGCGCCCGAGACATCCGTCGAGCGATCCGCAGGCGCAGGAGGTGTTCAAAAAAGCTTCGCTGAGCTGGTGAGGGAAGCGCTTCCCGAGCGTGCGCGGGGGAAGCTGATCGAGGTCTGGTTCCAGGATGAGGCGCGCGTCGGGCAGCAGGGCACCCTGACCCGGATCTGGGCGCGCCGCGGCAGCCGCCCCCGGGCGCCGCGCGATCGTCGCTATGCCTGGGCCTATCTCTTTGGTGCCGTCTGTCCCGAACGGGCCATCGGCGCCGGGCTCGTTCTGCCTTGTGCCAACGCCGAGGCCATGAGCCTGCACCTGGCCGAGATCGGTCGCCACGTCGCTCAGGGCGCCCACGCCGTCCTCGTCCTCGACGGTGCCGGCTGGCATACGGCCGGCGACCTCGCCGTCCCCGACAACCTCACCCTCCTGCCGCTGCCACCCTGTTCGCCCGAGCTGAACCCGGTCGAGAACATCTGGCAGTACCTGCGCCAGAACCAGCTGAGCCTGCGCGTCTGGCCCGACTACGACGCCATCGTCGACACTTGCTGCCAAGCCTGGAACGCCCTCATGGCCATGCCCGACCGACTCGCCTCCATCACCCGACGCGAGTGGGCAAAAACAGGCGGAACTTAAGGCCGCTGGTATAAGGCAGCGCGTGGAATCTACCGGCCCGCTTTTGATCATTTCCGCTGCTGTCCGTGGAATCTACCGGCCCTCCCCATGTCGATCCCATCCCTTTGTGACAGTAAGGCCACTTCTCCGCGTG
>DASQEH010000104.1:0-2232 GCA_035633755.1 Nocardioidaceae bacterium | reverse complement strand
ATCCCCGACACCGGCACCACCCTGCTCGGTGACGGCCTCCTGACCCTGGTCCTGGTCGCCGCCTACGTCAGCTGCCGCGGGTGGCGCGCCTGGCAACAGCCCCCTCACCGGATGCCACCACGCTCCGACTGTCCCGCTGACCGATCCCCTACGGGACTCGGGCGGCTGACCTTCTACCCCGTCCGAACGTCGCCGCAGCGCGTTCGCCCTTCTGGCACAGTCGGTCTCTACGCTGCCGGCGTGGAGACGGTGACCGGTGTCATCGCCTGGCGGCCGTTGACCGCTGGCGACCTCCCTCTGCTGGCCCGGTGGCTGCGCGAGCCGCAGGTGGCACGGTGGTGGAACCACGAGCACACCGCGGAAGCAGTGGAGCGCGACTTCGGCGCCAGCGCGCGAGGCGAGGAGCCGGGCGAGGACCTCGTCGTATCGCTCGACGGGCACCCGGTCGGGCTGCTGCAGCGCTCCGTGATCAGCGACTATCCCGAAGACGTCGCTGAGTTCGCCGCAGTCGTCGACGTGCCGGACGGCGCCGTCCAGCTGGACTACCTGATCGGCGATGCCTCACTGCGGGGCCGCGGGCTCGGATCACGGATCATCGCGATGGCGGTCGAGAGCACCTGGCGCGACTACCCCGCCGCCCCCGCCGTGCTCGTGGCTGTCGTGGCCGCGAACATCGCGTCGTGGCGGGCGCTGGAGAAGGCGGGGCTGCGGCGGACAGCCGAAGGGACGATGGAACCGGACAACCCGGTGGACGACCCGCTCCACTACGTCTACCGGGCGGACCGGCCCTGACGACCGGCGTGGTCGTGCGCGAGTTGTTGCTGGACGATCCACGCTGTGGGACACCCGGCTCTGGGTTGGCCTGAGCGCCTGAGCGCTTCCGGTGGCCGTTTCACAGGTGGGACGCGGTAGAGGTCAGGCGCTGTCACCCCTGGAGGAGGACGCGTTGCAGACACACGACATCAAGAAGGAACGCAAGGATCTCTACGCGCCGAGGCCGGGCGACTTCGAAGTCGTCGACGTGCCCGAGATCGGCTTTCTCATGGTCGACGGGCATGGCGACCCGAACACCTCAGTGGCCTACCGCGAGGCAGTCGAGGCGCTCTACGCGACCTCCTATGCGATCCGAGCCGTGGGGAAGAAGACGCTGGGAAGGGTCCACACGGTAGGACCGCTCGAGGGACTCTGGTCAGCAGAGGATCTGGAGGTCTTCCGTACCCGCGACAAGAGCGCGTGGGACTGGACGATGATGATCGCCCAACCCGACTGGATCACTCCCGAGATGGTCGATCACGCGCTGGCCGCCGCGCAGGAGAAGCAGTTGCCCGCACTCGGTCTCGTTCGCTTCCAGCGCTACACCGAAGGCCGCAGCGCGCAGATCCTGCACATCGGCTCCTATGACGATGAGGGCCCAGCGCTCAAACGCCTACACGACGAGTTCCTCCCCGACAACGGACTCGCACCGGTGGGCCGCCACCACGAGATCTATCTCTCTGATGCCCGCAAGACCGAGCCCACCAAGCTGAAGACCATCCTGCGTCAACCCGTCACGACAGCTACGCGATGGGGCCGACGAACCGCTTCGGGCACTGCCGCGGCCACCACCGACGACGGCGTAGCGGACCGGCCATCACCGTTCGGCGATCGCACTGCGGTGACATACGTGTGGGAAGAGGGAAGCAGCCGCTGACGTCCCTCGAGGGATCCCTCCACGGCACGAGATCGCTGGCGTCAGCGGGAGGCTCTCGAGCGTCCACGGAGCGGCGCCTACCGGGGCCAGGAAGGGTGCCGGTTTGGAAGTGCCGGCGCGGTCCTTCCGGGGCGGCCCTCGATGCCGGCCAATGCGAAGGCCAGGCCTCCGACGACGAACCACGGGTTCCACAGAACCAGGCTGGCGCGGACTTGGTCCGCACCGACGTTGCGCGCCACCCCGAGCGCGTGACCATCGAACGGTTCGACCTCAGCCGGAGAGGTGACCGAGCATGGCGTCCTGTTCTCGACGAGCCCAAGGGCTGATCGTCGTCGCGCTGCTGTGCGTGCTCGGGCTCGCGGCCTGGTACGGGCCAACTGGGTGGGCGGACAGCGGTTCGGTCATCCTCGTCCTGTTCGGCATTCCGGTGGTGTGCACGGCCGTCGCCCTGTGGGCCGAACGCACGAGCAGGACGTTGCTGGCTCCTGCGGTCATCGCCGCCCTCGCGCTGGTCTCGGTCTCGTGGTCGCTGCTCACAGCCG
>DASQEH010000103.1:0-10357 GCA_035633755.1 Nocardioidaceae bacterium | reverse complement strand
GGCGTGTGCAGCCAGCCTGCCGCCTCCAGCGCCTCGTGGACGCGCGCCTCGTCGCGTCGCCAGACCAGGATGTCGATGTCGTCATGCGGCCGAGTGAGTCGGCCGACCCACACATCCACGGCCCAGCCGCCGAAGAGCCAGTACTCCAGCTCCGCCGCGCCCAAGGCGCTAGCAGCACTGCCGAGCGCAGCCATCCCCCGTGCGTCGTCCATCGATTGCTGGGTCACCGCTGCACTGATCCTCCTCCTCCGAGGAACGTGTCCGCAGCGATACGTCGGAGGCTGGCGAAGTCGACTCGTATCGCTTCGGTCAGCGTCCTCCCCTGCGACGTTGGGGACAAGGGCACACTGCTGGAAGTGACCCATGTTCTCAGCGGAGTTACCGCGATGGGTGTGGGTACCGCGGGGCGGGGAATAGGCTAGGCAGCCATCTGGGCGTCGATAGGAGAAACCGCAGTGTGCACATCCGGCAACCACGGCGCGCCGCCGGCCGAGCGGCATGACGTCGGCCCGCGGTGCGCCGACATGCGACGCAGGCGCGTCCGCTGCCTGTGTCTTGCATGGCGGAGCAGCCGATGAGCGCCGGCCTGTTCGGCCTGCTGGACGACGTCGCGACCCTGGCACGTCTAGCCGCCGCCTCTGTCGACGATGTGGGCGCAGCCGCCGGGCGAGCCTCGACGAAGGCCGCAGGAGTCGTGATCGACGACACCGCGGTGACTCCGCAGTACGTGCGCGGACTGGCCGCCGAGCGTGAGCTTCCGATCATCATGCGGATCGCCAAAGGGTCGCTGCGGAACAAGCTGCTCATCATCTTGCCGCTGGCGCTTCTGCTCAGTCAGTTTCTGCCGTGGCTGCTCACGCCTATCCTCATGCTGGGTGGCGCTTACCTGTGCTACGAGGCGGCCGAGAAGATCTGGCACGCGATCACCGCAAGGTTCGGCGGTCATGGTGACGCTCACGCCCAGGCCCACGGCAGCGAAGGCCATGGCGACCACTCAGCCGAGCAGGGTGCGAGCGATGGTGGGCAGCCGGCAGAGACTGACCTGGCCAAGGTCGAGGAGCAGATGGTTTCCGGGGCCATTCGCACCGACCTGATCCTGTCCGCCGAGATCATGGTGATCTCCCTCAACGAGGTGGCGGCCGAGGGTTTCTGGAGCCGGCTCGTGATCCTGACGGTGGTGGCGATCGCGATCACCATCGTTGTTTACGGCGTGGTCGGCCTCATCGTGAAGATTGACGACTTCGGCCTGCACCTCGCCGAGCGCTCGAACGGGCTCGTCGGACGCGTCGGCTCGGGGATGGTCAAGGCGATGCCCGTGCTGCTGACGGTGATCTCGGTCGTCGGCACCGCCGCAATGGCGTGGGTTGGCGGGCACATCGAGCTCGTCGGCCTCGACGAGCTCGGCTGGCATGCGCCGTACGAGCTGGTGCACCACTGGGAGGAGTCCGTCCATCACGCGCTGCCTGCGCTCGGCGGCGTGGGTCCGTGGCTGACCAACACAGCAGCGTCCGCCGTGGTGGGCTTGGTGCTCGGGGCCGTCATCGTGGCGCTCATGAGCCTGCTGCCCACCCGCAGCAGCCAGAAGGCGGGCGCCGCTCACTGACGCATCCGACAACGCAACCCGCGTGGTCCGCAGCACCCGGGTCCCCCTGAACGGACCCGGTGCCTGTGCGGCCGGATCCTCCGTTGAGGAGTCAGGCGAACGACGGCATCACCCCGTCGTGAACGAGCTGCAGCTGGGCGTTGATGTCCGGAACGCCTTCGAGCTCACGCCCCATCAGCGCCTTCACCAGGGCAGCGTCGGTGATCGCCAAGATCATGTGGTTGACGCCGGTCGGCTCGATCTGGTCCTTGATCTTCGCAGCGCACTCCTCCGCAGTCCCGGCGATGGAGAGCCGCTCTGCGAGGTCGGGCGTGGTCAGCTCGATGCCCCGGGCCATGTCGCCGGCGCCGATCGCCTCGATGATCGGGGCCACCTCCTCGGGCTTCACGCCGTTGCGCTTCAGCTGCTCGTGCGGCATCGACGAGGCATAGAGTCCGACCATGCTGCGGGCGGCGTCCTTGGCGACAGCGGAGTCCTCAGCGACCGAGAAGACCACCCAGGAGCCCATGTCGAGGTCCTGCACATTCTTGCCGGCGCGCTCGGCGCCGATCGCGCAGTGCTCCATCATGAACTCGTACGCCTCGCGGGTGTAGCTGAGCGCGTGGTGGCAGCCGTCGGAGAACTCCGCGGCCGCCTCGAACGACCTCGGCCCGCGCATCGCGCCCATCTTCACCGGGAGGTGCTCCTGCACGGGGCGCGCAAAGGTGAAAAGGCCGTTGTACTTGAAGAACTCGCCGTCGAAGGTGATCACTCCGTCGTCGAGCAGCGTGCGGATCACGTGCACCGACTCCTTGACCCGCGACAACGGCTTGGTCTCGGCCCAGTCGATGCCGTACTGCGCCAGCAGCCCGAAGTTTCCGCTCGACACCGCGACCTCGGCCCGGCCGCCCGTCAGCTCGTCGAGGGTCGCCGCCGCCTGCGCGATCAGGGTCGGCTCGCGCAGGCAGATGCCGGAGACGCTGGGTCCGAGCCGGATCTGGCTGGTGGACGCCGCAGCGGCCGCGAACAGCAGCCACAGGTCCTTGTGCCAGGTCTCGTCCGCGGCATACACCGCGTAGAACCCCAGCTCGTCGGCCTTCTTGATCGATGCAAGGGACTCGCTCAGCGGGTAGTCCGGAAGCATCGCATAGCTGAATCTCATTGGTTGACTCCTCCTCCGGCAGGCTCGCCGCCGCGCTGGTCCTGGCTCATTCCTGGTGATCCTCCTGGTCGACTTCCGCGAGCAGCGCCGAGCCGGGGATCACGTGGTTGGCAAAGTGCCGATGCATCCACTCCAGATGATCGCCCCGGCTGTTCATGATCCGCAGGCTGTCCCAGTTGGGGAACGTCTGCTGCAGCACCCAGCGCTCCATCAGGCGCGGGTCGACCTCGAAGACGTGCTCGTGGGTCGTGATGGCGACGTCGGAGACGCGCTCGGGCTCGGGGGGCGTGTACTGCTCGGCGTACCGGTAGCCGAGGCGATGGCCGTTGGACGACGTGCTCATGGCGTGCCTCCTCCGTAGGCCCGGTCGAGCAGGTACTTCCCCGGGTTCATGATGTTGTTCGGGTCGAGGGTCCGCTTGATGTCGAGCATCAGGTCGAACCCACGCCCGAGCTCCTGCGGGACCAGGTCGACCTCCCCGTCCCGGCACGAGCCGTGGCAGGCGCTGATCGAGCCGTTGTGGGCCAGCGCCACCGCGGCGATGTCTCGCTTGGCCTTGACCCACATCTCCCAGGCGCGGTCGTCGAGCTGCTGCTCCCAGATGCCGACGTCGATCTCAGTCAGGTAGTCGACGCCGGTGTCGGCCGAGGTGTAGGTGAACATCCCCCAGTCGTCGAAGACGTCGGTACGCCGGCGCAGGTCGGCCACGATGTCGTGCCAGGCCTTGGAGACGCTCGGGAGGTGGGTGTAGTTGATGGCCGCGTCCTCGCAATGCCAGCTCATCGGCACCACCTGACCGGTCTTGGTGCGACCGTGCAGCGGCGTGGCGTACCGGTCGTGCCGGGCAGCCCAGTCACCCTCGGAGATCTCGTCGCCGAGGTACCGGGCGCGGTGCTCCTTCGCGATCCGGAACAGCCGCTTCCCCGCGGGCCGGACCTCGTCCTCGTAGCCGTACAGCACCGCACACACCAGGGCGCGGACGTCGTTCGGCTGCGGGATGTAGGCCTCGTCGTCGCGACGCAGGTAGGCGACCTTGTGCTCGTCGAAGAGCACCGCACCGGCGAACGTGGCGACGCCGGCCCGGGCCAGGGCACCGACGCACCGGTAGGCGTCGTAGTAGTTGTCGAAGGCCCAGAACGGCGACAGCTCGGCCTCAGGCTTCGGGTACAGCTTGAGCGTGGCCTCGGTCGCGATCCCGAGCGTCCCCTGGTGCCCCATCAGCAGGTGCTTGAGCTGGTACCCGCTCGAGGACTTGCTGATCTTGCGGCCGATGCCGTCGCCGACGTGCATCACCTCACCGGTCGGCAGCACGAAGTCGAAGCTCAGGACCAGGTCGCGCGTGTGCCCGTAGCGCGACCCGATCAGGGACCAGCCGCTGGTGCCGATGCGGCCGCCCACGAGAGAGCAGGGGTACGACGCCGGGTCGTCCGGGTAGATCAGGCCGTGGTGTCCCAGTACCTCGTTGAGCTTGAGCATGCTGATGCCGGTGCCGACGGTGACCGTGCGGTTCTCGAGGTCGAGCTCCTTGATCTGGTTCATCCGCTTGACGTCGACGACGATGCCGCCGCGCAGCGGTACCGCGCCGTCGGTGAGCCCGGTGCCACCGTCGCGGGGTACCACGGGGATCCGCAGCTCGTTGGCGATCCGCACCACGCCCGCGACCTCCTCAGTGGGCGTGGGCAGGACCGCGAGGTCGGGGAGCCGCTCCGCCCACCGGTGTACCGGGAACGGCGCGGGCACGCGAGCCCGGTTGTAGCGATCGGGCTTGGACGTCAGGATCTGCTCGTCGCGCAGCACCGTCCGCAGCGCGATCACGACCTCGTCGAGCCGGTCCGCGGTGATGGTCACGCCGCACCTCCGTGACGGCTGCCGCCGACCTCGATCCCGAGCGACGCTGCCAGCATCTCGTGGATGTCGACCACGTCGATCGAGTGAGCCTCACCGGCCTCCCCCAGCGGTCGTTCGGACCAGGGGCAGGCGCTCACCAGGGTGTCGACCTCGAGCGCCGCTGCCTTCTCGACGCGACCGGCGGAGATCGCAGCGGTGAGCTCGGGCTTCTCTACGGGAAGCCCGCCGCCGCCGCCGGAGCAGTACGACCACTGGGTCACCCGGTCGACATCGTGGAACGTCAGCCCCGGGATCGCCCGCAGTATCTCGCGCGGCTCCTCCCAGATGCCCTTGCGCTTGTTGAGCCTGCACGGGTCGTGATACGTGATCGTGCGCTCCACCGGCACCGACGGCGTGAGCTTCCCCTCGCGCAACAGCTGCGCGAAGAGCTCGACGACCAGCACGACCTCGATGTCGAACTCGTCACCGAAGTACTTCGGGTAGTCCTCGGTGAACGAGATGTAGTCGTGCGGGTCGAGCACCAGCACCCGCTTGGTGCCGGTCGATCGCCAGTTGTCGAGGTTGTGCCGGGCGAACCGTTGGGCCTGGTCGACGTAGCCCATCTCGGCCGCTGGTCCCCCACAGCACCACTGCTCCCCCATCAGGCCGAACTCGTAGCCGGCAAGCTTCAGGACCTGCGCGACTGCGCGCGGGACGGAGGTCCGGTAGAACGCGGCTTCGCAGTCGACGAACAGCACCGTCTCGCCACCGATCGGCAGGTCGAGCCCGGCTGACCAGTCGCGCACGTGCTCCTGGCTGACCGGGGTCTCACCCAGCACCGGCTCGTGCACGCGCTCGTTGGTCCGCTCGTTCCAGGTCTTCCACCCCGGCTGGTGGATCCCTTGCTCCACCGCGAACGCCCGGGCAGCCTTCACGACGTCAACGGTGCGGGTCCGGAAACGGTAGAAGTCGCCAGTGAACAAGGTATTGGGACACCGCAGCTCGCATGCCCCGCACTGGGTGCAGTTGACGTAGTCGGCCGCGACGTCCGCGATGTCCATCTCGCCCTTCTCCATGGCGACGACGTTGGCGTGGAACGCAGTGGGGGCCCACGACTCGTTGCGAGTCACCTGCATCACCGGGCACACCTCGCGGCAGAACTTGTGTCCGGAGGAGTAGCAGTTGTACGACGCGTTGCGCCACTGCGCCGCGAACTGCTCGCTGGGACTGGCGTCGTCGGCGAGCGGGAGCAGCGGACGAGCGACCTCATCGGGGAACGTCGCGAGGTCCTCCGGATTGTCTGCCATCCCGGGGGTGAACGGGACGGACAGCGAGTCCTGCGATTCGTCAAGCTGGGTCATCGGGGCGGGCCTCCTCGACAGCCGGAATGAGGTGCGTCACACACGTCGTTCCGAAACATATGGCTCTCGATGTTGTCTGGCAAGGGATCCCGTCGGCGGTTCTGACAGCCGGCATCGGTCGGGCGGGGCGCGGGTGGACCGCGCGGCCAAAGGCGGTCGGTGGTCCGAGCCGTCTCCCGCGATGCCGCAGCGTATTCGGCACCCGGCCGCCTGCAGGCCACACGATTCCCGCAGGAGCTCGCCATGTGCGCGGTATGATCCACCGGCATGCCCGGAGCGGTATCACCGGGTAACGCAAAGCGCGGAGTAGTCGACAGATCCGGACGATGGTCGCCTGCGCCGTGCAACTCAGGCCGGAGCGTCTGCGGCTCCGAGCTATGGGCACGCTTCGGGCGGGTCAGGAGCGACGCAGATGTGCGTCGCGCGGCGGGAGCGGCTCGAGGAGGACTTGGTGGCAGTACGGAGGGTGCGTCCTCTGCGAGCACGTGCTGCCGCCCGTGCCGGGGGCATCGTGGCCGCCGCCGCCTTGTCGGTGCCTGCCCTTGCGGTGACACCCGTTCACGCATGGCCGGGGGTCGTCGACATGGCCACGCACCCGCCACGAGCCGAGCGGCCGTTCGACGTGCCCGACCAGTTGACCGACCGCGCAGGCGTCCTGGGTGCGGAGCAGGAAACACTGCGGGCAGAGCTCGAACAGCTCCGGAGCGAGCAGGGCGTCCAGCTGTTCTTCGTCTATGTGGACAGCTTCGACGCGGTGTCCGGCGAGGACTGGGCGGAACAGACCTTCGAGGCTTCGGGCATGGGCGGCGACGACGTGCTCGTCGCTGTCGCCGTGCAGGACCGCCGCTACGGAACCTGGACGACCGACGAGTCCGGCGTCTCTCCCGGCGAGGACAGCCAAGTACGAGCGGGGTACATCGAGCCGGCCTTGGCAGGTAACGACTGGAGTGGTGCGGTGCAGGGCGCAGCGCAGGGTTACGCGCAGGCAGCCTCCAGCGAGGCGACGACGACGTCGTCGGGGGACAGCGGTGGCTTCGGTTTCCCGTGGGGGGTGCTGCTGCTGCCCATCGGTGGACTGATGCTGTTCGGCCTCATGCGCCGGACCCAGCGTCGAGGCAGCCGGTCCGGGCATGTCGGGGCTGACCAGCCCGGTCCCAGAGCCCCCGACGCGCCTCCCCCGGTGCCGACCGAGGAGCTCCACAACCGTGCCGCGGCGGCACTCGTCGACGTCGACGACGCCATCCGCTCGTCGGCAGAGGAGCTGGCGTTCGCGGAGGCGCAGTTCGGTGTGCAGGCAACACGCGGCTTCAAGACCGCGTTGGACCAGGCCCGGGCAAGCTCCGCCGAGGCGTTCAGGCTGCAGCGCGAGCTCGATGATGCGCAGGCGATGGGTCGACTCAGCGAACCACAGCTGCGCGACTACTTCGAACGCATCATCGCCCTCGCCTCGTCGGCTGACCAGAGCCTCGATGCGCAGGAGGAGGAGTTCTCCCGGCTACGTGATCTGCAGGCGAGGGTTCCGGAGTTCCTGGCCGAGCTCCAAGTGCGTGTCGCAGAGGTACGCCGCCGCCTGCCGGTGGCCGAGCAGGAGCTTGCCGGGCTGTCGACGCAGTACCCACCGAAGGCGCTGCGCACGGTGACCGGCAACGTCGACCAGGCGAGGGAGCTGCTCGCGTCGGCTGAGACCTTCGTGGTCACCGGACAGGAGCACGTTCAAAAAGATGACCGGGCTGCAGCGGTCGCAGCGGGGAGGGCGGCCGAGGAGGCGATCGGTCAGGCCGATGCACTGCTGACGTTCGTGAGCCAGGCACGAACGGAGCTGGCGGAGGCAGCCGGGCGCATTGACGCGGCGTTGGCCTCGATCTCGTCCGACGTTGCGGACGCGGAGCGGCTCGGCGCCGACGACCAGCTGACCCGCACCGCGCTGGCCGCGGCCCGAGCTGCCATCGACGCGGGGCTGGCAGCGCGCGACAGCGGTGATCCGCTGGCCGCGCTCAGGGGCCTGACGCGTGCCGAACAGGACCTCGACAACGCGCTGGCGCGTCATCGAGCCGAGGAGACCCGGAGTCACCGCAGCGTGCAGCTGCTGGAACGGCGGCTGCACGAGGTCGGGACTCGCCTCACCAGCATCGACCAGCACATCGCTAGCCATCGGGGCGCCGTCGGTCCGGCCGCTCGGAGCCGCATTGCCCAGGCCATCCGCCTCTACAACTCCGCCGCGGCGACGGCCGACGAGGACCCTGCCCAGGCCAGCGGCCTGCTCGACCAGGCCGAAGCCGAGGGCGAGCACGCCCTGGAGCTGGCTCAGCACGACATCGACTCCTGGGGCGGGTACGGCGGCGGGACCGTCGTCGGCCCGCGCGGGCTCGACCCAACGGCCTTGATCCTCGGCGGCATCCTCGGAGGCGCCCTCACCGGAGGCTTCGGGGGACGCGGCGGCGGCTGGGGCGGTTCCCGCGGCGGTTTCGGTGGAGGATTCGGCGGAGGCGGTGGCTTCGGCGGCGGCGGTGGCTTCGGCGGGGGTCGCGGTCACGGCGGGGGTGGTCGATTCTGACCCTCGCACCGTATGACCGACGACACTTTCACACCCACACCGTAAGGACGTAAGAGCATGACGCAGAAGACGAGCATCCTCGGCCGCATGGGCCAGCTGGCCAGAGCGAACCTCAACGCGATCCTCGACCGGGCCGAGGACCCGGAGACGATGCTGCACCAGCTGGTCCCCGACGTCACCAACTCGATCGCCGATGCGGAGGCAGCGGGGGCACACACCATTGCCAACACCCGGCTGGCGGAGGAGGACCTGCGGATCGACCGCGAGGCGTCCGAAGAATGGGGGCGCAAGGCCGCGGCTGCCTCGAAGAAGGCGGACGACCTGCGCGCCAGCGGCGACACCGCCGGCGCCGACAAGTTCGACACGTTGGCCAAGCTAGCCCTGTCGCGCCAGATCAGCTTCGAGCGGGAGGTCAACGACGCAGAGCCGCGAATTGCCCAGATGAACGCCACGGTCGACGAGCTCAAGAGCGGGCTCACGATCATGCACACGAAGCTCGAGGACTTGAAGAACCGGCGCTCGCAGCTGATCGCGCGGGCGCGCGCGGCCGAGGCACAGGCGCAGGTGCAACAGTCGATGAGCTCGATCGACGTCATGGATCCGACCAGCGAGCTCTCACGCTTCGAGGACAGGATCCGCTCGCAGGAGGCGATGGTGCAGGGTCGCGCAGAGGCGCAGGCGACCACTCTCGAGGACCAGTTCGCCGAGCTCGACGACTACGGCGACGACGCCGAGGTCGAGGCACGACTCGCGGCGCTGAAGACCCAGTGATTGCTGGCGACCGGCACGCCTTCGACAGGGGCTAGGTCGTTACTCGAGCTCCCCGTCGACGCGGCGGCGCAAGCCCCACGGGTTGTCGTCGCGCACGGCGTCGGGGAGCAGCTCGGGGGGTACGTCCTGGTAGCAGACCGGGCGCTGGAAGCGCTCGATAGCCAGGCTCCCGACGGACGTCGAGCGGCCGTCGGAGGTGGCCGGGAACGGCCCGCCGTGGACCATCGCGTGGCCGACCTCGACGCCGGTGGGCCAGCCGTTGAAGAGGATCCGGCCGACCTTCTGCTCAAGCACCGGCAGCAACGCCCGCGCAGCGTCTGCGTCGGCCGGCGCGTAGTGGACGGTGGCCGTGAGCTGGCCCTCGAGGCGCTCGAGGTGCGGAATGAGCGACTCGGCGTCGGAGTAGCGGACGACGACGCCGGAGGCGCCGAAGACCTCGTCGGTGACGCCGTCGAGCGTCGTGGCCTCGACGACCTGCGGGGCGGGTGCGTCCTCGCCGCCGCTGGCGCCCTGGGCCACCACCCGCACACCCGCACCGTCGCGGAGCGCGGTGGTGCCGCGGGTGTAGGCCTCGGCGATGCCGCTGGTCAGCATCCGCTGCCCGGTGGCCTCGGTGACCACCTCGCCGGTTGCCTTCACAAAAGCGTTGCCGTCGGGGCCCTCCGGCAGGAAGAGCAGCCCCGGATTGGTGCAGAACTGCCCGGCGCCCAAGGTCAGCGAGCCGACGTACCCCGAGGCAAGCGCACGGACGTCGCCGTCAGCGAGCGCGCCAGGGAGCACGACGACCGGGTTGATCGACGACATCTCGGCGTACACAGGAATCGGCTCGGGACGGTCGGCCGCAGCCGCGACGAGCGCGAGCCCGCCGCCGCGCGAGCCGGTGAAGCCGACAGCCTTGATCCGCGGGTCGCGCACCAGCTCCAGGCCGAGCTCGATGCCGCTCTGCCCGTCAGCGGCCAGCACGAAAGAGAACACCCCGGCCGGCAGGTCGTGAGCGGCCACCGCACGCGTCACCGCACGGGCGACCAGCTCGCCCGTGCGCGGGTGGGCGGGGTGACCCTTGACCACGACAGGGCAACCAGCGGCAAGTGCCGAGGCGG
>DASQEH010000102.1:0-10015 GCA_035633755.1 Nocardioidaceae bacterium | reverse complement strand
CCCGCCGAGAGTCTCCCTGCGCAAGATGTCGGCGATCCGACTGGCTTCTGGCCACGACCCTCGGCTGAAGAGCCGCGGTGCCGGACCGTGTGCCGTCGCCATAGACGCTCCTGAGAAATGGGGACTGCAACCGTGTCCGTTAGGCAAGGTTACCAAGTGTCACCATGGGGTCGCCTGGTTCATAGGTCGTCCGGTGTCACGTCCCGACCCGATCGGCACCCCTGCTTCAGCCCACGATGACCGCATCGTCCAGACGGCAAGCTGTGATGTCGTCGACCTTCGAGTGATCGGCCATCTCGTAGACGTCGCCCTGCTCATGCAGGTTCACTGTGCGAGTGATGACGCCCCCTGGGTGAACGAACCCCACGACAGCGCGGACGCGTTGCTCACTGGGCACAGTGGTGACGACCTCGACCACGATCAACCCTTCGTGGCGTTCGCAGAAGGAGATCCCGGTCTGGTCCTGAACCGACGGTTGTACCGGAGTACTCCGAGTCGGCGGGGACAGGATCAGCAGCTGCTTACTTGGTCCAGACGGGGCAACGTACCGGTCGCGCCCGAAGCCAATCGAGTCTGAGTAGTCCCTCTGCATGTCAGCATGGATCAGCATGCCTACTGCCGCAACGAGAAGGATGCTGATCGCCGCGAGCACAACCTTGTAGATTCCACCCGACGACGAGTCGGCCGGTGCCCGACGGCGGGAGTTGTCCGGCACCGTACGGACGCGCGTCTCGTCCGGATCCATACCGCATAGTACGCCGAAACACCCGAAACGGACAGAGCTGAAACTCAGCTCGGCTGCCAGCCGCTGACGGCTCGGCCCGCTCCCGCTCAGTCATGTGGGGGGCATCCAAGCGTTCCCGTGTCAAGCTCGCCGTCCTTGACGCGAGCTCAGTCAAAGCGCCCGTGTGAGCCCGCCATCGACGGGAATCATCGCCCCGGTGACATACCCGGCGGCAGGCGAGAGCAGGAATGCCGCCGTTGCGCCGAACTCAGCCGGTCGACCGTACCGGCGCAGCGGAATCGTCGCGGTGGCTGCCTTCCGAGCGGCGTCCGGGTCGTCGCTGAGTGCGTCGAGCGACCGCACGCGCTCCGTGTCGACCCGCCCCGGCAGCAGTCCGTTCACCCTCACCCCTGCCGGTCCGAGCTCGTCGGCAAGTGTCTTGGCTACCATCGCCAGACCAGGTCGCAGCCCGTTGGAGATGGCGAGCCCGCCGATGGGCTGCCTCACCGACGTGGAGAGCACGAACAGCAGCGACCCGCCGCCGTCCAACGCCGCGCCCACCGCGGTCCCGAGGCGGACGGCGCCCAGGAACACCGCCTCGAAGGAAGACCGCCAGTCGTCGTCACTGGTCGTCATCACCGCCCCCGTGGGCGGTCCACCGACGCTCACCAGGGCGCCATCGAGACGACCGAAGCTGTCATGCGCGCCCGCTATCAAGGCTGCGGGCGTCGACGGGTCGGCGTTGTCGGCAACCATGCCGATGGCGAACTCGGCACCAAGTGCCGCAACAGTGGCATCCACCCCTTCGGCCGACCGGGAGGAGATGACGACTCGGGCACCCTCGGCCACCAGCGCCTCGGCGGTGGCTCGGCCCAGCCCGCTCGACCCGCCAGTCACGATGTACACCCGGTCACGGAGCCCCAGATCCATGGCCGCCATTGTGCCGCACTCCCAGGCGGCACGACGACGAGCACGACCCGGCTGCGGCACCAGCCATGGCGCCCCGTCGAGGCGAGCCTCGCGCGGCGCTCGAGGCGTGGCCACGGCGTCAGGAGGTCCACCACAGTCAGGCGCAGCCGCGGCGCCTCAGGAGGTCCACCACAGCGAGGCGCAGCCGCGGCGCTCAGGCCGTCGCGACGGGCTCCTCGGCGTCCTGGTCCGCGAACTGGGTCTGGTACAGGTGCCGGTACAGTCCTCCCTCGGCCAGCAGACCTCGATGGGTTCCGTGTTGCACGATGCGGCCGGAGTCCAGCACGACGATGACGTCCGCGTGCCGCACGGTCGACAGCCGGTGGGCGATGACAAGCGAGGTCCGCCCCTCGAGGGCCACGTCGAGCGCGCGCTGCACGGCGGACTCCGACTCCGAGTCCAGGTGCGCGGTGGCCTCGTCGAGGACGATGATCCGTGGCGCCTTCAGCAGCAGCCGGGCGATGGCCAGCCGCTGGCGCTCCCCTCCGCTGAGCCGGTAGCCGCGGTCCCCCACGACGGTGTCCAGGCCCTCGGGGAGTGCCGACACGAGGTCCCAGACCTGTGCCGCGCGCAGGGCTGCGATGAGGTCGTCATCGGAGGCTTCGGGCTTGGCGTACAACAGGTTGGCGCGGATCGTGTCGTGGAACATGTGCGCGTCTTGAGTGACGTAACCCACGGTGGCGTGCAGCGACTCCTGGTTCACGTCACGGACGTCATGGCCGGCGACTCTGACGGAGCCACGCGTCACGTCATACAGGCGAGCGACCAGGTGCGTCAGCGTCGTCTTGCCGGCACCCGACGGCCCCACCAATGCCACCATCTGACCGGCCCCGACCGTCAGGGAGATGTCGTGCAGTACCCGGGCGTTCCGGCTGCCGTCCGGACCAGACACCGTCTCGAGGCTGGCCAGCGAGATCTGGTCGGCGGTCGGGTAGCTGAAGTCCACCGACCTGAACTCGACCGTTGGCGCCTCGCGGGGGGAGATCGCGATCGCGTTCGGCCGGTCCACGATCATGGGTTCGAGGTCGAGAACCTCGAAGACCCGCTCGAAGGACACCAGCGCAGTGAGCACGTCGATGCGCACGTTGGACAGCGACGTCAGGGGGCCGTACAGGCGTCCCATCAGCGCCGCCAACGCCAGCAGCGTGCCGACCGACACCCCGCCTGAGATCGCGAGGTGTCCACCGACCCCGTACACGAGTGCAGTAGCGAGCGCGGCGACCAGGGCCAAGGCGCTGTAGAAGATGCGGCCGGTCATGGCGATCCGGATGCCCAGATCGCGAACCTTCGCGGAGTTCGTGTTGAACTCGCGCTGCTCTTCGCCCGGCCGGCCGAAGAGCTTGACGAGCATGGCGCCACCGACGTTGAAGCGCTCCGTCATCAGTCCCGACATGACGGCGTTGGTCTGCATCTGGTCGCGGGTGAGTCCGGAGAGTCTGCGACCGGCCCACTTCGCGGGATAGAGGAACAGCGGCACCAGGACCAGTGCCAGCAAGGTGATGAGCGGCGACAGGTACAGCATGGCGGCAGTCACCAGGATCAGGCTGATGACGTTGCTCACCACCCCGGACAGCACAGACGTGAACGCCCGCTGAGCTCCGATCACGTCGTTGTTGAGGCGGGACACCAGCGAGCCGGTGTTGGTGCGGGAGAAGAACGCGAGCGGCATCCGCTGAACGTGGCCGAAGACCTTGGTGCGCAGGTCGTAGATCAGCCCCTCCCCGATCTGCGACGAGTACCAGCGCTGCGCCAGGGTCAGCAACGCCTCCCCCACCGCCAGACCAGCGATCGCCAGCGCCAGCGTGGTCACCAGCCCGCTGTCGCCCTTCAAGACGCCATCGTCGACGATCGTCTTGAACAGCAGCGGAGTTGCCACCACAAGGACCGAGTCGACGATCACCAGCGCCAGGAACCACACGATCTGGCGGGTGTAGGGCCGAGCGAACGCCAGCACCCTGCGGGTGGTGCCCGGGGTCAGTCCGTCACGGCCCTTGGTGGGGTCCTCGCGACTGAACTGGTACATCATGCGCATGGCATTGACCGGACTACTCATTGCGAGGCGCAACGCTAGTTCGGTTGCGCTTGTTCCCCCTCAGCACGGACGCAGGCTTCCCGGATGCTCTGGACCTGGGCACTGCGCTCAGCGGCGAGCTGGTCCACGTACGTGCCCGCGGTCGCCGATCGCAGCAGCGCCTTGGTGCGCGACGCGGTCCGTCCGGGTGGACTGGAGACCGCAGCGACGAGATCACCCACCGCTGCATCGAGGTCGTCCCGGGCGACGACGATGGTTGCGAGCCCGATCCCGTAAGCCTCAGCAGCATCGACCTCGCGACCGGTGAGGCAGAGCTCGAGCGCCCGGGAGTACCCGACCGCCTCGACCAACGCCGTGGTTCCCCCGAGGTCCGGAACCAGTCCGTACGAGGCCTCAGCCATCGCGAACCGCGCGTCATCGGTGAGCACCCTGAAGTCACACGCCAAGGCGAGCTGGAAGCCCGCGCCTACCGCGTGGCCCTGCACCGCCGCTATGGAGATCACGTCTGGGCGCCGCAGCCAGCGGAAGCCTTCCTGGTAGCCCGCGATCTCGGCCTCCATGTCGGCCAGGTCCATGCGGGCGAGCTCCAGCACGGACATCCCCTCGACACGCTCCTGATCGGCTGGTGACACCGTCGATGTCCCCTCACGGCCGAGTCCGACCAGCAGGCTTCGGTCCAGGCCGGCGCTGAAGGACGGCCCTTCCGCCCGGATCACTACGACCGTGACGTCGGCAGGAAGCTCGGCACCGATGGCCCGCAGCGCGGACCACATCGCCGGTGTCTGCGCGTTCCGCGACTCCGGACGCCGCAACGTGACCGTCGCCACATGCGCGTCCACGTCATAGTCGACCGCCGGCCCCGGCGTCACGCCAGCGCCACCAGCTCCGCGTAGTCCTCACTCCACAGGTCCTCGACGCCGTCAGGGAGGATCAGCACCCGGTCAGGGTGCAACGCCATCACTGCGCCTTCGTCGTGGGTGACCAGCACGATGGCTCCCTCGTACGTCCGGATGGCGGCGAGCACCTCCTCGCGGCTGGCCGGGTCCAGGTTGTTCGTGGGCTCGTCGAGCAGCAGGACGTTGGCAGTCGACACGACCAGGGTGGCCAGCGCCAGTCGGGTCTTCTCCCCACCGGACAACACCCGCGCCGGCTTGTGCGCATCGTCGCCCGAGAACAGGAAGGATCCCAGCACGCTGCGAGCCTGGGTCTCGGTCAGCTGCGGCGCGGCAGACTGCAGGTTCTCGAAGACCGTGCGGTTGAGGTCGAGCGTCTCGTGCTCTTGGGCGTAGTACCCCAGCTTCAAGCCGTGCCCGGGGATGACTTCGCCGGTGTCGGACTTGTCGACACCGCCGAGGATGCGCAGCAGCGTTGTCTTGCCGGCGCCGTTGAGGCCGAGGATGACCACGCGGCTCCCCTTGTCGACGGCCAGGTCGACGTCGGTGAACACCTCGAGTGACCCGTACGACTTCGACAGCTCGGCTGCCGTGAGAGGGGTCTTTCCGCAAGGCGCCGGCTTCGGGAACGCAATCCGGGCTACCTTGTCGCTGCGTCGCTCCCCCTCGAGACCCGACAGCAGCCGTTCCGCGCGCTTGGCCATGTTCTGGGCAGCGGTGGCCTTGGTCGCCTTGGCGCGCATCTTGTCTGCCTGAGCCATCAAGGTCGTGGCCTTCTTCTCGGCGTTGGTGCGCTCGCGTTTGCGACGCCGCTCGTCGGTCTCGCGCTGCTGCAGGTAGGTTCGCCAGCCGACGTTGTACACGTCGACCTCGGCACGGTTGGCGTCGAGATGGAAGACCTTGGTGACTGTCTCGTCGAGCAGGGCGACGTCGTGGCTGATCACGACCAGACCGCCTTTGTGCGACTTGAGGAACTCCCGCAGCCACACGACCGAGTCCGCGTCGAGGTGGTTCGTGGGCTCGTCGAGCAGCAGGGTCTCCGCGCCGGAGAACAGGATGCGGGCCAGCTCGACTCGTCGTCGTTGTCCGCCTGACAAGGTACCGAGTGGCTGGCTCATGACGCGGTCGGGTAGTCCCAGGCTGGCAGCGATCCGGGCAGCTTCTGCTTCGGCAGCGAAACCTCCGGCGGCGTGCAATTCGGCGTCGGCCTGGGTGTACCTCTGCATGGCCTTCTCGCTGGTGGCGACGTCGGCGCTTGCCATCTGCTGCTCGGCCTTCCGCAACCGGCGGACCACCTCGTCGAGCCCGCGCGCGGACAGGATTCGTTCCCGAGCGCCTACATTGAGGTCGCCGGTGCGGGGGTCCTGCGGCAGGTAGCCGACGGCTCCAGAACGGGTGACCTCGCCCCCTGCCGGCGCGGCCTCTCCCGCGAGGATCCGCGTCAGCGTGGTCTTACCGGCCCCGTTGCGACCGACGAGGCCCACCTTGTCTCCGGGTCCGATCCGGAACGACGCGTCGTCCACGAGGATTCGCGCGCCCGCGCGGACATGCAGATGGCGAGCCGAGATCATGGTTAGCGCAGCGACTTTCATCGAAGGTCGAAACGGCCCTCCGAGGCGTCGGGGGCCAGAGTCACCTAGGCTACAGGCGCCGACGGGACGCCGGCGAAGCAATTGGCGGGCACACGCCTGACAGGTACGTCGAAGGGGCGCGCTCGTGAAGTTCAACCCGAAGGCACGCGTCAACACCAGCTCGATCAGGGTGCGGCGCGGTGGTGGGGGCGGCGGCCGCAGCGGGATGGGGATGCCCGGCGGTGGTCGGATGGGCGGTATGCCCGGTGGGTTCGGTGCCGGCGGCGGCATTGGTGGGCTGATCATCTTCATCCTCATCCTGGTGGTCTCCAGTCAGTGCAGCGGCGTCGGCGTTCCCGGCATCGGAGGTGATGACGGGAGCGGAGGCGAGACCGAGACTGCTCTCGACTGCAGCGGGCAAACGGAGCTGAGCCAGGCGTGCAAGATCGCCTACACGGTGGACTCGCTCGACGCCTTCTGGGTGGACTACCTGCCTCGGGCCGCGGACACTCCCTATGTAGAACCGGGGATGGTGCAGTTCGAGGGCAGCACGGACAGCGGCTGTGGGCAGGCGTCGTCGGCGATGGGGCCGTTCTACTGTCCGCCCGACTCCAAGGTCTACATCGACCTCACGTTCTTCGACGAGATGCTCGAGGGTCAGCTGGGTGCGCAAGGCGGCGACTTCGCCGAGGCGTACGTCGTCGCCCACGAGTACGGCCATCACGTCCAGAGCCTGCTGGGGACACTGGCCCGAGCACAGAGCCGCGAGACCGGTCCCACCAGCCCGTCGGTACGGGTGGAGCTGCAGGCCGACTGCTACGCCGGTCTCTGGACCAGCGCTGCGACGACCGTGACCGACGAGAGCGGTGAGGCGTTCATCACCGAGATCAGCGACCAGGACATCGCGCTGGCCATCGATGCGGCCACAGCAGTAGGCGACGACCGCATCCAGCAGCGTTCGGGCGGCGGCATCAACGAGGAGCAGTGGACCCACGGCTCGGCGCAGGAGCGCGTGCGGTGGTTCATGGTCGGCTACGAGCAGGGGTCGTTGCAGGCGTGCGACACCTTTGCGGCCAACGCCTTGTGACCGCCGAGCCCGAGGAGTGAATCCGTAACCGGGCCGAGGGTGTCAACCACAACGGTCATCCCGTCCGGGGCTCGAGGTTCACCCCCAGACGCCACGCCGAGGTCTCACTTCCCCGGACGCTCCATTCCCGACGTGCCCGACGTCGGATCAGACCCTTGTCGTCGCGGCGCGGTGTCGACGATGGAGATCTCGACCGACTGAGCCCGTGCCACCGCGTCGTCCAGCACTCGTCGACGAGGGTCCGGCAGCCCGGCGAGCCACTGGCGGGGCAGCCGGGTGAGCGCGGCGACCCCGGGCGCATCCAAGACGGTGTCGACTGCCGACCTGTCGCCGCCGCACACCAGCAGCTCGAGCTCTGCCGCGTGCGGAGCAAGAATGCTTTCGACGTAGCCCGACGCCGCATCGAAGGCTGCTTGTGCCTGGTTGCCCCTGCGCCGGGCGAACCTCTGCTGGGACCAACCCCCGGCCTTGCTGCGCCCCTGCACATGGCGCTGCCCGACCTTGGACTCGACGACCGTGCCGCCGACAACCTTCGCCACGGCGAACCCACCACGCCGTACGAGCACGATGCCGATGCTTGTCTGGCGGCGCAGGTGGGCTCTCAGTCCCGGCATAGTCAGGTCGGCGAGGGGAGGCAGTGGTATGGCGAATGAAGCGGTCGACCCGTCGGTGCTCCGCCCGGCCACGGCGGTCGGCGAGAGAACCCAATCCGTGCCGGGGTGACGTGACTCGAACCGCTCGACGCAGCCGGGTAGCCGGTTCCAGGCGACGAGCACATCGCGCGCTGGCGGCAGCTTCTCCGACTGCGCCATGCCGCTTGCCTCCTCCCGCCTAGGTACTTCTCCGCGCCCGTGTCCGTGAGGTGTTGGGCCGTGCCCGGCACCCCCAAGGCCTCGTCACCGCGGTCGGCTGCCGACGTGCTCGCGCCAGCATGAGGTACGGAGGCAGGCCTGGCATCGCGAAGGTCTCACCGTCGTCGCCCCGAGGCCTCGCTGCCGAAGGCTGAGCGAGACTCAGACGTTGAAGCCGAGGGCCCGCAGCATCTCGCGGCCGTCATCGGTGATCTTGTCGGGACCCCATGGCGGCATCCACACCCAGTTGATGCGGAAGCCGTTGACGAGGCCTTCCAGGGCGGTGCGCGTCTGGTCCTCGATCACGTCGGTGAGCGGGCAGGCGGCAGAGGGAAGGGTCATGTCGATGATCGCTGAGTTGGAGGCGTCGACGGTGACGTCATAGATGAGCCCGAGGTCGACGACATTGATGCCGAGCTCGGGATCCACGACGTCCTTGAGCGCCTCCATCACGTCGTCGGCAGCCACGGCGTCCTCCGCCGACTCCGGCAGCTGTACTTCGGGCAGATCGGTCGTGTCATGGGTCATGGTCATACCTCCACGTCGGCGACGGCGCGAGCCGTCGCGTCTTTCCAGGCCATCCACCCGAGCAGGGCGCACTTGATGCGGGCAGGGAACTTCGCCACGCCGGCAAAGGCGATCGCGTCCTCGAGGACGTCCTCGTCCGGTTCGACCGTGCCGCGCCCCTGCATCAGCTCCACGAACGCCTCATGGATGACCAGCGCCTCATTGACCGGCTTGCCGATCAGGAGGTCAGCGAGCACCGACGTGGACGCCTGGGAGATCGAGCACCCTTCGGCGTCGTAGGAGACGTCGGCCACCAGTCCGTCGGCGAGGTGGATGCGCAACGTCACCTCGTCGCCGCAGGTCGGGTTGACGTGGTGCACCTCGGACTCGAAGGGCTCGCGCAAGCCGGCGTGATGGGGCGAGCGATAGTGGTCGAGGATGATCTCCTGGTAGAGACTCTGCAGATCCATCACAGTGCCTTGAAGAATCGCTTCGTGTGGTCTATTCCCTCGATGAGCGCGTCGACCTCCGCCGGGGTCGTGTACAGGTAGAACGACGCCCGAGTCGAGGACTGGACACCGAAGCGGTGGTGGGCGGGCTTCGCGCAGTGATGTCCGGCGCGCACCGCGACGCCTCGTGAGTCCAGCAGCTGGCTGACGTCGTGCGGGTGGATACCGGCGATCTCGAAGCTGATGGCGCCGCCACGCTCGACGGCCTCGCGAGGGCCGAGTATCGCGAGGCCCTCCACAGCTTGCAGCTGCTCCAACGCGTACGCCGTGATGGCGCGCTCGTGGGCGGCGACCGCTTCCATCCCGATCGCGCTCAGGTAGTCGACGGCTGCGCCGAGGCCGACGGCCTGGACGATGGGAGGGGTGCCGGCCTCGAACTTGTGCGGGGCCTCGGCGTACGTCGACCTCGCCATGGTGACGGTCTCGATCATCTCGCCACCACCTTGGAACGGCGGCAGCGCGGCGAGGACCTCAGAGCGGCCCCAGAGAACGCCGATACCAGTTGGGCCGACCATCTTGTGGCCGGTGAAGGCGACGAGATCGGCACCACACGTGGCGACGTCAACGGGCATCTGCGGCACCGCCTGCGACGCGTCGACGACCACGAGTGCGCCCACGTCATGGGCCCTGCGGGCGATCTCGGTGATCGGGTTGACGGTGCCGAGCATGTTGGACACCCACGCCAGCGACACGACCGCGGTGCGCTCGTTGATCAGCGTGTCGATGTCCGCCAGGTCGAGGCGGCCGTCGTCGTTCAGCCCGAACCACCGCAGGGTGGCGCCCTTGCGTTCGGTGAGCAGCTGCCACGGGACGATGTTGGAGTGGTGCTCCATCTCGGTGATGAGCACCTCGTCGCCGGGCCCGATCTCCAG
>DASQEH010000101.1:0-3432 GCA_035633755.1 Nocardioidaceae bacterium | reverse complement strand
GTTCCTGAGCCAGGCGCGCACCATCACCGAGGCGGACGTCGTCACCTTCGCCGGCTGGAGCTGGGACACCAATCCCGTGCACACCGACGCGGAAGCCGCCCGGCACGGACGGTTCGGTGAACGGATCGCGCACGGACTTCTTGGGCTGTCCGTCGCGCTGGGGCTGGCATCGCGGCTCGGGGTGTTCGAGTCCTGCTCGATCGCGCTGCTGGGCATCGACGGCTGGCGGTTCCAGCGGCCCCTGATGCTCGGGGACACGGTGCGCTGTCGCGTGGAGATCCTGGACACCAGGCTGACCAGCACGGGGGATGCGGGCATCCTGCGGCGGCGTTTCACCCTCCTCAACCAGCGCGACGAGGACGTCCAGGAGGGAGAGCTCCCCTTGCTGGTGAGCCTTCGCCCCGGCGGCTGACCCTCGGCGCCACAAGGCCTCTCCACGCGTCGAGCCGGCAGTGCGCCCTTGCCCCGCCGACGAGCCGGCCCTCAAGCTCAGTCCCACGGTCTGCCGGCGCGGTGACCACCTCCCAGGGCGGCTCGAGAGTCGCGGCATCAGCGTGGCGATCACGGTGATCTCGGAGAGGCCGTACAGGTAACGTACCGGGATCCCGAAGGACCGGTCGAAGTCGATGACCGTGTCGGGCATGAGGGGACCGGCTCCGCAGAGCACCTCACGGAAGTGCGCCGGCGCCGTCCGCGCGCCCTCGCTCAGCAGGAACTCCAACAGGCTCGGCACCATGCTGCACACGGTGGCGGCCTCGTTCTCCACGTCGCTCCAGAATCGGTCGGAGCGGAACCGGTCGCACAGCACCGCGGAGCTGCCGCACAACCAGGACGTGAGGCTGGAGAGGACCAGGCCGTTGACGTGGTGGACCGAGAGCACGATCAGTACGCGGGTGTGCTCGTTCCACTCAAGCACCTGGCTCATCGCGTCGCCGTCGGTCATCAGGTTGGCGGCGGTGAGCTCGACACCTTTCGGCTCGCCGGTGGTCCCGCTCGTGTACACCCGCACTGCCGGTGCGTCGAGGCCGACTGCGACCTCAGGCAGGGCCGGAGCGCTTGCGCGCAGCTCCTCCGCGGTGAGTGCGGGGATCCCTGCTCGGCTGGCCAGTGCCTGCGCGGCCTGAGCGGTGGACGGACCGTGGACGAGCAGGCGCGCGTCGGCGTCGCGGAGGATGAAGGAGTGCCGCTCAGCCGTCTCGTGCAGATTGAGCGGCAGGTAGCAGGCGCCGGAGACCCAGCAGGCGAACGCCACGGCGAGGGCGTCGGCGGAGTTGCCGGCGAGCATGGCCACGTCACCGGCGCGAACCCCCCGGTCGGCAAGATGCGGAGCTACGCCTGGCACCGGGCCGGCCGAAACACCCACCATCCATTCGGAGAGAGGTCCGTCATGTCGCATGCACGCAAGGTGATCATAACCAGCGCTGTCACCGGCGCCATCCACACACCGTCGATGTCGAAGTATCTGCCGGTGTCTCCGCAGGAGATCGCTGAAGCCGCCGTCGGCGCTGCGGAGGCCGGTGCTGCCATCGTCCACATGCACGCCCGAGACCCGCTCGACGGTCGCCCCTCCCAGAACCCCGAGCACTTCGTGCCGATCCTCGAGCAGATCAAGCGCAACACCAATGCGGTGATCAATTTGACCACCGGCGGCTCCCCGCACATGACGGTGGCCGAGCGCATGCGACCCGCTGTGGAGTTCAAGCCCGAGCTCGCCTCCCTCAACATGGGGTCGATGAACTTTGGGCTCTACCCCATGCTCCAGCGCTTCAAGGAGTTCGAATACGAGTGGGAGCGCCAGGGGCTGGAGAAGAGCCGCGATTTGGTATTCAAGAACACCTTCGCCGACATCGAGACCATCCTCGAGGTCGGCCGGAGCAACAGGACCCGGTTTGAGTTCGAGTGCTACGACATCTCGCACCTGTACAACCTGGCGCACTTTCATGGCCGCGGACTCACTGACGGACCCCTGTTCGTGCAGTCGGTGTTCGGCCTCCTCGGCGGGATCGGCCCGCATCCGGAGGACCTGATGCACATGCGGCGCACGGCTGACCGGCTGTTCGGCAACGGCTACGAATGGTCCATCCTGGGCGCGGGACGCAGTCAGATGGCTCTCGCCAGCATCGGCGCGGCGATGGGTTCCCACGTGCGGGTGGGTCTCGAGGACTCCCTGTGGATCGGTCCGGGGCAGCTCGCGGAGAGCAACGCCCAGCAGGTCATCCGCGTCAAGACCATCCTTGAGGCGCTCAACCTGGAGATCGCGACTCCCGATGAGGCACGGGAGATCCTTCAACTCAAGGGCCGGGACGCAGTCGGCTTCTGAGGCGGCCACCGACTCAGCAACCACCCCGAGGAGACGAGCACCATGATGTCCGACAGCGCAGTACGAGTGGCAGTTGTTGCGGCGGTATCGCCCAGGCCTTCGCCACCCACGGCGTTCATGCTGTACTCGACGTGCGGCGGTACGGCGGGGCACTTCTGACGGACGCCGATACCGTCGCCTTCGAGCTCCTGCAGGGAGTGTGCGAGGACCTGTGAGGTCACCCCCGGGACAGCGATCAGAGTCGGGTGAACCTCAGCGGACCCTGCTTCGAGGCGAGGACGAGCAGCATCCACTTGTGCGCGAGGACGTGAGCGCCAGACGTGTGGGCGGCCCCATCTCGTAGGCGCCCGCCTGGTACTCAGTCATCCGGGCCCTTCGTCCCGCGGTCGGTCAGGTTGCCCTGACCGGCTCCTGGGCAGCTACGTTTGCCTGTGCCCTCCTGAGCGCGCTACGACGAGGTGCTCGGGGGCTGCACCACATGGAGTCTTCGACGGCCGCGGTGCGCCGGAGGGGGAGGTCTCGCGGACGGCTCGGTGGCCAGGGCTCCGTGGCGGACAGCGAGCACGTCGGAAAGGGGTGTTACGGGGTCCGACCACGTCCGACCGACGCGCAGGAATCGGGCTTCGAGCTGGACGCACTGCACCGTCCCGCTCAGCTCTCCATGCTCGACGGACTCGCTCAGGGGAACGTCACCCGTGTGCCAGCCTGTGTGCCACAGCGGTTGGTTCGCGGTCATCCGGTGCCGTCCGCGGTCGGCCGCTGTGCAGGCTGACCTGCGCAGTCGTACGGGAACGAACCACCGCGAACCCCGTACCGGGGAACTGTCAGTTGCATGGTTTGAGTCGGCTCCCCAGTAAGCCAACCGATCATGAACGGCCCCCCGACATGGCGATGGTCGATGGCGATCAGGCGGCAAACGCGTGGTGCCACGATGTGGCCTAAGGTCGGCGTTCAGGGTCATTCGTGACGGTTCGCTGAGAACCGCACATGCCGCTGACCTGCGAGAACGGACTCTGACGAACCTGCGCCGACCCTTATCAGCCGCCCTGGCAGTGTGGGGGTCAGGGGTTCGAGTCCCCTCAGCTCCACCCCGACGACCAGGCCGTTCTCCT
>DASQEH010000100.1:0-20783 GCA_035633755.1 Nocardioidaceae bacterium | reverse complement strand
CGAGCAGGTGGTCGGCGACGTCGTCGAGGTGCACGGGTTGACTGTGCAGCGGTGGGGCGAGCACGAAGCGGCGGAAGCGGAAGCGCTGCAGGATCAGCGCCGCGAAGTCGTAGAACTGGGTGACCCGCACGATGCTGTAGCCCACCCCGGTCCGGGCGGAGGCCGCAGTGACGGTGGCCTCCTGGTCGAGCTTCGCCCGGTAGTAGGGAGAGGGGAACCGGTCCACCCCGACAATGGACAAGGTGAGGTGGTGTGTGACGCCTGCGCGCTGCTCGGCCGCGAAAAGGTGGTCGGTCGCGGTGGTGAAGAAGGCGGCCGCCGGCTGGTAGCGGGCGGTGCTGATGTTGCTGAGGTCGATGACGGCGTCTACGCCGACGACAGCTTCGTCGAGGCCAGCGCCGGTGGTCAGGTCGCCCTGGACGAGGTGCTGTCCGTCACGTGGGCTTTGGCTGGGTCCTCGGGTGAGGACCCGTGGGTGGTGACCGGCGGCTGCGGCGCGCCGGGCCAGGACACGGCCCGATGTTCCGGTGCCGCCGGCGATGAGGAGCTGCATGAACGGGGTTCCTTTCGAGTCTTCGCGGGTAATCAGGGGCGTGGCAGCCGGCGACGCCCGTTACAGGGGTTCATAGAGGTGTCACGCCGTGGGGCTCAGTTCTGCTGCCGCACCTTCCAAGGAGCAGACAGGTCTGATGGCGCCCGCAGTCACGAGGGTTTCCTGGGTCCTGCCATTGCCGGCAGGGGTTTCGCGTCCGAGCCCCGGCTGTCGCGGTCGGCGGGGCGATAGGAGCGCCCGCGCGTGGAACGGTGAGTCCGCCGGCGCATGGCGTAGACAACGACGCCGTTACAGATAACAAGCCCCGTTATGGCCGGGATAAGCATGGCCCAGCCCGTGCCCCGGCCCTCGAGGACTCCCCAAGCCATCTTGCCGAGCGCAAGGGTGGTGATGACCACCAGACCGTACGCCAAGGACCGCTTCCAAAAAGCCAGGCAGACCGCCGCGAGGCCAGCCAAGGCAAAGGTCCACGACAACACCTTCTCGGGGGTCAACCCAGAGGTGAGCCAGTCCCGCTCGAAGGCCAGGAACTCCGCAACCTCCGGCTGCACGCGCTCAGGGGCGGGGAACCAGGCCATGCTGGTGGCTAGGGCCATGAGCGTGAGAACGATCCCAGAAAGCGATCTCTTGTACGCGAAGTAGGCGAGGGGAAGCAGGAACAAGGGCCGGATGTACCAGGACAGTATGTTCGCGTGCCGCTCCCACGCCCAGTCCAGAACCTGAGCTGTAGTCCCCGTGACGGCTAGGGCCAGCCCTGCAAGCAGGAACAACCCCAGCACTGCCGCAGTCATCAGTAGATCTGTTCGCCTGCTGAAGCCTGATGTCGCCTCGATCGATACCAACCGGGTCATGATGTGCGCTCCATCGCCTAGTGAAGGTGACTGGTGGACAGTCCACTCTCAGGCCGGCCTCGCGCGTCGGCGGTCGTCACGTGATCAGCGTCGGGCGCACCAGGGTGACGGCGCACCACCCCGACGGCAGTACCACCCGGGGTGGTACTTCGAGGAGGGCATGGGCGAGAAGACTGCTTGCTCACGTAGTCCCTTCCAGGGCCGATGCCGCACGCCTGAGTAACAGCGATCAAGTGCAATGCGCAGTTGACTGCCTTGACCACGGCCCTGGTGAGGTCGTCGAGTCCGATGAGGTCCGAGGCATACGTGATGGAGGCGACCTCGGTAGCCAGGTTCACCCGTGCGTCGGTGACTCCGTCGAGCTTGCGCAGCGTCTTCTCGGTGCGGCCCACGCACGAGGCGCAGGTCATGCCGCCGAGGTCGAGTGTGCACGTCTCGGTGCCAGCATCCTCGCCACCGCCTGTCGTGTCAGGCGTGATGGTGCGTGGGGTGTTCGGTTGAGGCTGTGGTGGTCATGCCGACCTCCCAGGGTTCGGTGCGGGTTCGATGGGTTGAGACTGTCCGTGCGCTCCGACCGGCGTGCCGGTGCGGGCCGAGGTGATGACCTCGACGATGGCACGGATGGACTCGGTCGCTGGGCCGGTGTCCTCGAGCAGCCCGGTGTGGGTGGAGTCGACGGTGCGGTGGATGTGGTTGACCGACAGCGCGGCGAGCTCGTCCTGGGCGCCGGCCCAGCCCTCGATCCCGTCGCTGTTCTCAGAGGCGGTGAGCACCGCGAGCGGCAGGTCGCCGAGCGTGGTGAGCGCTTGAGCCTGGGCGAAGACCTCAGGGATGACCGACACCTCGTCTCGCTGGTTCCGGTAGGCCTGCTGGCCGGAGGTGATCGCGGTGACCTTCGCGGCGTCGGCTGTCGGCAGGTGAGAGGTCGCGGGGACCAGGCGGCCCAAGCCGAGGCGGCTCAGCGTCGGCAGCAGGGCGGACGCCCGGCGCATCTTCGCGTACTGGCCTGCGAAGGCCGGCATCCTAGTGAACTGGTCAGGGCTGGAGCTGTCCAGCAGCACCAAGCCGGCGACCTGCTGGGGGTAGCGGGCGGCGTACGTCATCGCGTAGGTGCCGCCGGTGGAGTGTCCGACCAGCACGTACGGGCCGTGCTCGCCGGCTGCAGCGAGCAAGGTGTGCAGGTCTTCCGCGGACTCTATGCCGTCCCGGGGCCTTTCAGCCTCGTCGCTCCAGCCCTGTCCGGCACGGTCGTAGGCGCAGACCCGGGTCGTCGCAGCCACTGGGCCTTGGATACGGGCCCACCCGGCGGAAACCCCTCCCAGGCTGTTGGAGAGCACGACGGTCGGGGAACCGTGGCCGCGGCAGTCCAAGTGCAGCCGGTGCCCGCCGACGTCGTACAGGTTTCCTGGGACGGCGTAGTCCGTATCGCCGATGCGGGCGATGTTGTCGTAGGTGGCGCCGATCGAGGCCAGCGCGAGCACCGCGGTCAGCATGGTGAGTATCCAGCGGGCCTTTCCGGGCACCGAGCGGCGTACCTGGACGAACATCCACACCGCGAGCGTCAGCAGCAGCGGGGGCCACACCCAGCTCATCGTGGTCAGGGCCTGGTTACCCGGTGTGAAGACAACCAGGGCGGCGCCGGTGGCGCCCATGGCGCCAGCGGGAACGAGCGCCCACCGCTGCGGCTGTAGCGTGCGCCGCACGGTCAGTGTCGCGATCAGGGCCCAGCCGAACGCGAACCCGAGCAGCAGGGCCCCGGTGATCGTCGCCTCGTTGCCGCCGGCGAAAACGACCAGGACCAGCACCAGTGCGCTCATGGCGCCGACCACCACGGAGAAGGCTATGGTCTTGCCTGCGGAGCGACAGCGCTGCGGTGGGTTCGCTACGGGCGCGGGACTGGTGCGCTGGTGGCTGAACTGAATGGTCACGGTGGGTTCCCTTCTCGGTGGGCTTCTGCTGTTCAGCGTGAATGCGATCGCGGTTGCTCACGCCGGTCAGATGGCCGGGATCGGTGTGGTGGCGCCGGGTGGCGAAGTGCAGGTGTGCGGTTGCAGCCCCGCCCCGATGGGTCCAGAGGTGGGAGGGGGTGTTAGCCGGGGCGCGGAAACAGGGGGAAGGCCAGCGTGTAGCCGGCCTCCTCGACCCATGCGTAGCGCCGTGGCGGTCACGGGCTGGTCGGCCGTGATGCGGACGACGCCGGTGGTCACGTCGACGTCCACATCGGTCACGCCATCTATGGCACTGACCTCTGCGCCCGTGCCGTGAGCACTGTGGTCGCAGGTCATTCCGATGACGCCAGGGTCTCGAGGAAGCTCATGGTCGTTGGGGTTACTCGTCAAACGGGGCGACCTTGATGGCCGCCGCGAAGGCGCCGTAGCGGTGCAGGAGTTCGGCGCGGCCTTGGGGGACGCGGGCGGCTTCTTGGCGGAACGCTGCGGTGAAGACCTTCTTGAAGTCCGCGCGCGGGTGGTCGCGGACAGCGTCGGCGATGGTGTCGGCAGGCAATTGCCAGGATCGGAGTCCTACGACATCGACGGCAGCACCGGCCGAGAGCAGGTACGCGACCGAGCCTGCGTCGGTCGTGACGCCAGGTGAGTGATGCATCGTGATCGCGGTGAGCATGGTGTCGGTGGCGGCGGTCGAGAGGCCGACCTGCTCGGCGACGTCACGAGCGATTCGGGATGAGACGAGGGTGAAGTCGGCGTCGGTGGGCGGCGCGACGAGACCGGTGTCGTGCAACATCGCGGCGGCGAAGAGCAGCTCAGCGTCGACCTCGAGGTCCTCGACTTGCCCGAGGGCACGGCCGAACCGGTAGGCGCGGTAGCTGTGGTTGAGCAATGGGGCGGTGAGCAGCTGGGCGGCGCGTTCTCGTGCGGCACGCGTCAGCACGGTGTCGGGTGGCAGCAGGCGGGCCGGCGGTACGTACGCGTTCCGCCCCGGATGCAGACCAACGGCGAGCCGGAGCCGACCTGCGGTGTTCGCGAGGTGGGTGCGGGCCAGTGACCGCAGCAGGGCTCGGCGTTCAGCACCGGTGAGCCGACCGGAGGTGCGCTGCACCCAGGTCGCGGTGCCCACCGTCATCTCGTCCGTTATTGGTACGCGGTTCATAGCCGTCCTGCCTGCTGAGCCGTCTGCGGGGTGGCGTCCGTCCGGCACGTCGTACCGGTACCTCTCATCTTGACGACGGTGAGCCCGCGTCACGCCGGTCAAGTGGCCGGGATCGCACCCGGACCGCCCGCTTCAGCTGAGCGTCAGGTGAGCGAGTTCACCGCGGGAGGCGACGCCCGTCTTGGTGAACACATTGCGCAAGTGGAACGCCACCGTGCGGGGCGATATCCAACACTCGGCCGCTACGTCCTTGTTGGACATGCCCTGGCTGACGAGCTGCGCGATGTGGAGCTCGGTCGGGGTGAGCTGGATCATGGTGGAGGGGTCACGCTTGCGTGCGGTCTCCCCGGACGCGCGCAGCTCGCGGGTGGCGCGGCCCACAAGCGGTTCGGCGCGCAGGTCCCGAAACGTCACCAACGCCTGGTTGAGGTGCGTACGGGCCTCGACACGGCGTCCGGCGCGCCGCAGACGTTCACCGTAGGCCAGCTCGGTACACGCCCGGTCGTAGGGGCGGTGGGCAAGCGCGTGATGAGCCAGTGCTGTCTCGTAGATGGCGGGGGCGAGCGAGGTTCGGGCGAGCAGGGCGCGTCCGTGGTGCACCGCAGCCAGCGCCCAGGCCTGGTCGGTGGCGGCAGCCAGAGTCTCGAGCTCGGTGATCCACGAGGTCGCGCAGTCCATCTGCTGTGCGGTCACCGCGGCGGTGATCCGCGCTGAGGCGGTGAGCCGCGCTCCGGCCGGTACCCGGATCTGGTTGAAGTGGTGGAAGGACTCAGCGGGGGTGCCCGCGTGCGCGGCCTGGACTCCCTGGGCCCAGTGGAGCATGTCGGCGATCACCGTTTCCATGATGCCGAGGCGGTGCTGCGCCGCCGCCTGCTCGGCCGCCTGGAGCAGCACGTCGTAGTCATCGGTGCCCTGGTGCGCAGCCAGGAGGCAGAGCCATGCCGTCGGCGTGGCCGCCAACGCTGGGTGCCCGATGCTGAGAGCCAGCGACTTGGCTTCCTCTGCCGAACGGCGGACCGCCGCCCAGTCGCCAGCTGCGAATTCGCTGAAACACACTCGGTGCTGGGCATAGAGCACCTCCATGACGGCACCATCGGCGCGGGCCGAGGACAGCATGGCGTTGTAGTAGCGCCGGTGCGAGGCGTCGTCTCCCAGATGGAACGCCATGTTGGCCAGGTTTGCCCAGACGTCGCGGCTCTCGGTGTTGAGGCCGATGTCCAGAGCCTGGCGGAGTGGGGCCAACGCTCCGGCCCAGTCGCCCTCGGCGTCCCGGTCGGTGCTGGCGAGCAGCAGCTTGAGGCACCGCAAGCGCACCGCGTCCTGCGGACCGATCCGGGTGCGGAGGTGACCTTCCCGTAGCGCGGCGCCACTGTCGACGCCGTGGCTACGCATGACTCCGGCGAGCGCCGCCATCTCGACAGCGCGTTCCTGGTCGTGCACAGCCACGTCGCGGGCGGCGCGGATGAAGATGCGGTGGGCGTCCATGGCCGACCCGACGACGACCTGGGCCCGGCCACGGAGCCGGTCGATGTCGGCGCGCAGCAGGGGGTCGTCGGCGATGAGTCTGGCCTCGTCCAGCAGCGACAACGTCCAATCGACCCGGCCGGCGGCGTAGGCGGTGCGGGCGGCGGCGAAGAGCCGCCGCGAGCGAGGTTCGTCGGCGGTGGTCAGCTGGGCTGCCCGGTGGTAAGCCGCTGCCGCCGAGTCATGCCCGCCACGTCGTTCCGCGCGCCCCCCGACCACCTCCAGATCGGCCGCGACGTCTTCATCGGGTCCGTCGCAGGAGGCTGCCAGGTGCCAGGTTCGCCGATCGCGGTCTCCGGCCCCCTCCAGCGCCTGAGCGAGTGCAGCGTGCGCGCGACGCCGCTCCGAGCTCGTCGCGGCCTGGTAGACCGCTGACCGAACCAGGGGGTGCCGGACGCGGACCGTGTCACCTTCGATCACCAGAAGTCCGGTCGGCTCGACCTCCCTCAGGGTCTCGTCGGGGACCGCCAACACCTTCGCCGCCCGCAGCAGCACCGAGAGGTGCCCGGAGTCGTCAGCCGATGCCAGCAACATCAGAGTCTGCCCTGGGGTAGACAGGCGGCGACACCGGTCCAGGAAGGTCCGCTCCACCCGGCCGGTGAGGGGCAGTTCGTCCGGCATGGTCGCGGTTCCGGCGAGCTGGGCATCGCTCAGCTGTCCGGGTAGCTCCACCAGCGCTAGCGGGTTCCCCTCGGTGCGCGCGGCCAGAATCTCCACAATGCGGTCGTTGACTTGCCGGCCCGTGCGCTCCTCCAGCAGGGCGCCGACCGCGTCACCTGCCAGCCCCGCGAGCCGAATGAGCTCGACATCGGTCGGGGCAAAGACGTCGGCACCGTCGTCACGGGCCGCGAACAACAGAACTACCGGTTCGGCGAGCAACCGTCGCGCGGCGAACAGCAGAGCCTCCGCGGACGAGGCGTCCAGCCATTGCGCATCGTCGACGAGGCAGAGCACCGTCGCCGACTCGGCCACCTCCGTGAGCAGAGACAGGGTCGCCAAGGAGACCAGGAACGGGTCGATCTGGTCGCCCTCGATCTCCCCGAAGGCTTGGCGCAGCGCTCGGGCCTGCGGTACGGGGAGCGCCGGCAGATGGTGCCGCACGGGACGCAGCAACCGGTGCAGTGCCGCGAACGCCAACGGCGACTCCAACTCGAGCCCGGCCGTGGTGAGAACTCGAGCGTCGCCCGCTTTGGCGGCCAAGTCAGCCAGCAGCGCGGACTTCCCTACCCCGGCCCCGCCGCTGAGCACAAGGCTCGAGGCGTGGCCGGCCCGCGCCGCGGCGAGCATCGCGGCCAAACGAGTCGTTTCGCGGTCGCGGCCGTGCAGCACATCGACACTGTAGGACCGCATGCCGGTCGCTTGCCGGTCAACCCTGGCGCTTCGCCGAGCGATCACCACCGCCGACATCCAGTTTGATCGCAGCATGCCGGCGCGGGCGTCGAGCCGAGCGGCGACTCGGTGGTGAGATTCGCGGGGTGGCCGTGCTCGGGTCGGCGGTCGTGCGGTATCCCGGCGGTTCAGGGCCCGTCGGGGTATTTCTCCGCGTGCTGGACTGCCAGGCGTACTCGTGGATACAGGGTCGAGTCGAAGCGCTCCTGACGCAGGGCCTTGAGTAGGGAGATGCACATGGCGATGAGGATGAGCATGAACGGCCCCGCGACGAGGATGACGAGGGTTTGTAATGAGGTGAGGCCGTCTTGCCAGAGCAGCAGGGCGGCGACGGCGCCGGTGGCGGTGCCCCAGAAGATCGTCAGCCCGCGCCGGGGCAGCTCGTCACCGTGCTGGCTCAGCATGCCCATGACGATCGAGGCGCTGTCAGCGCCGGTGATGAAGAAGATGGCGATGAGGAACACCGCGAGGGCCACGGTCACCGCGCCCAGCGGGAACTCCCTGAGCGTCTCGAACAGCGACGCCTCGAGCGCGATGCCGCCGGTGTCGGTCAGGGGCGGCTCCCACCCCTGCTGCAGCTGCAGCTGGAAGGCTGAGCCGCCGAGGATGGAGAACCAGACGAACGAGACCAGCGACGGGACCGCGATCACGTAGATGACGAACTGTCGGATGGTGCGGCCCTTGGAGATACGGGCGATGAACATCCCGACGAAAGGCGTCCAGGACACCCACCAGGCCCAGTAGAAGATTGTCCACCCGTTCAGCCACGGCGCGGCCTCAGCGTTGTCGAAGACCCCCGTGCGGAAGCTCATGGCAGGAAGCTGGGTGAGGTAGCCACCGAGGGACTCGGTGAAGGTGCCCAAGATGAACACCGTCGGCCCGACGACGAACACGAAGAAGGCCAACAGCGCGGCCGCCGCCGCGTTGGCGTTGGACAGCCACTTGATGCCCTTGTCGACGCCGCTGACCGCCGACAGCACGAAACAGCCCGTGAGCACCGCCACCACCACCACAGCCAGCGTCTTGCTGCCCGCGCCGCTGCCGAACACGTTGTCGATCCCACCGGTGATCTGCAGCGCACCCAACCCCAGCGAGGTCGCCGACCCGAACAAGGTCGCGAAGATCGCCACCACGTCGATCGCCTTCCCCGGACCCTGGCTGGCGCGCTCCCCCAACAGAGGCCGGAAAGCGCCCGAGATCAAGTTCCCGTGACCCTTGCGGTAGGCGAAATAGCCGATCGACAAACCGATCACCGCGTACATCGACCACGGATGGATGCCCCAGTGGAAGAACGTGTACTCCATCGCCCGCAACGACGTATCCGGGCTCCCAGGCTCACCGATCCCCAACGGAGGAGCGTTGAGATGCGACAACGGCTCCGCCACCCCATAGAACATCAACCCGATCCCCATACCGGTGGCAAACATCATCGACACCCACGAGAACGTCGAGAACTCCGGCTGCGAGTCATCAGAACCCAACTTGATGTTCCCGTAACGAGTAGCCGCCAGATACACCGAGAACAACACGAACGCGCAACTCGTCAAGACAAACAACCAGCCAAACGACTCCGTCAGCCACGCCATCGAATCGCCCGTGATCTCACCTAACCCGATCGGATCAACCACACCCCACAGCAAAAACGCCAACGCCATCGCCGCCGCCACCCCGAACACCACCCAATCGACCGGGAGCCCCCCAGACCCCCCAGGCGCGGAAGACGAACTATCCGTACGGTCAACCAGATCAGTCATATCGAGCTCCTCACGTCCTGACACTCCAACGGCCAACCAGCACCTACGTCGGCGAAACCGCCGGCCAACGGCACACCGACATCGCCTGTGGGGGCGAGCATGGACTCATCGACACAACGCGTCAAGAAGGGCGACGTCGGGTCCGGATCTGACCCAGCGGCCGGTCTGCTCATGGTGTCGATCACAACCAACAACCTCTTCACTGATTCAGTCGAGGTGGCAGCCATGATGGTCCTCCCCCAGCCCGCTGTCAACGGTTGCAGGCCCTGTTTGTCTCCCTCAACGCAGTCCCGCTTCGTAAGACGCAACAGCAAGGTCGACGGGAAACCTCGGGTTCAGCACTATCGTTCACGGGACTTCGCAGTTACTGTCTCCTTTCCGGCGCCCCCTAACCGCCTCCTTGGCGCGCGACTGGAGGAACACTTGACGCGCATTCTTGTAGCTGACCGCCTGCCTGAACGCTTCGTGAAAGCCATGGTGGGTCGTGGCCACGAGTGCGTGGTCGACGCGACTCTCACAGAAGCTTCCCTGTCCGGCGCGGTGGCCGGTGTCGACATTCTGGTCGTCCGCAGCACCCGAGTTACGGCGAGCGTCTTCACGGCGGCCGACTCGCTGCGGTTGGTGGTACGGGCCGGCTCGGGCACGAACACCATAGATTGCGACGCGGCGACCAGCGCCGGCGTTTCGGTGGCGAACGTTCCGGGGCGGAACGCCGTAGCGGTAGCCGAGCTGACGTTGGGTCTGTTGCTCGCGGTGGACCGGGCGATCCCGGACAACACCTTCGAGCTGCGCGCGGGGCGGTGGGACAAGCAACGTTTTGCTGCTGTAGGGCGTGGCCTCTACGGGCAGTCTCTGGGCATTGTCGGGCTCGGCAACATTGGCCTGGCGGTCGCGGAGCGGGCGGCGGGATTCGGCATGCGGTTGTTTGCGCAGGCCAAGGGTTCTCGCACCCCCCTCGTCTCGCGACGGATCGACGAGCTAGGGATAGAGCTGATCCCCGACCTGGTGACCTTGGCTTCGAAGGTGGACGTCCTGACGTTGCACGTCCCGCTCAAGGCACAAACACACGGCATGGTCGGTGCAGACGTTCTCGACGCGCTGCAGCCGGGGATCTTGCTGAACACCTCGCGCGCGGAGATCGTCGACACCGAGGCCCTGCTCACGAGGCTGGACGCCGGCGGGCTGTCGGCCGGCCTCGACGTCTTCCCCGACGAGCCCGGGTCCGGCTCCGCAGATTGGCACTCACCGCTGGCGGCACATGCGCGGGTCGTTGGCACCCACCACGTGGGCGCGTCTACCCAGCAGGCCCAGGAGGCCGTCGTCGACGGTGTGGAGGAGGTCATTGACGCCTTCGAGCAGGGTGAGCTGTTGAACGTCGTGAACGATCCCCGCCCGCGTCTTGGTCCTCCAATGGCAGAAAGCGGGGCGGCCCGGTGAAGCGCGTCCGGAACTTCTGCGCCGGGCCGTGCACGCTGCCGGTCGAGGTCCTTACCGAGGTACAAGCTGAGCTGCTGGACTACCAGGGCAGCGGTATGTCCTTGATCGAGATGAGCCATCGAAGCGCCGAGTACGACGAGGTGCACGGTGAGGCACTCGAGCGGCTGCGTAGTGCCCTCGACGTTCCGGACGACTTCGAGGTGCTGTTTGTGCAAGGCGGCGCGATGCTGCAGTTCGCGATGGTGCCGATGAACCTGCTAGCGGCCGGCTCGACCGCCGGGTACGTCCGCTCCGGCGCGTGGGGCAAGGCCGCCTATGCAGACGCCGAGCGCGCCGCATCCGTGTACCTCGCCTGGGATGGCACCGAGGGCCGCTTCACGCGAATGCCGAGGGCCGATGACATCAAGGTCCGAGCCGGCACCCGCTACGTTCACCTGACATCGAACGAGACGATCGAGGGCATCCAGCTGCATACACTCCCCGCCCTCGATGTGCCGCTGGTGGTGGACATCTCCTCCGACTTCCTGACCCAGCCCATCGATTGGCAACAGGTGGATCTGGCCTACGGCGGGGTGCAGAAGAACCTGGGCCCTGCGGGCCTGGCCGTCGTGGTCATTCGGCGCAGCGCGCTTGAAGGTGGTGTCACCGGCCTGCCGGCATACCTTGGTTACTCTGGGCACGCAGGCGCTCGGAGCTTGCTCAACACGCCGCCGATGTTCTCCGTCTATGTGGTGGGCAAGATGCTCCGCTGGATCGAGGATCGGGGCGGGCTGGCTGGCATGGCGGAGCGGGCCGCCCGGCGGTCAGGTCTGGTCTACGAGGTGCTGGACACCAGCGACGGCTTCTACACCGGTCCGGCTGAGGCAGACGCGCGCTCGCGCACCAACGTCGTCTTTCGGCTGGCCTCCCCCGAGCTCGATGACCGCTTCCTCGCCGATGCGCGCGACGCCGGGCTAGTCAACCTCAAGGGCCACCGCAGCGTCGGCGGCTTCCGCGCCAGCATCTACAACGCGATGCCGGATGAGGGGGTGGACGAACTCGTCGAGTTCATGCGTTCCTTCGCCCAGAGCACCGGATGACAGCTGCGCGCGACCTGGCGCACAGCATGGCGCGCCCGTTAGTGGACTCCGTGACGGCGCACGTGGTCTCACCGTACTGGGCGGCCCGCGTGGTAAGCCCGCTGCACGACGTCCTCAGCGAGACCGAGCGCCACGCGATTCTGGCGAACAACCCGGACAGCTATCTGCACGTGACCAGCGACCCGCTGGCGATGCCCGAACCTCCGGGCGACAGCGCCGCGGCCGAGTCGGTGCAGGCGAAGGCCTTGCGACGACTCCTCGACCTCGGCGCATACACTCCTGCGCCCCAGCCCGCCCTGTACGTCTACCGGCTGACCGAGCGGGGCCGGCAGCATACGGGGGTGATCGCGAGCGTTGCCGTCGAAGGCTTCAGCGATGGCCGAGTACTTGGACATGAGAGTGTGCAACCCGAGCGTGTTGCCGGCCTGGTCCGCCACTACGACCGGGTTCCGACCCGCTCGGAGCTTGTGGCGTTGTTCCATACTGACAACGGCATGGTCGCTGATCTGACGGCCCACGTGGTGACACAACCGCCGCTCTTGGACTTCACCGACGCTAGCGGCGTGGTGCAGGCGGTATGGCAGGCCGGGGCTGCGGAGGCGACCGCGCTGGCCGAGCAGTTGGGGAGGCAGCGGATGTACGTCGCCGACGGCCACCATCGCGTGGCGGCGGCCACGCGAAGCTGGGATCTGGCCGGACGACCGCAGGCCGGCACGGTCCTGTGCGCCATCTACCCTCAGGACGCGATCGTCCTTCACGCGTTCCATCGTCGCGTTCGCGGCCCAGTCGCCGTGCCGGCGCTTCTCAAGGCGCTCGATGGGCACTTCCACGTGACCCCGACGGACAGTCCCATAGTCGCCCCAGGCGCAATCGGCCTGTACGCCGCAGGCCAGTGGCGCCTGCTCCGGCCACACGAGCCATGGGACCTGCCAGGGGTCGCTGGCCTCGACGTGACAATGCTGGACCGAGGGGTGCTGCGTGCGCTGCTCGGAATCCATCACGGCGACCCGCGGCTACAGTTCGTCCCGGACGTGCGGGACCCTGGCGCGACAACAAGGGAGTGCGACTCCGACGCGGGCGTGCTGTTCACCCTGCACCCCCCGCGCCTCGAGGATGTCATCTCAGTGGCGGAGCGCCACGAGGTGATGAGCACCAAAGCGACCTATGTGCAACCCAAGCCGCGCACCGGGATATTCCTCAGCTAGCCCCCGCGGGCAAGCGGATCCTCTCCCCATCCGCGCCATGCCGGTGGCGGCGGAATCACATGTTGCGTATCCCACTACGGTGCGTTGACCCCGCGAACAGGTGTCGCGTAGAAAGCAGCCATGACCCAGTTCGTGCTCACCTTGCTCTGTCCTAGCCGGCCCGGGATCGTGCACGCGGTGAGCGGCCTGCTCGTGCAGCACGACGGGAACATACTGGAAAGCCAAGAGTTCAACGATGTGGCCGAGGACCGATTCTTCCTGCGGGTGAGGTTCTCCGTCGGAGGTCCTGCCACCGTGGAATCGCTGCGGGAGGCGTTCGCCCCGGTCGGTCAGCAGTTTGCAATGACCTGGGAGATGTGGGAGGCCTCGGCGCGCTACATGCAGGTGCTCTCCGACGACACCTGCCGCCTCCTTTCCGGGCGCGCGATCAACATCCACCACTCGTTCCTGCCCAGCTTCAAGGGCGCCCGGCCCTACCACCAGGCGTTCGACCGGGGCGTCAAGCTGATCGGTGCGACTGCGCACTATGTCACCGCCGAACTCGACGAGGGCCCAATCATCGAGCAGGACGTGCTGCGGGTGCACCACGGGTACGACGCGGCGGAGCTCGCCTCCGCAGGCCGCGACGTAGAGAGCCTCGTGCTGTCTCGCGCAGTTCGCTGGCACGCCGAGTCCCGGGTGTTGCTCAACGGTCACAAGACTGTCGTCTTCCGCTGAGGCGCTTAGTCCTTGCGCCAAGGCTGGGTTACGTCGTGCGGCTCTAGACCTGATTCAGTCCAGGCGGTGGTGAAGTACCCGGTGGCGTCGGCGCTGCTCTCAGGCGTGTGCGAGGGACTGCTCGGCCACCGACACGATGTTGGACAGCAGCATCGCTCGGGTCATGGGACCCACGCCACCGGGATTGGGCGAGACCCAGCCGGCGACGTCGTACACGTCCTGGGCGACGTCGCCGGCGATCTTGCCGTCGACACGGGAGACCCCGACGTCGAGAACCGCGGCCCCGGGCTTGACCATCTCGCCGGTGATGATGCCTGGCACTCCGGCGGCAGCGACCACGATGTCAGCGCGCCTTACGTGCGCTGCCAGGTCCCGGGTGCCGGTGTGGCACAGCGTTACCGTGGCGTTCTCCCTGCGCCGGGTGAGCAGCAGTCCGAGCGGACGCCCGACGGTGACTCCGCGCCCGACGACGCACACGTCGGCGCCGGCGACCTGCACGTCGTTGCGGCGCAGCAGCTCGACGATGCCGTACGGCGTGCAGGGCAACGGAGCCGCCTTGCCGAGCACCAGCCACCCGAGATTCGTGGGGTGCAGTCCGTCCACGTCCTTGGCGGGGTCGACCTGGCCGAGGATCCGGTTCTCGTCCATGTGGCCGGGAAGTGGCAGCTGGACGATGTAGCCGGTGCAGGCGGGATCCGCGTTCAGCTCGGCCACATGTGACTCCACCTCGTCCTGGGTCGCGGTGGCCGGAAGGTCCACGCGGATCGAGGTGATGCCGACCTCGGCACAGTCCTTGTGCTTTCCGCCGACGTACCACTTCGAGCCAGGGTCGTCTCCGACGAGGACGGTGCCGAGGCCGGGGACGACACCGTGATCCTTGAGCCGTTCGACCCGTGCGGTCAGGTCCTGCTTGATGACTTTGAGGGTGGCGTTGCCGTCGAGGATCCGTGCTGTCACGCCGGCCATCATGTCACTCCGGACACGCCTGCGACGACCGGGCGCTGTAGACGACCGGGCACTGTAGAAGCCAACATCTCCCAACGACAGACGTGTCACGCCGGGCGGCAACGCCACTGATGTCCTCAGCGCCACGGGCGACTGCAGCGGTAATCTCCCAAGACCATCGGATCTGGTGCCGCTGCGGTTGACAGGCCGACGGCTGAGTCGCATCCTTGGTATTGTCTCGAATGACAGTCATGCGTTGCGTAATTCGCAACACGAATCGCTTCGAAGGGACGCCACATGGCAACGGTTCCCAGTTCTGCCCGCGTCGTGGTGATCGGCGCTGGCATCGTCGGCAACAGCCTGGTGTACCACCTGGCTCGCCTGGGCTGGCACGACATCGTCCAGATCGACAAGGGAGCGCTACCGAACCCGGGAGGCTCCACCGGGCACGCATCGAACTTCATATTCCCGGTGGACCACTCCCGCGAGATGACGGACCTCACGCTCGACTCCATGGCGCAGTACAAGGAGCTGGGCGTCTTCACCGAGTCGGGGGGCTTCGAGGTGGCCCGGACCGAGGAGCGGATGGAGGAGCTTCGCCGGCGGATGTCCTCGGCCAGGGCCTGGGGCATCGAGGCGCGACTCGTCGAGCCGGCCGACGTGGTTGAGAAGGTGCCTTTCCTCGATGCCGAGCAGATCATCGGGGCCTTCTGGACGCCGTCCGTGGGCGTCGTCGACTCGCTGCGTGCGGGTACGATCATGCGGGAGCGGGCGCTGGCGACTGGGGCACTGACCGTCGTGCCGACCGTCGAGGTGACCGGTCTGGAGGTCATCGACGGCCGGATCCGCACCGTGCATACCACGGGCGGCGACATCGCTGCCGAGACGGTCGTCATCGCCTGCGGTGTGTGGAGCCCCAGGATCGCCAAGATGGCCGGGGCGCACATCCCGCTCACCCCCGCTGTGCACCAGATGATCAGTGTCGGCCCGTGCCCGCAGTTGTCCGGCAGCGCTGGTGAGATCACCTTCCCGATCATCCGCGACATGGACACTCTTTGTTACGAGCGGCAGCACGGCGCCGACATGGAGGTCGGCTCCTACGCGCACCGCGCGATCTTGCACGACCCCGAGGAGATCCCCTCGATCGAGCAGGCCAAGTTGTCCCCGACCGAGATGCCCTTCACCTCCGAGGACTTCGACCTGCAGCTCGAGCAGGCCTATGAGCTGATGCCCGAGCTGCTGGGTGCCGAAGGCGCCGAGATCCGCTACGCGATCAATGGGCTGCTGTCCCTGACGCCAGACGGTGCGCCGGTCCTGGGTGAGACCCCAGAGGTCAAGGGGCTGTGGTCAGCCGCGGCCGTCTGGATCAAGGAGGGCCCGGGTGTCGGCCGGGCGGTGGCCGAGTGGATGACCGACGGGCTGCCAGAGATCGACCTGTCGCACTCCGACATCGCCCGCTTCTACCCACATCAGCAGACCCGCGAGCACATCCGAGCCCGCACCGGTGAGGCTTTCATCAAGACCTACGGCATCGTGCACCCCGGCGAGCAGTACGAGTCCGACCGCAATCTGCGTCTCGCGCCAATGCACGCCTCCCAGGTGGCGCTCGGTGCCAAGTTCTTCGAGGCAGCCGGCTGGGAGCGGCCGTTCTGGTACGAGTCCAACGCCGGACTGCTCGAGGAGTACGGCGACCGGGTGTTGCCGCGGGAGAACGAGTGGGATTCCCGTTGGTGGTCGCCCATCATCAACGCCGAGCACCTGGCCATGCGTGACCGTGCCGGCATCATCGACCTGTCCGCGTTCGCGATCTTCGACGTCGTCGGTCCTGCTGCGATGCAAGCTGTACAAGCGATCTGCGTGTCGCAGTGCGACGTGGGGGTCGGCCGGGTCGTCTACACCCCGGTCCTCGACGAGCGCGGTGGCTTCCGCTCCGACCTCACCGTGATGAGGCTCGCGCGCGACCACTTTCGGGTGGTCACTGGTGGCGCGCACGGCATGGTGGACCGCAAATGGTTCTCGGACCGGATGCCCGTGGATGGCACGGCGAGCGTCGTCGACCGCACCTCGGCGTACACCACCATCGGTCTGTGGGGTCCGCAGGCCCGGGCCGTCCTCGGCGAGCTGACTCGCGACGACATCAGCCACGAGGGCTTCGGCTTCGGCACCTGCCGCGATATCGAGGTGGGCTCGCTGTCCGTGCTGGCCTCCCGAATCTCGTACGTCGGCGAGCTCGGCTGGGAATTGCACGTGCCCATCGAGTCGGGCGCCCGGCTGTGGTCGATGCTGCACGCGGCCGGTTCGTCGTACGGCGCGGTGCCGGTCGGCATCGGGGTCTACGCAACCACCGGCCGCCTGGAGAAGGGCTACCGCGCCTTCGGCTACGAGCTGGACTCCGAGCGCACCATCATCGAGGCGGGGATGGCCCGGCCCAAGGTGAAGAACGCCGACTTCGTTGGCCGCGAGGCCTACGTCAAGCAGCGCGAGGAGGAGCCGGCCAGCGTGCTTTGCACGCTGACCGTCGACGACCACACCTCGAGGTCGGGTCAGAAGCGCTACATGCTCGGCGGGGAGCCGATCCTCACGGCGGAAGGCAAGGAGCTGGTCGACGAGCACGGTCACCGGCCCTATGTCACCTCTGCCGGCTCTGCGCCGTCGCTCGGCAAGCACGTCCTGCTGGCCTACCTGCCTCCCGCGGAGGCCTACCTTGGCAATCAGCTTGCGGTGTCCTACATGGAGGAGCTCTACCCCGTGACCGTCGGCTCGGCCGACAGCACCGCCCTCTTCGACCCGACAAACGAACGGATTAAGTCATGACCGACGTACTGGTCTGCATAAAGCGGGTCCCCGACCTCGGTGGCGAGATCCGCCTCACCGCCGACAGCATGTCGGTCGACGACTCCTCGCTCGGGCACACGGTCAGCCCGCATGAGGACTGCGCCGTGGAGTTGGCGATCCAGACGGCCAAGGACACCGACGGCCAGGCGACCGTGCTGACGCTGGGGACCTCCGACGCCGTCGAGCAGCTGCGCACCGCGCTGGCCCTCGGCTGCACCGGCGCCGTGCTCATCGAGGCGGACCCCGTGTCTTATGGCCCAGCCGACGTCGCCGCGGCCATCGCAGAGGTCGTCCGTGCGCACGAGGCAGCGGGCACGTCATACGACCTCGTGCTGCTCGGCAATGACGCCTCGGACACGGGCGACTTCCAGGTCGGCATCCGGCTGTCCTACCTTCTCGACCGTCCCGTCGTCACCGGCGTGTCCACGCTGTCCGTGGACGGTGGATCCGTTATCGCCCGAGGCGGCAGCCCCGACGGCGGCACCGAGATCTTCGAGGTACCGCTGCCCGCAGTGCTGACGGTCATGGAGGGCGGCGTGGAGCCGCGCTACCCATCCATCCCGGGCCGGATGAAGGCCAAGAAGATCACCATCGACCAGGTCACGTCCGGCCTGGAGCCGGCGGGCTCGGGCCGGATCAGGCTGAAGCTGCCGGAGGCGCAGCCCAACGAGGTAACGATCCTGGGCGAAGGCCCCGAGGCAGCCAAAGCTGTCGTGGACGTCATCGAGAAGCTGGGAGTGCTGAAGTGACTGGACAAGTGTTCGTGCTCGTCGAGGCGGACGAGCAGGGAGCCATCGAGGTGTCCCTCGAGACGCTGACGTTCGCGCGCTCTCTCGGAGGCGAGCTGCACGCGGTCGTCATTGGCAGCAGCCCCTCCGGACTGCTCGACCAGCTCGGTGCGTACGGCGTGGAGGCCGTTCACCACGCCGAAGGCGACGCGTTCACCTCCTACGCCCCCGCGGCGTGGGCGGCCGCCCTGGTCGCGGCCGCCACGGACGCCTCCGTCGTGACCGCCGCAGGAACGTCGCGCGGCAACGAGATCCTGGCGCACGTCGCGGTTCGTCTCGGGGTCACGATGGCCGCCAACGTCGTTGCGGTTGACTCCACCGACCCGCTCGTGGTCTCTCGGCAGGTGCTCGGCGGAGCAGCGATGGAGGAGCTGCCGCTCGCCGATCCGGTCGCCGTGTTCACGGTCGCGGGCCATGCGTGCGAGGCGCAACCCACCCCGGCTGCGTCATCCCCCACCGTGGCGCCCATCGACCTCACAGTCTCGGCGGACGACCTGCGCGCCCGCGTAGTACGCACCGAGCCGGGTGAGCCCGACGAGTCCGGCAGTCTGAAGTCGGCCCGCGTCGTGGTGGGCGCCGGCCGCGGTGCCGGCAGCGCGGACGGGTTCAAGGACCTGTTGGAGCTGGCCGACCTGCTCGACGGCGCGCTGGGGGTATCCCGGGTGGTGACCAGCCTGGGTTGGCGACCGCACCACGAGCAGGTCGGGCAGACCGGCAGCCGGGTGACCCCGGACCTCTACCTCGCCTGCGGGATCAGCGGTGCCATCCAGCACTGGGCTGGCATGTCGAGCTCGAAGACGATCATCGCAATCAACAACGATGCGGACGCGCCGATGGTTACCAAGGCCCACTACGCGGTGATCGGTGACATGCACGAGATTGTGCCTGCCATCAACGACGAGCTCCGTCGGCGCCGAAGCGCCTGACGGTCCCGTCCGGCGGGGTCGAGCCTGTCGACCCCTGGTCGGTCGTGAGTCGCATCGGGGAGCGCGTGACAGAGCGATAGATAGGGTGTTTCGCATGCAGATCCTCGCCATCGTCGTGTCTCTGACCATGGCGGCCGTCGGCCTCGCGATGTTCGTGCAGGCGATCCGGTCCATCGTCGCGACGATCAAGATCGGTCAGCCGGTGGTGGGCCGCACTGACCACCCCGCCGCCCGGTGGACCAACATGTTCAAGGAGACCCTCGGTCACACCCGGATGCTGCAGTGGACTGCGATGGGACTGGGCCACTGGTTCGTGTTCGTGGGGTTCGGGTTGCTGTTTCTGACCCTGGTCACGGCGTTCGGGCAGTTGTTCGACGCGCACTTCGCGTTGCCGCTGATCGGGCACTTCTTTGTGTTCGAGTGGCTCTCGGAGCTGTTCACCGTGGCGATGCTGATCGCGATCGTGGCGTTCCTCGGCTACCGCGTGAGTCGCCCCAAGGAGCGGACCCGCGGCGCAAAGGGCCGATTCTTCGGCTCGACCATGTGGCAGGGGTACTTCGTCGAGGCGGTGATCCTCGGGGTAGGCCTATGCATCATGGTGCTGCGAGGCGCGGAGTACGCCCTTTCGCAGTACGGATCCCCCGACGACGCGGCCCGGGCAACCCCCCTGCACTTCCCGTTCTCGTTCTGGCTCGGGGACCTGCTGTCGGGGCTGTCGGAGTCGACACTGGCCAACATGATCTACCTGGTCGCGATGCTCAAGATCGTCATCTCCTTCACCTGGATGATTGTGATCTCCCGCAACCTGACGATGGGGGTCGCGTGGCACCGATTCACGGTCTTCCCCAACATCTGGTTCAAGCGCAGGGCCGACGGGGGTACGTCGCTGGGCGGTCTGGCGCCCATGATGGTCGACGGTAAGCCGATCGACTTCGAGAGCATCGAGGACCTCGACGAGGATGCCCCCCTCGGCGTGGGCAAGGTTGAGGACTTCGCCTGGAAGGGCATCCTGGACTTCACCACGTGCACAGAGTGCGGCCGCTGCCAGAGCCAGTGCCCGGCGTGGAACACCGAGAAGCCGCTGTCGCCCAAGCTGTTCATCACGGCGTTGCGAGACCATGCCTACGCCAAGGCGCCCCTCCTGCAGGCGGCACAGACGACGACTGAGGCCGACCAGGCCGCTGACGTGCGGGCCAATCGCGCGCACACCCGCGAGATGGAACGGCCGCTGGTGGGTGAGACCGGTGACGACTGGTTCTACATGCCCGATTCCGGTGCCGCGGTGATCGACCCGGAGGTGCTGTGGAACTGCACGTCCTGCGGCGCGTGCGTTCAACAGTGCCCAGTCGATATCGAGCACGTCGACCACATCATGGACATGCGCCGCTACCAGGTGCTGGTGGAGTCGAACTTCCCCGCTGAGCTCAACCAGTTGTTCAAGGGCCTGGAAACCAAGGGGAACCCATGGAACATGTCTCCGAACGCCCGGATGGAGTGGGCCAAGGGTCTGCCCTTCGACGTCAAGGTCGTTGGCGAGGATGTCGAGTCGCTCGACGAGGTGGAGTGGCTGTTCTGGGTTGGCTGCGCCGGGGCCTACGAGGACCGTGCAAAGAAGACCACCCGGGCGGTTGCCGAGCTGCTTCACATGGCCGATGTCTCGTTCGCGGTCCTC
>DASQEH010000099.1:0-4844 GCA_035633755.1 Nocardioidaceae bacterium | reverse complement strand
GACAGCAGCACGGTGCCGCCCTGGCTGGCGAAGCCCGTCAGCAGGTCGCGCATCCACCGGATCCCGGCGGGGTCGAGTCCGTTGGCGGGCTCGTCGAGGATCAGCACCCGGGGGTCTCCGAGGAGTGCGGTGGCGATGCCCAGCCGCTGGCGCATGCCGAGCGAGTAGTTGCGCACCCGGCGCTTGGCCTCGGTGGGTGTCAGGCTCACCAGCTCGAGCATCTCGTCGACGCGAGAGCCGGGCAGGCCCATGGTGTCGGAGGCAATGGTGAGGATCTCGCGTCCGGTGCGGCCGGCGTGCTGGGCCGAGGCGTCGAGGAGGACGCCCACCTCGAGGCCGGGGTTGGGGAGGTCGGCGAACCGGACGCCGTCGATGGTGGCCGAGCCGGACGTCGGGGCGGTCAGACCCACCATGACGCGCATCGTGGTGGACTTCCCGGCACCGTTCGGACCGAGGAAACCCGTCACGCGGCCGGGTTGGGCAGTGAAGGAGACATTGTCGACGGCGATGAAGCCGGCGTACCTCCGGGTCAAGGACTCAACAGTAATCATGGGCTCAACCCTCGCGGCATCGCGTCGAGCGCGTATCGGCTCGCTGGCCAGTCTTGTCCTGACCGGAAGTACGGGCCTATACCGTGCCTTAGGTCGAGCTCAGGAACTGACGCATCCTTACGCTTGCCACAGTGACCAGAACACTGGGGGACCTCTGCGCCGCCGCCTCACCGTAGACCCCCGTCCGCGAGGCTGCGACGCTTGGAGGAGCTCGCCGGTGGCGGGGTTGACGACTCGTACTTGAGGGTCGTTGACGAGCAGGATGACGTAGGTTCGACCGACGCCGATGTGCTGGCGGCGGCTGTTGTAGCGCTAGCTTCAGTGCTGCGACGTGCACGGAGGCCAGCTATTGCGTAGTTTCTCCAGCGCGGGTGTGGGATCAGGTATGTGACCCGACGATCTCGACCACTGGCCAGGCGCCGCCAATCGTCGTCGAGATGACTGTGGCCGTCGTGCCGCGTTCCGGGTGGTGGCTCGACCAGAACGAGACGCCTGCGTCGGCACCCGACATGGTGATCTGGGGTGAGTCGGCCCTCAGCCAGAAGCCGAGACCGTAGCAGCGGGACTCGCCCGGGTCCGGCTCGCTGCGCGCCCTACGCATGTCGTCGAGGGTCTCCGCGCGGACGATCCGCCCTGAGATCAGTGCCGTCCAGAACCGCGCCATGTCCGCGGTGGTCGTGTACATCCCGCCGTCTCCTGTGGCGATCACCGGCAGTTGGAAGACGTTGGTCCGCCATTGGCCCTCGACCTCGACGTATCCCCGTGCCGCCGTGCCGGGAAGAGCATCGGAGCGCAGGAACTCGGTGTCGGCCATGCCTGCGGGGGAACAGACGAGCTCGCGGACCAGGTCGTGGTAGGAGCGGCCCGAGACACGCTCCGCGATCAGGGCGAGCACGACGAAGCCGCCGTTGCAGTAGGAGAACCGGTCACCGGCCCGGAACTTGGTTGGGTAGCCGTCGAGGATCGGGAGGAAGTCTTGTGTTGTGACCAGGCGGTGCGCTGAGACAGCCAGCTCGTAGTCTTCGCTGTCGAATTCGTCCTCGTCGAGGTAGTCACCGATGCCGGACCGGTGGGAGAGCAAGTGCTCGATCGTGACGTCGTCCGCGATGAGCGGGAGATCGGTGCCTAGGATCTGACGTGCGGTGGTCGAGAGACTGAGCGCCCCGTCTTCCACGAGGCGCAGTACCACTAAGGCGGTGAATGTCTTGGAGCCGCTCGCCATGCCCAGTTGGTGGTCCGTGGTCATCGCGATGCCGTGGCTACGGTCGGCCAGCCCGTACGCCGCGTCGACGGCGACAGCCCCAGCCCGCTCGAGCCGGACAACGCCAGCGAAATCGGTCCGATCTGCTGTTTCGTCGACGCGGCGCCTCAACTCGCTCATCGCGCCACGGTATCGACAGCACCGCGTCGGGTTGCCAGAGGTGCCTGATTCGAGTCTCTGAGGCGCCGTGGCGTCACGGGCGATCGGGAAGGTCGTGCGGCGACCCCCAGCGAGAAGGGGCGGTAAGACGTGATTTGGATGTCTAGCGAAGACTTGGCGCTGCCTGGTCACATCCTGCCAACCTGACTGACTGGTCAGTGACGATCGACCTCGGCGGTCCCCGCCGGACGGCTCAAGTACGGGCCCGGCTGTTGAGATGCGAATGCGGGTCGAGCGTGAAGGTTCACGACGGCTTTGACACGAGTCGGGCGGTCACTTGTCCCGCTCGTACCTAGCTTTCCTGAAGGGTGCGCCCAGCCGTGAAGGCGGATCGGGGCTTACGCGATGACCAGTCGGCTGGGTCGAAGGCCGCAGTCGTGGCTGCTCCCTGGGTGCTCAGCTAGGCCGAGGATTGGGTTCGCCCGCCGTCGCTTGATGCCTGTGGCCTGCCAACTCCCTCGTCAAGGGGTTCGCAGGTGTGTCAAGGCGGTCGCGGCGGTAAGGCGGGCGTCGAATCGTTGCGCGACGAGGTGGCACGAGTTCTTGATGGTGGTACCTAGCAGCGGAGCAGTGATCAGAATGAGGATGAGGGTCGGTGATGGGTCGAAGAAGATGTAGGTAAGGGCTGGTGCCAGGTACCCGCTGACGATGGCGGGGACGGATACGGCTGAAAGCACACGCGCTTGGACGGCCACGAGACGTCGCGGTTCGATCCCCACTGCGGCCGTTGAGGCTACCGCCCGACGGGCCGTGAGGAGGTGATCAGTCATGGCGAGTGCCAGTGTTGCTAGGGCCACACCGGCCGCGACCAGCACTGCCGCCATGGCGAGCAGCGTAGGACCGACGTAGAACATGAGATTCGAGCTTTTATCGCGGGTGGAAAGGAAGTACACCAACTGTGCCAGTCCCAGGTGCAGAGCCAGCCCGCACACGAAAAGGACGGCAGCGACCCAGCCCGCCCCGGCGGGGTGTCCGCGGCGTTGCGCGGCGGCGAGCACTTCGACGGCTTGGTCTGAGCGCAGCGGATTGCGTCTGGCTCGACCCACCCACGCGGTGACAAGGGTGGCCGCCGTGAAGAGGATGAGTATGGTCTCCACGACGATGGCGACGGGCAACAGTTCGATGCCCACAAGTCGGTAGTCGGGGACGTGCACGAGCAAGTAGAGGGCTGCTGGTCCCGACACGGCAGCCCAGAGTGGGTGGACACGGCGTCGCGGTGAGGCGACGCCGCCGAGGGGGTCGACGTGGTGGCGTCGGCGACCGCCCACTGCAGCGCCCGCAGCGGCCATGAGCACGACTAGGAACAGCCAGGTGGCAACTAGTCGTGTGTCGGGTGCCGGTAACAGACGGGATCCGGCTGGGAGCAGGGCACCCAGCAGGATCCAGAGCACCAGGTAGGTCGGGCCGGCGTACCAGCCGCCGCAGGCGAAGGCGGTCGCGGTGTCCCGGGCGGCGAGGTGGCGGAGCTCTTGCGGTGTCGCCCCGGCGAGACTCAATCGGGAGAAGGTCCGGTCGCGTTCGAGTCGGCCCACCTGAAGGGCTTGGACGACGATAGCGATGACGGGGATGGTGAGGAGCGTGACTGCGACGGCTGTCCCGACCCGGTTCTGCGGTTGGGCGACGATGGGGGCCAGGCCGCCGGGCGCTTGCGGTGTTCCGCCGTTCAGATAAGGGGCGCTGTCGCGTAGTTCCGCGAAAGCGGCAAGGACAAGCAGCGCCGTGCCGACTCCTGCGGTCGACAGGACGGTCATGCGGCGGCGCAGTCTTGCGGCTGCCGACCTGGGCTGCAGGATGCCCGTGTCTTTCAGCGCCTCGAGGGTCGATGTCATGAGAGCTTGACCTGATAGTCCACGACGCCGTCTCGGAGCCGGACCTCCCGATCGGCGCGGGCAGCGATGGTGTTGTCGTGGGTGACGAGAAGCATCGTGGCGCCGTAGGTGCGTACATGGCCGACGAGTAGTCGCATCATGTCGTCGCCTCCTCGGGTGTCCAGGCTTGCGACCGGTTCGTCCGCGACCACCAGCCGAGGTGTCGTCACCAACGCCCGAGCGATCGCTGCGCGCTGAGCCTGGCCACCAGAGATCTCGGCCGGTGTTGCCGTCTCGCAACCTGCCAGCCCGACACGAGCCAGCCAGGACTCAGCCGTGTGGCGAGCGTCAGCGAAGGGTCTTCCTTCGAGCAGCAGCGGCAGGGCGACGTTGTCGGTGAGACTCAAATCGGGAACCAGTTGCCCGTACTGCATGACGATGCCCACCGTTCGCCGCCGTACCCGGGCTAGCAGTGCCTCGTCGCGTCCTTGCAGGTCGACTCCGAAAAGCTCTACACGGCCAGTTCGCGGTCTGAGCAAGCCCACACTGACATGGAGCAATGTGGACTTGCCGCACCCGCTCGGGCCGGTCACCGCGACGACCTCCCCTCGCGCGGCCGAAAAGGACACTCCCCGCAGCGCTTCGGTACGACCATAGGTATGGGCGACCCCCGTCAAGGCAACAACAGGACCGGCCGTCACGGTCGGCCGCGGTTGGGCGTCAGGGCTCGACAACGTCAGTCCCGGCGGCGCTGCCGGCCGGCATGGTCGTCGAGCAGGTCGAATGCCTCGTCGAGCCAGCGCAGGTCGGCATCGAGGTGCAACAGTGCATGTCTCTTCACCAGATGACTAGCCACATCGGGCACAGTCTGCGGGTCGTCGTCGTCCTGGAGAGCACGCATCCTGCGTAGGTGGGCTTCGCGTTGTTGCGCCACGACGTCGCGCGCACCTACAGGCCCGTCGCCGCTGGCGGCGGTGCGAATCGCCACAATGGTCTTGCGCACGACGTCGTCTCCACCCGACCCGGCAGGCGGCGCCGGCTCAGCAAGCCACCGCTTCACGCGCC
>DASQEH010000098.1:0-3378 GCA_035633755.1 Nocardioidaceae bacterium | reverse complement strand
CAGCGGATGGCAGCCACCTTGCTGTGCCGGCTGGGCCGCCATAAGTGGGAGCGCAGCCCTGAAGTCGAAGGTGCCCCGATGTGCCGCTACTGCGCAAAGCAGAAGCCAGCGAAGCCGCCAGCGCCGCCTCCCAGTGCCCGCTGCGACATCAGTCCTTGGTGAAGCCTTTCCTTCCCACCGGAGCCGACCAGCCAGGTTGTGTGCGTCATCCGCCCCGCTACCGCGGATAGGCTGCCACGGTGACACCGAACAGTCCCGCAACGCTGGGCGGCGTTGTCGACGCCATGGAGCGGATGTACCCGGTGACATGGGCAGACGACCACGACGCAGTGGGGCTGGTCACGGGGCACCCTGACGCCACCGTGGCCCGGGTCCTGCTGGCGGTCGACCCCGTGCAGGCAGTCGTCGACCAGGCAGTCGCGCTTGGGGCGGACCTGATCGTGGTACACCATCCGCTGCTGTTGCGTCCTGTCAGCTCGGTGCGCGCCGACCGTCCGAAAGGTCGAGTGGTGCACGACCTGATCAGGAACGGCATCGGTCTCTATGTCGCTCACACGAACGCCGACTCGCCCGCGAACGGGGTGTCGGACTCTCTCGCGCGGGCATTGGGCCTTCAATCCGTGCGCCCGCTCGTCGCCGCGCAGGTGGACCCGTTGGACAAGATCGTGACCTTCGTCCCCGTCGACCGGGTTGAGGATGTCACGGACGTGCTGGCGGAAGCCGGGGCGGGTGCCTTGGGGGACTACGACCGGTGCGCTTTTCGTGTCGACGGCCTCGGCACGTTCCGCCCAGGACCCCACGCAACGCCGACGATCGGGCATCCCGGCCGCGTCGAGGTTGTTCGCGAAGCGCGCCTCGAAATGGTGCTGCCGCGACGTAACCGGGATCTTGTTGTCTCAGCCTTGCGTTCCGCGCATCCGTACGAGGAACCCGCCTTCGACGTGTTCGAGCTGGCAGGTTGGGCATCGGAGCGGGGCTCTGGGCGACTCGGGCGGTTGCCGCTCCCGATGAGGCTGGCCGACTTCACCGAGCACGTCGTCGCCACGCTGCCGCCGACGGCTGTCGGGGCTCGTGCCGCTGGCGATCCCGATGCCCTCGTCCAATCCGTCGCTGTAGCCGGAGGCGCCGGTGACTTCCTGTTGGACGAGGCGCGAAGCAGTGGGGTAGACGTGTACGTGACCTCGGACCTCCGCCACCATCCAGCGTCGGAGTTCCGTGAGCACCTCGGCGCACCAGCGCTTGTCGACGTGCCACACTGGGCGGCCGAGTGGACATGGCTGCCCGTCCTTCGAGACTGCCTCGGCGGTGCTCTGCTCGAGCGCGGCTGGTCGGTCGAGGTGGAGGTGTCGCGCATCTGCACCGATCCGTGGAACTATCGTGCAGCAGGACGAGCACCGGGCGGTTCTGGCGCCCCATGATGACGAGGAGCCTGCGCTGAGAGCCGACCCTTTCGCCCAACTCAAGCTACTCGATCTTCAGCAGATCGACGCCAGCCGCGACCAGTTGGCCCATCGGTTGCAGACCATGCCGGAACGCCTGGCTCTGCAGCAGGCCTCCGAGCAGCGCGCGGACCTGAGCGGGCGACTTGGCCAGCTGCAGACGGAGGTGGCCGATCTGGTTCGGGAGCAGCGCAAGGCCGAAGCCGATGTCGAGCAAGTACGCAGCCGGAGTGCCCGCAATCGTGAGCGCATCGAGGGTGGCCTCGTCAGCGACGCCAAACAGCTCCAGGCGATGCAGCATGAGCTCGAGACTCTCGCCCATCGGGTCAGCGACCTGGAGGACGCCGAACTCGAGGTGATGGAGCGACTAGAGGAAGCGGAGTCGCAGCAGGCCGATCTCAGCCGCCAGCTTGCCCGGCTCGACGAGGAGATCGCGGATCTGACGTCGAGGCGCGATGCGCTCGTCGAGGACATCACCACCCGTCGTGCAGACCTGGACGCCGAGCGGGCTGTGGTGTCAGCCGAGATCCCGGCGGACCTGTTGGCGCTCTACGAGCGACTGCGCACGCAGCTCGCAGGCGTGGGCGTTGGTGCCTTGCACCACGGGCGATGTGGTGGGTGTCAGCTCAATGTCGGTGCAGCCGACCTTGCCCGCATGGCCGTCGCGCCCAGCGACGAGGTCCTCCGCTGCGAGGAGTGCGACCGGATCTTGGTGCGTACCGCCGAGTCCGGAATCTGACCGACCCATGGCACTCGAGCGCGTGGTCGTCGAGGCCGACGGTGGCTCTCGTGGAAACCCCGGACCCGCCGGATACGGGGCACTGCTTCGCGATCGCGCGACCGGCGCCGTCATCGCCGAGGCGGCGGAGTCGATCGGACACGCGACCAACAACGTCGCCGAGTACCGCGGCCTGATCGCAGGTCTCGAGCTTTTCCGTCAGCATGCGCCGGACGCGTCGCTCGAGGTGCGCATGGACTCCAAGCTCGTCATCGAACAGATGGCTGGGCGTTGGAAGGTCAAGCATCCCGGCATGAAGCCCTTGGCTATCACCGCGCAGCGGCTGGCCCCGGCTGGCACCGTGTGGACCTGGATCCCTCGGGAACAGAACGGCGACGCCGACCGACTCGCGAACCTGGCCATGGATGCAGCTGCACGCGGCGGACGTGGGGCGGTCGAGCCGGCAGCCGCGGGCTCAGGCGAGGCAGTCGGCTTCGAGGGTGACAGCGAGCCGGTGGCTGCTCCGAGGCCTCAGCTCGGATGGACGGAGCCGCCAGGCGAGGTGACGAGGCTGATATTCCTCAGACACGGAGTCACCGCCGCGACGATGGCGCGCCTGTTCTCTGGACCAGGCGGCGACGATCCGGCCCTCACCGACGAAGGCAAGGATCAGGCGCTTCGGGCGGCAGTGGCATTGAGCGGCCTTGGCGGCATCGACGCGATCGTCTCGTCACCTCTGCGGCGCGCCCGCGAAACGGCGTCCCCTGTCTCGAGTGCGCTCGGCCTGGACGTCGCGGTTGAGGCAGGCTTCCAGGAAGCTGCCTACGGGCAGTGGGACGGCCACACGGTCGAGGAGGTCGCAGCCCGCTGGCCCGAGGAGCTGCAGGCATGGAAGGAGTCCATGGCTGTCGCCCCGCCGGGCGGTGAGTCGCTCCTCGAGGTGCAAGAGCGCGTCGAACAGGCATTGCGCGCCTGCGTGGCATCACACCCTGGACGCACCGTCGTGGTGGTGAGCCACGTCAACCCCATCAAGCTGTCGGTCCGGTACTGCCTCGACGCGCCGCTGCCCATTGTCAGCAGGTTGCTGGTCGCCCCCGCCTCGTTGACGACTTTGTGGTTCGCGGCATCTGGGGCGTCGGCGCTGCACCAGTTCTCCGCTGTTCCCTGAGCCGATAGTGGTCCGTCACGCCCTGGCAAGCGCAGTGTCTCGACGCGTGGTCG
>DASQEH010000097.1:0-6902 GCA_035633755.1 Nocardioidaceae bacterium | reverse complement strand
TGGCTTCCGGTTTCACTGATGTGACATCAGAGGTGAAGACCTACTCGGAGGAGAGAGTCAGCGACATGCTGCAGGACTCCACCCAGGACATCACCGTGCGGCTGTACGGAGAGAATGCCGAGGTGCTGGCGTCCAAGGCCGCCGAAGCAGAAGAACTCGTAGGCGGCATTGACGGAATCTCGGGCGTGAACGTTGACGAGACGCCACAGGAGACGGTCGTCGAGGTCGAGGTCGACATCGACGCGGCTCGCGAGTTCGGAATCAAGCCCGGCGACGTACGTCGGTCAGCATCCAGCCTGATCGGTGGAATCACCGTCGGACACCTGTTCCAGGAGCAGAAGGTCTTCGACGTCGTCGTCTGGGGCGCCCCCGCCATCCGGCAGGGCACTGCGGACCTCGAGCGCATGTTGATCGACACTCCCCGCGGAGACACGGTTCGTCTCGGCGACGTCGCCAACGTGACACCCGTCGAGAGCCCCGCCGTCATCAAGCACGAGTCCGTGTCGCGCTACGTCGAGATGACGGCTGACGTGAGCGGACGAGACGTCGATGACGTCGCGACCGAGGTCGACGACCTGGTCAAGCAGATGGAGTTCCCGCTCGAGCACCACGCCGAGGTTCTGGGTGACTACGAGGACAAGCAGGCTGAGCGAACAAGTCTCATCGCGCTGATCCTGGCCGCGGCGCTTGCAGTCTTCTTGCTGCTGCAGGCCGCGTTCCGGAGCTGGCGCCTCGCGATCCTTGCCTTCGTGTCACTGCCGCTCGCGGCGGTCGGTGGACTGGTTGCAGTGCTCCTTACCGGCGGCACCATCGGCTTGGGGGCTGTCGTCGGACTGATCGCCGTGCTGGGGATCGCCGCTCGGAGCATCGTGTTGCAGGTCCGCCACTTCCAGCACCTGCAGTACGAAGAAGGGGCTGCGTTCGGGCCTGGGCTCGTCCTGCGCGGTACCCGTGACCGTCTGGCTCCCATCGTCATGTCGACGCTGGCCATTGCGTTGCTGTTGGCCCCGGTCGTCGTGACAGGCGCCGGATCCGGTCTGGAGATAGTGCACCCCATGGCGACCGTCGTGCTAGGGGGACTGGTCACAACGCTCGTCGTGGCGCTGTTCGTCATCCCCGCCATCTATCTGCGATACGGCTCTGCTTCGGACGTGGACACGTCAGACGACCTGTTCACCGACGTTCCCGCACCCCGCTCGATCCAAGGCTAGGAGGCAGCATCGTGCATGGCATTCGTTGGGGAATACCGGTGGCCGCAGTCGTGCTGGCGTCGCTGCTCTCGTCCTGCGGGGGAACCGTCGAAGACTCCTACACCATCGAGCATCAGCCGGCGTTCGCGGAACCCATCGCTGGGACACACCGCGTTCGCGTGACAGTGGAGAAGGAAGCGGTCGAGCGGCTACAGCTTCGCACCGCTCCGGTCGAGAAGGGGAAGTCGGGCCTGGTCGTTCCGTCGGCCGCGATCTTCGTCGACCCCGAAGGCCACTGGTGGGTCTACACGAACCCGGAGCCGAATGTATTCGTCCGACAAGAAATTTCGCTGAAGCGGGAGGACGACGGCCAGGCCTTCCTGTCCGACGGTCCACGCGTGGGAACACAAGTTGTCACCCAAGGAGCGCCGGAGTTGTACGGCGTCGAAGACGAGAGCGGTCACTGAGATGGCAGACAAGAGGGGTAAAGCATAATGCGATGGCTAGTAGGCCTCAGCCTCAGATTCCGCTTCATCGTCGTTGCATTGGCGGCTTCGCTGCTGCTCTTCGGCGTACAGCGCATCGACGACACAGCGGTCGACGTCTTCCCGGAGTTCGCTCCGCCGAAGGTCGAGGTACACACCATCGCTGTCGGGCTCGCACCCACCGAGGTGGAGTCCTTGATCACCATCCCGCTGGAGCAGTCGCTCAACGGCGTCCCCGGGGTCGAGACCATCCGGTCGAAATCAGTCGAGCAGCTCTCTCAGATCGTTCTGCTGTTCGAAGAGGGAACTGACCTTCTGGAGGCCCGCCAGCTGGTACAGGAGCGGATCGCCACGGTCACGCCCACGTTGCCCACGTGGGCCGCGCCGCCGGTCATGCTCCAACCTCTCTCTGCGACGAGCCGAGTCCTCAAGATCGGCCTCACCACCACAGATCCCAACCTGGATCTGATGGACCTGTCGATGACGGCGTACTGGAAGATCCGGTCCCGGTTGCTACGCGTTCCTGGCGTCGCCAACGTACCGATCTGGGGCGAGCGTCTGGAGATGCTGCAGGTCCAAGCCGACCCCGACCGCATGGCCAAGCAGAAGGTGACGCTGGACACGGTCATGAACGCGACCGCCGACACCCTCGACGCCGGCTTGCTGACCTACTCCTCCGGCCACTTCATCGGGCGTGGTGGATGGCTCGAGAAGGGCGGCGAAAGGCGCAGCGTCCGGCACGTTCAGTCGGTGGTCACGCATGACGACCTGCGCAACGTCCCAATCGTGACGAAGGATGGTCGCCAGATCCGCCTCGGTGATGTGGCAGATCTGGTCAGAGACCATCAGCCGTTGATCGGTGACGCGGTCATCAACGAAGGCGACGGCCTGATGCTGATCGTCGAGAAGCTCCCGTGGGCGAACACGATGGACGTCACCGAGGGAGTCGAGAAGGCCCTGGCCGAGATGGAGCCCGGGCTGCAGGGGATAGCTGTCGACTCGGAGATCTTCCGGCCTGCGACGTTCATCGAGGACTCGATCAACAACCTGACCAAGGCGATGATCATCGGGGCATTGTTGATGATCTTGATGCTCTGTCTGTTCCTGTACTCATGGCGGACCGCTCTCATCAGCGTCGTCGCGATTCCGCTGTCCCTGCTCGCTGCGTTACTCGTGTTGAACATGCAGGGAGCCACGATCAACACCATGATCTTGGCGGGCTTCGTGATAGCGCTCGGCGACATCGTCGACGACGCGATCATTGATATCGAGAATGTGGTTCGAAGACTGAGGCAACACCGCAAAGAGGGTGGAACCAGATCCACCGCCCGAGTGATCCTTGACGCCTCTCTCGAGGTCCGTGGAGCAATCGTCTATGCGACGCTTATCGAGGTCGTGGCGATCCTGCCGATCTTCTTGCTGGCGGGCCTGTCCGGGTCGTTCTTCCAGCCCCTTGCGCTCGCATACGCACTCGCCTTGCTGGCGTCCATGGTGGTTGCGCTCACCGTCACTCCCGCACTGGCCTTGATCTTCTTCCGAAGTGAGAAGTCTTTGCGACACCGCGAGTCGCCGATCGTGCCTCCCATGCAACGCGGATACGAGTGGCTGCTTTCACGTATCGTGCGCCGGCCTAGCGGAGCGTTCGGCGCGGTAGCTCTCACCACAGCAGCAGGATTCGTGTTGCTGCCGCTGCTGGGTCAGTCGCTGCTCCCCTCGTTCAAGGAGCGTGACTTCCTGATGCACTGGCTTGCCAAGCCCGACACCTCGCTGCAAGAAGAGGTCCGGACGACCAAGCTGGTCAACGCTGAGCTGCTGGAGATCCCTGGCGTCCGGAATGCAGGATCTCACATAGGAAACGCGTTCTTCGGTGATGAACCATATGGCGTCTACTTCGGCGAGAACTGGATCAGCATCGACAAGTCGGTTGACTACGACAAGACCGTCGAGAGTGTCAAGGAGGTCGTGAACGGCTATCCCGGCATCTTCCGGGATGTCCTGACGTACCTCAAGGAGCGGATCCGAGAGGTTCTGACTGGCACCAGTGACCCCATCACCATCCGCATCTTCGGGCCGGATCTCGATCTGCTCCGAGAGAAGGCGGAGGAAGTCAACGCACTGGTCAACGAGGTTCCCGGCGTCGGCGAGGCCTACGTGGAGTTCCAGGACAACATCCCGCAGGTGAAGGTCGAGGTCGATCTGGCCAAGGCAGAAACGCATGGCCTCAAGCCTGGAGATGTACGTCGAGCGGCCGCGTGGTTGATGGCCGGCGAAGAGGCCGGGGACATCTATGCGAACGGCCGCGCTCAAGACGTCCAGGTGTGGAGCACGCCCGAGACGCGGGAGACGTTGACCGACCTCGAGAACCTGCGCATCGACACGCCAGCGGGTGATCGCGTACGCCTGACTGAGGTGGCTGACGTCACCATTTTGCCGGTCCCCAACGCAATCCATCACGAGGATCTGTTCCGAAGCATCGACGTGGGGGCCAGCATCGACGACACGCGAGACCTCGGCTCGGTTGTCGGAGACATCGAGCGTGAGCTGGAGGGGGTCGAGTGGCCCACAGAGTTCCGCGCCGAGATGCTGGGTGAGTACACCGAGCGTCAGGCGGCTCAGAAGCGGCTTCTGCTCTTCTCGATACTGGCTGCGGTAGGCATCTTCCTCTTGCTCCAGGCTTCGTTCGGTAGCTGGCGCTTGGCGACGTTGTCCTTCGTGACCCTGCCGATCGCGCTGGTCGGCGGCGTCCTCGCGGCGTACCTCGGTGGTGGCATCATCTCGCTCGGCTCGCTCGTGGGCTTCCTGACCGTCTTCGGGATCGTGGCACGCAACGGCATCATGCTCATCAGCCACTGTCAGCACCTCGAACGCGAAGAGGGTGAGCCTTTCGGTCCGGGACTCGTGCTGCGGGGTGCCAAGGAGCGGCTCGTGCCGATCATGATCACGGTGCTGACCACAGGGCTCGCGCTGGTTCCGCTCATCGTGGCGGGATCGATCCCAGGTCAAGAGATCGAACATCCGATGGCAGTCGTGATCCTCGGAGGACTCATCACGGCTACGCTGCTGAATCTCTTCGTCGTGCCGTCCTTGTACCTCGCCCTGGAAGGCTTCAGGCGTGGGCGTGGAAGCTCGGTCGCAGGCAGCGTTGCCAGCTGATGCTTCACGCAGATGGGTGAGGAAGCGTCATGGGAGGGAATCCGATTTCCATCCTCTTGGTCGAAGACGAGGTTGCCTTCGCCAGTCACCTAGCGCGCGGCCTCGAGAGCCTTGGCTTCACTGTCGTCGTGGCGCATGACGGTCATGAGGGTTATCGGGTAGCACGAGAGCACGAGTTCGATCTGCTGGTGCTGGATCTCATGCTGCCCAAGATGTCGGGCCTGGACGTCCTTCGGCGACTTCGCGCCGAAGGGTGGTGGGTTCCGACCCTTGTCCTCACAGCCAAAGAGGAGTCGACCGATGAGGCCATCGCACTAGAGGCCGGGGCGGATGACTTCCTGCGCAAGCCGTTCTCCTACCGAGTCCTGGTTGCCCGCTGTCGAGCGCTGCTTCGTCGTGGGCGCTCGGAGGAACCCGTCGAGATCATCCTCGACGACCTCGTCCTGGATCCCCGGCGGCGAACGGCTCGGCGTGGCGACACGCCCATCCCGCTGTCTCCGAGGGAGTACTGGCTGCTGGAGTACTTGCTGCGCCATGAAGGCAGCGCTTGCTCCAAGGAGGCGATCCTCATGGATGTTTGGGGAGACGACTCGTCACGCAACGCCAATGTGGTGGAGGTCTACATCGGTTATCTGCGACGCAAGGTCGATGAGCCCTTCGGGGCTACGACGATCCAGACCGTCCGTGGACAGGGCTACATGGCTAAAGAGCACTACAGGGCCACGGTGGACAGCAATAGCTGAGTCCGGTTACCGGCCTTCGCCGGATCCGACGCCGGCATGGAATGGCTGGCCGGTATGCAGGTCGAGGTGCTCGGGATACCAGGCTATGGCCACCCGCGGCTCTGGCGTCGACGCATCGCTCACACCGGTACGGCTGACCAGAGAAGCGGATCGAGCGGCCGCGACGCCCTGTCGGCCAGCGTCCGGTTCGTCGACGAAGCCGACCGCAAGAGCCTCGGCTGCGTCTTCGGCCTTGATCTCACGCGGATAGAGCAGCCAGAACATTGTCGCGACGATGCTCAGGAGCGCCAGCCAGCCGCGCATCAGGTCGAGCAGCACGCTCATGTCGTTCATGAACGGGACCGTGCGGGCTTGGTCTCACAGTGGTTCACGTGTCCTCGACTCCCTTGGCTACGAGCCGGTCGCCTGGTCTGTCGACATTCGTAGGTGAGTTGAGGCCAGGTTCGGTAGCAGGTACGCAGAGTAACTGTTCTGTTGCCCACTGTATGGCTTCGTTCGGACCGCGTGCAACAAAGTGGCCAAATTTATAGCAGCTAGGTCGGGTACACGACCTGCCTACTGGACAAGGGTCCTCGGATCCTCCAGATGGGGGGTCCGCCGCTCGGGGCGGCGGGGGTGTGCCCCTGTGGAGCCGACCGCATAGGAGCTGTGGCGCAGCAGCAGCCGAGCGCACGCGGAGCTGGGACAGTTGGCACGCGCCGACAGTGACAAGCGGCGGGCACGGGTGGCATGCCGCTCATGGCCTAAGGCTCCGACGCTGGCACGACGTCGGGACACCGAGGCCGCGCTCGTGTCCGTCACCTCTGCACCGAAGGGTGGCAATTGCAGGGGCCAAAACGATTCACTTGGGCAGTAACTTATGGCGGTGGTGCTCGGACGTATTCGAGAAGTGCCGCAGCCATGCCCTCATTGCCGAGGCCCAATGAACGTGATTGAGCGCGCTGTCACGGTTGACGAGCCTTCCGACGTTCCGGTTCGTTGGGTGCGAGTGCTTCACCAGTGCCCCAACGGATGCATCCTCACCGAGTTCGACTTCCCCGCGGACTACCCAAACAATCCGCCATCCGAGCGCCCTCGACGTCAACAGTCGCCAGGCGTCACAGATGACAACAGACGGCCTAGGGAGTGATCCCCAATGGGCCGACTCGATGGGAACCTGGGAGAGGGCGGTCGCAGTTCGATCTGGTGACTGTCGCGCCTACTTGCTTGTCAGATATCTCAACCTTCCGAACGAGGTTGCGGTCGGTTGCCCGTTCTCAGCCATTCATTGACGTACCAAAGCAGATCGTCGGCGTCGTCGCGGTGGCTACGAGACTGCGCCAAAACCTCTT
>DASQEH010000096.1:0-20488 GCA_035633755.1 Nocardioidaceae bacterium | reverse complement strand
AACGCGTCGTCGCGGCCGGTCGCCCCAAGAACCCGTGATGACTGAGGCCGATGTTTGGCGGGCGATCGACCGTGGGCTAGACCCGACGCAACCTCCGTGACGAAAGCAGGTCACAATAGAACGACGACACACCCCAACGCTCACATTGATCTGAGAGGAATGCGCAGGCATGGCTCAGCACCATCACGGCTCCACACCCGCCGCCTGGACGCTGGTCGGGCTGGTCCTCCTCGGCTTCTTGGTAGGCGCGGCAGGCATGGTGATCGACAACTGGGTGGTGTTCTGGGTCGGTGTGGGGATCGCCGTGATCGGGCTGGTCGTCGGCAAGGTGATGCAGAACATGGGAATGGGCACTCGCTGACATGTCCGTCCTCGACGAGATCCTGGTCGGTGTCCGCCTCGATCTCGAGCGCCGCCAGAGCCAGCAAGACCTCAGCGAGGTCAAGGAGCTGGCCGCTCGTCAGGACCAGTCCATCGACCCGATGCCTGGCTTCCGCGCTGGGGGAATCTCCGTCATCGCGGAGGTCAAGCGGGCCAGCCCCAGCCGTGGGAACCTCGCCGACATCAGCGATCCGGCCGACCTCGCCCGGCAGTATCAAGACGGTGGTGCCGCGACCATCAGCGTTCTCACCGAGGAGCGCCACTTCGGTGGCAGCCTCGACGACCTGCGCGCGGTGCGCGCCGCGGTGTCCGTCCCGGTCCTGCGCAAGGACTTCATCGTCACCTCGTACCAGCTCTGGGAGGCACGTGCCGCCGGAGCAGATCTCGTCCTGCTGATCGTGGCGGCGCTCGACGACAACGAGCTGGGCTGCCTGATCGACAGAGCCCGCTCGATCGGCCTCACTCCCCTGGTCGAAGTACACAACGAGCAAGAGCTTCACCGTGGACTCGACGCCGGTGCCGACCTCGTGGGGGTGAACGCCCGCAACCTCACGAACCTCGAGGTCGACCGGGCCACCTTCTCCCGCCTTGCCCCGCTCATCCCCGACGGCATCGTGCGAGTCGCCGAGTCAGGAGTACGCGGCCCGCGAGACGTCTTGGAGTATGCCCGCGACGGTGCCGACGTCGTACTCGTCGGCGAGTCCCTGGTCACTGGCAGAGATCCTCGATCTGCGGTGGCGGACCTCGTTGCCGCAGGAACCCACCCCGCCCTCAAGCAGAGGCACTGACATGGCCCAGCCGATGCCCGACGCCGCCGGGCACTTCGGTCGCTTCGGCGGCCGGTTCATGCCTGAGGCGCTCATCGCTCCTCTCGACGAGCTCGAGCAGCACTGGCAGGACGCGATGCGGGACGAGACCTTCGTCGATGAGTTCAACCGCCTGCTCCGCGAGTACGGCGGAGTGCCGAGCCTGCTGTACGACGCCGAGCGCTTCTCGGAGCGCATGGGTGCCCGGGTGCTGCTCAAGCGTGAGGACCTCAACCACACCGGCGCCCACAAGATCCGCAACGTCTTAGGACAGGCGCTGCTGACGGCGCGGATGGGCAAGAAGCGAGTCATCGCCGAGACCGGTGCGGGGCAGCACGGCGTGGCCACCGCAACGGCGTGCGCGTACTTCGGCCTGGACTGCGTCGTCTACATGGGCGAGGTCGACACCGAGCGGCAAGCCCTCAACGTCGCCCGGATGAAGATGCTCGGCGCCGAGGTCATCCCTGTCACCAACGGCAGCAGAACGCTCAAGGACGCCATCAACGAGGCCCTGCGTGACTGGGTAGCCAACGTCGACTCCACGCACTACCTGCTGGGCACCGCCGCCGGAGCCCACCCCTTCCCCGCCATGGTCCGCGACTTCACCCGCGGCATCGGGGACGAGGCTCGGGCGCAGTCGCTGGAGCTCCTCGGTCGGCTGCCTGATGCGGCCCTGGCCTGCGTAGGCGGCGGCTCCAACGCGATCGGGCTCTTCGCAGGCTTCGTCGCCGACGAGTCTGTCCGGCTCTACGGCTTCGAGGCGGGTGGGGACGGCTTCGAGACCGGCCGGCACGCGGCCACGATCACCGCTGGAGACGTCGGCGTCCTCCATGGCACCCGCTCGTTCCTGCTGCAGGACGCCGACGGCCAGACGATCGAGTCACACTCCATCTCCGCCGGCCTGGACTACCCCGGCGTCGGCCCCGAACATGCCTGGCTGGCAGATACCGGCCGAGCGACGTATGTCCCTATCACCGACGCGCAAGCGATGACCGCCATGGACTTGCTCGCCAAGACCGAGGGCATCATCCCGGCGATCGAGAGTGCTCACGCCCTGGCGGGAGTGCCCGAGGTGGTCAGCGAGCTCGGACCCGACGCGGTAGTCCTCGTCTGCTTGTCAGGTCGCGGCGACAAGGACATGGGGACCGCGGCCGCCTGGTTCGAGCTCGTCGACAGAGAAGCGCTCGTCGACCCCCTCGGGGTCCTCGACGACGAGAAGCAGGCGTGAGCGGAGCAGGCCCGACGATCGAAGCCGCCCGGACCGAGGGCCGAGCCGCACTGGTGGGGTACCTCCCGGCGGGATATCCCACAGTGGAGGAGTCGATCGAGCTGCTCGCAGCCATGGTCGCCGCGGGCGTCGACGTCGTCGAGGTGGGCCTCCCGTACTCCGACCCTGTGATGGACGGCCCGACGATCCAGGCCGCCGCCGAGGTGGCTCTCGCCCGAGGTACCCGCATCACTGATGTCTTCCGGGTCGTGGAGGCCAGCGCAGCGCTCGCCCCGACCTTGGTCATGACCTACTGGAACCCGGTCGAGCGTCTCGGGGTCTCACGCTTCACGCGCGCGCTGGCCGAGGCAGGCGGCGCGGGGCTGATCACTCCCGACTTGATCCCCGAGGAGGCCGACGAGTGGGTGGCGGCCGCCGATGAGACCGGCCTCGACAAGGTGTTTCTCGTCGCGCCTTCGTCCACGACGGCGCGGCTGGAGCGGACCAGTCAAGCCTGCCGCGGCTTCATCTACGCCACAGCGGTGATGGGGGTCACGGGTGCCCGCGAGGCAACCAGCGCGGTGGCACCCGAGCTCGTCGCCCGCGTCCACGACGTGACCTCCCTGCCCGTCGGGGTCGGCCTGGGGGTATCCGATGGCCGACAGGCAGCAGAGGTGGCGGCGTACGCAGAAGCCGTCATCGTGGGCAGCGCTTTCGTGCGGGCGATCGCCGACGCCGACTCGCACTCCGCGGCGCTTACCGCCGTCAGCCGGCTGAGCGAAGACCTCAGCGCCGGGGTCCGGGGGCAACGGTGATGGGCGCTCAAGTGCGTGGCGTCGCCCTAGCCGCCACCATGCTCCTCGCCACAGCCTGCGGCGGCTCAGAGGACCCTGCTGCGCAGGCCGACAACCCGGCTGGAGTGATCATCTCCAACGTCGACGACGACTCGCGCTACCGCGGCGCCGAGCCGGCCGCGCCGTACCAGATGCCCGACGTCACCCTCACCACGACGGGCGGCGACGCGTTCAACCTGCTCAACGACGCCCAGCATCCGGTGACACTGGTGTTCTTCGGCTACACGCACTGCCCCGACGTCTGCCCATTGGTGATGAGCGACCTCACCTACGCCTACCTCCACCTGCCCGACGACGTGCGTGAGCAGACGCAGCTCGTCTTCATCACGACAGATCCGGCTCGCGACGATCCGGCCACCCTGCAGGCGTACCTGGACCGCTACGACGAAGCGTTCCTCGGCCTGACCGGTGAGCTCCCCGATATCACCGCCGCCGCGGAGGGCATGGGTGTCGCGGTCGAAGGCAAGCATCGCCTCCCCGGTGGCGGCTACGACGTGGGACATGGTGCGCAGGTCGTCGGCTTCCGCGGCAGCTCCGCGCCCGTCATCTGGACACAGGGAACCCCGCCGGCCGACATGATCAGCGACATCACCGAGCTCGCAGCGTCATGACCAGCGTCTCCCGAGTCGGCCGCGTCAGGTCCGAGGTGACGGCCCATGCACGGTAAGTTGCTGCAGCGATGACCAAGGTGCTGCGGCGATGAACCTCGCTTCGATCCCCAGCCCCAGCGACGGGGTGTGGAACATCGGGTTCTTCCCGCTGCGTGGTTACGCCTTGTGCATCATTCTCGGAGTCGTGGCGGCCGTGCTGATCGGCGAGCGACGCTGGGTCAACCGTGGAGGCGAGGCAGGCGCGGTCGGCGACATCGCCATCTGGGCTGTGCCCTTCGGTCTGGTGGGCGGGCGGCTGTACCACGTGATGACCGACCCGGAGCTGTACTTCGCCGACGGCAAGGACCCGATCAACGCCTTGTACATCTGGCGCGGTGGTCTGGGCATCTGGGGAGCGATCGCGCTGGGGGCACTGGGTGCGTACATCGGCTGCCGCCGCCGGGGGATCAAGTTCAGACCGATGGCTGACGCCCTCGCCCCGGGGATCGTGATAGCCCAGGCGATCGGGCGCTGGGGCAACTGGTTCAACCAGGAGCTCTACGGCCGACCGACCACGCTGCCCTGGGCCTTGGAGATAGACCCGTCACACCGCACCTCGCTGCCGGCGGAGTATCAGCAATTCGAGACGTTCCATCCCGCCTTCCTCTACGAGGCGATCTGGGACGTCGGCGTCGCCATCGTGGTGATCTGGCTGGACCGCAAGCTTCGGCTCGGCTGGGGACGCGCGTTCGCCCTCTATGTCATGTGCTACACCGCTGGGCGAGGCTGGATCGAGGCCCTGCGCATCGACACGGCCAACGACATCTTCGGAGTTCGGGTCAACGTGTGGACGTCGATCGTGCTGTTCATCGCCGCCACCGCGTACTTCGTGATCGTCGGACGGCGCCATCCCGGTCGCGAAGCCAGCCTGGTCTACGGAGAGGACGATGTGGACGCCCCAGCCGCTTCCTCCGGCCAGGGTGGAGCGGCACCTCCTGAGGTGGCGGCCGAGTCTTCCGGTCACGGGGGAGCCTCGCCCGCCGAGGTAGCAGCCGCTCACACGACCGACGACGCCTCCGACTCCCCCGCCGAGCGGTCCCGGGGCTCCAGCGACGGCGGTTCGGCAGCATCCCCGGACGACCGGTCGTCGGACCCACCCAGGTCTGCAAGCCCATGACGAACCCCGGCTTGGAACCGATCGGCGACGCCCGGGGCAGCGGCCAGGTGCAGCATGAGCACGGCGATGTCACGGGCGGGTGGCTGCGACCGGCCGTCTTCGGGGCGATGGACGGCCTGGTGTCGAACTTCGCGCTGATCTCCGGGGTGGTCGGAGGAACCGACGGTGACCACTCGTCGGCTGTCGTCATCGCGGGACTGGCCGGTCTTGCCGCGGGAGCGTTCTCGATGGCGGCAGGGGAGTACACGTCGGTCGCAAGCCAGACTGAGTACACCGAGGCCGAGATCGAGACCGAGCGCCGGGAGATCCGCGAGAGACCAGGTGCCGAGCAGGCCGAGCTCGCCCAGATGTACGTCGATCGGGGGATTCGGGCCGATCTGGCCGCCCAGGTCGCCGAGCAGGTCCATGCCAACCCCGACCTGGCCCTCGAGGTGCACGCCCGCGAAGAGCTTGGCGTGGACCCCGACAACCTGCCATCGCCCTACGTCGCCGCCGGGTCGTCGTTCATCTCCTTCGCCATTGGCGCGTTGCTCCCGGTACTGCCGTACCTGCTCGGGGCCTCGACGATCATGCCGGCACTGGTCGTCAGCCTGATCGCGCTGTTCGGCTGCGGAGCGTTGGTGTCCAAGGTGACGTCCCGCAGCTGGTGGTACAGCGGACTTCGCCAGCTGCTGCTCGGCGGTCTGGCTGCAGGCCTCACCTACCTGATCGGCGAGATGGTGGGGACCGCGGTCGGCTGACGGCTGCGCCTCCCCACGGGCTCAGAGGGCTTGAAACCGCTCTCTCCTCTCCTCGCCACGAGCTGCGTGGTAACGACGAGGATCACACCACGGGGCGACCGCAGTCGGCGCCTCGCGACCGTCCGCAGAGCGGTATTACTGCCGCGGCGGGGGCTCAAGGTCATGTAGTATCGCCGAGCACGAACACGCGGGCCAACGTCGTCCTCGCGACTCACCTCTTGTCGGTTCACTGAACCGATGGAAGACGACGGGAGACCCGCTATGAGTGCTGTCCCGCCGCCCCAAGGGCTGTATGACGGACTTCACGAGCACGACGCGTGTGGAGTGGCCTTCGTCGCCACATTGACAGGTGTGGCCTCTCACGAGATCGTCGCCTCGGCCCTGACCGCTCTGCGCAACCTCGACCACCGTGGCGCCTCCGGTGCCGAGGCGGACTCCGGTGACGGCGCGGGGATCCTGCTGCAGGTCCCCGACACGTTCCTGCGGGCAGTCTGCGACTTCGACCTGCCGCGGGCGGGTAGCTACGCCGTCGGTACTGCGTTCCTTCCCGCGGACGCCGAGAAGGCCGCCAAGGTCCGCGACCGCATCGAAGACCTTGCCGCCGACGAAGGCCTTCGCGTGGTGGGCTGGCGCGACCTGCCCACCTACCCTGATCTGCTCGGCGACACCGCGCGCGCCTGTATGCCGACGTTCGCGCAGCTGTTCGTGGCCGCCGACTCCGGGGCTCGGATGGGAATGGCCCTGGAGCGGATGGCCTTCTGCCTGCGCAAGCGCGCCGAGCATGAGACAGGGGTCTACTTCCCCTCACTGTCAGGGCGGACCCTCGCCTACAAGGGGATGCTGACGACCAACCAGCTCGACGAGTTCTTCCCTGACCTGCGCGACGAGCGGCTGGCTTCGGCGATGGCCATCGTGCACTCGCGCTTCTCCACCAACACGTTCCCGTCGTGGCCGTTGGCCCACCCGTACCGCTTCGTCGCCCACAACGGAGAGATCAACACCGTCAAGGGCAACCGCAACTGGATGCATGCCCGGGAGTCATTGCTCGCCAGCGACCTCTTCACCAGACCGCGACCGCACGCCGCTCAGCTGAGCGCCGCGCCGCGCCCGACGGATTCCGCGCACCGGTCCACGGACCTCAGCCGGCTTCTGCCCATCTGTACCCCGGGCGCGTCCGACTCGGCGTCTTTCGACGAGGTGCTGGAGCTGCTCCATCTCAGCGGACGTTCGATCGCCCACTCCGTGCTGATGATGATCCCCGAGGCGTGGGAGAACCACACCGAGATGTCGGACTCGCGCCGGGCGTTCTACGAGTTCCACTCGACGGTCATGGAGCCGTGGGATGGTCCGGCCTGTGTGGTGTTCACCGACGGCACCCGGATCGGTGCCGTCCTTGACCGCAACGGCCTTCGACCCTCCCGCTACTGGGTCACCGATGACGGCCTCGTCGTGCTGGCCTCGGAGGTCGGGGTGCTCGACCTCGACCCGGCGACGGTCGTCCGCAAAGGCCGGCTGCAGCCGGGCAAGATGTTCCTCGTCGACCTCGACGAGCGGCGGATCATCGAAGACGACGAGATCAAGGAGACGCTGGCCGGCGAGGCGCCGTACGACGAATGGCTGCACGCGGGCCTCGTCCGTCTGGACGGTTTGCCGGCGCGTGAGCACATCGTCCATACGCACACGTCCGTGACGCGACGGCAGCAGATCTTCGGATACACCGAGGAGGAGCTGCGCATCCTGCTGGCCCCGATGGCTCGCTCAGCGGCTGAGCCGATCGGGTCGATGGGCACCGACACCCCGATCGCGGCCCTGTCGGACCGGCCGCGGCTGCTGTTCGACTACTTCAGCCAGCTCTTCGCCCAGGTCACCAACCCACCCCTGGACGCCATCCGCGAGGAGCTTGTCACCTCCCTCGCCGGCACCTTGGGGCCGGAGAGCAACCTGCTCGAGGCAGGGCCTGCGACCTGCCGCCAGCTCGTGGTGCCGTTCCCGGTCATCGACAACGACCAGCTCGCCAAGATCGTCCACATCAACCGGGACGGAGACCTGCCCGGCTTCTCGACGCATGTCGTTCGTGGCCTGTACGACGTCGAGGGGGGTGGGGCCTCGCTCGAGGCACGCATCAGCGAGATCTGCAAAGACGTGTCCGCGGCCATCGCCAGGGGCGCGCACATCATCGTGTTGTCGGACCGGCACTCCACCGCCGAACATGCCCCCATCCCGTCCCTGCTGCTCACCAGCGCTGTCCACCACCACCTCGTGCGCGAGCAGACCCGAACCCGGGTCGGACTGGTCGTCGAGGCAGGCGACGTGCGCGAGGTGCATCACGTCGCCTTGCTCATCGGCCACGGCTGTGCGGCCGTCAACCCCTACCTGGCGATGGAATCGGTGGAGGACCTCGCCCGCCAGCGTGTCCATCTCGCCGATGTCGAGCCCGAGCAGGCCGTCCGCAACCTCGTCAAGGCGCTCGGCAAGGGTGTGCTCAAGGTGATGAGCAAGATGGGTGTGTCGACTGTCGCCTCCTACACCGGCGCCCAGATCTTCGAGGCGGTGGGCCTGTCGCCCGTGGTGGTGGACCGGTACTTCACCGGGACAACGTCCAAGCTCGGCGGTGTCGGCCTCGACGTGCTTGCTGAGGAGGTAGCGCAGCGGCACCGTCGCGCCTACCCGCCGCACGGCATCCCTCCGTCGCACCGCAGGCTCGACGTCGGTGGTGAGTACCAGTGGCGCCGTGAAGGTGAGCCGCATCTGTTCGACCCCGAGACGGTGTTCCGGCTCCAGCACTCGACCCAGGCTGGCCGCTACGACATCTTCAAGTCCTACAGCCGGCTCGTCGACGACTCCTCCGCGCGGCTGATGACGCTACGGGGCCTGTTCGGGTTCACACCCGGCGCGCAGCCCGTTCCGCTCGACGAGGTCGAGCCGGTCGAGGAGATCGTCAAGCGGTTCTCCACCGGTGCCATGTCATACGGGTCCAACAGCCTGGAGGCGCACGAGACCCTTGCCGTGGCGATGAACGCGCTCGGCGGCAAGTCCAACACCGGCGAAGGTGGAGAGGACTCCGTCCGGCTGCAGGACCCTGTTCGCCGCAGCGCCATCAAGCAGGTCGCGTCGGGCCGGTTCGGCGTCACGAGCGAGTACCTCACCAACGCCGACGACATCCAGATCAAGATGGCGCAAGGCGCGAAGCCCGGTGAGGGCGGCCAGCTGCCGGGCTCCAAGGTGTACCCCTGGATCGCCAAGACGCGGCACTCGACCCCAGGCGTGGGTCTCATCTCTCCGCCTCCGCACCACGACATCTACTCGATCGAGGACCTGGCGCAGCTCATCCACGACCTGAAGAACGCGAACCCGTCCGCGCGCATCCATGTGAAGCTCGTCTCCGAGGTCGGAGTCGGCACAGTCGCCGCCGGGGTGTCCAAGGCCCATGCCGACGTCGTGCTGATCTCCGGCCACGACGGCGGCACGGGCGCCTCGCCGCTGACCTCCCTGAAGCACGCCGGTGGGCCCTGGGAGCTCGGCCTGGCCGAGACACAGCAGACCTTGCTGCTGAACGGCCTGCGTGACCGCATCGTCGTGCAGTGCGACGGTCAGCTCAAGACCGGCCGCGACGTCGTCATCGCCGCGCTTCTCGGAGCGGAGGAGTTCGGGTTCGCCACCGCGCCGCTGGTGGTCTCTGGCTGCATCCTGATGCGGGTGTGTCATCTCGACACCTGCCCGGTCGGCATCGCCACGCAGAACCCGGTGCTGCGGGCGCGATACGCCGGCAAGGCCGAGCACATCGTCAACTTCTTCCGGTTCGTTGCCGAGGAAGTCCGCGAGCTCTTGGCCTCGCTCGGGTTCCGTAGCATCGCCGAGGCGGTCGGCCACGCCGAGGCGCTCGACACGCGAGCGGCGGTCGACCACTGGAAGGCAGCCGGGTTGGACCTCACCCCGATCCTGCACGTGCCGACGTTGCCGGAAGGCACCTCGCTGCGACAGACCAAGCAACAGGACCACGGGCTCGAGAAGGCTCTCGACAACGAGCTCATCGAGCTGTGCCATGACGCCATCGTGGCCGGGCAACCGGTCCGTGCGCGCCTGCCCATCCGCAACGTCAACCGCACGGTGGGTGCGATGCTCGGCCACCACGTCACGAAAGCTCACCCGGCCGGGTTGCCCGAGGACCTCATCGACCTCACGTTCGTCGGCTCAGCGGGGCAGTCGTTCGGCGCGTTCGTGCCGCGAGGGATCACGCTGCGGCTCGAGGGTGATGCGAACGACTACCTCGGTAAGGGCCTGTCGGGTGGGCGGCTGGTACTGCGGCCGCACCACGAGAGCACCTTCGTCGCAGAGGAGCAGATCATCGCCGGGAACGTCATCGCATACGGGGCCACCTCGGGTGAGATCTTCATCCGCGGGCAGGTCGGTGAACGGTTCGCCGTGCGCAACTCCGGGGCCTCGCTCGTCGTGGAAGGCGTCGGCGACCACGGCTGTGAGTACATGACCGGCGGCGAGGTCGTGGTGCTCGGCACAACCGGCCGCAACTTCGCGGCCGGCATGAGCGGGGGAGTCGCCTACGTCCTCGACCTCGACGACGTGCGGGTCAACCCCGAGCTCGTGGACCTGTCGCCGCTCGACGACAAGGCCAGCGACGCGGTGCGGAGCCGGGTGGCTCGGCATGCGGAGGAGACCGGCTCGGCCGTCGCGCAAGCGATCCTCGCGGACTGGGAGTCCACCCGGCATCGCTTCACCGAGGTGATGCCCCGCGACTACCGCCTGGTACTCGAGGCGAAAGAGGCCGCCGAGCTGCAAGGACTGAGCGAGGACGAGACGACGGCTGCCATGATGGGAGCGCTCCATGGCTGACCCACGCGGTTTCCTCACCACGCCACGCGAGGTCGCCCATCGCCGACCGGTCGAGGAGCGCGTCCACGACTGGCGCGAGGTGTATCCCGACGACGCGGGACGCGTGCTGCTCCCGATCATCGGGAAGCAGGCGGGGCGGTGCATGGACTGCGGTATCCCGTTCTGTCATCAGGGATGCCCGCTCGGCAACCTCATTCCCGAGTGGAACGACCTCGTCTACCGCGACGACTGGGAAGACGCGATCGAGCGGCTGCACGCCACCAACAACTTCCCGGAGTTCACGGGACGGCTGTGTCCGGCACCGTGCGAGACCGCGTGCGTGCTCGGCATCAATGCCGACCCGGTGACGATCAAGAACGTCGAGGTCACCATCGCCGACCGGGCCTGGGACTCCGGCTTTGTCCGGCCCGAACCGGTGGACTGGCTGACAGGCAAGACCGTTGCCGTGATCGGGTCCGGTCCCGCGGGGCTCGCCACGGCCCAGCAGCTCACCCGAGCCGGGCACACGGTGGTGGTGTACGAGCGTGCGGACGAGGCCGGCGGCCTGCTGCGTTTCGGCATCCCCGAGTTCAAGATGGAGAAACGCCACGTCGACCGCAGGATCGACCAGATGCGCAAGGAAGGCACGGTCTTCCGGTGCAGCACCGAGGTAGGCACGGACATCACCGCCGACGAGATCCTCGACCGTTTCGACGCGGTCGTCTTGTCGATCGGGGCCACCGTGGCACGCGACCTGCCCATACCTGGGCGGTCCCTCGCTGGCATTCACCAGGCCATGGAGTACCTGCCGCAGGCCAACCGGGTGGCCAGAGGCGCCTTGGTCGACGACCAGATCAGTGCGCAGGGTCTCGACGTCGTCGTCATAGGCGGCGGGGACACCGGCGCGGACTGCGTCGGCACGGCTCACCGGCAGGGCGCTTCCTCCGTGACCCAGCTCGAGATCATGGCGCGTCCTGGGGAGGAGCGGTCGGTGGCCCACCCCTGGCCCACCTATCCCATGCTCTACCGCATGTCGTCGGCTCATGAGGAGGGGGGAGAGCGGCTCTACGCCATCTCGACGCAGGAGTTCCTCGGGGACGCCGACGGCAGGGTGCGTTCGCTGCGGCTGTCTGAAGTGGAGATGCGCGACGGCCGCTTCGAACCCGTCGAGGGCAGTGAGCGCGAGCTGCCGGCGGGGCTGGTGCTCCTGGCGATGGGTTTCACCGGCCCTGAGCAAGGTGGAGTGGTGGACCAGCTGGGAGTCGAGCTGGACGCCCGCGGCAATGTGGCACGCGACCAGGAATACATGTCGTCGAGGGCGGGAATCTTCGTCGCCGGCGACGCCGGACGCGGACAGTCGCTGATCGTCTGGGCCATCGCGGAGGGAAGGTCGGCGGCCTCGTCGGTCGACCGCTATCTCACCGGGTCGACCAACTTGCCGACAGCCATCCCGCCGACGGCCCGTCCGCTCATGGTGTGACCGGTTCGAGAGTAGGGTCGCTGCGTGCGTAGAGCCAAGATCGTGTGCACCCTCGGGCCAGCCACGTCGACCCCAGAGAAGATCCGAGCCCTGGTGGATGCCGGGATGAACATCGCCCGCCTCAACCTGAGCCACGGAGGCTACGAAGACCACGAGTCGGTCTACCGGATGGTTCGGCAGGCGTCCGACGACACCGGGCGCGCGGTCGGCGTCCTCGTCGACCTCCAGGGCCCCAAGATCCGGCTCGGCCGGTTCGAGTCTGGGCCGGTTGAGGTCGAAGCCGGCGACCAGTTCACGATCACCACGCGGCCCGTCGCCGGGGGGCAGGACATCTGCTCCACCACGTACCCCGGGCTGCCGCTCGACGTGAGCGCCGGTGACACCATCCTGATCGACGACGGGCGGGTGAAGCTGACCGCGACGATGGTCTCCGAGACTGACGTGATGACCCGGGTCGACGTGGGTGGCACGCTCAGCAACAACAAGGGCATCAACCTGCCCGGGGTCATGGTCAGCGTTCCGGCCATGAGTGAGAAGGATGTCGAGGACCTGCGGTGGGCGCTGCACCTGCGTGCCGACCTGATTGCCTTGTCGTTCGTGCGGTCGGCGAAGGACGCGGCCGACGTGCGAGCGGTCATGGACGAGGAGGGCGTGTGGCTGCCGCTCATCGCCAAGATCGAGAAGCCGCAGGCGATCGAATGCATCGACGAGATCATCGATGCGTTCGACGGACTGATGGTGGCGCGCGGTGACCTCGGCGTGGAGATGCCGCTCGAGGACGTGCCCTTCTTGCAGAAGCGCCTGGTGGAGCTGGCCCGACGCAACGCGAAGCCCGCCATCGTCGCGACGCAGATGCTGGAGTCCATGATCTCCGCGTCCCGTCCCACGCGGGCCGAGGCCTCCGATGTGGCCAACGCCGTGCTCGACGGCGCCGATGCGGTGATGCTGTCGGGCGAGACGAGTGTGGGGCAGTACCCGATCGAGACCGTCGAGACGATGGCCCGGATCATCGCGTCGACCGAGGACCATGGCCTGGCCCGGATGTCGGGAATCGACTGGCAGCCACGTACCCGTGGTGGGGTCATCGCCAAGGCTGCCGCCGAGGTGGCCGAGCGGGTCGGCGCCAAGTTTCTTGTCGCCTTCACCGAATCGGGCGACACCGCGCGCAGGTTGTCGCGATACCGATCACCGGTGCCGATGATCGCGTTCACCCCCGAACCTCCGGTGCGGTCCCAGCTGGCGTTGTCATGGGGGATCGAGACGTTCCTCGGTCCCGAGGTGGAGCACACCGACGAGATGGTGATGCAGGTCGACGAGGCGCTGCTCGATGACGGCCGGTGCGACGAAGGCGACGTGGTGGTGATCGTCGCTGGCAGCCCTCCCGGTATTCCGGGCTCCACGAACGCCTTGCGCATCCACCGGATGGGGGATGCCCGCAACGGGGCCGCCCCTGCCTACCGCACCAGTCGAACCGGCTGAGCGTCTGAAGTCCGTCATCTGCCGACAGTGCCCTGGGTGGGATTCGAACCCACACTGGACGGGTTTTGAGTCCGTTTCCTCTGCCGTTGGGATACCAGGGCGCGGCATAAACGATATCGGTTGCCCACCCGTATCGGCAGGTGACTTCCAGGTGTGCGGCAACCTGCCGCGCGGATAGCCTGTGAGCCGTGAGCTCCCTGGCGCCCGACCACGCCTCGAATGCCGCCGGCACGCCGCGTGTCGTGGTGGCAGAGGACGAGGCGCTGATCCGACTGGACCTCGCCGAGATGCTGGCCGAGGAGGGCTACGAGGTGGTGGGGCAGGCGGCCGACGGGGAAACGGCCGTCCGCCTGGTCGAGGAGCTGCGGCCTGACCTCGTCGTCATGGACGTGAAGATGCCCAAGATCGACGGCATCACCGCTGCCTCGAGGATCGCCGCGCAACGCATCGCGCCCGTCGTGATGCTGACCGCCTTCAGCCAGCGCGACCTCGTCGACCGGGCCCGGGAGGCCGGGGCCATGGCGTATGTCGTCAAGCCGTTCGGGAAGGCCGACCTGGTCCCCGCCATCGAGATGGCTCGGTCCCGGTTCGCCGAGCTGCGTCAGCTCGAGCGCGAGGTGGGAGACCTGACGGACCGGCTGGAGGCTCGAAAGCTGGTCGACCGTGCCAAGAGCACCATCCAGCAGGAGCTCGGTGTGAGTGAACCTGAGGCGTTCCGCTGGATCCAGAAGACCTCGATGGACCTGCGCCTGTCCATGCGCCAGGTGGCCGAGGGCGTGATCACGTCCGGCCTCGGCACAGGTTCCAAGCCGACTGCGGAGACGCCTCGCACGGGCGATCTAAGCCCCGACGAGCGGTGATGCCAGGTCACGGTATGACAACAGGGGCGCCACCGCGCGGCGAGGCGATCGTCTATGCGGGCGAATCCTGCTAAGTTGCCGCCATTCGACGACCACCGGGCGTGCCGTGTGGTCATACAAGCATTAACAACGGAGGGTCCATGATCCGCAAATCCCGAACCTGGCCAGCGGCAGCTGCCTGCATGGTCCTCGGGCTCGCCCTGACGGCCTGCGGTACTACCGAAGACGAGCCGGAAGCCACCGAGGAGGACACCGCCGCCAGCAGCGGCGACGGCGGTAGCGGCAGCACAGCGGCGTGCGACCTGAAGTTCGCGTTCCTCGGCCCCCAGACAGGTGACTACGCGAACCTCGGCATCAATATCTCGAACGGAGCCAACGTCGCCCTCGACGAGTTCAAGGCGGCCAACCCGGACTGCAATATCACCATGGAGATCTTCGACTCCCAGGGTGACCCCGAGAAGGCCACGCCTCTGGCCACCCAGATCATCAACGACGACAGCATCATCGGGGTCGTCGGTCCGACCTTCTCCGGTGAGACGGACGCCACCGGTGCGGCATTCGCCGAGTCCGGTCTGGTCACGGTTTCAGCGTCAGCGACGAACCCCGACCTCTCCAAGCAGGGCTGGGACACGTTCCACCGGCTGCTGGGCAACGACGCGACACAGGCACCGGCTGCAGCCAAGTACATCGAGGACACCCTGGCCGCCAAGGAGGTGTTCGTTGTCGACGATGCTTCGGAGTACGGCAAGTACATCGCTGACGGTGTGGCCGACGAGCTCGGTGACCTGGTGATCGACAGGGACACGGTGCAGCAGAAGCAGACTGACTTCTCTGCCACCGTCACGAAGGTGAAGGCCTCAGGAGCTGACACCTTGTGGTACGGCGGCTACTACGCCGAGGCGGGCTTGCTTGTGAAGCAGCTGCGGGCCGGCGGCTGGGAGGGCAACTTCGTCTCTGGTGACGGGTCGAACGACCCCGGTTTCGTGGAGGCCGCCGGAGCGTCCGCCGCCCAAGACTCTCGACTGACCTGCCCCTGTGGACCGGCCTCCGAGAAGTTCATCGCCGACTACAAGAAGATCAACAACGCCGAGCCCGGCACCTACTCCGCTGAGGGGTACGACGCGGCGAACGTCCTGCTGGACGGGTTCGCTGCCGGCAGCGACACCAGGGAGAAGATGCTGGAGTTCGTCAACAACTACGACGAGACCGGAATGACCAAGCAGATCAAGTTCGACGAGACGGGCGAGGTCGCCGAGGTGGTCATCTACGCCTTCAAGGTCGAGGACGGCAAAATCGTGCTCGACCAGGAGATCAAGTAACGCGCGCGTCCCACGTGATCGAATAAGCACATGATGGCTGCGGCCGGGGGTTCAGGCTCCCGGCCGCAGCCATGCCCAGTGATCCCGCCGAGTAGTCACATGCAGGGAGCCGCGTGACCTTCCTCTTCGAGAACTTCTTCGAGCTGACGATCACCGGCCTCGCGCTGGGATCGGTCTACGCTCTGGTCGCCATGGGCTACACGATGGTGTACGGGGTCCTGCAGCTGATCAACTTCGCTCACTCCGAGGTGTTCATGTACGGCACTTTCGCCGTGGTGTGGACCTTGTACTTCATGGGAGGGACACCCCAGTCGAGCACCGGCGCCATCATCGGGATGCTCCTCGTCGCGCTCGTGGTAGCGATGCTTACCTCTGCCGCAGTCGCGCTGTTGTTGGAGCGCTTCGCCTATCGGCCGTTGCTGGCACGCGGCGCCCCCAAGCTCGTGACGCTGATCTCGGCGATCGGAGCGTCCTTCGTGCTCGCGGAGATCATGGGGCTGCGGGGGAAGATCACGGCGGCCATCGGTCTGGACGACAATCTCGACCGCTACGTCCGCCGCTCACGCGACACCACCGGGTTTCCCGTCGACATACAACCCGAGGCTCTCTTCACCATCGGCGACTACCCCGTGACGACCATTGACGCACTCGTCATCGGCTCTGCCCTGCTCATGATGGTGGCGCTCGACCAGTTCGTGGCCCGCTCCCGGCTGGGCCGTGGCATCCGTGCCGTGGCGCAGGACCCTGAGTCCGCGGCCCTGATGGGCGTCAACTCCGTCCGGGTCGTCCAGCTGACCTTCTTCCTCGGCGGCTTGATGGCGGGGGCCGCGGCAACCTTGTACATGATCCGGATCGGGGTCACCCGCTTCGACGCTGGCTTCATCCTCGGCGTCAAAGCCTTCACCGCCGCAGTGATGGGCGGGATCGGCAATCTGCGCGGTGCTCTGGTGGGTGGCCTGGTGCTCGGGGTGGCTGAAAACTACGGATCGGCCATCATCGGCACGGAGTGGAAGGACGTGGTGGCCTTCATCCTGCTGGTCGTCATCTTGCTGTTCCGCCCCACCGGCATTCTCGGTGAGTCGCTTGGGAAGGCACGAGCATGATGGCGAGACTGTCTACCGCCCCCATCCGCGAACGAATCGACGCCTTGCCGAAGGCCGTCAAGATCGCCTTCCTCGTGCTTGCGGCCCTGTTCATGTACGCCCTGCCCATCCTCGACCCGCCTGGCATCTCGACGCCCGACACCGACTTCGGCGGGGTCTTGTTCATCGTCGCGATCTATGTCCTCGTAGCGCTGGGGCTGAACATCGTGGTGGGCTACGCCGGCCTGCTGGACCTCGGGTACGTCGGCTTCTATGCCGTCGGCGCCTATACCGTGGCGATGCTGACCTCGCAGCACGCGACCTTGCCCTTCCTTCTCGTGGTGCCCGTGGCGGTCGTGGTGGCGATGATCTCGGGGATCCTCCTTGGTGCGCCCACGTTGCGTGTTCGCGGTGACTACCTGGCGATCGTGACTCTCGGGTTCGGGGAGATCATCCGGCTGACGGCCGTGAACCTGGACTGGCTCGGCGCCGCGGCTGGAGTCTCCAGGATCAAGCGGCCCCCCAGCGTCGAGCTGTTCGAGATCCCGCACATCAACTGGGACTCCGGCAGACCCTTGATCGACCTGGACAACACCACGGTGTTTCTGTACTTCGGAGTCCTGGACCAGATCCCCTACTACTGGATGGCGCTGACGGTCATCATCGCCATCCTGATCGCCGATCGGCTCATCAAGGACAGTCGCGTGGGTCGAGCCTGGGAGGCGACTCGGGAGGACGAGGACGCAGCCGAGCTGATGGGGGTTCCCACCTTCAAGTTCAAGCTCCTCGCGTTCGCCATGGGCGCCTTCATCGGCGGCCTGTCGGGAGCGCTGTTCGCCGGGAAGCAGGGCTTCATCAACCCGACGTCCTTCGCCTTGCTGCTCTCAATCCTGTTCGTCGCGGCCGTCGTGGTAGGCGGGCAAGGCAATCGCTGGGGAGTCATGGTCGGGGCTGCGATCGTTGCCTACCTGCCGGAGCGGTTCCGGGGTTTTGAGGAGTGGCGGGTGCTCGTGTTCGGGTTGGCTCTCATGGTGCTGGCGATCTATCGGCCACAAGGCATCCTTCCCCCACGCCGAACGGTCCAGGCGCGACGGATGGAGCATGAGATCGAGGCGCTCGAAGAGGGCACGCTCGACGAGACCGCAGAGAAGGGTTCGACTCGTGCCTGACGCGGTACTCGAGGTCGATGCGGTCACCTTGCAGTTCGGTGGACTGACGGCGCTGGACGACGTCAGCTTCTCGATCGGTGAAGGCGAGATTCTCGGCCTGATCGGACCTAACGGCGCTGGCAAGACCACCTGCTTCAACGTCACCACCGGCGTGTACACCCCGACGAAGGGGGAGGTGCGCTTCCGCGGCAAGTCCCTGACGGGGCTTCAGCGGCATAAGATCACGCAGTTGGGCATCGCTCGCACGTTCCAGAACATCCGGCTCTTCCAGTCCATGACGGCCCTCGAGAACGTCCTGGTGGGTGCCGACGCTCGCCACAAGACCGGCGTGTTGAGCGCGCTGTTCCGGTTGCCCCGCCATCGACGTGAGGAGACGGAGGGCCACGACCGGGCAATGGAGATTCTACGGTTCATGGGGATCGACAAGCAGGCGAACGAGCTTGCCGCGAACCTGTCGTACGGCCATCAGCGCCGTCTCGAGATCGCCCGGGCCATGGGTACGGGGCCCACCTTGCTCTGCCTCGACGAGCCCGCGGCCGGCTTCAACCCGGCTGAGAAGCACAACCTGATGGAGCTCATCCGTAAGGTGCGCGACCAGGGGTACACGGTGCTCCTTATTGAACACGACATGCGGCTGGTCATGGGCGTCACGGACCGGATCGTCGTCTTGGAGTTCGGTCGTAAGATCGCCGAGGGGAGTCCTCAGGACATCCGCGACAACCCGGCGGTCATCGCCGCCTATCTGGGAGTTGACGACGACGATGCTTCTTGAAGTCGAGGGCCTCTGCGTCAACTACGGGCACATCGAGGCCATCCGGCAGATCTCCTTCTCGGTCGAGGAAGGCACTGTCGCCACGCTGATCGGGGCGAACGGGGCGGGGAAGAGTACTACGCTCAAGACGATCTCGGGCCTGCGCAAGGTACGGGCTGGAACCGTCATCTTCGACGGTCAGGACATCACCCATGCCAAGCCCTATGAGCGGGTCAAGATGGGCATCAGCCAGTCCCCCGAGGGGCGAGGGTGCTTCCCCGGAATGACCGTCACCGAGAACCTCGACATGGGCGCCTACGTCCGCAACGACCGCAAGTCGGCTGCCTACAAGGAGGACCTGGAACGGGTCTTCACCCTCTTCCCGCGGATGCGTGAACGCGCCAGCCAGTCCGCAGGTACCTTGTCGGGCGGCGAGCAGCAGATGCTGGCCATCGGCCGCGCGCTGATGGCCCGTCCGCGGCTGGTGCTCCTCGACGAACCCTCCATGGGCCTGGCTCCGAAGCTGATCCAACAGATCTTCTCGATCATCACCGAGATCAACGAGTCCGGCACCACCGTTCTGCTGGTGGAGCAGAACGCGGCTCAGGCCCTCAAGCGCGCAGACACTGCCCACATCCTGGAGACCGGTGAGATCGTGCGCTCAGGAACCGGAGCCGAGCTGGCCGGCGACGAGTCCGTACGGGCGGCTTACCTGGGTGGAAGCGTCTGAGCCTTTCTACTCAGGGCACCCGGGGGGTCTGGCACGAATCAGGTGTGCGTCGTATGGTGGGCGTCGCCGTTCGCCCACGCGGGTGACTCAGTCTCGGCAAGGTACCGCCAGCTCGGGGATTAGCTGACAAGAGGTGGCCGTTGATGGTGCGTAGCCCGGTTCACGTGCGCGATGTGTATGAGGACGACGCTGAGGCTCTGCAGGCGATTTGGCACGACTTCGCCGTGGAACCCAGCCGCCCGACTGGCCCGGAGGCATCCCTGGACCAGATTCGGCGGGCGATCCGGCGGCTCCAGACGACCGCAAGCGAACGCCTGCTGGTGGCGGTCGTCGACGGCTCACCGATCGGCGTAGCGCACCTGCGGAGGGCTCCGCTCTCACCCATCCATGACGAGGAGGCTGTCCACGTCGGCTATCTGCACGTCCTCAGCGGCTACCGGCGCCGAGGCGTGGGGCGCCAGCTGCTCGATCGGGCCGCCGACTGGGCGGAAGAGAAGGACTCCACCCACATCGTGGCCTCGGTCGCAGCCACCGCCCGCGACGCCAACCGGTTCCTGGCCCGACTCGGGTTGAGCCAGGTGGCGGTCGTACGGGCGTCGACCGTCGCGCAGCTGCGGAGCAAGCTCGCCGCTGCCGGCGTCAAGCCGCAGACCAGCAACGTCGTGGCGGTGCGCCGGCTGATGCGCAGCTCGCATCGCCGCACCTGGGAGGCGCCCGGGCTCACCCCCCAGTCACGGCTTGGCCGGTAGCCCCGGGCACCGGTCCAGCCACCAGGTTGCATGTCAACCGTGCCGTGGAGACTCGGCGGCCCCTGTCGTCGGACACGACGATCTCGTAGCAGGCCACTGTGCGTCCTCGCTGCAGGGCAGTGGCGACCCCGACGACCGTTCCGGCAGACACTCCCCGGTGATGCGTCGCGTTGATGTCGACACCGACGGCGACGAGGCCGGCGGCCCCGGCGTGCAGGTTTGCGGCGATGGAACCGAGGGTCTCCGCGAGCACGCAGGACGCGCCTCCGTGGAGCAACCCGAACGGC
>DASQEH010000095.1:0-157363 GCA_035633755.1 Nocardioidaceae bacterium | reverse complement strand
CGGGCGCGGCGGCCGCACTCGCAGGATGTGCCTCAGCCGCAACCGATCCAGCTGCGAACCCCACGCCCACGTCGTCCGCTGGGGCCGGTGCCGCGTCGCCGGGGGCGGCGGGGCCTGCAACGGATGTGCGTCTCGTCGAGGGCGCCAGCGCTCACGAGGCAGCGCTGCTCGTGCTGTACGCGGCGGCGGGCCGGGCCCAGCGTGACCTGAAGCAGTCGCTCGAGCGCCTCGTCGCTCAGCAGGACGAGCACATCGAGGCACTGCGCGCCGCTCTCACGAGCCCCGAACCCCGACCGCAGCCACGCCGGCGCCGACTGAGCGGCAGCCGAGAGGTCGTTCTGGCAAAGGTGCGCGGTGGCGCGGCCGACGCCCAATCCGCCCGTCGCGCAGACGCCCTGGCCGCGCAGTCCGGCCCGCTGGCTCGCCTGCTGGCCTCGATGTCGGCCTCGCATGCGGTCGCCGCCTCACTGGACGCCTGGCAGCCATGAGCGCCGTTCCAGCGCCCATCCCCCAAGATGCGGCACCTGCGCTGCAGGAGTGCCTGGCGGCCGAGCACGCGGCTGTCTATGCCTACGGCATGCTCGGCGGCGTGCTGTCCGGCACTGCCGCCCCCAGCGAGACACAGGCCGACGTCGACTCCTCCTACGTCGCGCACCGAGAGCGCCGGGACAGCTTGTCCGACCAGCTCCACCGTCTCGGCGAAGAGCCTGTCCCAGCAGAGCCGAGCTATCGGCCGCCGTTCGCCGTCGCCAGCAAGGCCGACTGCGTTCGGCTGGCGCGGCACGTCGAGGAGCGGACGGCTGCGGTATACGCCTACGCCGTTGCGGCCACGACCGGCGACTCGCGGGCGTTCGTCATCGACGCGCTGACCGACTGTGCGCTCCGTGAGGTGGCGTGGGGAGCGCCGTTGCAGGCCTTCCCCGGAGTAACGCAAGCCTGATCGTGCGGCGGTCTCAGCGCCAGGGCTCGATCACCGACGGCAGGTCGGACAGCCGCTGGATCACAGCATCGGGTTCCCCGAGGGTGTGCCCGACCTGGGTGACGGGGATGTCGCTGTGCGGAAGGTGCACGGCTCGCATGCCGGCATTGCGCGCGCCGTAGATGTCGTCGAACAGCCGGTCGCCGACGAACACGCACGCGTCCGGCTCGGCAACGCCTACGGCGTGCATGGCGGCATGGAAGGCCTCCGGCGCGGGTTTCGTCCACGGGATCTCGGACGTGTACACGGCAGCATCGATCAGGCGGTCCAGCCCGTCGCGCCGGAAGATCTCCTCATGCCACGCTCGCGGCCAGACGGTGTTGGAAAGCACCCCGATACGGATACCGTGACGGCGCAAACCCGCCAACACATCCGCGGCCTCGGGGTCAGCGGTAGTCGCAGAGTTCCAGAAGGCGCGGTATCCGGCCCAGTGCCCGTCGTCGTAGGCGATGCCTGCGAGTGAGCAGATCTCTTCGATCGTCGAGCTCGCGTGCACGTCCCGCGACCGGGTCCAGACGGTGGTCGCCGCCTCCAGCAGGGCATTCGTGGCGTCATCGACGCGGTCCGGCGCCGCCACCTCGGCGAGCGCGCGCCACTCATCGACGGGATCGATGGTGCGCCACGGCGTCAGCGTGCCTCCCCAGTCGAAGATGACTGCCTCAACCGCCACGGACGACACCCACCAGGTGCTCGACCGCATCGGCGATCGCCACCTCGACTTGGTCTCCTCGTGCCCGGTCCTTGACCTCGAGCTGACCGGAGGCCACTCCTCGGCCGACGACGGCGATCGTGGGCACTCCGATCAGCTCGGCGTCCTTGAACTTCACCCCCGGAGACACCTTCGGGCGGTCGTCGTACAAGACGCTGAGCCCGGCCTCCTCGAGGCCGTCGACCAGCCGGTCCGCCGCCTCGAAGATCGCGGGGTCCTTGCCCGTCGCGACCACATGGACGTCGGCTGGACTGACCTCCCGTGGCCAGACGATGCCGAGTTCGTCGTGAGAGTTCTCCACAATGGCCGCGACGGCGCGGGAGACCCCGATGCCGTAGGAGCCCATCGTCACCGTGACCAGCTTGCCGAGCTCGTCCAGAACCTGCAGCCCAAGCGCCTCGGCGAAGCGACGCCCCAGCTGGAAGATGTGGCCCATCTCGATTCCGCGGGCCGTCTCGAGGGTGGATCCGCAGTTCGGACAGACGTCGCCATCGCGGACGTCGGCCGCCTCGATGGTTCCGTCGGCGGTGAAGTCTCTCCCCACGACCAGGTCGAGCACGTGGCTGCCCGGCGTGTCAGCGCCGGTGACCCAACGTGTTCCCGTAGATACGCGTGGGTCGAGCAGATAGCGGATGCCGCTCGCCTTCTCGGTGCCGAGCACGCCCGGCCCGATGTAGCCCTTCACGAGTGTCGGATTCGCCGCGAAGTCGGCCTCGCCGAAGGCCTCCACCGCCGACGGCTCGACCTGTGCCTCCAGCCGCTTCATGTCGACGTCGCGATCACCGGGGACACCGATCGCGAGCGGTTCGCGTGACCCGTCCGGCTGGACGAGCGTCACCACCACGTTCTTCAAGGTGTCAGCCGCCGACCAGAGGCGCTCGTCGCGGGGGAAGGCAGCATTCAGGTGGTCGACGAGGGTCTCGATGGTGGGGGTGTCCGGCGTCACCTCGGCGTGCGCAGCCGGGAAGCTCTCGAAGGGCACCGGTTCGGGTACGGGGACGCGCACGGCCTCCACGTTGGCTGCATAGTCGCACGCGGTACACCGGACATAGGTGTCCTCTCCGTTCTCGGCCGTCGCCAGGAACTCCTCGCTCGCCGAGCCGCCCATCGCCCCCGACATGGCGGCGACGATGACGTAGTCCAGCCCGAGCCGGTCGAAGATCTTGATGTACGCCTGACGGTGAGCCGCGTACGAGGCCAGGAACGCCTCGTCTCCGACGTCGAACGAATAGGAGTCCTTCATGACGAACTCACGGGCGCGGAGGATCCCTGCTCGCGGACGCTGCTCGTCCCGGTACTTTGTCTGGATCTGGTACAGCCACAGGGGCAGATCCTTGTACGAGGAGTACAGGTCCTTCACCAGCAGCGTGAACATCTCCTCGTGAGTCGGTCCCAGCAGGTAGTCAGCGCCCTTGCGGTCCTTGAGGCGGAAGATCTGCGGCCCGTAGTCCACCCACCGATGACTCGCCTCGTACGGCTCGCGCGGCAGCAGCGCCGGGAAGTGCACCTCCTGGGCGCCCATCGCCTCCATCTCCTCGCGCACGATGCGTTCGACGTTGCGCAGGACGCGATAACCGAGTGGCAGCCAGCTGTAGATACCTGGAGCAGCGCGGCGCAGGTAACCGGCTCGGAGCAACAGCCGGTGGCTCGGCACCTCGGCGTCCGCAGGATCGTCACGCAACGTGCGCAGGAACAGGGTCGACATGCGCAAGGACACGGCGAGCTCCTTCGTGGGGGCCGGGGAAGTTGAGGATATCGGGAGGGTGATCAGGGATCATCCGGGTTTCGCGTGGTGAGGGCCGGGCCGCGTGCGGGGTGCACGGACCTCCCCGCTCATGGCGGAGCGACGCTCCTACCCGCCGGGACCGGCGCGCGACGGCGACCGGCTAGCGACCTTGGACCACCCCGCGCTTGGACGCTCCCAGCGAGTTCACCACGTCGGAGACCCGCTGCCTGGTCGCCGAAAGCTGCGGGCGGATCGCGGCGTGCGAGCCGTCTCGTAGGGCGTCGGGCACGTTGAGGTACCGCATCGGGTGCACGCCGTCGAACGGAGTGATCATCGTGGGTATGTACTCGAGCTTGTCGACCTCGAAGGTTCCGTCGGGTCGCTCGACGAACGTGACTCGGCAGGTGTTGCCGTCGTACACACCCTCGACAGCCGTGTCCTGCTGGGCCACCGCATTGCCGAGGCCGTAGACCACCCAGGTGCCATTGACGCGGTCGTACGGCTGGACGACATGAGCATGGTGACCGTAGATGAAGTCGATGTCGTCGCTCCTGGTGAGCCGCTCGGCCACGTCGACCTGCTCGGCCACCGGCTGGTGCTGGTACTCCAGGCCCCAGTGCAGGGCCACCAGGACGACGTCGGCTCCCGATTGCTTTGCCGCTGCCGCGCGTCGCTCGATCCGGTCGGTATTGATGATCGGCACCGACCACGGCTGCTCGGAGGGCAGCGGTATCCCGTTGGTGCCGTATGTCTCGGAGATCAGCCCCACCTTGACCCCGGCCACATCGAGGACAACCGGTGTCTGCGCGGCCTTCTGGGTCGTAGCCGTCCCGGCGTAGTCGATTCCGGCGCCCTTCAGCACTGACAAGGTGCGACGCAGCCCGTCGAAGCCTTGGTCGAGGCTGTGGTTCGAGGCGGTGGTGCACGCGTCGTATCCCGCCCAGTCGAGAGCAGGAACGATCTGCGGTGGGGCCGCGAAGACCGGATAGCCCAAGTAGGGCCCTCCACGGGGAGCAAGCGGCGTTTCGAGATGGCAGATCGCCAGGTCTGCCGACTTCAGCACTGGACGCATGTCGGCCAGCAGGGGACGGAAGTCCATCGCGCCGCGGCCGGTGCGGTCGGCATCGATCTGCGCAGTCGCCCATAGCCCTTCATGAAGCAGCATGTCGCCGTTCATGACCATGGTGACGGTGCGAGGCTTGCCGCCAGGAGTGGTCGACGGCGTGCTCGGCTCGGTCGAGGTCGCGCCGCCTGATGCCGGCGGCTCGGTCGAGGTGCCGCCGCCAGACGTCGGTGGCTCGGTGGGTGGTTCGGTATCCGGATCCGTGGCCGGGGAGCTGGACGACGCGTCCGAGGAGCGCGCATCGGACGACGTTCGCGCTGGCGGTGGGTCCGCGGTGTCGGTCGACGAGCTGCATCCGGCCAGCGCCACGGCGGCGACAAAGGCCGCCAGCCACTGGATCCTTCGTGGCGGTCGCCCCACGGAGCGGCCGCGCACCAAGGGCGCCGGCAGGTTGTCGTCTGTCATCGAGGTCAAGCATCGCATTCACGGGGCATCGGTGACGCGTAGGCTGCGCCCAGGGAGGTGAGTCGATGACCGTACGGACCCGACGTGTCCGGGTACTCGGCCCTGCCGACCTTGCCGCTGTGCGGCAGCTTCTTGCGGCGGACCCGATCACCAACGTCTTCGTGGACCATCGTGTCCGCACGACGAACTTGGAGCCGCGTTGGCTCGGAGGCGAGATCTGGGGCTACGAGGAAGGGCGCGGCCTGGTGTCCATCTGCCACGCCGCCGCAAACCTGACCCCGGTGCAGGCCACAGCGGCTGCCGTCGAGGCGTTCGCCCATCGCGCCCTCGAACAGGGGCGCCGGTGTGGCTCCATCATGGGGCCGGACGCAGAGGTGGCGGCACTGTGGCGGCTGCTGGAGGACGACTGGGGTCCGGCCCGTTCCATCCGCCCGCGACAGCCGTTTCTCGTGCTGACGGGCGAGCCGAAGGTGGCGCCGTCGCCGCACGTGCGACGGGTCCGGCCGCATGAGCTCGACCTGCTGTACCCGGCCTGCGTCACGATGTACACCGAGGAGCTCGGCGTCTCACCGGAGCTTCAAGGCGGCGCAGCTCTGTATCGGGCGCGCGTTGCGCAGCTGATCTCGAAGGGCTACGCGTTCGCCCACATCCAGGACGGTGAGGTCGTCTTCAAGGCCGAGCTTCAGGCCGTCACACCGGACGCGTGCCAGGTACAGAGCGTCTGGGTCAATCCCCGCCATCGCGGACAAGGGATGTCCGCGCCGGGTGTTGCCGCGGTCTGCGCCATTGCGTTGCGCGACTACGCGCCCGTGGTGTCGCTGTATGTCAACGAGCACAACGAGCCTGCACGCCGTGCCTACAGCCGGGTCGGGTTCACCGAGCGGTGTCGGTTCGCAACCATCCTGTTCTGATCGTCGAGCCTCTTCATGACGCCCGATCACGCAGGAGCTGAGTCGGCGGATGGCGCCGCACGCCGAGCGCCAGGAAGTGCCCGCGACAGATGCTGACGCCGTCGGGGTCATGAGCGGCGTCGCCCTGCTTCAGCGAGGCGTCACCTTGAGTACCACGTCGTTGCCTGCGCCGTTGCCCGTCGTCACAAGGAGCGCACCGGTCTCAGTCTGGACGACCGAGCGCAACCGGCCGTAGTCGCCGGCGAGCACGGGTGGAGTCCTCACCCCAACCAAGCTGTTGTCGACGCCGAAGCGCAGGAACAGCAGCCGCTCACCGGCCAGCGCTCCTACAGCCAGAGTTCCGCGGTACTGCCCCCACTGGGCGCCTGCGACCCACGAGGCGCCGGACGTGGCGATGGTCGGGTCGCCGGAGCGCCAGCGGGCTCGGATCTGCCGGCCGGGAAGGGAGTGGTCAGTCATCGGTGTCGACTCGTCATAGCTGGGTCCGGGATCCCACCCATAGTTGCCCCCGCGGATGTCGCGGTTGACCTCGTCGTCGCGGTAGGTGCCGTGCTCGACACTCCACATGGTGTCACCTGGCCGCCAGGCGAGCCCTTGGACGTTGCGGTGCCCGTAGGTGTAGATGAAGCGCTTGTGGCGGCTCGCCGCGTTCGGCCACGGGTTCGTCGGCCAGGGCCTGCCGGTGAAGCGGTTGAGCCGGAGCACCTTCCCGTTAAGGCTGGTCAGGTCCTGTGCGTTCGTCCCGACCGCCGCGTCTCCGGTCCCCACCCACATCGCTCCCGCCGGATCGAACCGGATGCGACAGCCGCCGTGTCGCCCAGACGTAGCCTGGATGCCGCTGAGCAGAGGCCCGACGCGGCGAGCTGCCGTTCGTGTGTCGTTGAGCCGCCATGTCACCACGCGGACCTCAGGACCGCCGGCGGCACGGAACCCTGTGCAGGTGTAGAACCGGCCGTTGTCCCTGACTTGTGGGTCAACGGCGATCGACATCAGCCCTGTTTCACCGGAAGCCCAGAACCCGGATGGGCGTTCGGCCAGGACTTTGCGGGTGCCGTCGGGTCGCCGCAGCGAGATGCGCAGCCGGTCGCGCTCGGTCACGAGCCATGAGCCGCTCGGCAGGACTGCTACGTCCCATGGGATGTCGAGGTCTCTCATCACGACCTTCACATCGAGGGCCGGAAAACGGGGCCTCGTGCTCAACGCACCAGCACCTGTACCGGTGCCCGTACCACCAGCACCGGCACCGGCACCGGCACCGGCGCCGGCACCGGCACCGGCGACAGCATCCCGGTTCTTGGTCGCCTTCCCGGTGACAGCGTCCGGCGACTCGGCGAGCGAGCTGGCGGCCCGCTCGCCGCCTCCACCGACAGCATGGTCGTCCGGGTCGACGCTGCACCCCGCGACCAGCAGGCACAACGCTGCCATGGCTGAGGCGGCATGCCAGCGTCGTTTTCGAGCGTGGACCAGGTTCGCCATGAGGAAAGTCAATAGCGTCTCGATCGTGTTGTCAGCCGATCGGCCAACGCCGTCACGTGCGCACGGACGAAGGCGCCGCTGGCTCAGTGGCCGCACGACGCAGTGGCGAGGTCCACGCGACCGCTACGGCCACGACGCTCATGGAGGCCATGATGACGAGAGCGGGCCGGATGCCGAGGATGTTCCCCAGCACACCTCCGGCCACGGCGCCGAGCGTCCAGCCCAGTCCCCACGCCAACATGCGTCCCGCAGTGTTCACCCGCCCCAGCAGCGGTTCGGGCGTGACCTGCTGCCGGTAGGAGATCGAGTTGACCACGACCATCGTGTAGGCGCAGCTCCACGCGAACAGTCCAAGGGCGGCCAGGATCCAGGTCGACGTCAGGCTCGTGACGATACCGAGCACTGCCGACACGGGCAGCGCGCGCAGCGTGACTTGAGCAGGGGTGAGCGTGCGGAGCAGCCTTGGCAGCACCAGCGCAGCCACCAGTCCGCCCACGCTCCACGAGCCGTACACCAGCCCGAAGCGCAGCCCCGACGTGCCGATGTCGAGCGTCCGGTCGCACCAGACAACCATCAGGGCCACGAATCCACCCCCGGCCAGACACTGCAGAGCCCCGACGATTGTCATCGTGCGCACACCAGCATGGGTGATCAAGAACCGTAGTCCTTCAACAATGTCGTCCCACAGCACGCGGCGGCTGAGTGGCACTCGTCGCCGTGACGCGTCGTGCAGCGGCCGGGAGATGGACGCCACCAGCACGGCCGACGCCAGATAGCTGAGTGCGTCGACTGCCAGCATCGCGGCTGGGTGCATGACTGCCAGGCCCACGCCGACGACCGATGGCAGCACGATCTCTACCGAGGTTGCGGCTCCGAACACCGACGCATTCGCGCGGGCGATCCTGTCCCGACCGACGAGCACAGGCAGCGCGCCGAAGTTGGCTCCGTCGAAGAAGACGGCGACGGCTGGGACGACGAAGGCGACGACCAGGACGTGCGGAACGGTCAACACTCCCAGCCAGTACGCCATGGGCACCGACGCGATGGCCGCAGCGTCGACGACGTCGGCGACCACCATCACCACCCTGCGGTTCCACCGGTCCGACAAGGCGCCGGCGAACAGCCCGAAGACGAGGTAGGGCGCCGCTTCCAGACCCGCAACGAGAGCGGTGAGCATGGCAGAACCGCTCATGCGGTAGACCAATACGGGGAGGGCGACGTAACTGATGATCGTTCCGATCACCGACAACAGTCGCGCGCACCAGTAGCGCCGGAAGTCCGGGTCGTCGCGCAGCCGCGCCTCACCGTCGAGTCGTGTCGACAGGGCCTCAGTCATCGGCGGCTGGAGGTGTGTGCACCTGGCATTGTCTGCCGTCCGGGTCGGTCACCGTCAGCATCGACCCGAAGCTCTCGGTCGTGATGGTCGCGTCCGAGTAGCCATGGCCTGTCAGTCGGTCAGCCACCGGCTCGAGCGCTTCGTCGGTCTCGAACGTGAGGTGCACAGCCGCAGGTCCGGGGACGAGGGGCAGGTCGTGCGCGTACACGTAATGAAGACCTACCTGGCCCGTAGTGTCCGGCCCGGCGTGGATGACGTAGTAGTCGTTGGGCTTGCCTCGACGCACCAGACCCAGGGCTTGAAGGAACTCGCCGTAGGGCCCGAGTGGTGAGGTGAAGCGCACGGGCATCACGCGCCAGCGGCCGTTCGGGCGAGGTTGGTGCATCCGGTACCCATACAGGTCGGTGCTGCGGCCGTCGACGGTGATCGGGTCCCCGAGCGGATCGGTGCATGTCAAGACCACGCCGTACGCCTCGTCGTGAACGCTGATGTCAGCCACGTCGTGAGTACGCAGTCGCGAGGCAAGCGCGCCGACATCATCGGCTTCGAAGCTGAGTCTTGTCTCCCCCGCAGTCGCTCCCGTGGTTGATTCGGCTGCGGAGTGCAGTGCGACCATTCCAGCCCCTGCCACCATGTCGACCCAGGTCCCGCTTTCGGACTCGATGCGGGCACGCATCCCCAGAACCTCGAGGAAGTGACGCATCTCGGCGATCGAGTCGGTGAACCTGATCGGGCGGACAACGATGGCTGTCACGTTGAGGTCTCCTTCCGGCGCTCGAGGTACTCCACGAGCGCCCGTCCAGCCAGGGTCGACAAGCTGGTGCCGTCGTCGATGGCCTGATGCTTGGTACGTCGAACCAGCTCCGGGGGGAGGTAGACGTTGAACTGCGCCTTCCCTGGCCGGTATCAGGACACGGAGACGACAGGACCGCCGGTGCTGGCAACCCGACCCTCATCGTCGACAGCGCCGACCTCGTCGGCCAGCCGCAACGCTTCTTCGATGAGCGTCTCGACGATGAGTGACTCCGGCACCGTCTTGATCACCTCGCCTTTGACGAAGATCTGGCCCTTGCCGTTGCCGGAGGCGACCCCCAGGTCCGCCTCGCGCGCCTCTCCCGGACCGTTGACCACGCAGCCCATGACGGCCACGCGCAGCGGTACTTCCATGCCCTCGAGTCCGGCGGTGACCTCGTCGGCCAGCTTGTAGACATCCACCTGAGCACGTCCGCACGACGGGCACGACACAATCTCCAGACGCCTAGGTCGCAGGTTGAGCGACTCCAGGATCTGCAACCCGACCTTGACCTCCTCCACGGGTGGCGCCGACAAGGACACCCGGATGGTGTCGCCTATCCCCTTGGACAGCAGTGCCCCGAAGGCCACAGCGGACTTGATCGTGCCCTGGAACGCCGGGCCCGCCTCGGTCACCCCGAGGTGCAGAGGCCAGTCGCCACGCTCGGCCAGCAGCTCGTACGCGCGAACCATGACCACTGGGTCGTTGTGCTTCACCGAGATCTTGAAGTCGTGGAAGTCATGCTCCTCGAACAGGGACGCCTCCCAGACCGCTGACTCGACCAGCGCCTCGGGAGTGGCCTTGCCGAAGCGCTTCAGCAGCCGAGGGTCGAGCGACCCGGCGTTGACGCCGATGCGGATGGAGGTCCCGTGGTCGCGCGCCGCCGCGGCGATCTGCTTGACCTGGTCGTCGAACTTGCGGATGTTGCCGGGGTTGACCCGGACCGCTGCACATCCGGCCTCGATGGCGGCGAAGACGTACTTCGGCTGGAAGTGTATGTCGGCGATCACCGGGATCTGGGAGTGTGACGCGATCTGCGGCAGGGCGTCGGCGTCGTCCTGGCTCGGGCAGGCCACCCGGACGATGTCGCACCCAGACGCGGTGAGCTCAGCGATCTGCTGGAGCGTCGTGTTGACGTCGGCCGTGAGCGTGGTCGTCATCGACTGCACCGATATCGGTGCGTCTCCACCGACGAGCACCTTGCCCACTCGGATCTGGCGGGTCGGGCGACGTGGCGCCAGGACGGGGGGTGGGGCTTGCGGCATTCCCAACGAGATTGCGGTCATGGCTCCTCAGCCGCTCAAGGTGATGGGGTTGACGATGTCGGCCCAGACGAGCAACACACTCATCACGATCAACACGCTGGCTGCGGTGTAGGCGATGGGCAACAACTGCGCGACGTCGGCGTAGCCGGGGTCCGGGCGGCCGCGGACTCGCGCGAGACCCCGCCGGGCAGCCTCGAACAACGCTCCGGCGATGTGTCCGCCGTCGAGAGGCAGCAAGGGGATGAAGTTGAACAAGGCCACGAACAGGTTGACCACACCCAGGAGCAAGAGCAGTGTCGCCCACCGGTCAGTGACGCTGATGGCCTCGTCAGAGGCAACGCCGCCGGCGATGCGACTGGCGCCCACCACGCTCATGGGGCTCTCCGGATCGCGCTCCTCGAGGCCGAACGCCGCCTTGAAGACGCCGACCATCCGCTCCGGCATGTGGAGGAGAGCCTGACCGGTGCGCTGCGTGTAGTCCCACATCGTCGAGGCGACGTAGCCCGGCCCTTGACGCTGTCGCGTCTCTTCGGGGGACACGCCCAAGAAGCCGACATCCACGAACGCATCGGGATCGACGGAGTCGAGGCTGGGACGCTGCGACACGGCGGTGGTGGCTTCCAGCGTGACGGTCTGACCCGCCCGCTCGACCACGATCGTGGCGGCCTCGGATCCATTGGCCCGGATCGCCGCGGAGAACTCCTCCCAGTCGTTCATCGCCTCGCCGTTGAACGACACGACTTCGTCGCCGACCTCGAGCCCGGCCTTGCGGGCGGGTGAGACCGGATCGGCGTCTGGATCGGGGGCGACGACACACGGCCGTGAGCCCTCGCTGGCCGGGATGACGCAGTCCGACACCTCGTTGACCGTGAGGGTCGGCGTTGTCACGCCGATTCCCATGAAGACCCCACCGAGCAAGATGACGGCCAGCACGACGTTCGTCATCGGCCCGCCTGCCATCACGATGATCTTCTTCCACCACGACAGGCGGTAGAAGAGCCGGGGCTCGTCGTCGGCAGTGATCGTTGCGTACTCCGCGGCTCTGGCGTCGGCGATCAGGCGACCGAAGAATCCGCTGTTGATCCCCTTGACCCGCCCGAAAGCGTCGCGCTTGGCGGGAGGCAGCATGCCTAGCATCCTGATGTAGCCACCCAGGGGAAGCGCTTTGATGCCGTACTCGGTCTCGCCGCGCTTGACCGACCACACCGTGTTTCCGAAACCGACGAAGTACTGGGTCACCTTCACGCCGAACTTCTTGGCCGGCACCAAGTGGCCGACCTCGTGCAGGGCGATCGACAGCAGTAGCCCAAGCAGGAACAGCACGACGCCGAGCGTGTACACCACACCGCTCATCGGGCTGCGTCTCCTCCTTGTGCGTGCATGGCGACCGCTTCGGCTGCACGATCTCGAGCCCAACGATCAGCGGCCACCACGTCGTCGAGAGTGAGGCCGCCTGCTGTCGAGGGTACGTCAGAGCGCGCGAGGACCCCAGCGATGATGTCGACGATACCGAGGTAGGGCAGGTCCCCGGCCAGGAACGCCTGAACGCAGGCTTCGTTGGCGGCGTTGTAGATCGCCGGCGCCACTCCCCCGAGCCGGCCTGCCCGCACCGCCAGGCCGAGGCCCGGGAAGGCCGCGTGGTCGACCGGCTCGAAGGTCCACGTCTGCGAGTCCTCCCACCGCAGTGGTTTGGCCGAACCTGGCAGCCGGTGCGGCCAGGCCAACGCCAGGCTGATCGGCAGGTGCATGTCCGGAGGCGATGCCTGCGCCAGAGTCGAGCCATCGGTGAACTCGACCATGGAGTGGACGATCGACTGCGGGTGGACGACGACCTCGATGCGGTCGTAGTCGATACCGAACAGCAGATGCGCCTCGATGACCTCGAGGCCCTTGTTGACCAGGGTCGACGAGTTGGTGGTGACGAGGGGCCCCATGTCCCACGTGGGGTGCGCGAGAGCGTCGATGGCGGTGACGGCGCCCAGCTCTTCTCGACTCCGCCCGCGAAACGGCCCTCCGCTCGCGGTCAGAACGAGCCGACGGACCTCGTCGGAGCTGCCGCCTCGCAGACACTGCGCGAGCGCGGAGTGCTCGGAGTCGACCGGAACGATCTGGCCGGGCTTGGCCCGGGACATCACGAGCTCTCCGCCCATGATGAGCGACTCCTTGTTGGCCAGCGCGAGAGTCGAACCGGCCGCGAGAGCGGCCAGGGTGGAGCGTAGGCCGACGCTGCCGTCGATGGCGTTCAGGACGATGTCAGCCGGGTAGCCAGCCAGCTGCTCAGCCGCGTCGGCCCCGACCAGGATCCTGGGAAGAGCGAACTTGCCTGACGCGTAGCCCTTCTTCTGGGCGGCCGCGTAGAGCGCGAGCTGCACGTCCTGTGCAGTCGTCCCGCGGGCGATCGCCACGACGGCGACCCCGAACTCGATCGCCTGGGCCGCCAGGAGCTCCGGTCGAGTGCCGCCGGCGGCGAGTCCGACGACCCGGTAGCGGTCACGGTTGTCCCGGACGATGTCGAGGGCCTGGGTGCCGACCGACCCGGTGGAGCCCAGCACGACGAGGTCTCGAACTCCTCGAGACTCACTCACCGCGCCTCCTCTCCAGCCGCACGCTGCGAGGCGGGCTCAGAGGTCGAGCCCGGTGAGAACCATGACCCGCTCATAGGTGTAGTCGCGCATCGTGTAGCGGACGCCCTCGCGGCCAACTCCCGACTGCTTCGTCCCGCCGTAGGGCATCTGATCGGCGCGGTAGCTCGGTACGTCGCCGACGATGACGCCTCCCACCTCGAGCTCGCGATGCGCAGCGAAGGCCGTCTGCAGCCGATGGGTGAAAACGCCGGCTTGGAGGCCGTACGGTGAGGCGTTGACCTTGGCGAACGCGGCCTCACTGGTGGGCACCGCCTCGATGAACAGCACCGGGCCGAAGACTTCCTCGCACGACACCTTGTCGTCGGCACCGACGCCCTCGAGCACGGTCGGTTCCACCGTCGTGCCGTCACGCCCACCACCGGTGAGCACGGTGGCACCGGCCTGGACTGCTTCGTCGACCCAGGCGACGATGCGCTCGGCGGCTTCCTCGTTGATCACCGGCCCGACCTGGGTCGCATCGTCGGCCGGGTCACCGGTCTTGAGGGCGCGCACCGCCGCGAGCAGCTTTGCCTTGAACGGCTCGTACACCGCTTCGTGGACGAAGACGCGCTGCACGCCGATGCAGGACTGCCCAGCCTGGTAGTTGGAGAAGGTGGCGACTCGCGACGCTGCCCAGTCCAAGTCGTCATCGCTGCTCCAGTCGCCGCAGACCACTGCCGCGGCGTTGCCGCCGAGCTCGAGCGTGACGTGCTTATGAGGTACCGCAGCCTGGATCTGCCACCCGACGGGACCGGAACCGGTGAACGACACGACGGGGAGCCGGTCGTCGGCCACCAGGTCGCCCGCAGCGTCGTTCGCGACGTTGATGACGTTGACCATGCCGGCAGGCAGGTCGGTCTCGGCCACCAACTCCGCGAGGACGAGGGCCGACAGTGGCGTCTTCGGCGCCGGCTTGAGAACGACCGGCGCCCCGACTGCCAGCGCTGGCGCAACCTTGTGAGCCACCAGGTTCAGTGGGAAGTTGAACGGTGAGATGGCCAGCACCGGCCCGCGGGGCACCTGGCGGACATAGGCCATCCGGCCCTCACCGCCCTTGTCGGTGTCGAGGCGCATCGCTTCCCCGGACCAGCGTCGGGCTTCCTCGGAAGCGAGCCGGAACACCGAGACCGCGCGCCCCACCTCGGCACGCGCCCACAGAAGTGGCTTGCCGTTCTCGGCGGTGATGAGCCGTGCCAGCTCGTCCGCACGCTCGCCGATACGGCGACTGATCATCGCGAGCGCGTCGGCGCGGACGTGGATCGGCAGCGCGGCAGCCTCTTGTCGCACGTCCCAGGCGGCCTGCACAGCGTCGTCCACCTGTTCGGGGGTGGCCCACGTCGTTGTCCCGACCACCTCCCCGGAGTAGGGGTTGGTGATGTCGAACGTCTCGGGCCCGTCCACGGACTTGCCGGCGATGTGCATGGAGTACGTCTGTGTCATAACCCTGACGCTAGTGCCTGCGACCGACAGGCGTTAGCCCCGCCTGTGGACGCAGCAACGCAGAGACAGCTGCATCGGATGACCCAGCCCCGTGGCGAGAAGTCGGCGGTGCGGCATACGGTGGTGCCATGACTGAGACCCTCGCCGGCGGGCCGGACCTGCCACAGGAACGACGTATCGTCACCGCGATCCCGGGGCCGAAATCGCAGGCGCTGCATGCCCGCAAGTCACAGTTCGTCTCCGACGGCATCGGGGTGGGCCTGCCCGTCTACGTCGAGGCCGCGGGCGGCGGCGTGATCGTCGACGTCGACGGCAACTCCTTGATCGACATGTCGGCGGGCATCGCTGTGGCCACCGTCGGGAACGCAGCACCTCACGTCGTGGATCGGGTCGCAGAGCAGGTGTCGCGATACACGCACACCTGCTTCATGGTGGCTCCGTACGAGCCCTACGTCGAGGTCTGCGAACGACTCGCGGAGCTCACGCCGGGTGACCATGCCAAGAAGTCGGTTCTGCTGAACTCCGGGGCGGAGGCCGTCGAGAACGCCGTCAAGATCGCCCGCACCGCCACCGGGCGGGACGCCGTCGTCGTGTTCGAGCACGCCTACCACGGGCGCACCAACCTGACGATGGCGATGACGTCCAAGAGCGTCCCCTACAAGCACGGCTTCGGCCCGTTCGCGGGTGAGGTGTACCGGGCGCCGATGTCGTACCCCTTCCGTGAGCCTCGTCCCATCAGCGGCGTCGAGGCTGCGGAGCGGGCGATCTCCGTCATCGAGAAGCAGGTCGGTGCGGACGCTGTCGCCTGCGTGGTGATAGAGCCGATCCTGGGCGAGGGCGGCTTCGTCGTGCCTGCCCCCGGCTTCCTCCCGCGGCTCTCGCAGTGGTGCTCGGACAACGGCGTCGTCTTCGTGGCCGACGAGATCCAGACCGGCTTCTGCCGGACCGGTGACTGGTTCGCCTGCGACGACGAGGCCGTGGTGCCCGACCTCATCACCACGGCGAAGGGCATCGCGGGTGGGATGCCGTTGGCCGCCGTCACGGGCCGGGCAGAGATCATGGATGCGGTGAAGGCAGGCGGGCTGGGCGGAACCTACGGTGGGAACCCCGTGGCCTGCGCCGGTGCTCTCGGCGCCATCGCCACCATGCAGGAGCTCGACCTACCCGGTCGCGCCCGCTCGATCGGCGAAGCGATGACTGCTCGGCTCAACGACCTCGCCGGCCGCTACCCGGTGATCGGCGATGTGCGCGGCCGCGGCGCCATGCTGGCCGTCGAGCTCGTTGAGCCCGGGACGACGACCCCCAACGCGGCCGCGACCGCACAGGTCAACGCCGCCTGCCACGCCGAGGGCGTCGTGACGCTCACGTGCGGCACCTATGGGAACGTCTTCCGGTTCCTGCCGCCACTGGTGATGCCGGACGAGCTCATCGACGAGGCCCTGACGGTCTTCGAGAAGGCACTGTCCGACGTCACCGGCTGACCCGCTGCCGCCGCTGTCAGGCGGACTTCACTTCGCTGCGCAGTACCCGCACGATGCCCGCGACGAGCGGCACGGCAATCCACAGCAGGCTCGCGACGGCTAGCTTCAGCCAGTCGTCGCCGCGCATGGTGTGGTCGAACAACGGTGTCTGAGCCGTGGCGAGATCGATCCACGGAGCAATGTCCCTCAGTGACGAGACCAGGGTGAAGACGATGCTGAAGCCGATGGGGATGACGAAGGCGAGCACGATTGCTGCGGCGCTGTTGAGCAAGATCATGCCGAAGGCGACCCCCTGGATGATCCCCATCAGCTGAAGCAGCGTGACATCACGCAGTCCCTCGACGCCGAACGACCAACTGCCGTCACCGTCCTGCCAGCTGGCGCCGAGCACATTGCCCAACGCAGCCACCAGGAGAAGCAAGGCGACGGCAGTGAGGGCGAGGATCGTCACAGCGATCAGCTTCGACACCACGATGCGTGAGCGAACCGGCTCGAGAGTGAATGTGACGAGACCCGTGCGCTGCGACCACTCGCTGGTCACGGCCAGGATGCCGAGGACGGGGAGCAGAAAGCCTTGCGGAGTGAGGGTGATACCGACGAAGTTGTTGTACGTCAGCTCTCGCCTCGGACCGAAGACCAGGAACAGCGTGACGGCCGCGACCGTCAGCAGCGCGATGGCGATGAGCAGCCACATGCCGGCCCGGGTGTCGGTGAGCTTGCGCAGCTCGACCCGGACGTGCCGTGACAGCGGCACCTTCGCTACGGCTGCACGGGCTGGCCGACGTGCACTCACGGTTGAGCTGGTCACGATCCCTCTACCCTTTCACGCGCGTCGTCGGCGGTGAGCTCCAAGAACATGTCCTCGAGCCCCGCACCGCCGGTCTTCAGTTCGGTGAGGACGACGGCTCCGGCAAGGGCCGCACGTCCGACCTGCTCAGTTGTCGCTTCGACGACGAAAGTACCGTCACGCTCGGGCGCGAAGGCCAGCCCGGCTCGATGCAGGGCCGACTCGAGCGCCGCCGGGTCAACCGCGCGTGCCAAGGTCCCGGCCTTGGTCAGCATCGACTCCTTTGAGCCACGGGCCACGATCTTCCCGCCGCCGATCACCACGAGCTCGTCTGCGATGACCTCGATCTCATGGATCAGGTGCGACGACAGCAGCACGGTGCCGCCGCGCTCGACGAAGCTGCGCAGCAGGCCACGCATCCAGCGAATCCCGCCGGGGTCCAGACCGTTCGCCGGCTCGTCGAGGATGAGCACCTCGGGGTCGCCCAGGAGAGCGTGAGCGATACCCAGTCGCTGACGCATACCCAGTGAGTAGTTGCCGACCCGACGACTGGCCTCTTCTGGTGCCAGGCCGACAAGGTCGATCATCTCGTCGACGCGGCTGGCCGGCAGGCCCATCACCATCGAGCCGAGCTTGAGCACTTCGTGACCGGTACGGCCTGCGTGCTGCGCCGAGGCGTCGAGAAGCACCCCCACTTGGCGGCCGGGGTTGTCCAGCTCCGCGTAGCGGCTCCCGAGAATCGTCGCGACTCCCCCCGACGGCGGCGTCAGACCGACCATCATCCGCATCGTGGTCGACTTGCCCGCGCCGTTGGGGCCGAGGAACCCGGTGACGCTCCCGGGCTCCACGGTGAACGACACCGAGTCCACAGCCTTGTGGTGGCCGTACTGCTTGCTGAGATCGTCGACGACGATCATTCGGTTTTTCCCCCTTCTTCTCAACTGGTGATGACGAGCGTCTCCCAGCGCACGAGCAGGTCAGCCGCGCTGTCCCCACGGACTGCCGTACGCGTTCAGCAGGTCGAGGAACGGGACGGCGTCGAAAGCCTCGGGGCCTCGCACACCAGCGCCTGACCAGGTCCCGGCTGCGAGGAGCTCCAAGGCGATGACAGGGTTGACCGCGGTCTGCCACACAACGCACTGGTGACCGTACTCGCGCATCGACCAGTCGTTGTCGACCACGTGGTACAGGTACGTCGCGCGAGGCTGGCCGTCCTTGCCGGTCCCGGTCACGTACACCCCTGCGCACGTCTTGCCGTGCATCTTGTCGCCGAGCGTCGCGGGGTCGGGCAGGCACGCAGCCACCACGTCGCGCGGGCTCACCTCGACACCTCCGACCCGGACCTTCTCTGTCCGGTCGAGGCCGACCTTGTGCAGAGCCTTGAGGACGTCGATGAACTCGTCGCCGAGTCCGTACTTGAAGGTGGCACGCTTGCAGTCCACCCAACGCGGCATGAGCAGGACCTCTTCGTGCTCGACGTTGACGCACTCGACAGGCCCGATGCCGTCAGGGAAGTCGAAGACCTCCGGCTCGCTGAAGGGCTCGGTGGTACGCCACGAACCTTGTGGGTCGTCAGCGGTCTTCTCCCAGATGACGGGCGGGTTGAGACACTCCTCGATCGTCGTCCAGATGGAGAACGAGGGGGCGAAGTCGTAGCCCTCGACCCGGAGGTTGGCGCCGTCGCGGGTACCCAGCTCGTCGATCTCAGCGAAGAGGTGGTCGGCCGCGTACCGGGCGAAGACGTCGGACAGTCCCGGCTCGACCCCGATACCGACCAGAGCGAGCCGCCCGGCGGCCTCCCAGTGCTCGGCTCGAGCGAACTGCTCGTCACCGAGCTTCACTCCCGGCCGGGAGTAGGGCTCGTCCGGGTGCGGCTTCGACAGGCTCATCGCCATGTCGAGGTAGTCGGCTCCGCCAGCCAGTGCACCATCGAAGATCGGCATCACGAACCGGGGGTCGACGGCGTTCATCACATGGGTGATTCCGTGCTCGCGCACCAGTGCCGCTACTGAGTCCGCGTTGGAGGCGTCGATCCGAGCGCCGCTGAAGCGCTCGTCGACGGCCGCCGCCTTGACGGCCCGTTCCTCGTCATAGTCAGCGATGACGACGGACTCGTAGAAGTCTCGACGCGACGCGATCGCAGCGAAGGCGGAGCCGACGCCACCCGCGCCGACGAGAAGGATGCGCATCAGAACTCGAAGTTGTGCATCACGTGCTTGATCCGGGTGTAGTCCTCGAGCCCGTACATCGACAGGTCCTTGCCATACCCGGAATGCTTGAAGCCGCCGTGCGGCATCTCCGCCACGATCGGGATGTGCGTGTTGACCCACACGCAGCCGAAGTCGAGCCGACGTGACATCCGCATCGCCCGGCCATGGTCCTTGGTCCACACGCTGCTGGCCAGGCCGTACTCCACGCCGTTGGCCCAGCGCAGCGCCTCATCCTCGTCGCTGAACTTCTGGACGGTGATCACCGGGCCAAAAATCTCGTCCTGGATCGCCTCGTCGTCCTGCTTGAGCCCCGACACCACGGTCGGAGCGTAGAAGTAGCCGCGGTCACCAACCCGCGAGCCACCAGCGTCGACCTTGGCGTGCTCCGGCAACCTCTCGATGAACCCGTTGACCCGGTCCAGCTGGTTGGCGTTGTTGACAGGCCCGTACAGGACCTCGTCGTCGTCCGGCTGCCCCGTCTTGGTGCTCTTGGCCTGCTCGGTCAAAGCGGCCAGGAAGTCGTCGTGCACACCCGGTCCAGCCAGCACGCGCGTTGCGGCGGTGCAGTCCTGACCGGCGTTGAAGTAGCCGGCGCCGGCGATGCCCTCCGCGGCGGCTTCCACGTCAGCGTCGTCGAACACGATCACGGGTGCCTTGCCACCGAGCTCGAGGTGCGCCTTCTTGAGGTCACGAGCGGCTGACGCGGCGACCTGCATGCCCGCCCGCACAGACCCGGTGATCGAGACCATCTGCGGGATCGGGTGCTCCACCAGTGCCCTTCCGGTCTCCCGGTCGCCTGTCACGACGTTGACGACGCCCGGAGGAAAGAACTCGTTGCACAACTCACCCAGGAGCAGCGTCGAGGCCGGCGTGGTGTCCGACGGCTTGATGACGAGCGTGTTCCCGGCTGCCAGCGCCGGTGCGATCTTCCAGATCGCCATCATCAGCGGGTAGTTCCACGGCGTCACCTGACCCACCACACCGATCGGCTCACGGCGCACGTAGGAGGTGTGGCCTGCCAGGTACTCCCCTGCTGAACGACCCTCGAGCACCCTGGAGGCGCCGGCGAAGAAGCGCACTTGGTCGATGGCAGGTGGAAGCTCCTCGGTGGTCGTGAACCCAAGGGGCTTGCCCGTGTTCTCGCTCTCGATGCGGACGAACTCGTCTGTGCGTTCCTCCATGGCGTCGGCGAGCTTCAGCAGCGCCCGCTGGCGCTCGGCCGGAGTTGCGTCCCGCCACGTCTCGAAGGCCGTGGCTGCAGCCTTGAAGGCTCGGTCGACGTCCTCGTGTCCGGAGACGGCGGCTTGAGCGAACTCCTCCTCTGTCGACGGGTTGACGAGCGTGGACGTCTTCCCGTCGGCGCTGTCGACGAGCTCTCCGTTGATGAGGTTCTGCAGTGTGCGCGTGGTCATTCAAGGCCCCTTGGACGAGTTGGCGGGAGAACGAAGTGCTATGTCGGAGAAACTAGTTGCTCGCAACCGATAACGCCAAGCCAACAGCCCGGCACAACGCATTCCTCGCTGATCCGCGCCTTTCACGGTGGCATAGAGCGGTCCACTCCCTCCCGACGACCGAAGAGTCACCCGTTCCGCCGCTGTTGCCGACTCGTGGGAGGATCCAGTGGCGACCCGAAACGGCCAACCCGGAGGTGCAGCAGTGTCCAAGCAGGGCGTTACCCGCCCGCTCGACCTCTTCGCCATCGACTCCTTGCTCGACGACGACGAGCGGGCCGTCCGAGACACGGTGCGGGCGTTCTGCGATGACCGGATACGCCCCGTGGTTGCCGACTGGTTCGAAGCGGGCTCCATCCCGGCTCGCGAATTGAGCAAGCAGCTCGGTGATCTCGGCCTTCTTGGCATGCATCTGGACGGTTACGGCTGTGCGGGTATGCCGGCGACGGCGTACGGACTGGCCTGCCTGGAGCTGGAGGCAGCCGACTCCGGCATTCGCAGCCTGGTGTCGGTGCAGGGCTCGTTGGCGATGTTCGCGCTGCACACGTTCGGCAGCGACGACCAAAAACAGCAGTGGTTGCCGAGCATGGCGACCGGTGAGTCGATCGGCTGCTTCGGGCTCACCGAGGCCGACTACGGGTCCGACCCAGGCGGCATGCGTACCCGTGCCCGCCGAGACGGCAGCGACTGGGTGCTGAACGGCACCAAGATGTGGATCACGAACGGTTCGGTGGCCGACATAGCCGTTGTCTGGGCGCGGACCGACGACGGCATCCGCGGTTTCGTGGTCCCGGCCGGGACTGCCGGGTTCTCGGCTCCCGAGATCACGCGGAAGCTGTCACTGCGAGCGTCGGTGACGAGCGAGCTCGTCCTTGACGAGGTGCGGCTGCCCGCCACGGCAATGCTCCCAGGCGCTGTCGGTCTCGCTGCACCGTTGCGCTGCCTGTCCGAGGCCCGGTTCGGCGTGGTCTTCGGTGCCATCGGCGCGGCGCGCGACTGCCTCGAGACGACGCTCGACTACGTGCAGACGCGACGCGTCTTCGACCGGCCGTTGGCCGGTTACCAGCTGACGCAGCGCAAGCTGGCCGACATGACCTTGGAAGTCGGGAAGGCCATGCTGCTTGCCCTTCATCTGGGGCGCATCAAGGACAACGGCGCCATCGCGCCCGAGCAGGTCAGTCTCGGCAAGCTCAACAATGTGCGCGAGGCCCTGTCGATCGCCCGGGAGTGCCGCACGATCCTGGCTGCCAGCGGAGTGACGTTGGAGTACCCGGTGATGCGCCACGCGAACAACCTGGAGTCGGTGCTCACCTACGAGGGCACGTCCGAGGTGCACCAGCTGATCATCGGTCAGGCCCTGACGGGGCAGTCCGCCTTCCGCTGAATGCGCCCCGTCACGGCAGGGAAACCTGCGGATTTCGTCGCGCTTACGCCAGTTGACACAGGAAATCAGCAGACAACAGCCGCTCGCTCCACCGAAACGCTTGCAGAGTTGCGGTTGAATCAGGCACACTGAGGTCATGACGATCGACTCGACGCTGGACCTCAACTACGCCGCGCTGCAGCAGTCCGCCAAGGACCACTTGTGGATGCACTTCACCCGCATGTCGGCCTACGACAACGCCGACGTCCCGATCATCGTCAAGGGTGAGGGCGCCTACATCTATGACGCGCAAGGCAAGCGCTACCTCGACGCCCTCGCTGGCCTGTTCGTGAGCCAGATCGGCCACGGCCGCACCGAGCTCGCTGAAGCCGCAGCCAAGCAGACGCAGACTCTCGCCTTCCACCCGCTGTGGTCCTACGCGCACCCCAACGCGATCGAGCTGGCCCAGCGCGTCGCCACCTATGCGCCGGGCGACCTCAACCGGGTCTTCTTCACCAGCGGTGGCGGCGAGGCTGTCGAGACGGCCTGGAAGCTCGCCAAGCAGTACTTCAAGCTGACGGGCAAGCCTGGCAAGCACAAGGTCATCTCGCGAGCGGTTGCCTACCACGGCACCACCCAGGGAGCCTTGTCCATCACCGGACTGCCAAGCCTCAAGGCGCCGTTCGAGCCGCTGGTTCCGAGCACGTTCCGGGTGCCCAACACCAACATCTATCGCGCTCCGATCCATGGAGATGACCCGGTTGCATTCGGCCAGTGGGCCGCCGACCAGATTGCGGTCGCCATCGAGAACGAGGGCGCCGAGACCGTTGCCGCGGTGTTCCTCGAGCCGGTACAGAACGCCGGCGGCTGCTTCCCGCCGCCCCCCGGCTACTTCCAGCGCGTGCGCGAGATCTGCGACGAGTACGACGTCCTTCTCGTCAGCGACGAGGTCATCTGCGCGTTCGGCCGGCTGGGCCACATGTTCGGAGCCGACCGGTACGACTACCTCCCCGACATGATCACCTGCGCCAAGGGTCTGACGTCCGGTTACGCCCCACTCGGCGCCATGATCGCGACGGACCGGCTCTTCGAGCCCTTCTCCAAGGGAGCGGCGTCGTTCGTGCATGGCTACACCTTCGGCGGGCACCCAGTGGCCACCGCAGTCGCGATGGCGAACCTGGACGTGTTCGAGCGTGAAGGTCTGAACCAGCACGTCCTCGACACCCAGGACGCCTTCCGCGCCACGCTCGAGAAGCTGTACGACCTGCCGATCGTCGGTGACATCCGCGGCGACGGCTACTTCTACGGCATCGAGCTGGTGAAGGACAAAGCCACCAAGGAGACGTTCAACGAGGCCGAGTCCGAGCGCCTGCTTCGCGGCTTCTTGTCCAGGGCGTTGTACGAAGCCGGCTTGTACTGCCGCGCGGACGACCGTGGTGACCCGGTCATCCAGCTGTCGCCGCCGCTCATCTGCGACCAGACGCACTTCGACGAGATCGAGTCCATCCTGCGCTCCGTCCTCACCGAGGCCCACACCAAGGTCTGAGCCGACCCGGCACCGCGGTGCGGCGTATCCACGGTCGCGATTCGCAGCGCACGGGCGCCGTCGACGGCTCGCGCGTCAGTCTGCTTGGGCGGTTCGCGTTCCTTGACACGTGGCCATCAGGGAGATACTCCTGACATGGCAGGGCCGGCACGTCAACGACACATCATCTTCTTGCGCGGGGTGAACGTAGGCGGCCATGGTCGGCTGCCCATGGCACAGCTGCGCGATATCTGCACGTCGCTCGGCGCTCTCAACGTGTCGACCTACATCCAAAGTGGCAACGTCGTGCTGGACGACGCACGTCACGGGTCGCAGCTGGCCGTCGACTTGGAGGCGGCCATCGAGCAGCACGCCGGCTTCCGGCCGGTCGTCGTGACGAGGAGTCCGGCGGCCGTGGAGCGAACGCTGGCCGCCAACCCTTACCCCGACACGCCAGAGAACTTCCTGCACATCGGGTTCATGAGCGCGGCGCCCGATCCGGGTGGCCTCGCCGCGCTGCAAGACGAGGACTATGCCCCGGAGGGCTTCACTGTCGCCGGGACCGAGATCTACCTCAACTTCGTCCATGGCATGGGCACGTCCAAGCGATTGGCCAAGGTGCCGTTCGAGCGAAGCCTGGGGGTGTCCATCACGGCGCGGAACCTCCGCACCGTGCGCAAGGTGCTCGAGCTGGCGGGGGCCTGACTCCGACACCACACTGGCGCGCGCAGCGCCATGACGGTGAACCAGAGCCCGTGACGGCTGAAGACGATGATGACGAGAACAAGACCCGGCGCGCGCGGCGCCGCAGGCCGTCAGATGTTCGGCCGCCGCCGACGCCACAGCTCGACGGCCACGACCAGGACGAACGACACGAGGAACATCAGTGTCCCGACGACGAACAGCTGGGGCGGGAAACCCTTCAGCTTGCTGCCGTAGACGAACAACGGGAACGTCACCGACTGGCCGGACGTGAAGTTCGTGACGATGAAGTCGTCAAACGAGAGCGAGAACGCCAACATGGCCGCGGCGATGATGCCCGGCATGGCCAGCGGCAAGGTGACGAGGCGGAAGGTCTGCCACTCGTTGGCGTACAGGTCCATGGCCGCCTGCTCTAGCCGCGAGTCCATCCCCGTGAGCCGTGCTTTGACGGTGACGACCACGAACGACAGTGTGAACATGATGTGGGCGATGACGATGGTGACGAAGCCCAGCAGTCCGTCGAAGCCGAAGGCGACGAACATGGCCAACAGCGATGAGCCCATCACCACTTCGGGCGTGGCCATGGGCAAGAAGATGATCAGGTTCGAGGTGGACCGGCCACGGAACGAGTGGCGGACCAGAGCGAACGCCATCAACGTCCCGAGCAGCGTCGCGAGGATCGTCGCCGTGATGCTGATCCCGAAGCTCAGCTTCAGGGACTCGCACAGGCCCGCGGGCTCGCAGACAGTGGACCAGTTGTTCCAGGTGAAGGAGTCGAACTGGGCCGTCGCCGAGCGACCTGCCGGCTGGTTGAACGACAAGGCGATGATGTAGGCGATCGGTACGAACGTGTACAGCAGCACGCCGATGCCGACGATCAGGACGAAGTGGTCGGACAGCCAACGGCTCGGACTGCGACCCGATCGAGCCGCCGGCGCTGGCGTGGGCTTGGCTTTCGCCGGAGCGGTTGCGGTAGCCATCAGACCAGCTCCTCGGTCCCTGCGCGCCGGACATAGACGATGACCATGACCAGCACGATGAGCATCAAGATGATGGACAGGCTCGCCGCGAGCGGATAGTTGTGCTCGGTGAGGAACGCGGCCTGGATGCGGTTGCCCACCATGTACTCCCGGGGAGTACCGAGGAGCTCGGCGTTGATGTAGTCGCCGCAGGCGGGAATGAACGTCAGCAGGGTGCCCGAGACGACACCGGGGAGCGACAACGGGAATGTCACCTTGCGGAACCCGGTGAACGGGCTGGAGTACAGGTCGCCTGCCGCCTCGATCAGGCGGTAGTCGACCTTGTCGAGCGATGCGTACAGCGGAAGCGTCATGAACGGCAAGAAGTTGTAGATGAGGCCCGCGATGACTGCAATAGGCGTCGCCAGCAGGCGACCGTCGTCGGGCAGGATCGCGATGGTTTGCAAGAAGCTGGTGACCGGCCCCTCGTCTGCGAGGATGGCGCGCCACGACAAGGTCCGCAGCAGGAAGCTCGTGAAGAACGGGGCGATGACGAGGACGAGCATGACGTTCTTCCACTTGCCTGCCTTGAACGCGATCGCGTAGGCGAGCGGGTACCCGAGGATGAGGCAGACGACGGTGGTGATCCCGGCGTACATGAACGACCGAGCAAAGAGGTTCCAGGTGTCCGTGACCGCGTCGAGGTAGTTGGCGAAGTGCCACGTCATGGCATAGCCCTCGATGTACGACCCGGCGGGGTCGTACAGCGAGGTGAAGAAGAGCTGGACCGTGGGGAACATGAAGAACGCGGCGAGCCACAGCATGCCTGGCACGAGCAGCAGCCAACCCCAGCCGCGGCGCTTGCTCGTCTCGCCGTCCACGACCGGCGTCGGGGTCGGGGTTACGACATCGGTCATTCCATGTCCTCGGGCGTGATGACGCCCGCGTGCGCGTCCTGTTCGGCATCGAGTAGGAACGCGTGGTCGCGGGACCACGCCAGGTCGATCTCGTCTCCGTTCTTGAACTGCGCGCGCTGGCCGGTGTTCTGCTCGAAGACCATCAGCTCCTGACCCCATGGCATCGCCACGAGGTACTGCGTGCTCACGCCGACGAAGCTCACGTCGGTGATGCGGCCGCCGGTCAAGACATTGGCGTTCCTGTGATCCTCGGAACCCGCCGGGCTCGCGAAGATCTTCTCCGGCCGCACACCGAGCCAGCCCTTGCCTTCCTTGGTGTGCGAACGAGACCTCGCAACCCCCACCTTCTGTCCGTGACAGTCGGCGACGACGACGTGGCCCGACACGTCGTTCACGTCGGCCATGATCAGGTTCGACTGGCCGAGGAAGTTGGCGACGAAGGTGGTCGTGGGGTTCTCGTAGAGATCACCGGGTGCCCCCATTTGTTCGATCACTCCGTGGTTCATGACCGCGATCGTGTCGGCCATCGTCATGGCCTCCTCCTGGTCGTGCGTCACATGCACGAAGGTCACGTCGATCTCGGTCTGGATCCGCTTGAGCTCGATCTGCATCTGACGTCGAAGCTTCAGGTCCAAGGCACCCAGCGGCTCGTCGAGCAGGAGCACACCCGGCTGGTTGATCAGTGCTCGCCCGAGCGCAACGCGCTGCTGCTGCCCCCCCGAGAGCTGAGCCGGTTTGCGGGTGGCGTAGGGGGCGAGCTGGACGAGCTCCAGCATGTCGCGGGTCTTCTGCTTGTAGTCCTTGTCGCCGCGACGGCGCAACCCGAACGCGACGTTGTCGAAGATCGTCAGGTGGGGGAACAGCGCGTAGGACTGGAACACCGTGTTGACCGGGCGTTTGTAGGGCCGCAGATGGGTGATCTCGTCGTCGCCGATGAACACCTGACCGACTGTCGGGTCCTCGAGCCCGGCCACCATGCGCAAGGTGGTGGTCTTGCCACAGCCGGACGGGCCGAGCAACGCGAAGAACGAGCCCTGGGGAACTGTCAACGTAAGGTCGTCGACGGCGACGAAGTCACCGAAGCGCTTGCTGACATTCTCCAGCCGGAGATCTTGACCGGTCGAGCGAGACGTCGCCTCGTCCGTGCTCTGGCTCATGTCACCACTTTCTTGGCGTGGGGCAGGCTCAACCACCCATGACCTGGTTGTACTGCTGCTGGTACTTCTGGTTCTGCTCTTCGGTGAGGATCATGAACGAGGAGCCGGTGGCGAGGGTCTCCTCGTCGAGGAAGATGAACTCGCTCTTGGCCGCTGACTTGTCGAACTGTCCGATCTCGGCCTGAGCGCCGTCGACCGGGCAGAAGTAATAGTTCCATGCCGCGAGCTTCGCCGCGTTGACCGGCTCGTAGTAGAAGTTCATCAGCTCCTCCGCATTGGACTTGTGCTCGGCCTGGATCGGCACCAGCATGTTGTCGGTCCACAGCGAGAAGCCCTCCTCCGGCGGGATCCACTTGTACTTGCCGCCGCCGAGCAGGTTGATCACATCGCCACTCCATGCCTCGCACGCCACGATGTCGCCGGACTTCATGTCGTCGACGTAGTCGTTGCCAGCGAAGCGCCGCACTTGGCCGTTCTGTACGAACTTCTCCAGAGCCGCGATCGCGTCAGAGAACTCCGCGTCGGTGAAGTCCTCCGGGTTGCTGCCCTGCATCAGCAGCATGAACGACATGGTGTCGCGCATCTCGGTCAGCAGCTCGATCTTGCCCTTGAGATCCGGGCGCGTCAGGAGCTCCTCGAAGCTCATCACCGGGTCGGTGAGCTCGGAGTTGTAGCAGATTCCGGTCATGCCGCTCTGCCAGGGAACGCTGTAGTCGCGGTTCGGGTCCCAAGCCGGCGACGCCAGGGGCTCGATGATGTTGGCTGCCACGTTGGGCATGTTCTCGTGGTCCAGCTTCTGGATCCAGCCCAGCTCGATCATCCGTGCCGCCATCCAGTCGGTCAGGACGAAGATGTCGCGACCGGTGGACTTGCAGGACTGCAGCTGCGGCGACACCTTGCCGAAGAAGGTCTCGTTGTCGTTGACGTCTGCCTGGTAGTTGACGGTGATGCCCGTCTGCTTCTCGAACTTCTCCAAGGTCGAGACGTCCTTGGCCTTGACCGGGTCGACGTAGCCGATCCAGTTCGAGAAGCTGATCTCCTTCTCCTCCGCGCTCCGGTCGGTGCTCACGCAGTCGTCCTGGTCGACCGCTGCGCTGTCGGTTCCGCAGGCGCCCAGCAGGCCCGTCCCACCGACCGCGAGTGCAGAAAGGGACAACCCCTGGACGAAGCCTCGACGGCTGATCCCCGAGTTGAGTGCTCTTCTGGACATGGACGACCTCCCATTGCTACCTACCCCCGACACCGGGGATCTTGTCAGACTACAGCGGATGCGACAAACGAATCCGTCGCGATATACAACCGTAACAACGGAATTGTTCGTGCTCAGGTTGACCACCCCCTCTCCCGGCGGCCAAGATGAGCGCGTGGCCACGCGTGATGGCAGCATCCCCCACCCCCTCGACGACGTGTCCAAGGGGATCGTGGAGCAGCTGCAGAAGGACGGCCGCATGCCGTACGCGACGATAGGCAAGGCTGTCGGCCTCTCTGAAGCCGCAGTACGGCAGCGGGTCCAGCGGCTTCTCGACAGCGGTGTCATGCAGATCGTGGCGGTGACCGACCCCCTCCAGCTGGGCTTCGCGCGCCAGGCGATGATCGGTATCCACGCCGAAGGCGACGTGGAGCCCATCGCCGAGAGGCTCGCGCAGATGTCCGAGATCGACTACGTCATCTCCACAGCGGGCTCGTTCGACTTGATCGTCGAGGTGGTGTGCGAGAGCGACGACCACCTGCTGCAGCTGCTCTCCAAGCGGATCCGGGCCATTGCCGGCGTGAGGGCCACGGAGTCCTTCGTCTACCTGAAGCTGCACAAGCAGACGTACTCGTGGGGTGTGCGGTGACGTACGGGCGGCTCTCCCTGTGGCACGAGAACTGCGGCGAGGATCTGGTTGCCCGGCCTGCTCTCACCAGCGACCTCCAGTGCGACGTCGCCATCGTGGGCGCCGGCTTCACCGGTCTGTGGACCGCGTACTACCTCAGCGTGCAGGACCCGACGCTTCGTATCGCCGTCCTGGAGCGCGAGATCGCCGGGTTCGGCGCCTCCGGTCGCAACGGCGGGTGGGCCTCGGCGCTGTTCCCCAAGTCCCGCGAGCACCTTGCCTCCTTGCCGAACTCGTCGGCGGAACAAGCCAACGCGCTGACCGCGGCCATGCGCGCCTCGGTCGACGAGGTCGGCCGGGTAGCGCAGACCGAAGGGATTGCCTGCGACTACCACAAGGGCGGCACCATCGACCTGGCCCGTACTCCGGTGCAGCTGACCCGGGCTCGCGCCTCGGTGGAGGCGGCTCACCAGTGGGGCGACACCTCTGATGACATCCGGCTGCTCGGCGCCGCCGAGGCACGCGAGATGGTCAACGCAACCGATGTGCTGGGCGCTACCTACACGCCCCACTGCGCACGCATCCACCCGGCGAAGCTGGTCCGTGGCCTGGCCCACGCGGTGGAGAAGCGCGGGGTCGCGATCTACGAGGGCACGACCGTGACGTCGATCGCGCCAAGCGTTGTCGACACCGACCGCGGCCAGGTCACCGCCGACTACATCGTCCGCGCGACCGAGGGCTTCACGCCCAACCTGGCCGGCCTGAAGCGAGCCGTGGTCCCGGTGTACTCGCTGGTCGTGGCGACTGAGCCGCTGCCGGCAGAGGTATGGGGCGAGATCGGGCTGGCCGGCCGTCCGACGTTCACCGACCACCGCCACCTCATCATCTACGGGCAGCGCTCGGGTGACGACAGACTGGTGTTCGGTGGACGCGGCGCTCCTTACCACTACTCGTCGAGCGTCAAACCCGAGTACGACCGGGAGGGCCGGGTCTTCGCATCACTGCGGCAGACGCTCGTCGAGCTCTTCCCCAGCCTGCGCGGCTACGAGTTCTCCCATGAATGGGGCGGCCCGCTCGGCATCCCTCGGGACTGGATGGCCTCGGTAGGCCTGAACCGCGAGACCGGCATCGGCTGGGCAGGCGGATACGTAGGAGACGGGGTCACCACCACGAACCTGGCCGGTCGCACGCTGGCCGACCTCATCACCCAGACGACGTCAGAGCTCGTCTCGCTGCCCTGGGTGAACCACGAGTCGCGGTCGTGGGAGCCGGAGCCGCTGCGATGGGCCGGGGTCAACGCCGGCCTGCGCATGATGTCAGTCGCCGACCAGGAGGAGCGGCTCACGGGCCGCCCCAGCCGGCTGGCGCAGGCGATGGCACCACTCATCGGCGGCCACTGACAGCCGTGCCTCAGCGAGCCAGCGCGCCGACTGGCTGCTGACACGCGGACCCGGCACAGGTGCGTAGCGAGTCGAGCGCCGCCGCGAGCCGGGTCTCCGCAGCGCTCCCGGGCCTGAGCACGGCGAGGTTGTCGAGCTGCAGGGGGTCGCTGGGCAGGTGGTACAGCTCCTTCTCCCCCGTGTCGTCGTACTCGACGTAGACGTAGCGTTTCGTCTGGATCCCGGCGTACCACTGGTTCGGGCGTGACCCGGTCGGCCCGCCTTCGAGGAGGATGGGCCGGTTCGCCGCGAAGGTCGGGTCGGTGGCTACCCTGCGGAGCCCGATGCCGTCCTGGGTGCGCTCAACACGAGCCTTGGCGAGGGCAGCGACCGTCCTGGGGATGTCGACCAGGCTCACCAGTTGATGGCGGACCTGGCCGGTATCGAATCCGGGGCCGGCGACGATGAGGGGCACCCGGGTCGCCTCCTGATAGCCGACGTCCTTGCCGATGCGGCGGTGTTCACCGATGAGGAAGCCGTTGTCCGACGTGAAGATGATGACCGTCTTGTTCAGCTCCCCGCTCGCTCTCACGGTGTCGATCAGGCTGGCCACGGCGTCGTCCACGGACAACAGCGACTCGAGGCGTTGCTGCGTCAGCTCCTGCATTCCCGCGCGAGCCCTGATCGGGGACTGCTGGACGAAGTTGGGTTTGTCGCTCACGTCCCGCTCGTTGATGCTGGCCTTGGCCGGGAGCAGGCGCTGTGCGTAGACGTCGCGATAGCGAGGTGACACGTTAGGCGTTCCTAGTCGGGGAGGGTCGTCCACCTCCCGTGGCCCGCCGAGATGCGGCGCCAAGAAACCGGCCCACAGGAAGTAGGGGCTGGCTTGCGGCGCATACCGCTCCACCACGCTCTTGGCCTCCGCGGCGATGAAGTCGGTCTGGTAGCGCCCTCGGTAGGCAACCTGTTCCCCATTGGCGTTGAGTGTCCACGAGCGGTAGTTGTAGATCCCCTGCACAGGGACCCGCCAGGTATCCCAGCCCGGCGGCACGTATCCCGCTTGGCCCGCGGCCGAGTATCCGTTGAGGTACTTGCCGAGGATGGCCGTCCGGTAGCCGCTCTCCTGCAGCCACACCGGAAGTGCGTTGGTGTCGTCGAAAAGCGGGAACCCTCCATACGGCGGGTAGTTGCCCTGAACGCCATGGTTGTGCGCGTACTGCCCGGTGAGCAGGGTGGCGCGAGCCGGACAGCACAAGGGGTACGGCGAGTAGGCGTTCGCGAACCGCGTCCCCCGGCCGCCCAGGCGCTCCCGAACCTGGCGCATCACGCTGAGGTCGCCCAGTGTCTGGTCATCAGTGGTGATGAGGATGATGTTCGGGCGAGGGTCGTCTGCCCGCGGGGCCGCGGCATTGGCCGAGGAAGCACTCATGGCCTGGCCAGCCGATCCGCCCACGCTCTGGCCGGACGGCAGGTCGCCGGGTGCGGTCGGCAACCCGTCCGCCGGAATCCCGAGTCCGAGCGCGACCACCAGATAGGACACCATGGCGACGGACACACTCGCCCGCACACCCAACCGTCGCCGTGCCTGCATACGTAGTCCCCCTCGTTCGTCACCGTTTCAGTGCGCCGGCAGCGTGCTCCCCCCGATGCTGCGGACGCGCCGGCAGCCTGCGCTTCCTCGCTGCCGGTCAGGCGTTCGCTGCAAGGAGTGATCTTACGTGGTCCGCGTTGGTCGCCGCGACCGAACCCGTGGCCAGGTGTCGAGCAGCTGTCAGGTCGATGCGACGGATCGCCGCCTTCACGCTCGGGACCGCGGGAGCCACCGCACTCAGCTCGCGGACCCCGAGCCCGACAAGGAGCGCGGCCACCGCGGAGTTGCTCGCCAGGTCGCCGCAGACGGCTACGTTGACGCGGTCGGCAACGGAGTCGCACACGTGCCCGATCAGCTGGAGAACCGCCGGTTCCAGGCTGTCGGCGAGCGCCGATACGGCCGCGTTGCCCCTTTCAGCGGCGGTGGTGTACGACGTCAGGTCATTGGTGCCGATGCTGACGAAGTCGAGCCTGTCGGTCAGGCGCCCGGCGCGCAGCGCGGCGGCTGGCACTTCGATCATGATGCCGACCTCGAGGCCGGAAGGAACTCCTCCGGTCGCCGTCGCGGCTGCCAGCCGTAGCTGCTCCAACGCCCAGCCCACCTCCTCAGTGGTGGTCACCATCGGGAACATCACCTTTGTCGGCGTCTCACGCGCAGCCAGACACACCGCCTGGAGCTGCTCACGCAGCACGTCGGGCTGGCGACGGAAGAGCCGGAGGCCACGCTCGCCCAGGAAAGGGTTGGCCTCCACGGCTTGCGGCAGGAACCGCAGCGGCTTGTCCCCACCCACGTCCCAGGTCCGGATCGTCATTGGTTGCCCGCCCAGGGCGGCCGCGACGGCCAGGAAAGCCTCGGTCTGCTGCTCGACGGTCGGCCTCGACGAGTCATGGCCGAAGAGGATCTCGGTACGGACGAGTCCGGAGCCCTCTGCCCCTTGGCGGACCGCCTCGAGTGCGTCGTCGACCGACGTCACGTTCGCCGCGACCACGATCCGGCAGCCATCGAGCGTGGAGGCCGGCTCGTCGGCGTGCGCCAGCGCGGCGGTGCGCTCCTGTGAACGGCCCTCGATCGCCGCTGCGAACTCGCGCTGTTCGGCCTCTTCGGGGTTCACGACCAAGCGCCGAGACGACGCGTCGAAGGCCAGGACAGTGCCGGGAGCTACGTCCCGCACCACGTCCCCCGCGTCCGTGAACACCGGTACTCCCCGCGACTTCGCAACGATCACACCGTGACCGGTGGCCCCTCCGGCTCTGGTGACGACTCCCAGGATGGCGGTCGGGTCCAGCACCGCCGCGGTGGCAGCATCGAGCTCAGGCACCACAAGGATGCCCGCCCCGCCCTGCGTCGATGCCTCGACGTCCGGCCGTCCCAGCAGAGCTCCGACTTGCCGCCGCAGCACGCTGCGGACGTCCTGGGCCCGTTCCCGTTGATAGGCGTCGTCCAGGGACTCGAACTCATGCGCCAGATCCTGCAGACACCGGGTGCACGCCTCTGGGGCAGACGCACCGGCGCGGATGGCCAGCTCGACGGCTTCCGTCAAGGAAGGGTCCGACAACATGGCGAGCTGGGCATCGAAGATCTCGGCCTCTGCGGCGCCGACGGACGCGCGCACAGAGTCGCGGATCCGCTCGATGGACGCCGCAGCCACGCTCAGCGCCTCCCGACAGCGGGCGATCTCATCCTCCGTTGACCCTCGCTCGTAGCCGCTCGTGTCAAGGTCCACCTCGGCGACGACGGCCGGGCCCATGGCGATATCGAGCCCTGACCCCGAACGCCGGGCGTCGGCTCCAGCGGACCTGGTGTCGGGATCAGTGCCTACGTCGGCCGACGGCGAGATGTCGCGCGGTGACGCGTCGGCACCCGTGCCCTCCTCGACCCCCGCCGCCGAGGCGGAACGGTTCGCACCTCCCGCCGAGGTGACCGGCCGCTCGCCATCGTCATCGAAGGCGCGTTCGGCCAACGCGCGGACCGAGTCCACCGCGTCCTGAGCTGCCGGGCCGATCGCCTCGACGCGCAGGCGATCACCGTGGCGGGCGTTCAGCGTGGCGACCTTGCTGAGGCTGGCGGCGTCGACAGGCCCGCGGCCGGTGTCGAGGTTCGTCAAGGTGACGGCCGCGTCGAACGACCGAACCAAGCCGACGAGACGGGCCGCCGGGCGGGCGTGAAGGCCATGGGCGTTGGAAACGTGGATGTCGGCGCTCGCATCCGGCTGGGTCTCTGTGCCCCCCGGCTGGACCTCGGCGCTCGGATCGGGCTGGGCGTCTGTGCCAGCGTCGGTGGCAACGACGTCGGCTGTCACCGCGGGCGAGACCTGCTCCCCGGTGGTCGTGGACGAACCGGCGTCCAGATGGTCCTGCTTCGCCTCGAGTCCACGCCGGGCCTCATCGGCCACCGCCTCGATGGGCGCCCCGGTCGAGGCGAGCACCACAGCGGCGACGAGCCCTTCGACGATCGGTGCGCTGGACACGACCACGCGCTCTGCGACCTCCGGCTCCAGGAACTCCAGAGCCATCTCTGCGCTCAGCACGGCGCTGCCGAGGTCCAGAAGCACCAGCACCCCATCTGGTGCGTCGAGCGACCAGATGGCTTCAGCCACGGCTGAGGCGTCGGTGCCGAATGTCGTCTCGTCGAGACCGGCTGCCACCGCAATCTGAGGGCGGTCGGCAGCCTCGACCATCTCGCTGGCCAAGCCCACGGCGGCCTCAGCCAACGCGCGGCTGTGCGAGACGACCACCAGGCCGATCACGACAAGGTGGCCGCGGCGGTCTCCAGCAGCATGGTCGTGCTCGTGGCCCCGGGGTCCTGGTGGCCGGCGCTGCGCTCGCCCAGGTAGCTCGCGCGCCCCTTGCGCGCGACCAAGGGGGTGGTCGCGTCACGACCCTGAGCGGCAGCGGCCGCGGCGGCAGCCAGTGCCGCCGCAAGACCCTCCCCGGCTGCGGCATCGAAGGCATCGAGCGCAGGCAACCACGCGTCGACCATCGTCTTGTCTCCCGGCTCGGCCTTGCCGCGGGAGACGATGCCCTCGACGCCCGCACGCAGCGCCGCCCCGATGGTCGGGGCTGACACGTCCTCGGCGTCCTTCAGGGCGCTGCCGAAACGGAGGAAGAAGGTGCCGTACAGGGGACCGCTGGCTCCTCCTACTGTGCTGACGAGAGTCATCCCGACCTTCTTGAACAAGGCGTCGGCTGTCTCGAACTCGGAGGCGTCGAGTGCCGTGACAACTGCCTTCATCCCGCGGTCCATGTTGCTGCCATGGTCAGCATCTCCGATGGCGGAGTCCAGCTCGGTCAGCTCCGCGGCGTTCGCCGAGATGGTTTCCGAGAAGGACCGCAGCCACGAGGCGAACATGTCGACGGGACTGGTGTCAGCCATCGGCTCAGACACCCCACCGCAGCCCTGGGGTGTTCACTGGAGCGTCCCACAGGCCCACCATCTCGTCGTCGACCTTGAGGAGCGTCACCGAGCAGCCGGCCATCTCGAGAGACGTGATGTAGCTTCCGACGAGCGACCGGGCGATGGTGATGCCGGCCGTGTCGAGGAGCCTCGCGACCTCGTTGTACATCACGTACAACTCGATCAGCGGGGTGCCGCCCATGCCGTTGACGAAGGCGATGACAGAGTCGCCTTGTCCATAGGGCAGGTCACTGAGGATGGGGTCGACCAGCATCTCGGCCACGTCCTTGGCCGGTGCCAGCGGTACCCGGCGCCGACCCGGCTCACCGTGGATGCCGACGCCTACCTCCATCTCGTTCTCGGGCAGATCGAATGTCGGCTTGCCCGCGGACGGCACGGTGCACGACGTCAGGGCCATCCCCATGCTGCGTCCGGCTCCGTTGACCTTCTTCGCCAGATCGGCGACCTCCTGCAACGAACGCCCTTCCTCGGCGGCGGCGCCGACGATCTTCTCCAGCAGCACTGTGACGCCGACTCCCCGGCGCCCCGCTGTGTACAGGCTGTCCTGGACCGCGACGTCATCGTCGGTCACGACGGACTGGACCTCGATGCCGCTGTCCGCGGCTGCCAGCTCGGCGGCCATCTCGAAGTTCATGACGTCGCCCGTGTAGTTCTTCACTATGTGCAGAACTCCGGCGCCGGCGTCTACTCGCTGGGTAGCTTCCATCATCTGGTCCGGCACCGGGGAGGTGAACATCGCTCCTGCGCAGGCAGCGTCGAGCATGCCGAGGCCGACGAAACCTCCATGCATCGGCTCGTGGCCGGACCCGCCGCCGGAGATCAGACCAACCTTGCCCTGGCGCGGTGCATCCTTGCGGTAGATCACGGAATGCTCGTGATCGACGCGAACACGGTCGCTGTGAGCGGCCTCGATACCCAGCAGGGCATCCTTGACGACATCGGCGGGGTCGTTGATCAGCTTCTTCATGGGGGCTATCCGACCACACCGTGTCGGACGTCACAACAGCGGTATCCGGCCGGTCACGAACACGTAGTCGTCCTCGTCGCGGTACCCGTGACTGCCTGTCTCGTAGTAGCCACGGTGCGACGGGAGGTGAGCGGCGTCGACATGCTCGTCGTGGCCCGTCAACGCAGACATCGCCCCGGGAGGCAACGGCACACGCAGGCAGATCGAACCGGCTCGCCCGGCTGGAACCTCGGCTCCGCGCTCGTCCAGGATGCGGAGGTCGAACCCTGGCATCGGCTTCGAAGCCGAGCCCCTCTTGACCGGGAGTGGCTCGAGCCCCCACGGGTTCGCCACCACCGGTGAACCCGACGTGGTCTGCCACCACGTGTCGATCACTGGTACGTCGACGACACGACTCGCCCAGTCATGGCTGTCGGGGTCAGGACGACTGACGGCCAGGAACAGGTGACGAAGGGTGGGCAGCTGCCCTGCTCGAATGGCCTCCCCCTCAGAGTCCTCGTTCCCGACTGTGCGCAGGACTGCATGGGTCGTGATAAGCCCCTCGGCGGCGTGGTCGGTGACGAGTCGCCGAAGCACTCCGGCATCCATCACACCGGCCGAGGAGGCTTCGTAGAGCACAGTGGTCGCGCCGGCGAACAACGGCGCGTAGACGAGCATGGAGTGCCCGACGACGCCCTCCAGCTCTGCAGCGGTGAGCCACACCTGCCCTGGTGAGATGGCGAAGACGTTCGTCGCCGCCCAGGTGAGAGCCACAGCGTGGCCACCGTTGTCACGCACGACCCCTTCTGGCCCGTCGCCCGGGTCGGTCGCAGGCTGCAGCACGTAGAGCGGGTCGTCTCCGGCGACGGGCACGCAGGGTGCCGGGTCACGCATTCCCACCCGCAGGGCGGCGTCGAAGTCGATGTCCCGCCCCGTGACCAGGTCTGCCGGCAACTGGGGGCGCTGCTTCACGATGACGACGTCCACCGCGTGGCGGGCAAGCTCCAGTGCCTCGTCCAACAACGGCTTGCGGGCCACGGGTCCGCTGGCGTCGCCGCCGCACGACGCGGTGACGACCACCTTGGGCCGGGTGTCGTCGACGCTGCCCGCGAGGGCTGCGACCGACGACCTGTCGGGTACCACGGCATGAACCGCCCCCAGCCGGGCAGCGGCCAGCATGGCGATGACCGCCTCCGGCATGGTCGGCATCCAGATCATGACGTGGTCACCGCGGCCGACCCCACAGCTGCGCAGCACCCCGGCGAAGGCAGCGACGCGCTCGAGCAGCCGGCTGTAGGTCAACGTCTGCACCGTGCCCGTGAGGGGGCTGTCGTAGATGAGCGCTGCCTGGTCAGCCCGTCCGCGGATCACGTGCCGGTCCACGGCGTTGAAGCAGGTGTTCAGCGTGCCGTCGCCGAACCACCGACAGAACGCAGGCGTGGACCGGTCCAGGATGGTTCGGGGCCGGACGAACCAGTCGACGAGCCTGGCTTGCTCACCCCAGAATGCCTCCGGGTTCTCGAGACTGGCGTCGTACGTCTGCTGATACGTGGCCACGACCCTCCCTCTTCGGCGTCCCATCCTGCCGCAGACGCCGCCGCTCGGCCGGCCTCATACGCCTGCTCGTAAATGGCTTGCGGCTGCCTCGTCACCATGTCACGCTGACATCAGCCAGAATCCTGGCACCCGCGAGAAAGGAGGCGTCGAATGTCCACCCCTGTCCTGGGGCACTTTGCCGTCCCTGTCCTTGTCGAGGGTGCGCTTACCTACTGAGCGCTGCTCCTCGATGATCTCGCTCGAGGAGCACATCACCAATGCAATCCCCGCTGTCCCCCGCAGATTTCAGCTATTCCCTGATCGCGGACATCCGCGACGACCAGCGCTGGTCCACATGGAACGAGGTCGAGAAGGGCGCGCACGGTCCGCACCCGCGCCCCGACTGGGTGGTCACTGAGCGCGGCGCGATCGACACCGAGCTCGGTGTCCTCAAGACCGGCAAGGAGGCGGACGTCTTCTTGATCGAGAGGGCTGTGCCCGATCGTCCGGACCGTTCGTCGGTCCTGGCCGCCAAGCGCTACCGAAGCTCAGAGCACCGCCAGTTCCATCGAGACGCCGGATACACCGAGGGCAGGCGGGTGCGCCGCAGCCGCGACGCGCGCGCCATGGCCAAAGGAACGGCGTACGGGCGCGCAGCCGCTGCCGGTGTCTGGGCGCAGCACGAGTTCGCTGCGCTGAGTACCTTGTGGTCGGCTGGCGTGCCGGTTCCCTACCCGGTCCAGATCGACGGCACCGAGATCTTGATGGAGTACATCGAAGTGGACGGCGGCGCCGCGCCGCGACTGGCACAGATGCGCCCTCCGCGCGAGACGTTGCTCAGCTACTTCGACCAGCTCAAGGAGGCCATGAGCGTCTTGGCTCGACGCGGCATGGCCCACGGTGACCTGTCGCCTTACAACATCTTGGCCCAAGGCGAGCGACTGGTGATCATCGACCTGCCTCAGGTGATTGACATCGTCGGCAACCCCGCCGGTGTCGACTTCCTGCTGCGCGACTGCCGCAACGTCTGCTCGTGGTTCACCTCGCGTGGGCTCGAGGTCGATCCGGAGGAACTGCTCTCCGAGCTGCTGGCCCAGGCCTGGTAGCACCGCCCGCGCGGCACAACCGTCGGGCTACTGTGCTGCGATGACGGCGACGCGGGGCGGGCGGGTCGAGGTCGACTCGCTCGAGGCGTTCGACCGACATGTGGCCGCTGGCGCGTTGACGATGGCCGGATGGCAGCTGCAGAACCTGGATCTGACGAACCGGACCTCCGTGCTTCGAGGACTGGATCCCGCGGGGGCACTGCTGCTGGGGTGCATGGTCACCGACGAAGCGGACGAGTGGTTGCGCCGAGGTGGCGCACTGGTCTTCCCCGACATTCCCGAGGTGCCCTTCGACCCCTACCGCGGCTCGCTCTACACACCCGACGAGCTGTACGCAGCCCTGAGTACCGGCGGGTACGAGGACACCCCCGACGCCCGCGTCTACGCCTGGTCTCGGCTGCGCTCAGCCACTGTGGCTGCGGAGCTGGCGCGCAGCCTGCACGACCACGCGATCGATGCCGCGCTGGACGACGAGCTGGGAGAACGACGCACGGTGGGCGTCATGGGCGGGCACTCGCTGCCGAGGGGAACCGACGCCTACCGTGACGCCGCGCTGCTCGGAAGAGGCCTGAGCTCGAGCGGCCTGGCGGTGGTCACCGGCGGGGGGCCCGGCGCCATGGAGGCGGCCAACCTGGGCGCCTACCTCAGCCATTACGACACAGATGCCCTTGCAGACGCCATGGAGGTGCTCTCTGGCGCCCCTTCGTTCAACCCGTCGATCACCGCATGGGCCGAGGCCGCGTTCCAGGTACGCCGGCGGTGGAGCAATGGTGCGCAGTCCGTCGGCGTCCCGACTTGGTTCTACGGGCACGAGCCGCCGAACATCTTTGCGTCAGCCATTGCGAAGTACTTCCACAACGCCGTACGCGAGGACACGATCCTGCACCGCTGCGACGCAGGGATCGTCTTCCTGCCCGGCGCGGCGGGCACCGTCCAGGAGATCTTCCAGGATGCGTGCGAGAACTACTACGCCGACGCGTCCAAGGTCGCGCCGATGGTGCTGGTGGGAGTGCGACATTGGACGGAGGATCTGCCCGCGTGGCCGCTGCTGCAACGTCTTGCCGCCGGCCGGGCGATGAGCGAACGGATCCGGCTGGTCGACTCGGTGGACGAGGCGCTCGCTGCTCTGATGTGACGTGGACCGGCACTCGCTGCCCTGGGCTGACGTCAGGCCCGTCAGGCCTGTGCTGCCAGCTGGCCGCACGCCCCGTCGATCTCTCTTCCGCGGGTGTCTCGAACCGTCGTCGGAACACCCTTGGCCTGCAGTCGGCGGACGAACTCCCGCTCGTCCTCTGGTCGCGATGCCGTCCACTTGGACCCAGGGGTCGGGTTCAACGGGATGAGGTTGACGTGCACCCATCCCCAGTCGCCGAACGAGGTCAGCAGGTCGCCGAGCACGTCGGCCCGCCAAGCCTGGTCGTTGACGTCCTTGATCATGGCGTACTCGATCGACACCCGGCGTCGGGTGACGCGGGCGTAGTCCCAGGCCGCCTCGACCGCTTCACGGACACTCCAGCGGGTGTTGATAGGAACCAGCTCGTTACGGAGCTCGTCGTCAGGAGCGTGCAAGGACAGGGCGAGAGTGACCGGGACGCCTTCGTCGGCGAGCTGCCGCATGCGCGGAACCAACCCGACGGTGGACACGGTGATACCGCGGGCCGACATCCCGAGCCCGTCCGGTGTCGGCTCCACCATCCGCCGGACGGACCCGATGACCGCGTTGTAGTTGGCCATCGGCTCCCCCATGCCCATGAACACGACATTGGACAAGCGACCGGCTCCGCCCGCCACATCTCCGCGTGCGAGGGCGCGGGCTCCTGCGACCACCTGCTCGACGATCTCGCCCGTGCTGAGGTTGCGCTGCAGTCCGCCTTGACCCGTTGCACAGAAGGGGCATGCCATCCCGCAGCCGGCCTGGGAGGACACGCACATCGTGGCCCGCCCGGGGTAACGCATCAGCACCGACTCCACCAAGGCGCCGTCATGCAGCTTCCACACCGTCTTGCGGGTGGCTCCGCCGTCGGCCTCGAGGGTCCGGATCGGGGTGACCACCGCGGGAAGCAGGGCCTCGCAGAGCGGCTGCCGCACATTCGCCGGGAGGTCGGTCATCTCAGCCGGGTCGTTGACCAGGCGTCCGAAGTAGTGACGCGACACCTGCTGAGCGCGGTAGCCAGGCAGACCCGCACTCTCGACCGCCCGTCTTCGCCCGGCGGCGTCGAGGTCGGCGAGGTGGCGTGGTGGCTTCTTCGCCTTGGCCGGCTCGTCGAAGACGAGCGGGAGCAGCGTGGACGCAGAGTCGGACATGTCGCTCCAGTGTCTCACGATGGCGAGGGGCACTGTGCGCCATAGTGGTGGCGTGACCACCCCCCACGCGGTCGGCCGGCCCGAGATCACCAGCCCGGCCAACTCCCGCGTGAAGTGGCTCGTCGGACTTCGCAAGCGGCGCAACCGCGATCAGGAGCACCTGGCCGTGGTGGAGGGGCGAGACGAGCTCGTTCTAGCCCTTGACGCCGGCGTAGCCGTTCGGCAGCTCTACTGGTGCGACGCCCTGGTTCAGCCCCCCGACCGCGACTCGCTGCTGGCGCGGGTGGCGGGGGCTCACGGGGCCGAGGTCATCGCCCTGGGGGACGCGGCCTTCCGCAAAGCCTCCTACCGGCAGACTCCGGACGGTTGGCTCGCTGTGGTGGCCGACCCGGTGTCGGCACTCGCAGATGTGCAGCTGCCCAGCGATGCTCTCGTACTGGTGGGCGAGTCGATCGAGAAGCCCGGGAACCTCGGCGCAATGCTGCGGACCGCGGACGCCGCCGGGGTGGATGCAGTGGTTGCGGCAACGCCCCTCGCGGACTGGTCGAACCCGAACGTGGTCCGGGCGAGCAAAGGCACGGTCTTCGCCGTTCCCGTCGCATCTGCGCCGTCGACCGACGTAGCGGACTGGCTCGAGAAGAACGGTGTCTGCATCGTGGTGGCCACACCGCAGGCCAGTCGGCTGGTCACCGATGCAGACCTCACCGGTCCCATCGCCGTCGTGGTAGGCGCCGAGCACGCCGGGGTGAGCTCGACACTGTTGGCGCGCGCCGACGTCACGGTAGCGCTGCCCATGTTCGGGCGCGTCAACTCCCTCAACGTCGCCACCTCGGCCGCCATCGTGCTGTATGAGGCGGTCCGGCAGCGCCGAAAGCGACCAGCGATGTGAGGGTGCACGGCAGCCGCTGCACTCCTGCTTCGAGCCCCCACTCGAGCTCACGGCCCCGACAGTTCTCCTCAACGACGCTCGCGCGGCACCGACGACAGGTAGGGTGCTGTCGGACATTTGCCGACCGGGTGAGCTGAGGAAGTGACGTGCCAAGAAGACTGCATGCATTGTCTGGCATAGGAGTCGTGGTCAGTCTGATCCTGACCTTATCCGCCACCGCTATTGCCTATTCGCCACCGGAAGGAGCGAAGTTCAACAAGCCGACGGGAAGCAGGGCACAGGAATATCGGATCCTCAATCACATCAACGCGTCGATCCGCAGCAGTCCGCCGGGTTCAACGGTTCGCATCGCGACGTACTCCATCAATCGCAACTCCACCACTGAGGCGTTGGTCGATGCGCATCGTCGCGGGGTGAATGTGCAGTTCATCGTAGACGACCACGACATCACTCCACAGATTCGCCGGCTGCGACAGGTCCTGGGAAGGAATCCCGACCGCAAGAGCTTCGCCATCGTGTGCAAGGGCGGCTGCCGAACACAGACTCGCTACGGGTCTCTGCACGCCAAGATGTACCTGTTCTCTCGCGCTGGCTCGTCAAAGTGGGTCACGATGGTCAGCTCCGCCAATCCCACGGACCTGCAGGCAGGCGTTGCCTGGAACAACATCTACACGATTGTCGGCGACGAGAAGATCTACCAGGCCATGGTGGCGGCCTTCCTCCAAATGAGCCGAGACAAGATGGTGAGGGACACGAACCGCTATATCTCGGTGCGAAGTGGAAAGATCACCGCGTACGTATTCCCACGGTCAGGCAATACCCAGGCCACGGACAATGTGATCCAGACCTTGAACGACATTCGCTGCAAGGGCGCCGAAGGCTCGGCGGGATTCAAGGGCAGAACGGTCGTCAAAGTGACGGTCTTCACGTGGGCCAATCCCAGGGGTCGCGCGATCGCTCGCAAGCTGTGGGAGCTTGATGACTCCGGGTGTTACGTCTCTGTCATCATGGCGAGCGCCGGTCTGCCTGAGACGCGAGCCATCATCCTCAAGCCGACGCGCAACGACGGGGTCACCGTGTACAACTCCAAGATCGACTCCAACGGCGACGGCATCAAGGGCGACCACTGGTCCCACAACAAGTACCTGATGATCAGCGGGTCGTACGCAGGCAACCCCAAGGCGCGCTACGTCTTGACTGGCTCGCCGAACTACACGCGAGGAGCGTTGCGCAATGCCGACGAGGTGATGCTGGGCATCTATGGCCGCAACACCTACCGGGCCTACTACAAGAACTTCAACGACATCATCGACAGCGGGTCGAAGCTGATCAGCTAGCCACCCCAGCCAGATAGCCGGCTGCCGCCGGTCTCGGCGGTGGCGTGTCAAGCCCGCGCCTCCCGTAGGCCATGCTTGGACCGTGGCAGACGGCAACGGGGGGCCCTTCCTACGCGGCGGACGCGGTCGCCGCCGCGCGCAGAGCGCTGTGCTCGTGTTGCATGGAGGGCGCGAGCACGGCACGCTCGCGACGCGTCCCCTGCAGCCGTCCTACCTGCGCATGGTGGACCTTTACGCCGGTCTGCGGCTTCGGTCGCGCGCGTGTGCGGTGTATCTGCTGCGGTATCGCATCGCCGGCTGGAACGCCGGCCAAGGAGTACCCGATCCGGTGGCCGATGCGCGCTGGGCGCTACGCCAGATCAGTGAGCGGCATCAAACCCCGATTGCCCTGCTCGGGCATTCGATGGGTGCCAGGACAGCCTTCGCGGTTGCGGACCACCCGAACGTCATCGGCGTGTGCGCCCTCGCCCCCTGGCTGCCGGACGGCGAGCCACTGCCGCCGACCGGCCCGGGCCGGCGGTTCGTCCTGGCACACGGCACCGCCGACACGACGACGTCACCGCCGCTGAGCGAGTCCTATGCGATGAGGCTGCGGGCCGCCGGCGGCTCCGTCGCCCGGTTCGAACTCGCGGGTGGCGGGCATGCCCTCCTCGACTCTCCCCTCTTGTGGCACACGTTTGCAGTGCGCACCACACTGGGCCTCGCCGGCGACGCTCCTCTCCCTCCCGCGGTCGCGGCGGCACTGGGGGACCAGGGCACCGACGGCCTGGCCGTGGGGCTCCGCGCCAGCCTTGCGGGGTGAGTCCTCATCGACGGTCTACGTCGCTGAGTCCGCGTCGACGGGCTAGGTCGCGATGGGTGCTCCGAACCAGCTGGTCAGCGCGTCCTGAAGCCCTTGGTGGGTCGAGTCTCCCGCCCAGGCCACGTAGCCGTCGGGCCGAACCAGAACCGCAGTGGGAGGGGTGACGGCGCCGAGGACGGGGAGCTCCCAGACACCGACGTATGCAGCGTCGACCACATCAACCCGGTCAGCCCAGGAAGCGATGTCCAGGGTGCCGGGCTCATCGAGGTTGAGCAGCACCGGGCGGGCCCGGTGCAAGAGGCTGAACATCCGCACGGAACCGTCACCCGTGACCAGTTCGAGATCGGGCACGCGGCGACCGAGCAGCGGATGCCCTTCGCCCAGGTCGTAATGGATATCAAGCCCGGACATCAATGCGGCCAAACGTCTGCGCGGCTCGTCCATCACCAGGAGCTCGGACATGACGTCACGCAGTGCCTTCGTTCGTGCATCGGGGCGGCTGAGCGCGATCTGCGCCATCGTGGTCTGCAGCACTCGGGCGGCGACTGGGTGGCGCTCGGCGTGGTAAGTGTCCAGCAGGCTGTCCGGGGACGTCCCGGTGACCACCTGGGCCAGCTTCCATCCCAGATTCACGGCATCCTGCACACCGGTGTTGAGGCCCTGTCCCCCGACCGGTGAATGCACGTGTGCCGCGTCGCCTGCGAGCAGAACCCGTCCCTCGCGGTAGGTCGCTGCCTGCCGCGCCATGTCGGTGAACCGGGAGATCCAGCGCGGACTGTGGATGCCGTAGTCGGTGCCGTAGACGGCGACGAGCGCCGCGCTGAGGTCACGCAGGGTGGGCTCGGTCTGTCCGACGTGCTCCTCGGTGACCATGACCCGTAGCGGCCCCCGATCGAGAAAGGCCACCTCGCCGTCGCGGATCTCGTACTCCACTTTGCCGAAGGCATGCACTCCGAAGGCATTGTGGTGGATGCCCAGTTCCGGCTCCTCGGCTGCTTCTACCTCGGCGATCAGGCTGCTGGTCGTCGCATCCCACCCGGGAAAACCGATACCGGCTGCCTTACGCACCAGACTGCGCCCTCCGTCACACCCGACGAGATAGGCGGCGCTCAGCGAGTGGCCGTCGGACAGCTCGACGTCGACGCCGGTGTCGTCCTGCTCAAAGCCGGTCACCGCACGCGCGCGGTGGATCGTCACCTCCAGGTCGCCGACCCATTCGGCCAGGATGCCCTCGGTGTGGTTCTGCCACAGCCCGAGCCCGTAGTTGTGCCGGGTGGGAAAGTCACTGATGTCCAAGGGGATCATGGAGAACCCTGCGACCTGAGCTACCTGCCCTTGGGTGAGGAACCGATCGGCGATACCGCGCTGATCCAGGACTTCCAGCGTGCGTGAGTGCAGACCGCCGGCGCCGGAGCGGGCGAGGTCCTGGCTCTCACGCCGCTCGACGATGGCCACGTCCACCCCTGCCAGCGCCAGCTCGCCCGCCAACATCAACCCTGTCGGGCCTCCGCCGACGATCACCACCGCGTGCTCGTCCGTCACCGCTCGCATCTCTTACCCCCACTTCCGCTCGTTCCGCTCCCGGCCGACGATTGTGCGGCACCACCCGGGTCTTGCGGCAAGCCCCCTGCAGCGCTATATCTTGGAAGTGGAAGGGAGCCGGACACGGCTGACAGCGCAGCCAGCGTCCACCTGACCACCGCGTAGAGGATGTCTCACCAGCGCCCGTCCGCAGGACTCAGGCCACCGGCACCAGGAAATGCAGCACGAGGTAGACGACACCGACGGTGGCGAGCAGAGAGTCCAGCCGGTCCATGATTCCGCCATGCCCCGGAAGGATGTTGCTCATGTCCTTGATGCCCAGGTCACGCTTGATGAGCGACTCGGTGAGGTCGCCCAGCGTTGCTGCCACCACGGCGATGGAGCCGAGGAGCGCGCCAGCCCACCAGTCACCTTCGAGCAGCAGCACCACGCACGCGATGCCAGCGGCCACGGATGTCGCCCATGCTCCGGCGAAGCCCTCCCACGACTTCTTGGGACTGATGACCGGGGCCATCGGGTGGCGGCCGAACAGAACCCCGAAGGCGTAGCCACCGACGTCTGCGGCCACCGTGACCGCAACGAAGCTCAGGACCCTCTTGACGCCGTCGTCCGGAGCAAGAAGCAGCGCGACGAAGGAGGCCAGGAACGGCAGGTAGACGAGGCAGAAGACCGCGGCAGTGACGTCACGGACGAACCCGGCCTGACCTCGCGGCATCCGCCACAGGATCGAGGCGAGCACCGTGGCCGCCAGCACCACGATCAAGACGTCGGCGCCCCCGTAGTAGGAGCCGCCGATCATGCCGAGCGCACCCGCGCACATCGGCGCCATGGGCAGCCAGGTTCCGTTACCTGCCAGCGCCCGACCGATCTCCCACAAGCCGACGAGAATCGCCATTCCTACCACGAGCAGGAAGCTCGCTTTGGCGAATGTCAGCGAGACGACGATCACGCCGATGAGGACGACCGACACAGCGATTGCCGCCCGCAGGTCACGCCCGGCTCGCCCCGTCGACGTGGACCCTTGGGTAGGGCCTTGGGGCGCCGGCGACCTCATGGGGTTCGGCTCGCTCACACCTCGAGCAGCTCCGCTTCCTTGTGCTTGAGGGTGTCGTCAATGGCCTCGATGTGCTTCTTGGTCATGGCGTCCAGTCGCTTCTCGGCGCCGGTTACCTCATTCTCGCTGACGTCCCCGTCCTTCTGGGCGCGGTCCATCTGCTGCTTCGCGTGACGCCGGATGTTGCGTACCGAGACCCGCCCCTCCTCGGCCTTCGTCCGAGCGAGCTTGATGTACTCCTTGCGCCGGTCCTCGGTGAGCTCCGGCATGACCACGCGCAGGTTGTCACCGTTGTTGGTGGGGTTGACGCCGAGGTCAGAGTCTCGGATGGCTCTCTCGATCGCAGCCATGGCCTGTCGGTCGTAGGCGTTGATGACGACGACGCGTGGCTCCGGGTTGGAGAACGATGCCAGCTGCTGGATGGGAGTCGGGCTGCCGTAGTAGTCCGCGGTCAGCTTGGAGAACATCGAGGGGTGCGCTCGCCCGGTGCGGATCGACGCGAAGTCTTCCTTCGCAACCTCGACCGCTTTGCCCATCTTCTGGTCGGCTTCTTTGAGGGTTGCGTCAATCACGTCAGTCTCCTTGTCGTGCCTTGGCTCGGGATGTCAACCAGCAGTGCGGGTGGGGCGACGTGAGCTGCGGGTGCGATCAGTCGCCGCCGACGTAGGTACCGATCTTCTCACCCTGCACGATCCGGTCGACCACCCCGACCTCCATCATGCCGAACACCACCATGGGGAGGTTGTTCTCCATGCACAGGGCGAAGGCCGTAGCGTCGGCCACACGCAGGCCCCGTTGCAACGCGTCGGCGTAGGTCACCGTCTCGAGCTTGGTGGCGGTGGCATCGAGGCGAGGGTCGGCGGTGTAGACGCCGTCGACGCCGTTCTTCCCCATGAGGACCACGTCGCATTTGGTTTCCAGCGCTCGCTGGACGGCCACGGTGTCGGTCGAGAAGAACGGCAGTCCCGCCCCAGCGCCGAAGATGACGACGCGGCCCTTCTCGAGGTGCCGGATCGCCCGACGCGGGATGTACGGCTCAGCCACCTGACCCATCGTGATGGCTGTCTGCACCCGGGTCTCGATCCCTTCCTTCTCGAGGAAGTCCTGCAGAGCCAGGCAGTTCATCACGATGCCCAGCATGCCCATGTAGTCCGCCCGAGCGCGGTCCATGCCACGCTGCTGGAGCTCAGCACCGCGGAAGAAGTTGCCGCCACCGAGCACGATCGCCACCTGGACGCCGCGGCGCACCACTCCGGCTATCTCGGTGGCGATGGCATGGACGACGTCTGGGTCGACGCCGACCTTTCCGCCGCCCATGACGGCGCCGGAGAGCTTCAGGAGCACCCGCTCGTAGGCGATCGAGGTCGGCTCGGGTACGGAGCTGCTCGGGTCCACGTTGCGGGCCTCCTCAGGCATTCGACTGACGACGGAGATCAGCGGCCTTAGGACCGGCCAACCTCGAAGCGGGCGAAGCTCGTGACCTTCACACCGCCCTCGTCGAGGACTGACTTGACCGACTTCTTGGCGTCCTGCACCGAAGGCTGCTCCAGCAGGACCACGTCCTTGAAGAAGCCGTTGAGGCGGCCCTCGACGATGCGCGGCACCGCTTGGTCGGGCTTGCCTTCCTCGCGCGCGGTCGCCTCGGCGATCTCGCGCTCCTTGGTGATGACGTCGGCGGGGACGTCGTCGCGGGAGACGAACTGCGGACGCATCGCCGCGATCTGCATGGCGGCCCCGCGGGCAGCTTGCTCGTTGTCTCCTTCGAAGGCCACCAGAACACCCACCGCAGGGGGCAGGTCACTCGACCGGCGGTGCATGTATGCCACCGTCGAGCCGTCGAAGTACGTGAACCGGCCAAGCTCGATCTTCTCGCCGATGACCGCTGCCAACGCCTCGACTGCCTCGGCGACAGTGCGGCCCTTCGACGTGGTCGCCGCCTTGAGCCCCTCGACGTCAGCAGCCTTGGACGCGTCCGCCGCCTGCACGATCTCGTTGGCGAGCTCGATGAACGCCTCGGACTTGGCCACGAAGTCTGTCTCGCAGTTCAGCTCGACCAGGGCGCCACCAGCGCTGGCAATCAGGCCCGCCGAGGCGGTTCGCTCAGCGCCGCGCTTGGCGGCCTTGGCGGCTCCGTTGATGCGCAGCACCTCGATGGCCTTGTCGAAGTCTCCCTCTGCCTGCTCCAGTGCCTTCTTGCAGTCGAGCATGCCTGCACCAGTGGCGTCGCGAAGCTTCTTCACGTCAGCGGCAGTGATAGCCATAGTCATCCGTTCTCGCAGTTCGGGGCTGGCCGCTGCAGAGCAGCGGTCGACCCCGTCGTCGGTAGGGGGCGGGTGCCGGGCCGATCAGGCCCGAGCGGTTCAAGCCCGGTCAGCGCTGTCGTCGCCGCCAAGCGGGGGGACCGGTTCGCCGCCCGTGGTGACAACGTCGGGCGATCCCGCGCCGACGTCGTCGGGAACCGGCTCGCCGCCTGCCGTAGCAGGTTCCGCGGCCGCTGGGGCAGCCGGCTCCTCACCAGCTCCGGCGGTGTCGGCCGGTGCACCGGCGGCCCCGGACGTGGCCGGCGTTGTGTCCGCCGGTGGTGTCGCGGCGACATTGGCGGGAGGCGTGGTGGCGGCTTCAACCGGAGGCGACGTCAGCGCTGGGTCGACCGGCGGTGGCTCGGCTGAGGAGGGCTCAGCGCTCGCCGCTGACACAGCAGCGGCTTGGGCTGCTACTTCCTCGGCTTGGCGCCCCAGCAGCTCTCGCTCCCACTCGGCCAACGGCTCCTCAGCGCCGAGCTCCTCGCCAGTCGCCTCATCGCCACTCTTCACCCCTGCACGCGCCATCAAGCCGTCGGCGACGGCGTCGGCCACGATGCGCGTGAGCAAGGTCACCGACCGGATGGCGTCGTCGTTCCCGGGGATCGGGAAGTCGACCATGTCCGGGTCGCAGTTGCTGTCCAAGATCGCGACGATCGGGATGCCCAGCTTACGGGCCTCGTCGACGGCAAGGTGTTCCTTGTTGGTGTCCACGATCCAGATGGCCGCCGGCACCCTACCCATGTCGCGGATACCGCCGAGGGTGCGGTCAAGCTTGTCCTTCTCGCGCCGCATCTGCAGCAGTTCCTTCTTGGTCCTGCTGGAGCCGGCGACATCGTCGAAGTCGACCTCCTCCAGCTCCTTCAACCGCAGGATCCGCTGGTGGACGGTCTGGAAGTTCGTCAGCATCCCGCCGAGCCAGCGCTGGTTGACGAACGGCATGCCAACGCGCTTTGCCTGCTCGGAGATGGCCTCCTGGGCCTGCTTCTTCGTACCGACGAACAAGACATTGCCGCCAGAGGCTACGGCGCCCTTGATGAAGGCGTATCCGCGGTCGATATAGGCGAGCGACTGCTGCAGGTCGATGATGTAGATGCCGTTGCGCTCGGTCATGATGAATCGCTTCATCTTCGGGTTCCAGCGACGGGTCTGGTGCCCGAAGTGGACGCCGCTCTCGAGCAGCTGGCGCATGGTCACGACGGCCATGGCTTCCTCCTTGGCGCCGGTCCAGGCGCCGGGTCTGCGGCGCACGGAGGCGCCGCGGTGCGGTTTGTCGTCTCGACGGTGTCAAGACCCTGACGCTCACGCACGTGCCGCTCGCCGGTGGCTCAGGTCGTGACCTGGGCCCTCGGACGAGACCGAGGCACATGCCCGCAACGAGGCTGCGATGGTGGGCGTGCGAAGTCGACCTGACGGATCAGGTCGCTGACGCCAGTGTAGTGGAACGGGGCCGCGAGATCGAACCGCTCCGGGACGCCGTCCACAAACACGGGCACCAGTGACGTGGCCTCACACGTCACGAAGCCCGCAGGTTCGTTCGTGTGCCAGAGGCCGACCATGGGTAGATGAAGCTTCGTCGTGCGGGGCGAGCCCGCGCCCGGCTCGTCCTGATGGCAGTGACAACCATCGGCCTGGTCGGGCCAGTCGGCGCTGTGTCCGCTGAGGCTCAACGCCGCTGGCAGTGGCCCCTGCATCCCCGGCCGGCGGTGGCCCGGGCATTCGAGCCTCCGGTCGAGTCGTGGTCCGCCGGGCACCGAGGCGTTGACCTGCGAGGCACCCCTCTCCAGCCGGTGCGGGCGGTGGGGACGGGGCGGGTCACCTACGCGGGGGTGATCGCTGGACGAGGGGTGGTGGTGGTCCACCACGGGTCTTTGCGATCGACGTACCAGCCGGTGACGGCGGCGGTGCACGTTGACCAAACGGTGGCTGCCGGTGAGCTCGTCGGCTTGCTCCAGGCAGTCGGGTCGCATTGCGCTCCACAGGCATGTCTGCACCTCGGCGTGCGCCGCGGGGACATCTACGTCGATCCGCTGACGATTCTCGGGCCGCAACGCGTGGTCCTGAAGCCACTGGATGGGAGCAGCCAGGCCACCGACCCCGCAGGGTGGCTCCTCCGGCCGGACGCCGACGGCGCCGCCAACGAGGGTCCACGACTCCTTGGGGAGCCACTCGTGCCGCCGAACCCCACAGGTGCCTGGCCTTCGGGTGCTGAGCCACGCCACCTGGCTCCCGATCCGGGAGGACTCTCGAGCACCAGAGCGGCTCTGCGCTCGGTCCAGAGCGGCGTTGCCAACGCGGTGGCACGCGTCGTCGCGTCCTTGCTCACTGCGCTCCGCGGTATCTAGGCCCGCGGATGAGCCTGGCGGTACGCGGCGCGAAGCCGTTCCGTCGAGACATGCGTGTACAGCTGCGTGGTGGCGAGAGACGCATGCCCCAAGATCTCCTGCACCGCTCGTAGGTCGGCCCCTCCCTCGAGGAGATGCGTGGCTGCGGTGTGGCGCAGCCCGTGCGGCCCCATGTCGGGGGCTCCTTCCACGTCGACCAACCGGGCATGCACCACCCTGCGCACTGTTCGCTGATCCACCCGGCCGCCGCGGACGCCGAGAAACATCGCAGCACCGCTGCTCGGCGCGGCAAGCTCAGGTCGTCCGTGCTCCAACCAGTCGTCCACGGCGCGGCCCGCCGGGACGCCGTACGGGACCGAGCGCTCCTTGCGCCCCTTGCCCAGCACTCTAATGACGCGACGTTCGCGGTCCAGGTCGTCGACATCGCAGGCCGTGAGCTCACCTACGCGCATCCCGGTCGCATACAACAGTTCCACCATGGCGACGTCACGCAGGCCGATGGCGCTGCCGTCCTGCGCACGGGACGCCGCAGCGTCGAGCAGTTCTCGGATCTCGGCATCGGACAAGACCTCGGGGAGCGTCCGGTGTGGTCGAGGGCTGCCCAGCAGAGCCCCTGGGTCCACCGTCAACCGGCCGGTTGAGGTCGCCCAGGCGGTGAAGACCCGCGCCGCAGCCGCTCGCCGCGCGAGGGTGGTGCGCGACCTGCCCAGGCTTCGCTGCCGGGCGAGCCAGCTCCGCAGGTGGGCTAGCTCAAGGTCGCCCAGCTGTCTGCACCCCAGCCGGGAGGCGTGCTGCAGCAAGTCCGTCACGTCGCCGAGGTAGGCACGCACCGTATGGGGCGCGAGGTTGCGCTCGGACTCCATGGAGCGCCGGTAGGCAGCGACGATCTCGTCGAGGTCCGGCGGTAGACCGGGTGCGGCGGACGGCATACCTGATGCTGTCAGCACCAACCGGTCCTGCCCGGGAGGGCGCCCGTGTCGCTCCCGGCGAACGCCCAACCGGGGTTGGCCCGTTCCGCACCGGACGGAGCCCAGGATGACCCGACCCGGCCGGACAGAGAGCCCAGGGATGCCCCCCGCCTCGGCCGGACAGAGAGCCCAGGGATGGCCCGCGTCGGCCGGACGGACAGAACAGGAATGATCCGCCGACGCCGGACGGAAAGCAGAGGGCTCCCGAGCCTGACGGGACGAACAGCCGCAGGCTCGCCTGGCCACACAGCAATAGCGGCCGACGCCGGCTCGTTTTCATCGTTTCGCGTCACCGCTCACCTTGTGGTGCCCTGGCCTGGCCGGGCAAGGACCCAGCCATCGAGACGTTGGGTGACAAAGCCTGCGTCCGCCAGGATGTCCAGCTGCTCGACGACCTGAACGGTGCTGAGGCCGGTGAGGCGAGCGATGGCCTCCGCCGGGACCGGCCCCGACTTGGGCGTGGCGTCCAGCACCTGCCGGCTGAGTGTGCCGAGGAGGTCGAGAGGCCGGACCACGCCGGACTTGCGAGGAGCCAGCCCCTCACCGAGTGGAGACACGTGCTCGATGACCTCGCGGGCGTCGGTCACCAGCAGCGTCGCCGGCTGACGAAGGAGCTCGTGCACTCCTCCGGAAGCCATGGAGGTCACCGGCCCGGGCACCCCCATGACCGCTCTGCCGAGCTCGAGGCCCCACCGCGCCGTGTTGAGCGCTCCGCTGCGGAGCGCGGCCTCGACGACCACCGTCCCCTGGCTCAGAGCAGCAATGAGACGGTTACGCACCAAGAAGCGCGACTTGGTGGGATGGGACCCCGGCGCCGCCTCGCTGACAAGGAGGCCCTCCTCACACGTCCGTTCGAGCATCCGGGCGTGGCCAGCCGGCGACAGCATGTCGATTCCCCCGGCCAGCACGGCGACCGTCGGCGCCGGCCGCACCAGCGCGGCACGGTGTGCGGCCGCATCGATGCCGTACGCCCCACCGGTCACCACCGTGAAGCCGCGCTCGGCGACGTCACACCCAAGCGCGGCGGCGACATGCTCGCCGTACGCCGTGGACGCTCGCGACCCGACCACAGCGATGCACCGGCGTGCCACGGTGGCCAGGTCCGCATTTCCGCGAATCCACACCCCGAAAGGAGCTCCGCCGCGCCGCTCCCTCGCATCTTGCTCGAGGATCTCGAGGTCATCGAGCGAGGAGCACCACTCGGGGTCACCGGGACAGACGAACCGGGCACCCACACCGTCGGCTGCCCGAGCCATGCTGTCGTAGTCGGCCGCCTGAGCGCGATGCGACCAAGCCGCGACCTTGGGAGCGGTCAGTCTCCCCCCTCCCTGGAGCTTGCGGAGCAGCGCGGTGGCCGAGTGCTCACGCACCAGCCTGCATGCGTCGGGATCGCCTGGCTCGACGATGGCACTCAGCACGATCCGGGCCCGTCTCTCGTGCTCTTCCACGGCGTCCATTCAGGCGACGCTGCTCGAGCCGAAGCAGCGCCCGACCAGGCCGTCGGTCCGCAAGTAGAGCGCCTCCAGCACGTGGGCTGGCCGCGGAGCGTCCTCCCCGGCAAGGTCTGTGAGTGTCCAGGCAAGGCGGGCGACCCGATCGGCCCCTCTTTGCGTGAGGCTGCCGCCGCCCACGGCGTCTTCGATGAGGCCCGCGGACGCTGAGTCCAGGCCGCAGAGCCGACGGAACTCGTAACCCGGGACCTCGCCGTTCGTCTGCCAGGGAAGCGCCGAGAAGCGTGCCTGTTGTCGCTGCCGGGCCGCCCACACCCGCGCAGCGACCGCAGCTGTGGTGCCGGACTCCCCCACCCGTTCTCGCATCTCGGCGCGCGTGACAGGAAGCACGGTGTGGACGACGTCGATGCGGTCGCGCACAGGGCCGCTGATGCGGGCTCGGTAGCGGCGCTTGCGGTCGGCTGTGCAGGTGCACATCAGTCCCTTCCCGTAGCCATACCCGCACGGGCACGGGTTCGCCGCACATACGAGTTGGAAGCTCGCCGGAAACCTCGCCGAACCGTCAGCACGCCTTATCGAGATCTCGCCACTCTCCAGCGGTTGACGCAGCGCGTCGTGAACGGTGGGCTTGAACTCCGGGGCCTCGTCCAGGAACAGAACACCGAGGTGGGCCAGGCTGATGGCCCCGGGTTTGATGAGCCTCGTGCCGCCTCCGATCACGGAGGGAACGGTGTCGGTGTGGTTCGGCGCCAGGAACGGTGGGCGGACGACGCGAGGCTCGTCGCGAGACAGCAGGCCCGCCACCGAATGGATCTTGCTCACCTCGATGGACCGTCGGAGGTCCAGGTCGGGCAGCAACGTTGGAAACCGTTCGGCCAGCATGGTCTTGCCGGCTCCAGGTGGGCCCTCGAGGAACAGATGGTGTCCACCGGCAGCTGCCACCTCGACGCACCATCGCGCATGCGCCTGCCCTCGCACGTCGGCGAGGTCGGGCTCCTCGACGCGCGGACGCCGTACGGTCGGTGCACCTACCTCTTCGTGCAGCGGTGGAACCTCCGCCTCTGACGGTGGGTCGGTGCCCATGAGCAGGGCCATACAGCCTCGAAGGGAGCTCACCGGATCCACCTGCAGACCTTCGACGAGAGCCGCCTCAGCGGCGTTGGCGGCAGGCACGATGACCCGCTCGAAGCCCGCATTCACGGCAGCCAGGGCGGCCGGCAGGACACCGGGGACGGCGCGAACCCGGCCGTCGAGCGCCAGCTCGCCGAACACGGCCGTACGGCGCAAGCCCTCTGAGCGCATCGAGCCGGAGGCCACAAGCAGCGCCAGCGCGATGGACAGGTCGTAGTGGCTTCCCACCTTGCGAACACCTGCCGGATACATCGCCACGGTGATGCGGCGGTCCGGCCATTTCTGTCCGCTGTTGACGATGGCAGCACGGCAGCGGTCACGAGCTTCGCTCACGCAGGTGTCCGGCAGACCGGCCAGTGACCAGCCCGGCACCCCGTCATGGACGTCGGCCTCGACAGTGACCACGCGCCCGTCGATCCCGTCCAGGGCGACGGCGTAGCTGATGCCGGTCGCCATCAACCGACCCCTTTGATCTGTTCCACGTAGGCGGGTCCGCGACGGTGCCTGATGACGGTGACCACGTCGACTCGGAGCGTTGACCACGGGTGCGCGTGCGCACGCAGCCATAGCTGTCCCAGCCGGTGCAGCCGAGTCGCCTTGGCTGAGGTGATCGCCTCAGCAGGAGTGCCGAACCGAGTGCTGCTGCGCGTCTTCACCTCGCAGACGACCACCACCTCGCCGTCGCGCGCGACGATGTCGATCTCTCCCGCGGCGCAGCGCCAGTTGCGGTCGAGCACGACCAAGCCGCTACTCACCAGGTGCCGGCACGCGAGCCGCTCCCCGAAGTCGCCCAGGGCCATTCGCTGCGCATGACTGAGTGCCACGGTTCACCTCCATGGCCAGCCTCCGGCCAACCACCGTGCGACAGAAGTGCGCGAGGCGGGCCTGTGGAACGCCGGCCGGTGCGCCGCCCCGATGTGGATACGGATCGGCACGCGGGCGTGGTAGGCCGTCAGGACTTGGGAAGCTCCAGGTCGGCCTTGGACAGCTCCTCGATGTTCACGTCCTTGAACGTGACCACCTTGACGTTCTTGGCGAAGCGTGCCGGTCGGTACATGTCCCAGACCCAGGCGTCAGACATCGTGACCTCGAAGTACGCGTCGCCCGCCTCGGTGCGCACCTTCAGGTCGACGGCGTTGCACAGGTAGAACCGCCGGTCGGTCTCCACGACGTACTTGAAGATGGCAACGACATCGCGGTACTCGCGGTAGAGATGGAGCTCCATCTCCGTCTCGTACTTCTCCAGGTCCTCGGCGCTCACGACGACACCCTCAGCTGCATCGGCTGCTCGTCGACCTCGCCCAGCTCCCAGTCACCGTCGGCCTCTGCATCGACGTAGCCACCGGCACGCCGGACGTTCACGAATCGGCGGCGGTGCTGCGGGCACGGACCGTGCTCGTCCAACGCCACTTGATGCTCCTTGGTGCAGTACCCCTTGTGTGTGGCGAAGTCGTAGACAGGGAACTCCACGTGCATCCGCGTCATGATCCGGTCCCGCGTCACCTTCGCCACGACAGAGGCGGCCGCGATACAGCCGGCGACCCGGTCGCCCTTCCACATCGCCAGTCCCGGAACTTCCAGCCCGTCGACCGGGAAGCCGTCGGTGAGAACGTATCCGGGACGGGTGTCCAGCCTGGCTAGTGCCCGCCGCAGCGCCTCCACGTTGGCCACGTGCATTCCCAGCTGGTCGCACTCGGCGGACTCGACGACGACGACGGACCAAGCGAGCGCTCGCCGGGCGACCAGCGCAAAGCAGCGTTCACGAGCCTGAGCGGTCAGCAGCTTCGAGTCGGCCAGGCCTGCGATGGCGCCCGCGGGACCGTCGCGCAGGATGACCGCGGCGGCGACGAGCGGACCCGCGCACGCGCCGCGACCAGCCTCATCCACACCGGCCACCGGTGCCAGGCCCACCCTTCGCAGAGCGCGCTCGTAGCCGTACAGGCCGGCGTCTCGCCGCACAGTGCTGCCGCGAGGCAGAGAGCTCATGGGCAATCCTCTGAATCAGCGCAGGCCCGGGCGGACAGAGTTTACGACACCCTTGCGAGGCGGGGTCCGCCCATCGGGCACGTCATCGTAGGCATCCGGAATCCCCAGCAGATCTGCGTTTCCGGCGGGCCAGATAACAGCCACGGCCCTGCCGGTGACGAGGCTGATGGGAATGAAGGCGTCCTGGCCGCTGAGGTGGCGCGAAGAGTCCCCCGAGACGTAGCGGTTGTCTCCCAGAACGAAGATGTGGTCGGCCGGCACGACGACGTCGAACTCGACGTTGTCGGCCGCCTTGCTGCCCTCCGCCAGGAACTCCGACTCGTCGACGGGAGTCGAGTTGATGGTGACCTTGCCCTTGACGCAGCACACGACACGGTCGCCGGGCAGGCCGATCAACCGCTTGACCAAGTGCTCGTGTCCCGACGAGGGAAGCACGCCCACCCATTCGAGGGCTTTGCGGACCGGGCCGGGAGGAGGGGCCTGCTCGGCCGCGGGTATCCACCCACCGGGGTCTTCGAACACGACGACCTCGCCGCGGTCGAGGTCGCCGATGCGGCTGACCACGATGCGGTCGTCGGGATGGATGCCCGGCAGCATGGACCCGGTGGGCACGAAGAACGCCTGCATCACGAAGGCCCGCAACAGCGCGGAAGCCAGCAGTGCCACCACGACGATGATGATGAGCTCACGACCGAACCGAGCTGCTGCCCCAGCAACCGAGCCCGAGGTCGTCGGCTTCGCTGCACCTGATCCGGACGGTCCCGGTGTGGATGAGCCGGACGCAGACGACGGACCACGATCCTCGGCCCGCTGCACCTGCGGCAGGCCGGACGGGCTGCGACTCTGCTCGTCGCTCACGGGGCGGCCACGATTCTGCGGCGTGGCGGCAGCAGCCATCGCGTGCCCAGCGCAGCGACGACGACGGCGGCGCCTCCCCGCCCGGTCGTGGTCAGCGGCTCATGTCCCAGCCGCTGCGACATCGGTGCGGACGTGAGCGCCGGGTCACCGAAGGAGTCCGGACGATCGATGAGCTGCCAACGGTCGAGGGGCCAGACGACGACGAACGCCTTGCCGACCACATCCTCCACAGGGATGAACCCACCGCCAGGGTCGCCCAGGTGGGCGCGCGAGTCAGCGGAGTTCTGGCGGTTGTCGCCCAGCACCCATAGCGAGTCTGCGGGCACCTCGACCTTCCATCGGCCATCACATGCCTGCGGCGCCAAGGTGACGTAGGCGGCCTCGTCGAGAGTGACGCCGTTGACCGAGACGTCTCCTTGCCGGCACGCGACGGAGTCTCCGCCGACTCCGACGACGCGTTTCACGAGGTGGCCACCACTGGGATAGAGGCCGACGAAGGACATCGCCTTGGTGACGACGTTGGAGGCGATGGCGCCGTCCTCCTCCCCGAGCCAGTGGGCCGGGTCGTCGAACACGACGATGTCTCCCCGTTGGACGTCGCCGAACCAGTAGGAGACCTTCTGTACCAGGATCCGGTCATTGATCTCGAGCGTGTCACGCATGGATCCCGACGGGATGTAGAACGCCTGCAGGAAGAAGGTCTTCAAGAGCAGCGCCAGCACGATGGCAATGCCGACCAGGAGAATCGCCTCCTGCCAGAGCGGCAGCGGCTTGCGGGCAGTCGACCGCGGTGCGGCAGCGCCGGGAGGCCCGTGCGCACTCGCAGCATCGTCGGTGGGCGCGACCGTTCGTCCGAACATGGCCTCGTCCTTGGGCCGGCCTTCCGGGGAGGTGCCGCCCGAGTTCGAAGTCACCGGGCGAGCCTAACTCGCGATGTCAGCGAGCGACCGGAGCTTCCCGCTTCTCCTTGATCTTGGCCGCCTTGCCGCGCAGGTTGCGTAGGTAGTACAGCTTGGCTCGGCGTACGTCACCGCGGGTCACGACCTCGATGCGGTCGATGATCGGCGTGTGCAGCGGAAACGTGCGCTCGACTCCGACGCCGAAACTCACCTTGCGAACCGTGAAGGTACGGCCGATGCCGGATCCCTGGACGCGGATGCACACGCCCTGGAAGAGCTGCACACGTGACCTGGTGCCCTCGACGACCTTGACGTGGACCTTGAGGGTGTCGCCTGGACGGAACTCGGGGACATCGCTGCGGTTGATCTGCGCGGCGAGCGCGTCAATGGTGTTCGTCATGCCAGGTCACTTCCTCGTCGATGCCACAGGCCATCCACGCATTGGGTGATGCGGGTCAGGTGGTGGTGGGCGGCTGGCTCGGTCCCCCTGCGGCAGAACCGGCACGTCGACGAAGTCGCTTGTTGTCGCACAGCACCAACCGACAAGTTTGCCATATGAACCGGACGTTCCCCTAAACCACGGACGGGGCTCAGGTTCCAGGCGGGGCTCCCGATGCCGCATCCTGGTCGTGGGCCGCCAAGGTGTCGACGTCGTGAGCGCTGAGGTCCGGGCGAACTGATGCGAGCAGGTCCGGTCGTCTGGCTGCGGTGCGGAGCAACGCCTGCTCCCGCCTCCATCGTGCGATGCGCCCATGGTGGCCAGTCAGGAGGACCTCCGGCACCTCCTCGCCGCGCCACAGCGCCGGCTTGGTGTAGACCGGGTACTCGAGCAACCCGCCGGCGCCAACGACGTGTGACTCCTCGACGAGCGAGTGAGGGTTCCCGACGAAGCCGGGAAGGAGCCGGGCCACAGCCTCGATGATCACCATGGCCGCCACCTCGCCTCCACTGAGGACGTAGTCACCGATGCTGATCTCGGAGACCGGCATGCGCCTGGCGTAGTGGTCGCTGACGCGCTGGTCGATCCCTTCGTAGCGGCCGCACGCGAAGATCAGCCTCCGCTCCGTCGCCAACTGCCCGGCGAGCGACTGGGTGAACGGTGTCCCTGACGGCGTCGGGATGATGAGACGACCTCTGTCCTCGGTGCCGCCGGTCAGCTCATCGAGCGCCTCCCCCCACGGTTCGGGTTTCATCACCATGCCGGCTCCCCCGCCGTACGGAGTGTCGTCGACCGTGCGATGACGGTCATGCGCCCAGTTCCGCAGATCGTGCACGTTGAGGGTGAGCAGGCCGTCGGCCCGGGCTCGTCCGAGCAGTCCCAGCGCGAGCGGCTCGAGGTAGCCGGGGAAGATCGACACCACGTCGATACGCAAAAAGTCAGCCTCCGTTGTCGGCGGCCGCGTCGGTCGCCGGGGCAGATTCCGCGTCCTCGTCGTCCAGCAAGCCTGGCCGTTCGACGACCACCAGCGTGCCTGCTGAGACGTTCACCTCGGGGACGAGCTCCGCGACAAAGGGCACGAGAACCTCACGACCGTCTCGTCGGAGCACCAGGACGTCCTGGGCCGGCAGGTGCAACACGTCCGCCACCTCGCCGAACACCTGGCCCGACACTCCCTGCGCACGAAGTCCGATGAGATGGTGGTCGTAGAACTCCTCGGGGTCGTCGGGACGCTGGTCGGAGTCCACCGTGATGCGCAGCTCCACTCCTCGCAGCGCCTCAGCCGCGAGTCTGTCCCGGGCCTCGGCGAAGGTCAGCAGCAGGCGCTGGCCGTGCCAGTGACTGCGCTGCACCGTGAGGCGGCCTCGTGCCGTCTCGAACGCCGTACCCGGCGCGAAGCGCCGGTCCGGCTCATCGGTTCTGACCTCGACGACGACGTCGCCACGGATCCCGTGAGCCCGGCCGACCCTGCCTACGAGCAGTTCGATGCTGTCCACCGCACAACCAGTCAGCGGTGCTTGTCCACATCGACGAAGTCGATCCGGATGTTCTGCTGACCGCTCAACGCCTGGAGGACGGTGCGCAGCGCAGTCGCAGTACGACCACCTCTGCCGATGACCCTGCCGAGGTCGTCAGGGTCGACGCGCACCTCGAGCGTCTCACCACGGCCGGCGAACCGCGGGTTACGGCCCCGTTGTACCCGGGTGGCGACTCGCACGTCGTCAGGGTTGCTGACAATGCCGCGTACCAGGTGCTCGAGAGCCTCGGTGAGCACTATCAGGCCCCAGTGCTCTCGTCTTCGGCCGTGGCTTTGGTCTCGGCCACGCCGGCAGCCATGTCTGTCTCACCTGACGCGGGAGCCGCGTCAGCACCGGGCGCCACAGCACCCTCGGGGCTCTCAGTGGCGGCCGCGTCAGCCGGGCTCTCGCCGTCTGCCGTCCCGAGGCTGTCCGTTGGCGCCTCAAGGCTCGCCGTGTCGGTGGACTCTGTGGCGGTGTCGCTGACGGCGGAGTCCGCCGCCGCGGTCGTCGACTCACTGCCCTCGGTGGCGGGCGCCTGTGCCTGCGTGTCCCCCCCTGCCCCGGCAGCCGCGGGTTCGGCCGTCGCAGCCTTCTTGGCGGGTTTGCGGGCCGTCACCGCTTCGGTGGCCAGCTCGCCATGGGAGTCCTTGAGAGCCTCGTTGAAGATCTCGGTCTTGTCCCGCCGAGGCTCGGCCACGAGCATCGGAGCCGGGGCGGCTTCGCCCTTGAAGAGCTGCCAGTCGCCGGTGACCTTGAGGATCGCCGTGACGGGTTCGCTCGGTTGCGCGCCGACGCCGAGCCAATACTGCGCCCGCTCAGAGTTGACCTCGATGAAGCTGGGGTCCTCCTTGGGGTGATACTTGCCGATCTCCTCGATGACGCGACCATCACGCTTGGTGCGGGAGTCCGCGACGACGATGCGGTAGTACGGTGCACGGACCTTGCCCATGCGCTTCAGCCTGATTTTGACGGCCACAGGTGTGGTGTCTCCTTGAGGTGTCTGATGTGGTGGTGATCGGCAAGACCCGTGGGGACAGGGTGACGTCACTCAGGTTTCGGGTTGTGCCGGTGAGAGGGCCGACGCAACTCGAAGTCGGCCAACAGTTTGCCAGAATGCGTCGCTGCGATCCAATCCGATGCGTCAGTGAACTTCCGACCACGCCTCTAGCCCGCGCCGATCCAGAGGACTACGTTGACGACGAGGACGCACCGAGGCGTCCGCCTGCCGCTCAGTGAGCAGAGAACACGGGCAACGCCGGCACGCGCCGGCGTGCCAGAAGGGGCACTGCGCTATGTCAGACAACAAGGCCGTCGCCTATACCGGCACCGGAAGAGTTGAAGTACAGACCATCGACTACCCCACCTTCGAACTCAAGGACGGGCCGGGCGTCAACCCCGACAACGTCGGGCGCCAGCTCCCGCATGCCGTCATTCTGAAAACCGTTGCGACCAACATCTGCGGCAGTGACCAGCACATGGTCCGCGGCCGCACGTCGGCACCCGAAGGGCTCATTCTCGGCCATGAGATCACCGGCGAGGTGGTCGAGGTCGGGCCGGGAGTGGAGTTCATCAAGGAGGGCGACCTTTGCTCGGTGCCCTTCAACATCGCTTGCGGCCGTTGCCGCAACTGCAAGGAGGGCAGAACCGGGATCTGCCTCAACGTGAACCCCGACCGTCCGGGATCGGCCTACGGCTACGTCGACATGGGCGGCTGGGTCGGCGGGCAAGCGCAGTACGTCGCTGTGCCGTACGCCGACTGGAACCTGTTGAAGTTCCCCGACAAGGACCAGGCGATGGACAAGATCCTGGACCTGACCATGCTGTCGGACATCTTCCCGACCGGGTTCCATGGCTGCGTGACAGCCGGCGTAGGCGTCGGCTCGACCGTGTACGTCGCCGGGGCCGGCCCCGTCGGGCTCGCGGCAGCCGTCTCGGCGCAGCTGCTCGGCGCAGCCGTCGTCATCGTCGGCGATCTCAACGAGGAGCGGCTGGCTCAGGCCCGCAGCTTCGGGGCTGAGACCATCGACGTGTCGAAGGGCGAGATCAAGGACCAGATCGAGCAGATCCTCGGTGTACCCGAGGTCGACTGCGGTGTCGACGCGGTGGGATTCGAGGCCCGGGGCCACGGAAGTGACTCCGACCATGAGCAGCCTGCCAGTGTGCTGAACTCGCTGATGGACATCACTCGCGCCGGCGGTGCGCTTGGTATCCCTGGTCTCTACGTGACCAGCGACCCCGGCGCTGTCGACGACGCCTCCAAGCAGGGTTCGCTGTCGCTCCAGCTGGGGCTTGGATGGTCCAAGTCGCACGGCTTCATGACGGGACAGTGCCCCGTGATGAGGTACCACCGCCAGTTGATGATGGCGATCCTGCACGACAGGGTGCAGATCGCGAAGGCAGTCAACGCCACAGCCATCTCGATCGACGACGCCCCGCGTGGTTACCAGGAGTTCGACGCTGGCGCCTCCAAGAAGTACGTCTTGGACCCGAACGGCTACCTCGGCGCTACGTCGACCGGCGCTGCCTGAACAGGGACCACCGCGGCGCTGCTTGAACAGGGACCACCGCGGCGCTGCCTGAGCAGGGACCACGCGACAGTGTGAGCCGACACCGTCGCTCGGTCTCCAGCCGGGCGACATGCAGGACTGGGTGCCGTGGCTGCCCTGGGCGGCCACGGCACCGTTCTGCGTCAGGACACGACTCTCCCGCGCAGCACGACCCGACTCGGGTGCGACACCACATCGATATCCAGCAATGGATCGGCGTCGTAGACCACGAAGTCGGCCCGGTCTCCTTCGGCGAGCTGGTTCGCGCCGAGCCACGAGCGAGCCCGCCAGCTGGCTGCTCCCAGCGCATCGACCGCAGACAGCCCATAGCTGTGGAGGATCGCCACCTCCACACCGATCAACCCATGTGGCAGCACGCCACCGGCGTCGGTCCCCGCATAGATCTCGACCCCCGCCTCGTAGGCAGCTCGAATCGTGTGGTGACGACGGGCGAACAGCGCCCGCATGTGCGCCGCGTAGCGGGGGAACTTGGCCTCGCCTGCAGCCGCGTACTCGGGGAAGTTCTCGAGCTGCCTCACCGTCGGCACCAACGCCACGCCCCTGGTGGCCATGTCGTCGATCAGGGCGGCCGACATGCCTGTCCCGTGCTCGATGCAGTCGATGCCGGCCGCGAGCAGGTCCGGCAAGGCGTCCTCGCCGAAGACGTGCGCGGTCACGCGGGCGCCATGCTCATGGGCGGCATCGATGGCCGATCTCAGCGACTCTGCCGGCCAGCTCGGAGCCAGGTCGCCCGTATCGCGGTCGATCCAGTCACCCACCAGCTTCACCCACCCGTCGCCGCGTCGGGCCTCCTCGACGACGCGACCCGTCAGATCGTCGGGCTCGACCTCGTGGGCGTAGTTGCGGATGTAGCGCCGCGGCCTCGCGATGTGACGTCCTGCTCGAATGATCTGAGGCAGGTCCGGGCGCTCATCCATCCACCGGGTGTCGGCCGCGGAGCCGGCGTCTCGAACAAGGAGCGTACCGGCGGCGCGGTCGGACAGGGCCTGCTCCTCACTGACGTCGTCCGGAACCGCACCGTGCGCGTCAAGGCCGATGTGGCAGTGCGCATCCACGAGCCCCGGGACGATCCAGCCGGTCGCGACCAGGTCCGCATCTCCTACGGGCTCATAGCTGACCCGACCGTCCACGACGAAGAGCTCGCGATGCTCACGCTCGGGGAGCACGACGCCGCTGACCTTGAATCGGGAAGGCTCGACCGAAGGCGTCGACACCGGCGGCGTTGTCATGGTCGAGACGCTACCCAAGTTCACCGGCGGTCGTCCGAAACGAAGCCGTCCAGAGTCACCAGCGGATGAGCATCGGGTGACGGTTATGCCACGGCTGCCGTGTCGCTCTCGTCCGCCGGAGCCGCGGCCTCCCACAATGAGACGTGCCATTTCTGCGGGGGCTGAATGGGCTGCGGGCAGTCGCGATTCTTGGTGTGCTCTTCTACCACCTCGGCGCGTCGTGGATGCTCGGAGGCTTTCTGGGCGTCGACGTCTTCTTCGTCATCAGCGGGTTCCTCATCACCGCCCTGCTGCTCACAGAGTTCGACAAGGCCGGTGAGATTCGGCTCGGGCGGTTCTACGTGCGCCGAGCGCGGCGCCTGCTTCCAGCGCTCCTCACCGTCCTGATCGCCACCTCCGCCTGGACCGTGATCTTCCATCCAGAGTGGGTCTACGGGCTCCGCGAAGACACCCTCGCCTCGGTCCTCTACATCTCGAACTGGTGGTTCATCGCCGAGGAGAGGTCGTACTTCGAGGTCATGGCCGAGCCACCGCTGCTCGGCCACCTGTGGTCGCTCGCCATCGAGGAACAGTTCTATCTCCTTTGGCCGCTCGTGGTGCTGCTGGTGATGCGACGAGGAGGAGGACGCCGCTTCCTGTACTACGTCGCGGCCAGCGGGGCGGTGGTCTCAACCCTGCTGATGAGCGCACTCGCGGTGCTCGGGGACCGACCGGTCCCGCACGACCCATCGCGGCTGTACTTCGGCACCGACACGCACGCCTTCGGTCTGATGGCCGGAGCAGCCCTCGCGGTGTTATGGACGGCGCAGCGACCGACGTCGTCGGTGCCGGCGATACGCACGGTCTTCAATCTCCTCGGTGTGGTATCGCTGGTCACCGTGGTCTGGGCCTTCGTCGAGGTCAGTGAGTTCTCCCAAGTGCTGTACCGCGGCGGGTTCCTCGCCTTCTCCCTGGCCGTGGCGGTGCTTGTCGCCGCTGCGGTGTACCCCGGGACACTGATTGAGCGAGTGATGAGCCTGCCTCCGCTGCAATGGATCGGGGACCGGTCGTACGGGCTGTACCTCTGGCACTGGCCGGTGTTCCTGCTGTTGAGGCCGGGCATCGATATCGGCCTGACCGGGTTGCCCAACGCGGCCCTGAGGCTGCTCCTCACGTTCGGGCTGGCAGCGTTGACCTACCGCTGGGTGGAGGCGCCGTTCCGGGACCGCCAGGTACTCGCCCGGCTCCGCCGGCACCTGCGCCCGGGGCCTTGGCCGGCAGTCACCCGGGCGGTGGCTCCGCTGCTCACCTCGGTCCTCATCACCGGTCTGGCGGTGTCGGGGCTCGCCCGGGCGACCCCCTCGGCGGTCCCTCAGGGTCAGGTCCAGGTCGCTCCGGTCATCCATGGCGGCGAACAAGGCATCGACCAAGTCGGAAACGACGGCGTCAGCCGAGCCGGCGACGACTCCTCCCCGGGCCGCCGGTCCCCCGCGCCCCGCCCGGCCGACGGCGAGAATCAGCAGCCCGATCGACGACCCCCTGACAAGCAGCGCCCGCGGATTCCCCCCGTCCTTGCCATGGGGGACTCCGTCCTGATTGCGGCCAGCGCGGCACTGCGAGAAGAGCTCGGCCGAGTGCGCGTGATCGCTGAGGTGGGGATGCAGGCATACGAGCTCCGCGATCGTCTCGAGGCCCTGGCGGGCGAAGGCGAACTCAGACGAGCAGTCGTGCTCCACACCGGCAGCAACGGGATCATCGACGCCGACGACCTGCGTGACATGTTGGACATGCTGGCGGATCGACCCGTCGTCGTTGTCGTCAATGTGTCTGTGCCGCGGACATGGGAGGCTCCTAACGACAAGCTCCTCGACGAGATCGTTCCGCAGTACGACAACGCGGTGCTCGCGGACTGGAAGTCCGAGACGACTCGCAACAGCGCGAACCTCGGCCCGGACGGCGTCCACCCGGGGTCGACGGGAGCTGCGGCCTATGCACTGCTGGTGAAGGAGGCGCTCCTGAAGGGCTTGCAGCGCGGGTGAACAGGGATCTGACGAGCTCAGGCTATAGTTCCGCGTTCATTTCCCCAGAGGCCAGGAGCAACCCATGAGTAGGTTCACCCCGGGACGGGGCGCGCGCGCAGCCGCCGTTGTCGCGATCATGCTGACCAGCCTGATCGCGAGCTTTGCCCCCGCCCCAGCCGCTCTGCCGGCATCGTCTGCGGCGGCGGCCATCCCGCGTGGCCGTGTCGCGGTTGGCGACTCGGTCATGCTCGGTGCCGCCGACGAGCTCCGGGCACGCGGCTTCCGCCGGGTGGACGCGGTCGTGAGCCGACAGTTCTCCTCGGCGGACAACGTACTGCGTAGCTACCGCCGCAGCGGACGACTTCCCCGCAATATCGTGCTCGGACTCGGTACCAACGGCTACGCGACTCTGCGGCAGTGCCACAGCGCGGTCGCCGCAGTCCCGCACCGCGCCGTCTTCCTGGTCAACAACCGCGTGCCCCGGGTGTGGCGAGCCCATAACAACCGCGTACTCGGCGCGTGCGCCGGTGACTTCGGTCGCGTACGGCTGATCAACTGGTACCGCAAGAGCAGCGGCCACCCAGGCTGGATCGCTTCGGACGGCTACCACCTGACGTCGCTCGGGCAGCGCAGGTACGCGCGCTTCGTCGACTCGCAGGTCGACCGGGTCACCTGAGACCGGGCCGTCAGGGTACGTCCTGCACTGCGCCCATCACATAGCTGCGCGTCGACGCATCGCTGCTCAGAGCAGGTCGCGAAGGTCCTTGGGAAGCTCGAACCCCTCCGGCAGCCCTTTACCCGTGCCGGTCTGAACCTTGTCGCCGCCGCCAGCGGGAGGTGCACCTTCGCTGCCGAACCCGAACGCCGCGGGGCCGCTGGAGACAGGAGCAGCCGGTGCTGCGGTAGCAGCGTGAGCCTGCGCGGCCCGCTTGGCGGGGTTTCCCGATCCACGTTTGCTGCGCTGCTGCGACGGCGGCTTGCGCGCCTTGGTCCGCTTGCCGCCCATCCCCGGCATGCCGGGCAGCCCTGGCATGCCGCCACCGGACGCCATGGACATCATCATCTTCCGCGCCTCGAAGAAGCGGTCCACCAGCTGGTTGACGTCACTCACCGCTCGACCCGACCCACGGGCGATCCGGCTCCGGCGAGAGCCGTCGATGATCTTGGGGTTGGCACGCTCGGCCGGTGTCATCGAGAGGATGAGCGCCTGGATCCGGTCGATCTCACGGTCGTCGAAGTTCTCCAGCTGGTCGCGGAACTGCGCCATCCCGGGGATCATGCCCATGATCTTCGACAGCGAGCCCATCTTGCGGACCGCCTGCATCTGCTCCAGGAAGTCGTCGAGGGTGAAGTCGCCGCCCTTGCCCTGCAGCTTTGCGGCGGCCTTGGCGGAGGACTCGGCGTCGAATGCCTTCTCCGCCTGCTCGATCAGCGTCAGCATGTCGCCCATGCCGAGGATGCGCGACGCCATCCGGTCGGGGTGGAAGATGTCGAAGTCTGTGAGCTTCTCGCCGTTGGACGCGAACATGACCTGTCGGCCGGTGACCTGCGCCACCGAAAGGGCTGCACCGCCTCGCGCGTCACCGTCCAGCTTGGAGAGTACGACGCCGGTGAAGCCGACGCCGTCAAGGAACGCCTGGGCGGTCACGACCGCGTCCTGGCCGATCATGGCGTCCACCACGAACAAGATCTCGTCGGGCTGGACGGCGTCGCGGATGTCGGCGGCCTGCTGCATGAGCTCGGCGTCGACGCCGAGGCGACCCGCGGTGTCGACGACGACGACGTCGTAGAGCTTGCGCTTGGCCTCGGCTATCGCCGCGCGGGCGACCTCCACCGGATCACCGACCCCGTTGCCCCGCTCCGGAGCGAACACGGCGACCTTCGCCTGAGCACCCACCACCTCGAGCTGGTTCACGGCGTTGGGGCGCTGGAGGTCGGCGGCCACGAGCATCGGGGTACGGCCCTGCTCCTTGAGCCAACGGCCCAGCTTGCCCGCCAGGGTCGTCTTTCCCGAGCCCTGGAGACCGGCCAGCATGATCACCGTCGGAGGAGTCTTGGCGAAGCGCAGCCGCCGTGTCTCGCCGCCAAGGATCGTTATCAGCTCGTCGTTGACGATCTTGATGACCTGCTGGGCCGGGTTCAGCGCCTCGCTGACCTCGGCCCCCTTGGCGCGCTCGCGTACGCGCCCGATGAACTCCCTGACCGCCGGAAGCGCAACGTCAGCCTCCAGCAGGGCGATGCGGATCTCGCGACAGGTGGCATCGACGTCGGCCTCGGACAACCTGCCCTTGCCACGGAGGTTCTTGAACGTCGTGTTGAGGCGATCTTGGAGCGTGTTGAACACGGTTCGCTCGTCCTTGGGGCTCGGGGCTGAAGGTCGTCGTACGCCGTCGTGACGTCCGACCCAGCCTACCCGCGTCGACCTCTGCCCCGGGCACGTGTGGCCTGCACGGTTGCCGTCACCACGCTCGGCGCACGACGGCGGTCCGGCCGTCCGTCTGGCACCGCCTCAGCCGGCGGCGCGACGCCGGGGCCGGGCTTTGGACCTTGTCGACGGGCCATCCACGTCGACAGTGTGCAGATGCAGGTGACGGCGGACCCGTTCAACGAGCGTCTCCACAAGTCGCTTGCGCCACGGTGACCAGGCCGCCGGCCCGGTGGCGAGGGCGTCGGCCTCGGTGAGGACCGCGAGCAGCTCGAGCGTCGGCACATCAGCCACCGCCTGGGCGACCCTTTCGGCCGTCGCTGGGTCGTCGAGGTCCTCCGAGGTGGCAGCCTCGACGAGGGTCAGATGGTGACGCACCAGCCGGGCGATGACGTCGACATCAGCTGACCGGAAGCCCACCCGCTCGGCTACCTCGCGAGCGATCGGCTCGCCCACTGCACTGTGGTCGCCGTCACCGCCCTTGCCGATGTCATGCAGGAGCGCCGCAGTCACGAGCAGGTCCGGTCGCTCGACGCTCCGGCCGAGGAGCGGGGCGACCTCGACGCAGGTCTGCACGAGGTGCCGGTCGACCGTGAAGTGGTGCACGGGCGACTGAGGAGCGAGGTGGCGCACGCGCTTCCACTCGGGCAGCATCGCGTCGATGACCCCGTACTGGTCGAGGCTCTCCCAGACGTCGACCAGGCCGGGTCCCGACCCCAGCAGAGTCGTGAAGAGCGCTCGACCCTCGGCGGGCCACGGTGTCGGCAGCGGGGCCAGCTCGCGGCCCAGGCGGGCGGCTGCGGCGTCGGTGAGCACGAGGTCACGGGTAGCGGCTGCCTCGGCCGCCCTGAGCCCCAGCAGGGGGTCACTAGCCGGCCGTGCCCGGTCGCTCAGCACGACCTCGCCGCGGTAGGCGCCGACTCCGGACGCCACCGTGTCCAGGACCGGTCGGCGTGGACCGCTCGCTCGGGCGGGGGTCAGCATCCAGTCGACGTTGCGCATCGCCACCGACGCCAGATGGGCGATGGCCCGGCCGGTCGTCATGAGCGACGAGCGCAGCGAATCCGGGTGGGGGTGCCCGCACCGGGTTGCCACCTCAGCCAGGTAGTCCGCGACGAGCCGGTCGGTTGACCGTCCCGTGGTCTCCATCAACGCATCGCGGACCTCGAGAAGCTGCACGTTGAGCCGTTCGAGCTCGGCGGCCGGCACGTCGATGAGCCAGCTCGCGAGCAAGGCTCTCAGGGTGGTGACGTCGCGCAGCCCGCCATGAGCGTCCTTGAGATCCGGCGTGGTGGCGTGGGCCAGGTCACCGACGCGTCGCCACCTCTCCCGGGTGTGCTCGGCCAGCAAAGGCAGCCGGCGTTTCGCGCCCCGTCGCCAGTCGGTCAGGATCAAGCTGCGCGCCCCGAGGGTCAGGGCCGGGTCGCCACAGACATGCCGCAGGTCCAGGACTCCTAGCGCGACCCGCAGGTCCGCCGCGGCGGCTGACCGCAGCTCGCTCTCGGTCCGGACGGAGTGGTCGAGCGCGACGTTGTCGTCCCACAGCGGGTACCACAGACTCTCGGCCAGGTCCCCCAGCGCCCGATCGTCGTATCCGTCGCCCGCCAGCAGGACGACATCGAGGTCGCTCTGCGGCGACAGCTGCCGACGCCCGTAGCCCCCAACCGCAACGAGGGCTACGCCCGTGGCAGGAACATCGCCGGCCGACGTGGCCGATTCCCACAGCGAGCGCAGCCTCTCGTCCGCGGCTTGTGACCTGGCGCGGCGTTGCTCAGACCGCGCTGGCGTCACGGTCACCCGTGCGCACCCTCAGGACGGTCTCGACGGGCGTCACCCACACCTTGCCGTCACCGATGCGCCCGGTCTGCGCGCTCTTGGCGATGACGCCCATGACGTCCTCCACCTCGTCGTCCTCGATGACGATCTCGAGGCGGACCTTGGGAATCAGGGAGATGTCGTACTCCGCGCCGCGGTAGACCTCCGTGTGACCCTTCTGGCGGCCGTACCCGCTCGCCTCGGTGACCGTCATGCCGGTCACGCCGAACGTCTCGAGGGCAGACCTGACGTCTTCCAGCTTGTGCGGCTTGATAACAGCGGTGATCAGCTTCATGCGTTCGCACCCTCCTTGTCGCTCGTGTTGATGTTGCGGGCCTCCGCCGCCGCCTGGATACCGGCAGGTGTCCGCGTCCCGAACGCCTGGTGGAAGTCGTAGGCGGTCTCGGCGTGGTCACTGTTGTCGATCCCGGTGACCTCGTCCTCCTCGTCGAGGCGGAAGCCGAGGGTCTTGTCCAGCCCGAACCCGATCACATAGGTGACGAGGAAGGAGTACGCCAGCACGGCGCCGGCCCCGACGCTCTGCCGCCAGAGCTGGTCGACGCCACCGCCGTACAGCAGCCCGTCGACTCCGGCGGTCGCGGTCGCAGTGCCCAGCAAGCCGACGCCGATCGTGCCGACGAGCCCACCTACGAGGTGGACGCCGACCACGTCGAGTGAGTCGTCGAAGCCGAAGCGATACTTCAGGCCCACGGCCAGGGCGCACAGGGCACCGGCGACCAGGCCCAAGATGATGCTGCCCACCGGTGAGAGCGCCGAGCAGGCCGGGGTGATGGCGACCAGGCCGGCCACCACTCCGGACGCTCCACCCAGGGAGGTGGCGTGCCCATCGCGAATGCGCTCGGTCAGCAGCCAGCCGAGCATGGCTGCGCAGGTGGCGACCATGGTGTTGACGAACACTTCGGCGGCTTGTCCGTTCGCTGCCAGCGCCGAGCCGGCGTTGAAGCCGAACCAGCCGAACCACAGCAGTCCTGCGCCCAGCATGACGAGGGGAAGGTTGTGCGGACGCATCTGGTCGCGCTGCCATCCGACCCGCTTGCCGAGCACGAGTGCCAGCGCGAGGGCTGCGGCCCCGGCGTTGATGTGCACGGCAGTACCACCGGCGAAGTCGATGGCCAGGAGCTGGTTGGCGATCCATCCGCCTGTGGCGGACTCCGCACCGTCGAATGCGAACACCCAGTGCGCGACCGGGAAGTACACGACGGTGGCCCAGATGGCGGTGAAGACCATCCAGGTGCCGAACCGGGCCCGATCCGCGATGGCACCGGAGATCAGGGCGACGGTGATGATGGCGAAGACCGCCTGGAAGGCGACGAACGCCATCGACGGGATCGTGAAGACCAGGTCGTTGGCCGCGAAGCCCCCCTCGAGTCCATTGGTCCCCATCAGCTGGCTCAGACCGAAGAACTCGGTCGGGCTCCCGACGAGTCCGCCGCCGACGTCATCGGCGAATGCCATCGAGTAGCCATACAGGACCCAGAGGACCCCCACCACTCCCATCGCGCCGAAGCTCATCATGATCATGTTGAGCACGCTCTTCGAACGGACCATGCCGCCGTAGAACAAGGCAAGGCCTGGGGTCATCAGCAGCACCAGTGCGGCGCTCGCCAGCACCCAGGCGGTGTCTCCAGAGTTCATGGACGATGTCTCCTCGTTCGGGTTGGGTGGCTGTCCGCGGCGAGACTCCAGCGTCTGCGGCACGGCAGCGTCCTCGATCTTTGAACCCACCCTCCCCGAGCCACGTTTCCGCAACTAGCGGGCCGTGTTGCGGGCGTGTGACACCTGTCCCGCCCCGGTTACAACCGTGTGAACTCGACAGGTCGCCGAGACCGGCCCTGAGTGACATGTCGGCGGTAGCCGGAGGCTTGCAAGCGGCGGGCCGCAGGCAGACGAGCCGCTTGCGGTGCCCGCAATACTTGCGGAATGAGGGTGACGGTGGAGCTGGTCCGTGAACAGCTGGGGCAGCTGCTCTTCGAGCGCGTGGCCGGGCCGGAGGGGCCGAGCCGCCGCGACCGCATCGCGACAGCTGAGGGCCCGCGCTGGTTCGCCGAGGACCGTCCGATCCGCCGAGTGCACGGCGACGCCTCGATGTTCGTCGGCGGACTTCGAGCACTGCTCCTGCAGTCCTTGCATCCCCTTGCCATGGCTGGTGTTGCTGGTCACTCCGGGTACCGCGGCGACCCTTGGGGGCGTCTGCAGCGCACCAGCCACTTTCTCGCTGTCACGACGTTCGGCTCCTCCGACGACGCCGAGGCGATGGTGGCCAGAATTCGCGGCATCCACTCGCGGATCACCGGGACTGCCCCCGACGGCCGCCCCTACGCCGCCTCCGATCCGCACCTGCTGCGCTGGGTGCACCTGGCGGAGATCGACAGCTTCCTGCGAGCCCACCAGCGATACGGCGCCGAGCCGCTGGACGCCGACGGCCGCGATGGGTACGTCTTCGACACCGCGCGCGTCGCCCGCGCCCTCGGAGTCATCGACCCCCCGGTCACCGAGGCCGAGCTCGCCGACCAGTTGCAGAGCTACCGGCCCGAGCTCGCTGGGACGACGGAGGCGCGCACGGCGGCTCGCTTCATGCTGCTCAACCCGCCGATCCCGTACTTCGCCCGTCCGGCGTACGGCGTGCTGGGTGCCGCGGCCGTAGGGCTGTTGCCGGTATGGGCGCGCCTACCCCTACGGCTGCCCTATCTGCCGCTGACCGAGGCCGTCGCTGTGCGCGCCGCCGGCCAGGTTCTCACCCGCACCATCCGCTGGGCGATGGCACCCCCGCAGGAAGCCGCGTGAGCTGACAGCAGGCGACACCGAGGTCCGCACTGGAGCGGCGCGTGCTCGGATCAGGCTCCGAGCAGGGCGTCCACGAAGGTCTCCGCTTCGAAGGGGGCCAAGTCATCAGGCCCTTCGCCGAGTCCGACGAGCTTCACCGGGACGTTGAGAGCTCGCTGAACCGCGATCACGATGCCACCCTTGGCCGTGCCGTCCAGCTTGGTCAGCACGATGCCGGTCACATTGACCGCCTCGGAGAAGATCCGTGCCTGGGTGAGCCCGTTCTGGCCGGTGGTGGCATCGATGACGAGAAGGACCTCGTCGACCTCGGCCTGCTTCTCGATGACCCGCTTCATCTTCCCGAGCTCATCCATGAGCCCGGTCTTGGTGTGCAACCGGCCCGCGGTGTCCACCAGGACCGTGTCCACCTCCTGCTCGACACCGGCGCGAGCCGCCTCGAAGGCGACGCTCGCTGGGTCGGCACCCTCGGCTCCGCGCACCGTGGGCACGCCGACGCGTTCGCCCCACGTCTGTAGCTGGTCGGCCGCCGCGGCTCGGAACGTGTCGGCCGCCCCCAGCAGGACGTCCTTGTCCTGAGCCACCAGCATCCGTGCGATCTTGCCGACCGTGGTGGTCTTGCCGACCCCGTTGACGCCGACGACCATGACAATCGCCGGCTTGAGGCCGTTGCGGTCGGTGTGGAGCGATCGGTCCAGAGACGGGTCAACAAGAGCGACCAGCTCCTCGCGCAGGAGTGCTCGGGCTTCCAAGCCGGAGGCGCCCTGAGAGCGCATCCTTCCGCGCAACCGCTCGACCAGCTCTTGGGTGGGCGCCACCCCGACGTCGGCGGTCAGGAGGGTGTCCTCGATCTCCTCCCACGTCTCCTCGTCCATGCGGTCACGCGACAGCAGGGCGAGCAGCGCGACGCCCAGGGTGGACGAGGAGCGGACCAGCCGCAGGCGCAGCCGTTGCAGGCGGCCGGCGACCGGGTCCGGACGTTCGATTGTCGGCGCGGTGGCGAGGTCGCCGCCCGAGAGGGCGTCGTCGGGGAGCACCGGTGGCTTGACGGCCACATCCGTACCGCCGTGCGCGCCGTCGCCGCTGTCACCAGTGCGGGACCGGGTCGAGATGTCGGGCGGCGCTACGTCGCCAGGTGGGCGGCTTCGCCCTCTGGTCGTGACCAGACCGACCACGAGGGCGAGTGCGAGGACGATGATGCCGATGGCGACGAGTACGAATTCCACGATCAGTCATCCTCGCAGACGTCGAACAGCTCGACGTCGGTCACTGGTCGGACAGGGTCAGGGGCGCAGCGAGCTCAGGTACTCAGGGCCCGGACACACGAGCGAGACGGTCCTCGAAGGCTCAGGGCTCGGATCTCAGGGGCGGAACTTGTCACGCGTTCTCAACATGGCATCCGACAACCAGGGTGCGTGGGGGATGTCGTGACCTCGATGCGGGAACGCCACGAAGGCGGTGACGAGCCCGGCAAGAACGAGCACGACGAGCAGGGCAAAGGCGATCAGGAGCATCAGGAAGGTAAGTCTTTCGGTCCGAGAGGGGGATGGCTCAGCGTCCGGAGCCTGGATCCCATGGTGCCACGGGCATCGGCCCGCCAAGGCGCCTGAGCGATAGTCGTCGGCAAGTGTGACCGACGTTACCCCTGCACGGTGGTCAGACGCGCTCTGGCTCCCGAAGCCGCTGGCTGATGACGGCCGAGACCCCATCGCCTCGCATGGTGACCCCGTACAAGGCGTCGGCCACCTGCATCGTCCGCTTCTGGTGCGTGATGACGACCAGCTGGGAGGCCTCGCGAAGCTCCTCGTAGACGGCCAGCAGCCGACCGAGGTTGGTGTCGTCGAGCGCCGCCTCCACCTCGTCCAGGATGTAGAACGGTGACGGGCGGGCCCGGAACAGGGCGACAAGGAACGTCACCGCCACCAGTGACCGTTCGCCGCCCGACAGCAGCGACAACCTCTTGATCTTCTTGCCAGCAGGCCGCGCCTCCACCTCGATCCCCGACGTCAGCATGTCGTCGGGCTCGGTCAGCACGAGCTTGCCCTCGCCGCCAGGGAACAGTCGCGCGAACAGTTCCTCGAACTCCCGGGCGACGTCGCGGTAGGCCGAGGTGAACACCTCCTCCACCCTCGCGTCCACCTCGGTCACGATGTCGAGAAGGTCGCGGCGGGTCTTCTTGAGGTCCTCGAGCTGCTCGCTGAGGAACTTGTGCCGCTGCTCGAGGGCGTCGAACTCCTCAAGGGCGAGCGGGTTGATGCGGCCCAGTTGGGCAAGCGCCGCCTCGGCCGACCTGAGGCGGCGCTGCTGCTCCTCACGCACGTAGGCAGTCGGCTCAGGATCTTCGTCGCGGTCCTCGCCGGGGAGTGCCGGTGTTGGCGGCACAGGTTGTGTCGGACCGTACTCGGACACGAGAGTGTCGAGGCCGAAGCCGAACTCGTCGAGGCATCGCTGTTCGAGCTGCTCGCTCCGCAGCCGGTGCTCGGCTCGCAGCAGCTCGTCCCGGTGGACGCTGGAGGTGAGTTCAGCGACCTCTGCCTCCTGGACGCGAACCTCCCGGCGGCAGGCGGACAGCTGGGACTCACGATCTGCCCGCGCGCTCTCGACCGCCGTCCGACGCTGAAGCGCAGCCTCGAGCGAGACCTCCAGCCGCGCCAGCACAGCCTGCGCAGCACGACCTACGACCTCAGCGGTTCGGGCTTCGCGCACACGCCGTTCGCGGCGCATCGCGGCTACCGCTCGGGCGGTCCGTTCGTGCTCGGCAGCTCGCTCCAGTGCATCGGCCCTGCCCCGCAGAGCACGCCCACGCTCCTCTGCCGTCCGCAGCGCCAACCTGGCTTCGGTCTCACGCTGCCGCGCGGTCCTGGCTTCCTCGGCCAGCCGCTCACGGTCGGCGACGTCGGGTTCCTCGTCCGCGCCCCCCTCGGCAGCGGCAAGGCGCTCTTCGAGCTGCCTCAGCTCCGCCAGATCACTCGCATGGGCGTCACGGACGCCGTCGATCGCGGCGTCGATGCGGGCTGCCTCTGCCTTCGCCGCTCGCGCCTGCGCCCCGAGGTGGCCTAGCTCCTCCGCGATCGCGGCCATGGTGGCGTCAGACTCGTGCAGGCGGGCGAGCGCGACGTCAGCGCGGCCTTGGGCGTCGGTCCGCTCGGCCTCCAGCGCGCTCTGCTCGAACCGCATTCTTTCCCCGGCTCGAACGGCCGCCTCGATGGCGTCAGCGGTGTCGCGAATCGCCGCCTGGAGCTCCAGCAGGCTGGGCTGAGCCGATGACCCGCCCAGAGCGAACGACGCGTCGACCACGTCCCCTTCGCCAGTGACTGCCACCAGGTCAGGGTGCTCTGCGAGCAACGCCTGTGCCGCCGCGACGTCGTCGACGAGAGCTCTCCTGCTCAGCAGGTGCTCCAGTGCCGGGCGAACACTCGCCGGGGCCTCGATGACGTCGACCACGTACATCGCGCGCGGCCCCAGCTGCGGCCACGAGGCGCGGTGGTGCGGCGGCGAGTCGGCGAGGACGAGGCCGGCGCGGCCGAGGTCCTCTGACTTCAGGTAGGCGAGAGTCGCGTATGCCGCCGAGGCGTTGGCGACCACGGCGGCGTCAGCAGCGGCTCCAAGCGCCGCTGCCACAGCGACCTGATGCTGGTGCGGCACCGACACCAAGGCGGCAAGTGACCCCAGCACACCGGACAGCGTCTCCCCCGCGGACAGGACCGCATGTGCTCCGTCCTTGCGTCCCAGGCCGAGCTCCAGTGCGTCACGGCGCGCGGCCAGCGCGCCTCGCTCGCGCTCAGCGGTCTCGGCTTCGGCCTTCAGCTTCGTCAGCCGCGCGTCGAGATCCGCGACGAGGGCCGAGGCGACGGAGTACTCAGCGTCCAGGCCGTGCTCCCCGGCGTCGAGTCCCGCGATACGCGTCTCGAGGGCAGTGAACTCCCGCCGAGCCCGGTCACCGCGTGCGAGTGCTTCATGGCGGGCGGCCTCCAGTCGGTGTACCTCATCCTCGGCGGCCGCGCTTCGGCTTCTCACGGTGTTGACCTGGCCCGTCAGGCGGGCCAGGCCCTCCCGCCGATCTGCGCCGGCCCGAAGGAGCTGCGACACCCTGCGGTCCTCTGCGGCATACGCGAACTCACGCGTCTGACGCTCCGTGACCGCTGCTTCGAGCCGCTCGCGGCATGAGGCGATCTGGCGACCGATCTCTGCTTCTTCGGCGCGTACCAGATCCGCCTGGGTGACGAGCTCCTCTGGATCCTGACGCGGCGCCTCGTCGGGCACGTCCGATGCGGACCGAACGCGTTCAGCCGCCAGAATCGCGGTGCCTCTCAGCCGCTCACGCACGGCGGCGAGGGAGAACCAGGTGTCCTGCGCCGTGGCCAGCAGCGGCGCATCCTGCATCAACGCACCCTCGAGCTCAGACTCGCGGCGCCGGTTGTCGGCCAGTGCTCGCTCGGCATCGGCGCGCCGCTGCGCGAGTGCGGCTTCATCGGCGAGCTCGCCGCTGAGAATGTCCCGCAGCGTCACCGCATCGTCTGCCAGCAGACGTGCTCGCGCGTCGCGCGCTTCGAGCTGCACGACTGACGCGCGACGGGTCACTTCGGCCTGGCGACCCAGTGGCTTCAGCTGCCGGCGGATCTCGCCAAGCAGGTCCCCCAGCCGAGTGAGGTTGCCGTCGGTCGCGTCGAGCTTGCGAAGTGCCTTCTCCTTGCGTCGCCGGTGCTTGAGGACGCCCGCCGCCTCCTCGATGAAGCCCCGGCGCTCCTCCGGACTCGCCCGCAGAATCGCGTCGAGCTGACCTTGACCGACGATGACGTGCATCTCGCGACCGATCCCGGAGTCGCTCAGCAGCTCCTGCACGTCGAGCAACCGACACGTCTGGCCGTTGATGGCGTAGTCGGAGCCCCCGTTGCGGAACATCGTGCGCGAGATGGTCACCTCGGCGTACTCGATGGGCAAGGCTCCGTCGGCGTTGTCGATGGTGAGGAGTACCTCGGCGCGACCGAGCGGGGAACGCCCCGACGTGCCCGCGAAGATGACGTCCTCCATCTTGCCGCCGCGCAGGGACTTGGCGCCCTGCTCGCCCATCACCCACGCCAGGGCGTCAACGACATTGGACTTGCCGGAGCCATTGGGGCCGACGATGCAGGTGATGCCTGGCTCCAGCTGCAGGGTGGTGGTCGAGGCGAACGACTTGAAGCCACGCAGCGTCAGGCTCTTGAGGTACAACGCGGTGCTCCTTCGCCAGGCGCTGGGCGCCTGTCAGCCGGGGAAGACCGCTTCGACACTAGCCGCGACTTCGGACATAACCGGCTCACCACGCCGTGGGTCACCTCATGCTGCCGCGGGCTGGAGCTTCCGCACGCTCAGTTGCCGCTGTCTCAGACTGTCGCTTGCAGCTGCGAGTGGGGCTCACAGGGCGACGGGAACACCTCGGGACGCGAGCAGTCGTCCGAACGCCGCGGCCTGAGCTGCCGCGAACGTCGCTGTCACATGGCTGCGGTTCTGGTGGACGATGACTCCACCGATGCGCCCGGGGCACATCCCGTCGGGACAGACCAGTGACTGCACGTCGAGCAGGTCGGCTCGCGGCGCCCGGCGAACGATTCGACGCACGGCCGAGGCCGCGTGCGCGGTGTCAGCGTCTCGGGCGGCGCGGACGTTGCACGGGCGTCCCGGAGTCGCCAGGCAGGTCGACAGCCAGGCCGGCATCGTCGGCACCGGCGCCATCACGAGCAGCTCGGCTCCACCGGCGGTGAGGGTCTCGATCGGCTGCTGCCACGATCGCCGCCACAACCTGTCGAAGCCAGGGTCTGCCTGCCGAACGACTCCGGCACGAGTCGCGATGTCATAGATCTGCGGCCTGGCACCGACGACCACGAAGTCGGGGTCATAGCGTTCGACCGCTGCGGGGTACGCCACGTGCCTCCAGGCGGTGCAGGCCTGACCCATGGTGGTGGTGGTGGCCGCAGCATCCCTCCTCGGGCGAGCGATGGTGAAGTCGGTCGGCACGCATTGGGAGCGCGTCATGCTGAGCAGCCGCCAGTTGGACGTGGTGGCGATGCGGATAAGGGCGGGAGCCCACATCTGGGCGTGAGAGTCGCCAACGAGGAGGACCGTGGGGCCGGTGCCCCGGACGAGCACGCAGGCGTCCGACTTCGACGGCGACGGCCACTCGTCTCCGGCGTACGGGCAGGACGACGGTGGCGTTGCGATGTCATACCGCGCCGCCAGCACTTGGAGCTCCTGCGGAGAGTTCTGCAGGGCCAGCGGGATGGCGAGGAGCCCGAGGAGGCATGACACTGCCAGTCCCGTGACGGCGACCGGCCAGTATGCCCGTCCCGTCCACAGCTGACGTCGTACTGGCTGCTCCACCAAGCTGTAGCTGAGGACGGAGGCCACCAGAATGGCTGCCACCAGGTTTGCCGTGGGGAGGTCGTTCTTCCAGAAGACGATGAGTGGCCAGTGCCACAGATAGATGCTGTACGACAGCTTGCCGATCCAGACCGGGATGGTCGACCCGAGGATTCGTGCTGGCACGGTGCCGTCGGCCAGGTCGACACCCGCAATAAGGAGCACGGAGGCCGCCGTCACGACGACCGCGGCCCGTCCCGGGTAGCCAGTAGACCCCGACACCTCCAGCACGAGGTACCCGAGTGCCCCGGCCCCGGCGACCGTGAGCACGACAGCCGTGACATGGGTGAGCCAGCGCCGTCGCGCCGGTCGTCGCCTCGGCCGCCGGAACCACACCGCGAGCAGCCCACCGGCCGAGAGCTCGAAGGCTCTGGTGTGGGTGCCGTAGAACGCGGCGTCCGACGGCGCCGATGCGACCGCGAACGCGATGCTGACCACCGTGACGATGAGGAAGGTGGCGGCGAGTACAGCGCACAGGGACCATCGCGTTCGCCGAGCGATCCAGACGCTGGCCAGCACAAGCACCGGCCACACCAGGTAGAACTGCTCCTCGACTGCCAGCGACCAGAAATGGATCAGTGGGCTGGGCGCGGTGTCCGTGGCGAAGTACCCCCGCTCCACGCTCGCCCAGTCCCAGTTGGCGACATACAGGGTCGCGGACATGGCGTGACGCCTGAGGTGCTCGAACTGGAGAGGTGAGGCGTCGGACCGGGCCACGAGCACCGTGAAGACGATGACCACCCAGGCTGCCGGAAGCAGTCGCCGGGCGCGGCGGGCGTAGAAGCGGCCCAATCGGATCGACCCCGACCCCTGCAGCTCCGTCAACAGCAACCCCGAGATGAGGTAGCCGGACAGGACGAAGAAGACATCGACACCGATGAAGCCGCCCGGGATCCATCCGAACCCGAGGTGGAACAGCAGTACGGCCCCGACGGCCAGTGCGCGGATGCCGTCGATCTGAGGCCGGTACTGCGGGCGCACCGCTTCAGCGGCGGTGCGGGCGTGACGCGGTGAGTATGCGGCCCTCACCGCAACCCTCATATTACCTACAGTAGCCGGTTGACTACTCTCGCATGAGGGAGTTGGCGAACCTCAGGCGGCTCCTAGGCCTCTGCGATAGCGCGAGCTGTGATGTCATGAGGAACGACGAGGAGCTCACCCTCGTGCAGCCTCGCTGTCAGCGCGTCGTTCTCGGCCTGCAGGCGCAGCACCACCGCCTCCAGGTCGGCAATACGCCGACGGAGGCGCTGCGCGTCGACGACGCGGTTGTCGGCGCCTACGTAACCAAGAAGAGCCTTGGCCATGATGCATCCTCCAGGGACAAGTAGGTCAGTCGAGACAGCGTCCGGATCGTTTACCCGGGTCATTCGCGTCGCGAACGCGAAGAGGCGGCACAGGATCAACGCTGTCCTCCAAGGGTGACACCCAGCGCGGTTCGGGTCAACTTACGCGCAACGTGACGCACGGTCGGGTGAGCGCAGTTTGCGCCCCGTACAAGGGCCGCGGTGACGCACAATGGCAAGGTGAGCGAGTCCACCCCCCGATCGAACCGCCTGGCCTCTGAACCCTGCCAGTTGCGGTGTGACTGGCTGCGAACGGACGAGCAGCGTGACCTTGATGCAGGCCCGGCGCTGCTGGCCCTCTTTCGGTGTACGGGATGTGGCTCGGAGTGGGTCAGCAGCGAGCAGTGGTCACCGGCGAACGCCGACGGATCCGTTCCCCCCGATGTCGCCGAGGCCGTCAGGCAACGAGCTCGGCACGCACCGGCCTGACGGCGACAGCGACGACAGGGCTTGCTACCAGCGGGCTCTTCGCGGGCGAGGCTGGCACCTCGGACAGGTGTACGACGACCGATTCATGAACGCGTCGCGCCGAATCGGCGTCCCGCAGCGCCGACACGGCTTGTCGGCTTGCCCGTACACCGCCAGAGATCGCTCGAAGTATCCCGACTCGCCGTTCACGTTCACGTAGAGCGCGTCGAAGGAGGTGCCGCCTTGTTCGAGCGCGAGGGCCATCACCGAGCGCACCTCGTCGAGGAGACGGACCACCTCTGCTCGACGCATCGTGTCCGTGGGCCGGGCGTAGTGGAGCTTGGCCGCCCAGAGCGCCTCGTCGGCATAGATGTTGCCCACCCCGGACACCAGCGTCTGGTCGAGCAACGCCCGCTTGAGACCGGTGCGACGCCGTCGCACAGCTGCCCCGAAGGCAACCTCGTCGAACGCCGGATCGAGCGGGTCACGGGCAATGTGGGAGATCTCCAGCGGGAGCTCAGCGCCGCCAGGAGACATCATCAGGCCGCCGAACATGCGCTGGTCCACGAACCGCACATCGAGGTCACCGGCCAGCTCCAGGACCACCCGCAGGTGCCGCTCCTCGGTCGCGGCGCGCGGCCGCACCAGCAGCTGGCCACTCATTCCCAGGTGACCGAGAACCGCGTCACCGGAGTCCAGGGCAAGCCATAGGTACTTGCCGCGGCGCCGCACCGACGTGATGTGCCGGCCCGTCAGCTGCGCGGCGAAGTCGGCGGGCCCAGCGAGGTGGCGTCGAACGGGCCTCGGGTGCAGTACACGGACCTGGTCGACGACTCGCCCCAGCACCAGCTGGTGCAGGCCGCGCCGGACGACCTCGACCTCGGGGAGCTCAGGCACCAGGTCAGAGGGCTTGCGGTTCGTCGACCGGGACGTACCCTCCGACGTCGCGCGACTCCGCGGCCGCCCTGAGCGGGTCGTGTGCCCGAATCGCCCGCCAGGCGGTCTCGGCGGCCTGCTGCTCGGCTTCCTTCTTCGACCGACCCGTCCCGTGTCCGTACATGTTGTCGCCGACGCGCACCCGAGCGACGAACGTCTTCTCATGGTCGGGTCCGCTGTCCTCGATGAGGTACTGCGGCACACCGAGGCCAAGGTCAGCGGCCAGCTCCTGCAGGCTGGTCTTCCAGTCGAGGCCGGCTCCCAGGTCGGCGGCCGCCACCATCAGCGGGTCGAACAACCGGTGAACGACCTCTCCGGCGACGACGAACCCCTGGTCGAGATAGACCGCCCCGATCACGGCTTCGACCGTGTCGGACAGGATGGATGACTTGTCACGTCCACCGGTGGTCTCCTCCCCACGCCCGAGCAGGATGTGAGCCCCGAGCCCGAGCGTGCGAGCGACGTCAGCGAGGGCGCGTGCGTTCACCACCGCCGCGCGCAGCTTCGCGAGCCGACCCTCGGACAGGTCCGGGTGCGCCAGGTACAACGACTCGGTCACGACGACGCCGAGGACGGAGTCCCCGAGGAACTCGAGCCGCTCGTTAGTGGGTAGCCCGCCGTTCTCGTAGGCGAAGGACCGGTGAGTCAGCGCCTGCTGCAGCAGGGTCTGGTCGAGATCAGGTACGCCGAGGTCCACGCACAGCTCTGCCCTTGCGGGCATCACGCGAGCGAGGTCCATCGTCGGCCGATTCAGAGAACCTGACGGCGATCGGATCGAGCGCCGTACTGGCCGCACTGGGGGCATGCGCGGTGCGGGAGGTGCTTCGACGAGCAGGCCGGATTGGCACAGGTGACGAGGGTCGGCGCAACGGCCTTCCACTGCGAACGCCGGTGGCGCGTGTTGCTACGCGACATCTTCCGCTTCGGGACAGCCACTTCTACTCCTCGTCTTCGCTGACGGGACTGTCAGCAGCATTGCTGGTCAGGGCCGACAGCACCGCCCATCGGGGGTCGATGCTCTCGTCGTGCGCATGGCCCGGGTCGTCAGACAAGCGCGCCCCGCACTCGAGGCACAATCCCTGGCAGTCCGGATCACATACCGGTCCGAATGGCAGTGCAAGCACCACCGCGTCCCGCAGTGCCGGTTCCAGGTCGAAAAGCTCTCCCTCGAGCCGGCTGGCCTCGTGCTCCTCGGCGTCGCTCTCGGGATAGACGTACAGCTCCTGCAGGCTCACCTCGAGATCGTCCTCGAGCGGATCCAGACAGCGTGCACATTCACCCGCGAGCGTCACCGACGCCCGGCCGGACGCGAGTACCCCCTCCATGACCGCCTCCAGGCGCAACTGCACCGTGATAGGCGATCCCTCGGGGACACCGATGAGCTCGATGCCCAGATCTGCCGGAGCCGGCGCGCTGAAGTCCATGGTCCGCATGGAACCCGCACGACGTCCGAGCTCGTGAGTGTTGATGACAAGCGGCGAACGCGGGTCGAGACGCATCGCAGAGGCTTCCGGTAGGCAGGCTTGGCAGATCAGTGGCCCTTGCGAGGCCGTAGTCAGCGTAACGGCTGCCCTGCCCAGCCTCAAATCGCCTGGGACTCCCGCTGCCTCAGTGGTCGGCTCGGTGGGCCAACCGTTGCTGTAGTCCGTCGGCGACCTCGGGTGGCACGAGGCTGGAGACGTCACCACCGAAACGCACCACCTCCTTGATGAGGCTGGACGACAGGAACGACCACTGGGGACTCGTCGCCAGGAAGGCCGTCTCGACTCCCGACAGGGTGCTGTTCATCTGGGCCATGGCCAGCTCATAGTCGAAGTCGGTCGCCGCCCGCAGGCCCTTGACGATCACACGGGCGTCCTGCTCTCGGCAGAAGTCCACCAGGAGGCCCTCGAAGGACAGCACTGCGACGTTCCCTAGCTGCAGCCGAGCCGCAGCGGCCTCGAGCATCGCGATTCTCTCGTCGACGGAGAAGACCACTGACTTCGCCGGGTTCACCAAGATCGCGACGATGACCTGGTCGTAGACCGTGGCGGCGCGACTGACGATGTCCAGGTGTCCGTTGGTGACCGGGTCGAACGAACCTGGGCAGACCGCTGTGCTCATCGCGTCCTCCTGGGCATGGCTCGTCCGTCAGGTCAGTGCGGGTGGCCAGACGAAGCGACCGTACCAAAGGACGGTGTCGCCATATCGCTTCGAACGAAGCGGCACGAACCCTGCCGGCCAGCGCCACTCGCCGCTTCGGCGCGCTCGTTCGACCACGATGACGGCCCCCGGAGCCAACCATCCATGGGTCGCCATGAGTGTGAGCACGCCGCTCGGCTCCTTCGGATCGGTCGAGTAGGGCGGGTCCAGGAATGCCACGTCGTGCGCGCCGCTTCCAGGAGGACGTGACGCTGCGGTGCCCGCGGCAGCAGCGACCACGGTCACGGACGTGAACCCCAGCTCGCGGGCATTGGTGCGGATCAGGCCGGAAGCGGCCGCAGCACGCTCGATGAACGTCACATGATCGGCACCGCGCGAGCAGGCCTCCAGGCCCACAGCACCAGATCCGGCGTACACGTCGACCAGGCGGGCGCCGACCAGCGTGTCGAGCTCGGATTCCAGGGCGGAGAACAAGGCTTCCCGGACCCGGTCGGAGGTGGGCCGAGTGCGGTCGCCAGGTGGAGTGCGCAACCGGCGCCCTCCGGCGCTGCCGGCAATGATCCTCGTCATGGGTCTCCTACGGCTACGGCCGCGGCCAGCCTCGTCGAGCGGACACGACGAAGTCAGACGCCGTCGGATGCGCCTCGCTTTCGTCGCACTCGAGGGGTGTCTCGAGCTGCTTGGCGGGGAACACACCCATGATGGCGGATCAACGCAGCGAAACGAGCGGGCCGGTCTATGTGGCGCTCGGCGACTCCATCTCGATCGACGAGTACGCGGGTGGCCCCGGCCGGGGCGGTGCCAGCCTGCTGGCGAGCAACCGCAACGACGACTTCCCCGAGTGGCGCGGGCACGACCTCGGAGCACCCTCCTGGTCACTGCTCGCAACGGACGGAGGCACCACCACCAGCCTGCTCATGAACCAGCTGCCCCGTTTGGAGCAGGGCGGACTCCGCCCTCGCGTGGTGACCCTGACGATCGGCGGGAACGACGTGCTGTCGAGCTACGGCGACACCCGCGCTGCTCTGGACGTCGTCGCGACCGTCGCTCAGCGTGTTGACGAGGCGCTCGGCCGGCTCGCCCGGGTGGTGGCTCCAGGAGCAAGCGTGGTGGTGGGCACGGTCTACGACCCCAGTGACGGGACTGGCGACGCCAGCCGGGTCGGCCTTCCGCCATGGCCCGATGTGGTGGGCGTCCTGGCGGAGCTGAACGCGTCGTTGCGCACCGTGGCGGGCCGGCACGGTGCCGCCGTCGCCGACATCCACGGTCGCTTCCTGGGCCATGGACTCGCGCGGGGGAACCCGGCCCAGAGCAACGCCCGACCGAGTGACCGGCAGCTGTGGTACTGCAACATCATCGAGCCGAACGCTTGGGGGGCGAGCGGCGTCCGAGCCGCGTTCTGGCAGGCGCTGGGCCACCGAGAGCCCGCCGACGAAGTGACCGCCTGAGCTATCGGCCGTCCTGGCCGGTGCCGACGCGTCCGGCTCGGGCACCAGCGCGCACCGCCAGCAGACGACGAACCGGCCGGCGGTCCCGCGTTGTTCACGGGACACGACCGGCCGGTTCGGCTGAGGGAGCTACCTACACAACGGGCGTGCCGCCACTTTGCGGCCGGCCGTCGTTCTCGGTGGTCACTCCAGGCGTGCTGCTGTCGAGCTGGTCATCGTCGATGAGAACCTCATCGCCCGCACCTACCCCGTACGAGTCGTCAGCCACCAGTGTGCTGTCCGACACAGGTCCTGCATCGGTGATGGGGGCGGCAACCACGTCCGGCGTCGTCGCATAGGACGTGTCCTCGACGACGACGGGCTGCGCAGTCTCCACGTAGGTCGTTTCCGTCTCGGTCTCCGTGGTGTCGTTGGAGCCACTGCGCGTAGCTGCTGCGGCCGCAACACCAGCGGCTGCTACCGCGACGCCCGCCGCGGCTACCTTGCCGGAGATTCCCGCCTTGCCGCTGTCGCCGTGCGATGTCGCCGATTCCACTCCGGGGGTGCCGACGGTCTGTCCCTCGACATTGCCGCGCCAGGCTCCGGTCTCGTAGTCACTGCTCTCGATGAAGCTCTTGAACTTCTCGAGATCCGACTCCGCCTGCCGCCCCACGATGTTCAGTGCGTCAGCGGCCTTCTCGACGAGACCCTCCGGCTCGTACTCGAGCTCCAGTGTGACCGACGTCTGGTTCACGCCGGCAGCGGAGAAGTACACGGCGCCAGCGTTGGTTGCGCCTTCGGTGGCCGCCCATGCGACCTTCTCGTCCGGTCGCTGCTCCAGGATGGTGGCGTACCACTCCCGCTTGACACCGCCGATCTCGGCGACCCAGTGCAGGCGCTTGTCGTCGAGCTGCTCCACCTGAGTGACTCCGCCCATGAACTGCGGGAAGTCCTCGAACTGCGTCCACTGGTTGTAGGCGGTACTGATAGGTACGTTGACCGTGACGGTCTTCTCAACTTTGGTGGTCATGCTTCCTCCTGTGGCGCCTGATCGACAGGGCGCCTTTGGTGATGTCTTCGTGCTTTCCCCTTTCCCGGTGGAAAGGCGATCAAACCCTACGGCGGTCGTGTCGGCGTGAACTCTCCGTGAGCACGCCGGCATTCGGCCGGCCGTGAGCATCACCGAACTCCCGAGGGAGGTTGGTGGCTCTGACTACCTTCGGCCCTCGATACCGCCCGCGGCCTTGACGGACGCGGACTGCCTGAGGATTGCAGTCGGCGTTGACCACCCTAAGCCCTCACCAACGGTGGCCACCGCCGAATCCATTTCCGCCTCGGACGCACGATCACCTGACGTCCGATGATGCCCCGGCGACGCGTGTCAGGGGAGGGGGCGCCCTTGGGTATGCGGAGGTCTGGCTGTGGCGGTGTAATGGCTCGGTGAGTGGGTTGCCTTCGGGAACGGTGTCTTTGCTGTTCTCAGACATCGAGGGCTCTACTGGGTTGTTGTCTCGGCTCGGCCCGATGTATGCCGATGCGTTGGATGGGCAGCGTCGGATCCTGCGGCAGGTGTGGGCCGAGCATGGCGGGGTCGAGCTGGGGACCGAGGGGGACAGCTTCTACGTGGTGTTCGCCACCGCTCCGGACGCGGTGGCGGCGGCGGTGCGGGCGCAACGCGAGTTGGCCAGGTTCGACTGGCCGGCTGGTGAGCGGGTGCGTGTGCGGATCGGGATCCACACCGGCAACCCGACACCGCATGACGGGGCGTATGTGGGGATGGACGTGCACCGCGCGGCACGGATCGCTGGGGCGGCGCATGGGGGTCAGGTGGTGGTGTCGGCGGCGACCGCCGAGCTGGTGGCCGGTGCTCTTCCGGCTGGTGCGCGGCTGCGGGATCTGGGGTCGCATCAGTTGAAGGACATCGCCCAACCCGAGCGCCTGTTCCAGGCGGAGGTGGAGGGGCTGGTCAGCGAGTTCGCACCGTTGCGGACGCTGGGTACTTCCTCGAGCTTGCCGCGGCCGGCGACCCCGCTCGTGGGTCGCGATGGGGAGCTGGCCGAGCTGACGGCGCTGCTGGAGTCGCCGCAGGTGCGGTTGGTGACGTTGACCGGGCCTGGTGGGTCAGGCAAGACGCGGCTGGCCGTCGCGGTGGCGCAGGGATCGGTGCCCCGGTTCCCCGACGGGGTGTTCTTCGTGCCGCTGGCCGCGGTCACCACCACCGACGTGATGTGGACGTCCATCGCGGAGGTGCTGGATGTGCCACCGGAGGGACGGATACCGCCTGGGTTCTTCGACCACGTCGCGCACCGCACGGCCCTGTTCGTGCTCGACAACCTCGAACAGATCCACGGCGCCGACACCGTCGTCGCAGAGCTGCTCGACCATGCCCCCCAGGTCGTCGTGATCGCCACCAGCAGGCGCCCCGTGAACCTGCCGGGAGAATTGCAACATCCCGTGCCGCCACTGGAGCTTCCGAGCAACCCGACGCTGGCCGACGTGCAGCAGGCCGGCGCGGTGCAGATGTTCGTTCAGCATGCAAGGGCCGTCAAACCCACCTTTGCTCTCACCACCGCCAACGCCGCTGAAGTAGCGCAGTTGTGCGCCCGGCTCGACGGGTTGCCGCTGGCGATCGAGCTGGCAGCGGCCCGCACCAAGCTGCTGTCCCCGGCCGCCCTCGTGAACCGGCTGGACAAGGCACTGGACATCCCCGCCACGGGGTCACGTGGGCCGTCGCGACAAAAGACGCTGCGCGACACCATCGCCTGGTCCTACAACCTGCTCGAGCCGACCCAGCAGGCGTTCTTCCGCCCGCTGGGGATCTTCGCCGGAGGCGCCGACCTGGACGCGGTGGCGGCCGTTTCAGCGCATGTCCTCGGCGACGCTGACCCGCTCGACCTGATCGCAGATCTGGTGGATGCCAGTCTGGTCACCGTCGGTGAGGACGCGTCAGGTGAGCCCCGCGTGGGCATGTTGGAGACCATCCGGACCTACGCCCGTGACGAGCTTCTTCAGGCCGGCGAGTTCGACGAGGCAGCGCGTGCTCACGCCGAGCACTTCCTCGGCGTGGTGGAGGAGTTGCGTACCCAGACATTCTCCGGGCCGATAGACCATGAGTTGGCGGCACGAGGCCGGTTCGAGGCCGAGCACGACAACGTCCGCGCAGTGTTGGACTGGGCACTGGGCCCCGACGACTCCACCCCACCGGAACCGAGCCGGGTCCACGTGGGGTTGGCCTTGTGCGCCAACATTGCGTATCTCTGGCGGTCCAGCGGCTATCTTGCGGAAGCGCGGCGACGCCTGGAACGCGCCATCAAGGTGGCGGGCCACGAGGACAACGACCTGCTCGGCCAATGCCTGGAAGCGCTATCCACGGTGGCGTGGAACCAGGCAGATCACGACCGCGCTCGCATGGCGGCGACACAAGCGGTGGCCACCTTTCGACGACTCGGAGACAAAGGGCGGCTGTCAGGAGCGCTGGCTACTCTGGCGGCGGCGCGCTTTGCGCTGGGCGACCGGGAAAGCGCCCGGAGATCTCTCGAGGAAGCGTCGAAGCTGGCTCACGACGTCGACGACCCGGAGTTGATCGCCGACGTGCTCTCCGAGATGGCAGTCTTCGAGGCTCGCGAAGGCAACTTGGAGCGGTCGTTCGAGCTGGACACCACCGTCCTAGGCATCTACCAGCAGCGCGGGGATGAACGCAGTGTGCTAGCCCAACGACACAGCATGGCGTGCACCTTGCGAGAGATGGGCAGAGTGCAGGACGCGGTTCATCAGCTGCGTGAACTGGTACCGGACGTGCTTCGGATGGCGCACCCGGTGGCGTTGGTGGAGGTGGCCGAGGACTACGCCGCAGCCCTTGCCGAGATGGGCCATGACCGCGTCTGCGCCCGACTCATCGGGGCCGCTGACGCCATGCGGGAACGCAACGGGACACCGCGTCCAGCACCGCAGGAGGCCGAGATCGCGGGTCCCTTGACCAGAGTCCGAACAGCGCTCGGCCCCGACACGTGGCAGCGCGAATACCAGCACGGACGCAACGTCACCGTGGAGAGCGCCCTCACCAGCGCCAACGCCGAGACCGACTGGTCCCCGTAGCTGTGTCACGGTTGCGCAGGCACCTCGATCGACATCACGCAGTTCTTCAACCCCTTGGGCCGGACGTACCTGAAGCCGAGTCGTTCGTAGTGTCGGCGGGTGCCGTTGTAGAGGAACGACGATGACATCTTCTTCGTCTGGTGCGTCAGGTCGTGCGGATAGGCCTCGACCACGCCGCCACCGGCCTGCGCGATGAGGTCGAGGGCGCCCCGGATCGCGATCTCGGTGATGCCCCGGCGGCGGTATCTCCGGTCAACGAAGACACAGGTGATCCGGTAGTCGGGGTCACGGTCCTTCTCGGCGTCGTACTGCTTGCGATGGTGGATGCTAGGCAGCTCGCTCGGCGTGCCGTACTCCGCCCACGCGACAGCCACGTCGCCGTCCATCACCAGCGCCGCGTGGGCTGCGCCGGCCTCGACGTACCGCTTCTTCAGCTCCCGGTTGGCCTCGGCCCCCTGCCCGCGCTCGGGGCCGTCGGGATGGAACCAGATGCACCAGCAGCCGCCGAAGATCCCGTTGTGTCGCTGCACGAGGGCGTCGAACGCGGGCCAGGTCTCGGCTGTCAGTGGCCTGACCTCCAACGTCGCGTCGGTGCTCGTCTCGGTGCTCATGGACCTACGGTAGGACCGTTACCGGACGATGCGCGTCCGGGTCAGCGCCTCGGTATCAGTCCACGTCGAGCTGCCGCCGTGGACGCCCAACCGGCACATTCTGCGGACCCTTGTGCTAACGAGAGAAACGTCGCCCCACGTCGAAGGTACAGATCACGACTTCTCCATGTACTCCGCCTGCTCGGTCGCGACGAGCTCCTCCACCGCAGCAGCCAGGCCCGGATGACTCGCGAGGCTCGGATCGCTGAGCACCATCTCGTCGGCGTAGCCGCGCGCCGTCACGATGTCCCCCTCGTCCCGCAGGACGGACAGCAACCGCAGACTGGACCGACGGCCTGACTGGTTGGCGCCCAGGACGTCGCCCTCCCTGCGGCTCTCGAGGTCCAGCCTGGCCAGGGCGAAGCCGTCAGACGTCGCCGCCACCCCGTCCAGTCGATCCCGGGACCGCGTTGCCTCCGGCGCGTCAGTCACCAGAAGGCACAGCCCAGGTACCGAACCGCGGCCGATTCGACCGCGCAGCTGGTGGAGCTGTGACACTCCGAAGCGCTCGGCGTCCATGACGACCATGACCGACGCGTTGGCGACGTCCACCCCCACCTCGATCACGGTGGTGGCCACGAGCACGTCGATGTCGCCGGCAGCGAAGCGCTGCATGATGTCGTCCTTCTCGTCACCGGGCAGCCGCCCATGGAGCACCGACACGCGGAGCCCTGCCAGCGGTCCAGCGGCGAGGTGTGCCGCCACGTCGGCCACGGCCAGCGGTGGTCGTCGCGCGGACCCGTCCGGCTCCGGCTCGATCGTGGCGGACTCGGACTCGGACTCTGTTCCGATGCGGGGGCACACCACATACACCTGCCGACCGAGGGAGACCTCTTCGCGTACCCGCTGCCATACCCGGGCGAGCCACTCAGGGCGTTCGGCGGCAGGCACGACCGTCGTCTGGATGGCGACTCGACCTGCTGGCAGATCCCTCAGTGTCGAGACGTTCAAGTCCCCGAAGATCGTCATCGCGACCGTACGCGGGATGGGTGTCGCCGTCATGACCAGCACGTGCGGCGGAGCCGACGAAGCCTTGCCCGCCAGCGCCGCGCGCTGCTCGACGCCGAAGCGGTGCTGCTCGTCGACGACGACGAGTCCCAGCTCCGCAAGCTGGACATGCCCCTCGAGGAGTGCATGCGTGCCGACCACGATCCCCGCCGTCCCTGAGGCGGCGTCGAGCAGCACCGAGCGCCGTCGAGCCGCCGACATGGATCCCGTGAGCAGGACGACGCGAGTGGCATCGTCGGCGCCGCCGAGCATGCCTCCCTCGGCCATCGGCCCGAGCATCGACACGATCGAGCGGTAGTGCTGGGAAGCGAGGACCTCGGTCGGTGCCAGCAGCGCCGCCTGTCCCCCAGCGTCGAGGACCTGCAGCATGGCCCGCAGAGCCACGACCGTCTTGCCCGAGCCGACCTCGCCTTGGAGCAGCCTGTGCATCGGGTGGCTCTGGGAGAGGTCAGCCTCGATCTCTCGGCCGACCTCGACCTGACCAGCGGTGAGCTCGAACGGCAAGGACGCATCGAACCGGGCCCGCAACCCACCCTCGCGCGGCGGCCGTGCCGTGGCGGCCAGCGACCGCAGCTCATGCCGGCGCTGCGCCAGCAGGGTTTGCAAGACGAGCGCCTCGTCGAACCTCAGCCGCCGGTGAGCCGCCTGCCACTCCACAGGATCAGCCGCTCGGTGGATCAGCCGAAGCGCATCGTCATAGGACAGGAGGAGCTGTTGCTCTCGGATATGCGCCGGAAGGGGATCCGGCACAGGGTCGAGCTGGTCGAGAAGCAGACTCACCGAGTCGTGGATCGTCTTCGAGGACACCGTGGACGTGGCGGGATAGATGGGCCACCACCGCTGGAGCCTCTCGTCGTCGAAGTCGGCGAGGTCCACCCCCCGCCCGATGACTTCGCAGGTAGGCGACGAGAGCTGTCGGCGACTGTTGAACATCGTCACCTTGCCGCTGAACCACGCGATCGTCCCTGGCCTGAGTTCTTCGGCCTTCCATACCTGCCGGAAGAATGTCAGGTACAGGTCGTCCACGCCGTCGGTGACCCTGACCTCCGTGCGAGCCGCAGGCCGGCCGCCACCGCGTTTGGGTCGGTACTTGCTCACGGTGACCGAGACCGTCTTGGCCAGCACGGTCACATGCTCGCCGATGCGGAGGTCGGAGAAGTCGGTCAGCTTGCCGCGGTCCGCCAGGCGGCGCGGGTAGTGGCGAAGCAGGTCGCCGGCGGTGGCCATGCCGAACGCCGACCCGAGTGCCTTCGCGGACTTCGCGCCCAGCACCCGGTCCAGCTTGGTGTCCAGGGTCGCCATCACTCGACCCCGATGAGCAAGGGGTATCGACTCTGGCCGCCGCCGTAGGCCACGACGTCGACAGCCGGCCATGAGGCTGCGACGCGCGACGTCACCCGGTCGACGAGGTCTGCGTCTGCGTCCGCGCCAGTCACCAGCGTCAGCATCTCCCCTCCTCCGGTGAGCAGACGCTCGACGACGTCGACAGCGGTCTTCGCCAGGTCAGCACCCACCACAGCGAAGTCAGCATCCACGACACCGAGGACATCGCCGCGACGGCACGGTCCCGCCGACGTCATCGCATCGCGCTCGGCAACGGTGACGGCCCCGTGGCGTGAGTGACTGGCCGCCGACGTCATCTGCACGATGTCGTCCTCGAAGGACCGTGACGGCTCGTGGACGGCTATCGCGGCAAGGCCCTGCACCTGCGAGCGCGAGGGTATGACGGCCGCGCGGATACCGGAGTCTCGGACCGCCCGCGAGGCCGCCTCGGCCACACCGAGGGTGTGGGGGTCGTTGGGGAGGATCACGACGTGGCGGCTCTGGGTGGCGGCGATGGCGTCGAGTATCTCTGCGGTGGAGCAGTGCTTGTCAGGTGCTGCTGACACGACAGTCGCTCCGGCCTCGGCGAAGAGCGCCGCGAGGCCGTCGCCGGCAGCCACGGCCACGATGCCACGAGAGCTGAGCGGAGGAGCACCGGCCCCGTCGGCCCCCCGATCGTGATGCAGCTGCTCCTCGAGTGCGGTGACACGGACCCGGTGTGGGTGGCCAGCGGCGAGGCCGGCCTCGATGGCGGCGCCCACGTCGCGTACGTGCACGTGGACGTTCCACAGCCCCCCACCGCCTCCCACGACGACGGAGTCGCCTATTCCGTCCAGCGTGCGCTGAAGCGCAGGGATGGCACTGTCCTCGGCGTCGAGAAGGAACATCACCTCGTACGCCGCACTCGAGTCGACTGCCGGCTCATTCCAGCCGGGAACGCCGACGGGAAGCCTTGGAACTCGGCCCGGCGATCGCCGCGCGGGCGGCATACCGGTGAAGGCTTCGACACCGGCATCGAAGATGACGCACAGACCCCGTCCGCCGGCGTCGACGACCCCGGCCAGGCGGAGGATCTCGAGCTGGTCCGGAGTCCGTGCCAGTGCCTCACGGGCAGCGGTGGCGGCAGCGGTGATGACATGGGCCATCTGGGCGGCAAGATCGGTCGGCATGTCCGCGAGCGAACGCTGCGCGGCTTCGGCCGACGCGCGCGCCACCGACAAGATGGTGCCTTCGACGGGCTGGCCCACCGCGGCATATGCCGCATCTGCAGCCAGCGTGATGGTGTCGGCGAGAAGCTTGCCGGGCTCGAAGGGATTGCCTCTCGCCAGCTGCTCGGCGCCCGCTCTGAGCAGCTGCGACAAGATCACACCGGAGTTGCCGCGTGCCCCCAGCAACGCACCGCGCGCGAAGAGGGTGAGGGCCTCGACGAGGGACTCAGGGTGTGCCTCCACGACGGCGGCGCGGGCCGCCTCGAAGGTGAGGTAGAGGTTCGTCCCGGTGTCACCATCGGGAACGGGGTACACGTTGAGGGCGTCGATCTCCTCCCGCGCGTCGGCCAGGCCTTCCAAGGCGAGATCGCTCCACCGCAGCAGCAGGTCGATCTGCGGAGAGCGGGTCACACGTCGGCTTTCGGTGAAGGACGCCTTGGCGCGAAGACGTCGGTGGACGGTAGGGCCATGTTCGTTCGGGCTCGGCTCCGCGGCGTGATTGGCGTCGCTCAACGGGAGTCCGTTATCCTAGACAGGTTGCCTCGCGGGTTCAGGCAGCGTCACCCTCCCCATCATGACCTGTTCAGGAGTACACCATGGCTGCCGTCTGCGACCTCTGCGCCAAGCGTCCTGGTTTCGGGCACAACGTCTCGCACTCCCACCGCCGGACCAAGCGCCGCTTCGACCCCAACATCCAGCGCGTTCGCGCGGTCGTCAACGGAACTCCCAAGCGCCTCAACGTCTGCACGTCGTGCCTCAAGGCCGGCAAGGTCACGCGTTGACGCAGTGACCTCGACCGCCCGGTGTGGCGGTCACTCCAGGCCCCGCGGTGCACGGTCGCGGGGCTTCTTCATGTCCGGACGACATGGCCCGCAGTCAGGCAGGAAAGGCGGTCAGCACTGAGGTGACCAGGCCGCCCAGCGATTCCAGGTGGTAGCCCCCCTCTTGGACGAGCACGGTCGGCAGCGACAGACCAGCCAGGATCCGCCCGGCTGCGCCATACCCGTCGCGGGTCACCTGCAAGGGCGACTCAGGGTCGTCGGCGGCAGCGTCGACGCCGAGCGACACCACCAAGGCCGAGGCACCATGCACGGTCACGGCCGTTGCCAGGCGTTGGACGGCCTCGGTCCACGGTCCGTCGCCGGCTCCCGGCGGTAGCGGAACGTTCAGCGTCGTACCGATGCCCTCGCCGACTCCGGTCTCGTCCGCGAACCCCACGACGTGGGGAAACCAGCCCGCTCCCGGGTCGATGTGGACAGAGCCGTAGAAGACGTCGCCACGGTTGTAGAAGATCGACTCCGTTCCGTTCCCGTGATGAGCGTCCACATCGACGACGGCGACGCGCTCGTGTCCGCTGCGTCGCAGCGCCTCGGCGGCGACGGCGGAGTTGTTCAGGTAGCACGACCCGCCGAAGCCACCCGAGGTCGCGTGGTGGCCCGGCGGCCGGCACAACGCATACGCCGCGCGCCGGTCGCCCGACACCACGAGCTCGACCGCCGTCAGCGCACAGTCGACTGCGCTGCGGGCGGCGCGCCAGGTGCCCTCGCCGACCAAGGTCATCGTGTCGTAGCAGTACCAGCCGGCACGGGCGTGTATCGCTGCCGGCAACCGCCCCGGTAGGCCGCCGAGCATGGCCCGTGTGGCGAACATGTAGGGCACCACCTTGCGTTGCCCCACCAGGTCCGGGATCTCCGACTCCATCCAGCCGGCATGCACGGAGGCGAGATGGTCCAAGAGGTCGGCGTCGTGGACGTCACGCAGGACGTCGTCGTCGTGCGCCTTCGCCTCAAGGACCTCGAGCCCCTGGCTGCGGGCCTCGTCGAGTATTCGGTCGACACGCTCCGGCACCTCGGTACCGACGGTCGGGACCCCGACCCATATCTCGGCGCCGGGGCGATGCAGACGGGTGTAGGGCGACCACACGACAGGAGGCAGGTGAGGCGACGGCATGCCCGTCACTCTGCCAGTGCGGGTGCCACGACGAGACGAAGGGCAGACTCCGGCCTCGACCTGTTGCGGGGGTGCACGGTGACCCAGCGGCGCTTGTCCCCACTCCCGCCCCACCGCGACAGCGCGCGTCAGCGCTGACCACGCGCGGTCGCGGCGACAGCTCAGGCTCGGGCAAGATGCAGCCATGCCACGCATCCGTGATCTCGGGGTCGTCATCGGAACCCTGCCCCCTGGCCCGACCAACTCCCTCTGCGACGTACCCGGCGTCGGAGTCGGGCACACCACGCTGATACGAGACGAGCCGCCACCACCACAGGGGCGAGGCACCGCTCGCACCGGCGTGTCCGTCATCTGCGTCGCAACTGATGCCTATGAGCACCCCGTTCCCTTCGGTGGGGCGGTTCTCAACGGCGCCGGCGAGTGCACAGGTCTGCTCACCGCAGCGGAATGGGGGCTCGTCGAGACACCAGTGCTGCTGACGTCGACGATGCAGCTGGGACGGGTGTACGACGCCGCCTGTGAGCTGATGACGGACACGAACCCCAGCGTCGGCGAGGACGTCGTCATCCCGGTGGTCGGTGAGTGCGACGACTCCTTCCTCAGCTTCGCCGGGCGTATGCAGGTGACCAAGGACGACGTCCGGGCCGCATGGGAGCTCGCTCACGATCGCGCCTTGACCACCGCGGTTTGCGAGGAGGGCAGTGTCGGCGCCGGGACGGGGATGTCGTGCTTGGGCTTCAAGGGTGGGATCGGTACGGCGTCGCGGGTGACGCCCGCCGGCCACACCGTCGGGGTGCTGCTGCTGGCGAACTTCGGTGATCGCGACCGCCTCACCATCGACGGCCATCCCGTGGGGCGGCTGCTCCATCCCGACCCGTACTCAGCGCCGCCTCCGGCTGGCTCGTGCATCGGCGTCGTCGTCACCGACGCACCACTCGACGCCGCCACGTGCTCGAGATTGGCGCGGCGGGTCGGCCTCGGGCTGGCACGAACCGGGTCCTACGCCAGCCACGGCAGTGGCGAGATCTTCATCTGTGCTGCGACCGGACTGCGACCTGACGTGCGAGGTGCTCCGCTGTCCGGCGCCTCGCTGGCGGGTGGCTCACTCGACGAGCTGTTCGCGGCGGTCGTAGAAGCCAGCGAGGAGTCCGTCCTCAACGCGCTGAGCGCCTCTGCGACGATGCACGGCCACGCGGGCCACGCCCGCGAGGGGCTGCCCCTGGACGACGTCGCTGCCATCCTGGCGTCCGGGCGCGCCTGACCGTTTCCAGAGCTCCTCAGCGGAAGTGCTGGTGGCCCGCCGGTTGCTCTGGCTCCAACCCGTCGACCGTCACCACGTACCGCGGCACGGTCCCCGCTTCGGCCTCGGGCTCGGCGTCGGCCGCACGCTGGCCGACGACCGGCTCCTGGCGATCTCCGGATCCCGACTCGGCTCCCGGCGACGTCACGACACCGATCTCGCGCCACTCGTGCGGCAGCGCAGTGCCCGCCGGGAACGTGGCGGCGAGGCTGTAGTCGTCGCCTCCTGAGAGCACGAACGTCAGCGGATCGACGCCCAGCGCCGAGCCGACGGCGACAAGCGGCTCGGCGACCTCCAGCGCCTGGGACCGCACATCGATCGAGACCCTGCTCGCAGCGGCGATGTGGCCGAGGTCCTGCAGCAGTCCGTCGCTCACGTCGATCATGGCGGTGGCACCGAGCGCGGCAGCCTGCGGGCCGGCGTCGTACGGGGGATGGGGGCGGCGGTGCGCGTCGACAACGGCGCGTGGTGAGCGGAACCCGCGTCCGAGCACGGCAAACCCCGCTGCGGCCCACCCTTGCCGACCGGCAAGGGCGACCACGTCGCCTACCCGGGCACCCGAGCGCCGAACGACGCCTTGCTCACAGGTTCCAAGGACGGTCACCGCGATAGTGATCACATCGGCCTGCGTGAGGTCCCCGCCGATGACGCTGGCGCCTACCTCGGCTGCCTCGGCCGCCAGTCCATCGGCGAACTCCAATGCCCACGACGACGCCAGCTCAGCCGGGCTTCCGAGCCCCACCAGCAGAGCGGTGGCGCGACCCCCCATGGCATTGATGTCGGACAGGTTCTCTGCCGCAGCCTTGTGCCCGACATCAGCGGCGCTCGACCAGTCCAGCCGGAAGTGGCGGTTCTGCACGAGCATGTCCAGCGACGCGACCACCTCGCCCCCAGGCACCGACAGGACCGCAGCGTCGTCACCCGGTCCCACGGTGACGTGGGTGCCCTGGGACAACCGAGACGTGACTGCTTCGACGACGGCGAACTCCCCCGCATCACCGACCGTCCTGGGCTGGCTCGACATCGTCCACTCACCGTCTCTTCACTTCCGTGGGGGCTCGTAGTGTGACAACCTAACGTGGCGAAACAGTCCGTGCCGCGTCAGCGACTCGGCCCAGAACAAGCAGGAGGCGTCCGTGGTTGTCCAGGCCTACATCCTCATCCAGACCGAGGTGGGGAAGGCCGCCGATGTCGCCGTGAACATCGCCGACATCAGTGGCGTGACGCTCGCGGAGGACGTGACGGGACCGTATGACGTCATCGTCCGGGCCGAGGCGCGCAACGTGGACGAGCTGGGCAAGCTGGTTGTGGCGAAGGTGCAGGCGATCGACGGCATCACGCGGACGCTCACCTGCCCGGTGGTGCACATCTGACCGGACTCCTCGGGCTGCCCCGGCCGACTGCGCCTGCTTCTCATCGCAGGTGGGCACGGCCCATTGTCCTGGCGAGCTTCGCTGCTCTGCTCGTCGCATGCGGCGGGTCAGACCCGGTGGAGGTGGGTGACGTCTCGCCGGCCGGTCGGCTCGCCGACCAGTGCTCGCAGGTCGTGGATGCCCTGCCGACGACGGTCGTCGGGGAGGACCGCCGCGACACAGTGCCTGCGGATGCGCCGGCGGCGGCGTGGGGTGATCCGCCCATCGTGCTGCGCTGCGGGGTCGAGCGCCCTGATGCCCTGCAGCCGACGTCGTTCTGCCTCCGCGTCAACTCCCTGGGCTGGCTCGCCACCCAGGACGGCCGCGAGGTCGACATGGTGGCACCCGTGGAGGGCACCACGACTTTCACAACGATCGGTCGGTCGGTCTACGTCGAGGTTGCCGTGCCGGCGACCTACGCTCCGCAGGCCGACGTCCTCATCGATGTGACGAAGGCCATCCGGTCAGCAACGACAGGCAGCCTCCTGTGTACCTGACTCGCCCCATCGAGCTCTGCAGAGGGCCGAACGCGCCTAGAGTGGACCCATGGCTGGACTTGGCGCACGTGAGATCTTGATCCTGGCCGTCGTCTTCGTCGTCCTGCTCATCATCTGGCGGATGTCGAACACGGCCCAGCGGCTCGGGACCGGCCGCCCGGCTGAGACTCCGCTGGACACCTCGTCGATCACGACGATCGAAGGCTGCCTGGCGCGCGGCGACAAGCTCGAGGCCATCAAGGCGTACCGGCTGCAGACCGGCGCGAGCCTTGCCGCGTCGAAGCGGGCCATCGACGGCTGGCAGTCGCGTGGTATGGCGAGCGGCTAGCGCAAGCCGGTAGGGCGGTTCGCCGCCAAGGTGATCAACCGGTCCACCAGCGCGCGGTATCCCACGCCGGACTCAGCCCACATCCGCGGGTACATCGACGACGGCGTGAAACCCGGCATGGTGTTGATCTCGTTGACCACCAGCCGACCGTCGGCACCGAGGAAGAAGTCGACCCGCGCCAGACCCTCACAGCCGAGGGCCTCGAATGCCGCCAGGGACAGCCGCTGGACCTCCCGTACGTGCTGCGGCTCCAACGCGGCGGGGACTTCGAGCGTCACGCCGTCCTCGCCGAGGTACTTCGCAGCGAAGTCGTAGAACTCGTGGTCGCCGTACCCGGTGATCTCAGCGACGACACTGGCGTCCGCGCCGCCCTCCAGCCGCTCCAGGACGGCACACTCCAGCTCTCTGGCCCCGACCGCTCCCGCCTCGACCAGCACTTTGGGGTCGAACTCCCGGGCTGCCTCGACGGCGGCACTGAGTCCAGCCGGACCGGTCACTTTCGTTATCCCGAGACTGGACCCGCCACGGGCCGGCTTGACGAACACGGGATAACCCAGCCGCTCCACCGCAGCAGTGAAAGCGTCGTCGTCCGCTTCGCCCCGATGGGCACTTCTGACGACGTACGGCGAGACCGGTAGCCCGGCGGCGGCGAGCACCACCTTCATGTAGTGCTTGTCCATGCCGACGGCCGACGCCAGGACGCCCGAGCCGACGTAGCGGATACCCGCCATCTCGAGCATGCCCTGGATGGTGCCGTCCTCGCCCCACGGCCCGTGGAGCAGAGGGAACACCACGTCGACAGACCCCAGCACAGCCGGCGGCTTGCCCGGCTCGGCCACGATGAGCTCTCGACGCGTCGGGTCGTTGCTCACCAGGACCGCGGAGGCCGCGCCGTCCACCTGGGGGATGTGGTCGGCCGTCAGGGCCAACCGGTCCGGGTCGCCGGATTCCAGTACCCACCGACCGTCGCGGCTGATCCCGATGGGCACGACGTCATAGGAGTCGAGGTCGATCGCCGCAAGCACACTGGCCGCTGTCGCACAGGACACGGCGTGCTCCTGCGACCGCCCACCGAAGACGACCGCGATGCGCGGCTTGGCGGACGGGTTCATTCGCCGGAGCCTATCTGCAGCACAATGGCGGGCATGGAAGCACACGACCACGACGCCGTACTGAAACCGCAGACCATCGCCGTCAAGGCCGGCCGCCCGCCGAGTGACGCCGATGAGCCGCTCAACACACCACTGGTGATGGCCTCCACCTTTGTGGCCGGAGGGACAACGGAGTACGGCCGCTATGGCAACGCCACCTGGGAGGCGCTGGAGTCCGCAGTCGGGCAGCTCGAGGGGGGACGCGCGTTGGCCTTCGCCTCCGGGATGGCAGCGGTGTCCACCGTGCTCGATCTGGTCGCCCCCGGGGAGACGGTGGTGGCGGCTCGACACTGCTACCAGGGAACGCTCGTGCAGCTGGCAGCGCTGGAGCAGCGCGGGCTTGTCAAGGTCGTTCTCGTCGACATCGACGACACCGAGCAGGTACTGGCCGCCTTGTCCGACGACGTCGCGCTGCTATGGGTCGAGTCCCCGACCAACCCCGCCTTGGAGGTGGCCGACCTTCCAGCGCTGTGTGACGGCGCCCGGGAGGCCGGCGTGCGCATCGTGGTGGACAACACCTTCGCCACACCACTGGTGCAGCGTCCGCTCAGCCTCGGCGCCGATGTGGTCGTGCACTCGGCGACGAAGTACATCGCCGGCCACTCCGACGCGATGCTCGGGATCGTCGTGACGACTGACGACGACATCTGGACCGCCGTCGACGGGCGTCGCCGGACCTTGGGGGCGATCCCCGGCACCCTGGAGGCGTGGCTCGCCCTACGGGGACTGCGTACTCTGCACCTGCGGGTGGAACGTTCGACGGCCAACGCCGCGGAGCTGGTCCGACGGCTGCGCGGCCATCGAGGTGTCGAGCACGTCCGTTATCCGGGCTTCGGTGGGATCATCGCCATCGAGGTCACCGGCGGAGCCATGGGAGCGGACCTCGTCAGCCGGTCGACCCGGCTCTGGGTGCACGCCACCAGCCTCGGTGGGGTGGAGTCCTCGCTGGAGCGACGGCGTCGCTGGACCAGCGAGCCGGCCACGATCCCCGACAACCTGGTCCGTCTCAGTGTCGGCGTCGAGGACGTGGAGGACCTGTGGCGTGACCTCAGCCGTGCGCTCGACATCGTCGAGCCGGCGCACCGGGACTGAAGGCGGGAGGCTACGCCGCCGCGGTCTCCTCAACCCCCGGCGGCACTGACGCGCTACGCCCGCTCATGCTTGGCGGCCCGCGAGACCAGGCTGTACAGCATCTCCTGGGGAGTCATCTCCCCGCGCAGCAAGGTGGCGACAGCCTCCACGATCGGCATCTCGACGCCACTGCGGACGGCGAGGTCGAGGATCGACTCGCAGGAGGTGACGCCCTCCGCCACCTGCCGAGTGGCGCCCGTGATCTGCTCGACGCTCAAACCCTGACCCAGCTTCTCGCCGAACGATCGGTTGCGCGACAACGGCGACGAGCACGTCGCCACCAGGTCTCCGAGTCCGGCCAGGCCGGAGAATGTATAGGGGTCGGCGCCGAGAGCCGTACCGAGCCGCGCTGTCTCCGCCAGCCCTCGGGTGATGACCGTCGCCGTCGCATTGGCGCCGAAGCCCAGACCGACGGCCATTCCTACGGCGAGCGCGATCACGTTCTTGGTGGCCCCCCCGAGCTCGCACCCGATCACGTCGGTATTGGTGTACGGGCGGAACGCGAGACTGTGGCAGCGCCCCTGCATCGCGCGGGCAACCGACTCGTCGACGCAGGCGATGACGGAGGCGGCGGGCTGGCGGCTTGCGATCTCATGGGACAGGTTCGGCCCCGTCAGCACGGCGACCCGCTCGGAGCCGATGCCGGTGACGTCCTCGATCACCTCGCTCATCCGCTTGGCTGTCCCGACCTCGACGCCCTTCATCAAGCTCATCACGACCGCATCGGCGGGGATGTGTCCGGCCCAGTCCTCCAGGTTCGCCCGCAGAGCCTGAGACGGCACAGCGAGCGCAACGATCGACGCGTCCTGGAGGGCCTCGTCGGGATCGTGGGTGGCGTGGATCTGCTCGGACAGCCGGACGCCCGGCAGGTAGTCGGTGTTCTCGTGCTTGGCATTGATCGTGTCGCTGACTTCTTGCCGGCGCGCCCACAGCGTGACGGAGTTGCCGGCGTCGGCGAGGACGAGTGAGAACGCGGTCCCCCACGACCCTGAACCAAAGACAGCAACCCTGCTCACGTGAGGTCCCCGTCGGCGTCGACCCTCGGCGCGACCGCCGGCGTCTCATCGACGCCTTTGGCCGGTGTGGCGGTCTCGGGGCGAGGCGCGGGAGGGCGCTCCGGCACGTCACCTCGATGGCGGTGGGGGTTGCCGATGACGGCGACACCGGCCGCCCGGGGGTCGAAACGGTCCACCGGCGCAGGCACGCCCCGGATGTCCTCCAGGACGCTGGTGATGGCACCCATGATGCGGGCGGTGGCGGTGGTCAGCAGCTCGGCGGTGATCTCGCGACCGGCCAGGTCTGACAGGTCGACGGGCGCGCCGGCGCGGATGCGCATGGTCTTGCGGGGGAAGAGTCGCGGGCGTCGGCCGTAGGGGGCAAGGACCTCCTGCGGGCCCCACTGAGCACAGGGAACGACCGGGCACCCGGTTGTCAGCGCGATGCGGGCGGCGCCGGACTTGCCCACCATCGGCCACAGGTCCGGGTCGCGCGACAAGGTGCCCTCCGGATAGACCACGACACACTCGCCGGCCTCGACGGCAGCCGTCGCCGCGCTGAAGGCGCGCGCCGCGTTCTCGCTCTCGCGAGACACTGGTATCTGACCGGCGCTGGTCAAGATCGTGCCGACGATGGGCACCTTGAACACCTCGGCCTTGCCGAGGAAGCGAGGAACCCGACCGTTGTCGTAGAGAAAGTGCGCCAGCGCAAGCACGTCGAACTCGGAGACGTGGTTGACGGCGATGACACACCCACCGGACGTCGGCAGGTTCTCGGTGCCGCGCCAGTCCTGCTTCGTGAGCATGAGCATCGGACGGCGTACCACCACGACGACGAACCGCATCGCCCAACCAAGCCGATCCTTCGCCACCGTGACACCACCCCTCGATCTCTTCCGATGACCACCTGTGTAGCCAGGCTGCTGGCACGGGCATCAGACGTTCGTGTCCAAGTCCGTCGTCTGCTGCTAAGACGATAACGACAAGGTGACAGGATCAGCCGGTGCAGTCATCGCCCGGTGCCCACCTTGACGGATGGACCCTCATCGTTCCCGTCAAGCAAACCACGCTGGCCAAGAGCCGGTTGACGGGGCTGGAGGCGGACGTCCGGCGGCGGCTGGCGGTGGCTTTCGCCCAGGATGTGGTCTCGGCGGCGGTCGCCTGCCACGACGTGGTCCGCGTCGTGGTGGTCACCAACGACCCGGTCGCGCCAGTCCTCAGCGAGCTCGGTGCTGAGGTCATCCCGGATGTCCCGGATGCCGGGCTCAACGCGGCTCTCACCTACGCCGCGGAGCGGGTTCGCGAGGACCGCCGTGATGCGCCGATCGCAGCCTTGTCCTCGGACCTGCCCACGGTGCGTGCCTCGGACCTGTCGCGTGCTCTCACGGCGACCCCGGAACCGCGCTGGTTCGTCGCCGACCTGGCCGGCTTCGGCACCACCATGCTGGCCGCGTCCCGGGGCCAGCAATGGGCGCCGAAGTTCGGCCCCGGCTCCCGAGCCGCTCACGCCTCGGACGGGATGGTGGAGCTCGACGCTGCGGACCTCGACCGGCTGCGTAGGGACGTCGACACCCCTGACGACCTGGCCGATGCCTACCGACGCGGAGTCGGCGTATGGACGGCCGACGTCCTCGCCACCCTCGACACATCGCTGAGACTATGAGGGTCACAGCGCCTTAGGGCGCGTCGTCGCACATGTGACTCGCTGGCGTGACCCGACCTGTCAGCTGGGCAGGGTCGATGGCAAGAAGCGGCGGCGAGCCGCCTCGTACTGCGTGATGCGGTCGGCGGAGCTGAGCGTGATGGCGATGTCGTCGAGGCCCTCGAGCAGCCGCCAGCGCGTGTAGTCGTCGAGGGAGAACCCGGCGGTGAGGTCTGCGGCCTTGACGACGTTCGACACCAGGTCGACTGTCACCGCAGTGGCTGGGTCGGACTCGATGAGGTCCCACAGCTGCTCGATCGCCGACTGGTCCACGACACCGGAGAGCAGTCCCGCCTTGCCGCAGTTGCTGCGGAAGATGTCGCCGAAGCGGGAGCTCAGTACCACGCGGAACCCGTAGTCCATCAGGGCCCACACCGCGTGCTCGCGCGACGAGCCCGTGCCGAAGTCAGGTCCGGCGACGAGAATGCTGGCCCCGGCATGGTCCGGCGAGTTCAGCACGAAGCCGGGGTCCTTGCGCCAGTCGGCGAACAGCCCGTCCTCGAACCCGGTCCGGGTGATTCGCTTGAGGTAGACGGCCGGGATGATCTGGTCGGTGTCGACGTTGCTTCGGCGCAGAGGCAGAGCCTTGCCGGTGGTGACGGTGAACGGTTCCATGGGGCGCTCCTCGGCTCAGGCGGACAGGTCGGCCGGTGATGACAGCCGACCGGTGACGGCGGTGGCGGCGGCGACGAGCGGTGACACGAGATGCGTGCGACCGCCCTTGCCCTGCCTCCCCTCGAAGTTGCGGTTCGACGTCGAGGCGCTCCGCTCCCCCGGCGTGAGCTGGTCGGGGTTCATCCCGAGGCACATCGAGCAGCCCGCGCCGCGCCACTCGGCTCCCGCCTCCTTGAAGACCACGTCCAGGCCCTCCGACTCCGCCTGCAGCCGCACCCGGACGGATCCTGGTACCACAAGCATCCGCACGGACTCCGCGACGTGTCGACCGCGCACGACCTCGGCCGCAGCCCGCAGGTCCTCGATCCGGCCGTTGGTGCAGGACCCGACGAACACGGTGTCGACCTCGACCTCGCGCATCGGCGTTCCTGCCTTGAGCGCCATGTACTCCAACGCGCGCTCGGCGGCGATCCGGCGGGACTCGTCGGTCATCTCGACGGGGTCCGGCACGACGCCGCCCAGCGGGACACCCTGCCCGGGGTTGGTTCCCCACGTCACGAACGGCGTCAGCGTCGACGCGTCGATGACGACCTCCTTGTCGAAGACCGCTCCGGGATCTGAGTGCAGTGTGCTCCAGTACGCCAGCGCGTCGTCCCACGCCTGCCCGCTCGGGGCGTGCGCGCGGCCGTGCAGGTAGTCGAACGTGGTCTCGTCGGGTGCGATGAGGCCCGCCTTGGCGCCCCACTCGATGCTCATGTTGCAGATCGTCATGCGAGCCTCCATCGACAGGGCCTCGATGGCCTCACCGCGGTACTCCACGACATAGCCTTGCCCGCCTCCGGTGGTCTCCTGGCTGATCAGCGCCAGCACGAGGTCCTTCGCCGTGACCCCGACCGGCAGCCGGCCGCGGACGGTCACTGCCATGGTCTTGGGGCGGGCCTGCATCAGCGTCTGCGTCGCCAGCACGTGCTCGACCTCGCTCGTGCCGATGCCGAACGCGAGAGCGCCGAAGGCACCGTGGGTCGAGGTGTGCGAGTCACCGCAGACGACGGTCATCCCCGGCTGCGTGAGCCCGAGCTGCGGGCCGACGACGTGCACGATCCCTTGCTCGACGTCTCCCAGTGAGTGCAGGCGGATGCCGAACTCCGAACAGTTCGCCCGCAGCGCCTGGACCTGGGCACGCGACACCGGGTCAGCGATCGGCTTGTCGATGTCGAGCGTGGGGATGTTGTGGTCCTCGGTCGCCAGCGTGAGGTCAGGCCGGCGTACCGGCCGGCCGGCCAGGCGCAGGCCCTCGAACGCCTGGGGGCTGGTCACCTCGTGGACCAGGTGGAGGTCGATGTAGAGCAGGTCAGGCTCGTTGTCGGCGCTGCGGACGACGTGGTCGTTCCACAGCTTCTCGGCCAGGGTCAGAGCGTCACCGGACGCAGTCGTCGTCATATCGGCTCCTGACTTGCATATCAGTATCTGAGACGTCAGTATCGGGGTATGGACGAGACTAGCGGAGTCGGCGTGCTTGACAAAGCCGCCACCGTACTTTCAGCCCTCGAGTCAGGCCCCGCGACCTTGGCCGCACTGGTAGCAGCAACCGGCCTGGCGCGGCCGACGGCTCACCGGCTCGCGGTGGCCCTGGAGCATCATCGGCTCGTCGCCCGGGACATGCAGGGTCGGTTCATGCTCGGGCCACGGCTCGGGGAGCTCTCGTCGGCCGCAGGCGAGGACCGCCTGCTCGCGGCGGCGGGTCCCGTGCTGGCGCGGCTGCGCGACATCACCGGAGAGTCTGCCCAGCTCTTCCGCCGCCAAGGCGATGCCCGAGTCTGCGTCGCTGCTGCCGAGCGCCCGTCCGGCCTGCGCGACTCGATCCCGGTCGGCAGCCAGCTGAGCATGCTGGCGGGGTCTGCGGCGCAGATCCTGCTGGCGTGGGAGGAGCCCGATCGACTGCACCGCGGCTTGAGCGGCGCCGCATTCAACGCCGCGACACTGTCGAGCATCCGTCGCCGCGGCTGGGCCCAGAGTGTGGGAGAGCGCGAAGCCGGCGTCGCGTCCGTGTCAGCGGGCGTGCGCTCCGCCTCGGGCAAGGTGATCGCGGCCATCTCGGTATCCGGTCCGCTCGAGCGCATGACCCGCCAACCCGGACGCATGCACGCACCGGCCGTGCTGGCCGCCGCGGAACGGCTCTCGGAGTCGATGCGCCGGTCGGGCCAGTAGCAGCGCCTCAACTTCGCTTGGGCAGGGTCAGGCGAGTCCCTGGCCCTGCTCCATCGCCAGCAGGTACTTCTTGCGCTCGAGTCCCGCGGCGTAGCCGACGAGCTTGCCATGGGCCCCGATGACCCGGTGGCAGGGGACCACGATCGCTACCGGGTTGCGCCCGTTGGCGGTCCCGACGGCCCGAGAGGCACCGATAGGCAGCCCTAGTCTTCCGGCGATCTCCCCGTAGGACGACGTGACGCCGTAGGGAATCTGCCGCAGCTCCTCCCACACCCGGCGCTGGAAGGCGGTGCCGCCCCGGTACAACGGCAGGTCGAACTCCTTCAGCCTGCCCTCGAAGTACGCGCGCAGCTGCCGCCGTGCCTCCGCGAGCAACGGCGTCACGGGAACGTCCTCACCGGTGATCGGGGTATGGCTCTCGACGAAGATGACCTGCGTCACCACCTCGTCGTCAGCCTCGATCCGGATCGGTCCTACCGGTGACTCCATCACCAACATGGCCTGTGGCATCAGCTGTCCCTCTCGCTTGCGATCTTCCAGATGTGCATGAGCGCATAGGAGCGCCAGGGGCTCCAGCGCCTCGACGCCGCGTCCTGCTCGAGTGCGCCCGCGAGCCCCAGACGAGTGAGGCCGCAACGGACTCCGGCGTCGCCCGACAAGAACACGTCGGGGTCTCCTAGTGCCCTCATCGCGATGTAGCCAGCCGTCCATGGTCCGACGCCGGGCAGGGCGAGCAGCGCCTCGCGCACCTCGGCACGGTCCGCCCCCCGATCGAGCACGAGGTCTCCGCGGGCCACCGCCGACGCCAGCGCACACAGCGCCCGCCCTCGTGACTTCGGCATCGGCAGGGCCTCGGGGTCGGCGGCGGCGATGGCGTCGGCCGTCGGGAAGAGATGCGTCAAGCCGCCGGTGGTCTCCATCTGCTCCCCGAACGTCGCCACCAGCCGCGCGGCGGTGCCGCGGGCGGCGGCTACCGAGACCTGTTGGCCCACGACTGCTCGGACGGCGAGCTCAAAGCCGTCGACATGGCCGGGGACGCGCAGTCCCGGGTGCTCGCGCAGGTGCGGGCGCAACAGTTCGTCGGCCGCCAGCTGGTCGTCGATCACGACTGGGTCCGCGTCGAGGTCGAGCAGGCGCCGGCACCGCTCGACCGCGGCGGACAGGTCCCTCAGGTCGCTGAGGTCGAGCTCGCACGTGACGCGGTCGACCCTGGGGGTCAAGCGGACACGCGCCGGTCCGTGGGGGAGCCGCAGGCTGCGGGCGTAGGTCTGGTCATCACACTGCTCCACTCCGGGCAGCGATCGCAGCCGGAGGAAGCCCAGCAGCGACACGGCATCGAAGGGCGGTCGCAACGCGAGCGACACGGCGATGGTGCCGGGAGGGCTCCCTGGGTGCTGGCGTACGCGTCCGCTGGCCCGCAGCGCTGACGGCGGCGCCGCGTACACCTGACGCATGGTGTCGTTGAACTGGCGCACGCTCGAGAACCCAGCTGCGAAGGCGATGTCGGCGAACCCGACGTCCGTCGTCTCGATGAGGATGCGCGCCGTGTGAGCGCGCTGGGCCCGCGCCAATGCCAGTGGTCCGGCACCGAGCTGGTTGCTGAGGACGCGTCCGAGGTGGCGCGGGGTGTAGCCGGTGCGAGCAGCGAGCCCACCAACGCCTTCGCGGTCGACCACGCCGTCCGCGATCATCCGCATGGCGCGTCCCGCGAGGTCGGCGTGCACGTCCCACTGCGGCGAGCCCGGCGTCGTGTCAGGCCGGCACCTGCGGCAGGCTCGGAAACCGGCTCGCTGTGCGGCGGCGGCGGTGCGGTAGAAGGCCACGTTGGTTCGTCGCGGTGTCATCGCCGGGCAGGATGGTCGGCAGTAGATCCCGGTGGTGCGGACACCGGTGAAGAAGACGCCGTCGAAGCGAGCGTCCTTGCCGAGCACGGCGCGGTAGCAGCGGTCGGCCTCGTCGGTGGCATCGTCCGTCGCGGTCATAGGCCCATTCAAGCCGATGCTGTCGTCATCAACTCGCGGGTTTCGGACATCGCGGTCGGCGAGTTCGCTTAGCCCGCCGAACGGCGAGCTCACCGTGGCGAGCGCACCGGCCGGTCTGGCAGAGGGTGGAACATCGATGGTAGCCCCGACGGGATTCGAACCCGCGCTACCGCCTTGAGAGGGCGGCGTGCTAGGCCACTACACAACGGGGCCATCGAGCGGACCAGACCTTATCGGATGTCCGACATCGGCCTCGTCGCTGGGGTACTAGGACTCGAACCTAGACTAACTGGACCAGAACCAGTCGGGCTGCCAATTACCCCATACCCCATCGGCACCCATACGCGCAGGAGGCCGAGGGCCGACAATACCGGAGGGGCTGTCAGCCGCAAAAACCCCGAAGGCGGATGCCTCCGCATCGGGGGCTCAGCGGTGGTGGGAAGGCGACGGGGCGTTGCGCCTCGATGACAGCGCGGTCATCCACCAGAAGGCCAGGGACACCAGGACGACGTCGACAACGAGCGGCACCCAGCTGACGTTGGTGGGGTCGAGGGCGTCCTGGACGTTGTCGAGCAGCCCTGCGGGAGCCAGCACAGCGAGGTTCTTGATGGCATGGATGGCGATGCCCGCCTCGAGGCCGCCGGTACGAATGGCCAGCCAGGCGAGCATGATCCCGAGGAAGAGCCGGTCGGCGAACAGCGCCGGCTCGAACTGCAGGTGCGCGGCTGCGAACAGGAGGCCGCTGACCAGGCAGCACACCCAGGTCGGAAGCCTCGCGGCACCGAGACCTTGCAGGATCAGGCCCCGGAACAGGTACTCCTCTCCTGCGGCTTGCAGCGGTGTCGTGAGCAGAACGACCAACAGGAACCCCAGCACGGCCGCGTCCACCGGTGCTTCCCGGTACAGGTAGGCACCCGCCGTCCCCAGCACGAGGAACGGTGACCAGATCACGGCCGAGATCCCGATGCAGATGACGAGCCAGCTCCACCGAAGGCCCGGCTGGACGGAGCTCAGGCGCCGCGGTGACGCCGAGTACAACACGTACGCGAGGGCGAAGGCGACCGGGATCTGCAGCGCCAGACCCAGGTTGGTGGCGAGCAGCTCGCCGGCGTTGACGCCGTCGGTGAGGTCGAAAGACGCATCGCGCCCGAGCAGGGTCGCGGACCCCAGGATCGCCAGGGCACCGACGAGAGACATCACCACCAGGCTGGGCACGACAGCGACCAGGCTGACGGCCAGCCGCCACCAGGGCGGCCGCGCGGACACGAGCATGCGGTGGTAGGCCGCCGGAGGCGCCGGCAGGTACGAGGTGGCGGGCATGGCTAGCTGCGCGCCACCGCAGCGAGGCGAGACAGTGACCGCTGCTGCCCGAGCAGCTCGAGCGACTCAAAGAGTGGTGGCGAGATCCGGCGCCCGGTCACAGCAGCGCGGACGGGCCCGAACGCGTTGCGCGGTTTCAGGCCGAGGCCCTCGATCAGAGTCTGCCGGAGGGCCTCCTCGATGGCAGGCGTCGTCCACTCACCGACCCCCGCCAATGCGTCGTGCGACGCCAGGACGACTGACCTGCCGTCTTCGTTCAGGAGCTTGGCCGCGTCGTCGGCGTCGATGCTGAATTCCGCCTCGGGGACGAAGAGGAATCCCACCATGTCGACCGCCTCGCCGAGCGTGGTCATCCGCTCCTGCACGAGAGGGGCGACAGCGACGAGCATGGACCAGTCGTCTGCGGTGGGCTCAGACCCGATCAGGCCGGCCCGCTGCAGGTACGGCAGCATCCGCTCGGCCAGCTGGTCGACCGGCAGGGCCCTCAGGTGTGCGGCATTGATGGCCTCACACTTCTTCAGGTCGAAGCGTGCGGGGTTGGGATTGACGCGGTTGATCGTGAAGGCCGACACCATCTCGTCGAGCGTGAAGATGTCGCGGTCATCGGCGATCGACCACCCGAGCAGCGCGAGATAGTTCAGCAGTCCCTCGGGCAGGAAGCCGCGGTCGCGATAACCGAGCAGGTTCGACTCGGGGTCGCGCTTGGACAGCTTCTTGTTGCCCTGCCCCATGACGTACGGGAGGTGCCCGAAGCGCGGCGGACGCCCGCTGCCGATCCCGATCTCGGCCAGGGCGTCGTACAGCGCGAGCTGGCGCGGTGTCGACGACAACAGGTCCTCGCCGCGCAGAACGTGGGTGATCTGCATCAGGGCGTCGTCGACGGGGTTCACGAGGGTGTAGAGGGGGTGCCCGTTGGCCCGCACGAGCACGTAGTCGGGGACGTGAGCGCTGTCGAAGCTGATCGGGCCGCGGACGAGGTCGTCGAAGGTGATGGTCGAGTCGGGCATCCGGAAGCGAACGACCGGTTCGCGTCCCTCGGCCTCGTACGCCGCGACGGCGGCAGCGCCGAGATCGCGGCAGTGCCCGTCGTAGCCGGGTGGGCGACCGGCGAGCCGTGCTTGTGCGTTGCGCTCGTCCAGCTCGTGCTGCGAGCAGTAACAGCGATAGGCACGGGCCGCCTCGAGGAGCCGGCCGGCCACGTCGGCGTAGATGTCGTAGCGCTCGGACTGGCGGTACGGACCGTGGGGGCCGCCGACCTCCGGGCCCTCGTCCCAGTCGAACCCGAGCCAGCGCATCACCTCGAGGAGGGTGTCGTAGGACTCCTGGGTGTCTCTGCTGGTGTCGGTGTCCTCGATCCTGAACACGAACGTCCCGCCGAGGTGACGCACGAAGGCCCAGTTGAACAGAGCGGTCCTGGCCAGGCCGACATGCGGGTTGCCCGTCGGTGAAGGACAGAACCGGACGCGGACGGCGGGCTCCGAAGCCTCAGTCAACGCGACACCACCCGGTTGGTGAGGGTGCCGACACCAGCGACGGTGACGGAGACCTCGTCACCGGGCTGCATCGGTCCGACGCCTTCCGGTGTGCCCGTGGCGATCACGTCCCCGGGGAGCAAGGTCATGAACGACGACACGTAAGCGACGATCTCGGGCACGTTGTGGACCATCAAGCTGGTGGTTGCGCTCTGCCGCGGTTCGCCGTTGAGGGTAGTGCTGACCAGGACGTCGCTCGCGTCCAGACTGGTCTCGATCCACGGACCCAACGGGCAGAACGAGTCGAACCCCTTGGCTCGCGCCCACTGTCCGTCGGTCTTCTGCAGGTCGCGCGCGGTCACGTCGTTGGCGACCGTGTAGCCGAAGATGACGTCGTCGACGGAGCCGACCGGGACGTCTCGGCAGATCCGGCCGATCACCACCGCCAGCTCGCCTTCGAAGTGGACCTCACTCGACTGTGACGGGTACACGATCGGGTCGAAGGGTCCGATCACCGACGTATTGGGCTTGAGGAACACCAGCGGCTCACGGGGGACCTCATTGCCGAGCTCGGCGGCGTGAGCGACGTAGTTGCGTCCCACCCCGATGACCTTGCTCCGGGGGATGACGGGCGCCAGCAGACGCACGTCGGAGAGCGGGTGCTGCTCCCCGGTGAGCTCGATCCCGCGGTAGAGCGGGTCGCCGACCAGCGACGCCACGATCTCGTCATCGTCGGTACCGCCCACAACGCCGTACGTCGGCTCATCCCCCGTGGTGAATCTGGCGATCTTCACGACGGGCAGCCTACCTGTGCGTACGAGGCGCCTTAGGACAGCAAGGCGTCGATACCCTGCTGCTGTGGACAAGCTCCTCGACGAGGCGACGTGGCACGGCCGCCGGTCAGCGCACGAGGCTCGGGTGGACCGTTGGGTGGAGCCGTACCTGGCCCGTCGTGAGCGTGGCATCGTCCATCCCGTCGATGACTTCCTCTTCACCTACTACTCATACCGGCCGGCTTCGTTGAGGCGGTGGCATCCGGGTATCGGGGTGGAGCTGCGAGGCTCGAGCACGCGGGGCTTCGTCGACATCAAGGGGTACGTCGTGAGCGGCGACCGCGCTTGCCTGGACTCCCGGCTCATCGCTGACCGCCTGCGAGCCGCGCCGCAGATCGGCCGCCTGCTCACGGCCACCGCGGGGCGCGTCCCCCAACTGGGCTGCTTCGGCCTGCACGAATGGGCCATGGTGTATCGACAGTCGCCGTCGGCGGTACGTCACGCCACCTACCCGCTGCGGCTCGGCCCGCGCGGGACCGACGAGGTGGTGGAGTCGCACCGGATCACCTGCACGCACTACGACGCGTTCCGCTTCTTCACCGATCCCGCCCGTTCCCTCAACGTCGTGCAGCCCAGCCGTGACACCCGGGAATCGCTGGAGCAGCCAGGTTGCCTGCACGCCACCATGGACCTCTACAAGTGGGCCTACAAGCTGGCCCCGGCCACCGCATCGCAGCTCGTGGCCGACTGCTTCGAGCTCGCCTACGAGGTCCGCCAGGTCGACATGCGGGCGTCGCCGTACGACCTCACCGCCCTCGGTGTCGCCCCGCTCCGGATCGAGACAGCGGCCGGCAAAGCCGAGTACCTCGACGCTCAGCGGCGGTTCGCTCAGCGGGGCGCTGCGCTGAGGTCGGCCCTGATCGAGACCTGCGACGAGGTGGCGGCGGCGCTACCCGGCCGAGACCGCGTCAGTCGCAGCCTGGATGCGGCGCAGTCCGTAGGTGACGGCGTCAAGCAGCGCCGCCCATGAGGCTTCGACGACGTTGTGTCCTACCCCGACGGTCACCCACGAGGACGTGGCATCGGCTGTCTCGATGAGCACCCGGGTCACGGCGTCGGTTCCGTGGCCCTGGTCGAGGATCCGTACCTTGTAGTCGATCAGCTGCAGCTTTTCGACGTGGGGGAACGCGGTGCCGATGGCTTGGCGCAGCGCCGCGTCCAAGGCGTTCACCGGGCCGTTGCCCTCCGCTGTCGTCACCACCCGCTGTCCCCCGGCCCACAGCTTCACGGTGGCCTCCGACGCCGCTTCACCGGCAGGGCTCGACTCGGTGATGACGCGCCACGACTCCACGTCGAAGTACGACGGACGCTGCCCCTCGACCTCCTCGACCAGCAGGAGCTCGAAGGAGGCGTCGGCCGCCTCGAACGTGTGACCGGCTGCCTCCAGCGCCTTGACGCGCGAGGTGATCCTGCCCACGAGCTCCCTGTCGGAGGCCAGGTCGAACCCCAGCTCCTTGCCCTTCAGCTCGATCGAGGCGCGGCCGGCCATCTCCGACACGAGCAGCCGCATGTCGTTGCCCACCGAGGTCGGCTCCGCATGCTGGTACAGGTTCGGGTCCACCTTGATCGCGCTCGCGTGCAGCCCTGCCTTGTGGGTGAAGGCCGAGGCACCCACATAGGGCTGACGCGAGTAGGGCGGAACGTTCGTGACCTCCGATACCGCGTGCGCGATGCGGGTGGCCTCCCGAAGGCCGCCACCGGACAACACCGGCTGGTGCCGCTTCAGCTCCAGGTTGGCCACCACCGTCACGAGATCGGCGTTGCCAGTGCGCTCGCCGTAGCCGTTCAGCGTCCCCTGAACGTGGCTGGCGCCGGCATCCACCGCCGAAAGCGTGTTGGCAACGGCGCAGCCGGTGTCGTTGTGGCAATGGATCCCGACCCGGACCCCTGTCTTCTCCAGGGCGTCATGGACCACCTCGGCCACCTCGCCAGGAAGCATCCCCCCGTTGGTGTCGCACAATGCCACGACCTCGGCGCCCGCGCCGGCCGCCACCGTCAGCACCTCGAGGGCGTAGGCACGATTGTCGCGGTAGCCGTCGAAGAAGTGCTCGGCATCGACGAAGACCCGCTGGCCGGAGGCGAGCAGATGCTCCACGGTGTCGTGGATCATGGCGAGGTTCTCGGTCAGCGTCGTGCGCAGGGCGAGCTCGACATGGCGGTCGGAGCTCTTTGCGACCAGGGTCACCACCGGCGCACCTGACTCCCGAAGCGCAGCCACCAGCGGGTCGTCAGCAGCGCGCACACCGGGTCTGCGGGTCGCGCCGAAGGCTGCCAAGGTCGCCGTGGCGAGGTCGAGCTCAGCGCGTGCCCGCCGGAAGAACTCCGTGTCCTTCGGGACGGCACCCGGCCACCCGCCCTCGATGAACCCCACGCCGAGGTCGTCCAGGTGCCGGGCGATCTGCAGCTTGTCCTCGACCGACAACGCCAGTCCCTCCTGCTGCGCACCGTCGCGCAGCGTCGTGTCGTACACGTGGAAGTCGCCGGGGTCGGTCATCGCCTCGTCCTTGGGCTGCTGGGCTGCTGGGCTGCTGGGGGCTGTTGGAGGGCACAGGCCCGAGATGTCGCTGGTCAAAGTGCGGAGTGGGTCGGGTGGGATTGCGAAGCTGCTCGACACGGTGCCCGTGGTGGGACCGGGTCAGCGCCGGGCTGAGCCGGCGCCAGCGCTCAAGCCAGGCGGTGCATCCAGCCGTAGGGATCGGCCGTGCGGCCGTACTGAATGTCGAGCAGACGCTGCCGTAGCCGTAGGGTGACCGGCCCGGCCGTCTCACTGCCCGACACCTGCCCGCCACGCCACTTCAGCGTCCCGATCGGCGTCAGGACGGCGGCGGTGCCGCACGCGAACACCTCGGCGATGTCGGCATTGGCGATACCTTCGCGCCACTCGTCGATCGTCACCCGTCGCTCGTCCACCTTGTAGCCGAGCTCGTCTGCCAGTTCGAGCACCGACGAGCGCGTGACTCCCTCGAGGATCGACCCGTTGAGCTCCGGCGTCACCAAGGTCCCGTCGCCGTAGACGAGGAAGATGTTCATGCCGCCGAGCTCTTCAAGCGTCGCGTGCTCGGTGGCGTCGAGGAACACGACCTGGTCGCAGCCGTTCGCGATTCCCTCCTGCTGCGGCAGCAGGCTCGCCGCGTAGTTTCCGCCGCACTTCGCGGCGCCGGTGCCACCGGGGGCGGCTCGGTTGTAGTCCTCGCTCAGCCAGATCGACACCGGCTTGACTCCGCCGCTGAAGTACGGCCCTGCCGGCGACGCGATGACCGCGAAGGTCACGTGCTTGGCCGGTCGCACCCCTAGGAAGACCTCGGAGGCGAACATGAACGGACGGATGTACAGCGACTGCTCGTCGCCGCTGGGCACCCACTCCCGATCGACCTCGACGAGCGCCTGGACGGCGTCGATGAACGCGCCGGTCGGCAGCGATGGGAGCGCGAGGCGCACTGCGGAACGCTGGAACCGTGCGTCGTTGGCGTCCGGGCGGAACGACCAGATGCTGCCGTCGGGATGACGGTAGGCCTTGAGACCTTCGAAGATCTCCTGCGCGTAGTGCAGAACGGAGCTGGCCGGATCCATCGTGAAGGGGCCGTACGGCTTGACGGTCGCGTCGTGCCACCCGGCATCGGGCGTCCACTCCGACACGAACATGTGGTCGGTGAAGTGCACCCCGAATCCGGGGTCGGTCAAGATCTCGGCCCGCCGAGCGGCGCTGACCGGCGAGTCGGACCGCACGACCGTGCTCTGGAACGTCTGCGTCATACCAGCACGCTAACTCACGCCGGAGACAAGGCGTTCAGCGACGGCGTCTCCGATCTGGGCAGTCGGTCGGCTCGTCCCGTCGGAAGAGGCGAGGTCGGCATGGACAGCTTGCTCCACCGACCGCGCCGCGACGTCCAGGCCGAGGTGGTCGAGGAGGAGGGCAGCGCTCAGGATGGCCGCCGTCGGATCGGCCTTGTGCTGCCCCGCGATGTCCGGCGCGGACCCGTGCACGGGTTCGAACATGCTCGGGGCGTCGCCGGCTGGATTCAGGTTGGCGCTGGCGGCCAGCCCGATGCCCCCCGTCACGGCCGCCGCCAGGTCGGTCAGGATGTCTCCGAAGAGGTTGTCGGTCACGATGACGTCGAACCCGGCCGGATCATTGGCGAGCTTGATCGTCGCGGCGTCGACGTGGAGGTAGTCCACGGACACCGCGGGGTGCTCTTCGGCCACGGCGGCGACGATCCTGCCCCACAGAGCGCCCGAGTGGGCGAGCACATTCGTCTTGTGTACCCATGTCAGGCGCTGGCGAGGCCGCCGCTCGGCGCGGGCGAAGGCGTCGCGCACGACGCGCTCGACACCGAAAGCCGTGTTGACGCTCACCTCGGTCGCGATCTCGTGCGGGGTGCCGGCACGCAGCGAGCCCCCGTTGCCGACGTACGGCCCCTCGGTCCCCTCACGGACCACGACGAAGTCGACCTCGCCCGGCTCACGCAGCGGCGTAGGAACGCCGGGATAGGTCCGCGACGGTCGCAGGTTGACGTAGAGGTCCAGCTCGAAGCGCAACCTCAGGAGCAGTCCGCGTTCGAGCAACCCCGGCGGCATCGATCTGTCGTTCGGCTTCCCGCCCACCGCCCCCAGCAGGATCGCGTCGCACTCCCGCAGCTCTGCCAGGACAGAATCGGGAAGCACCTCGCCGGTGGCGTGCCACCGGCCGGCACCCAAGTCGTACTCTGCCCGCTCGAACGTGACGTCGTGAGACGCAGCTACGGCATCGAGCACCTTCAGTGCCTCGGCGACAACCTCAGGCCCGATACCGTCGCCGCCGATGACCCCTAGCCGGACTCGCCGCGCCATGACCGCGTCCCCTCGCTTCGCCCGACGAGAGGACCCTCACTGGGGGGACGACCGCCGTTGTCACGCCGGTCCAGCGACTCCTGCACAGCGCGTACTCGCGCGGCGGGTGGCTGCGACGACTCCGGGCGCTTGCGACGGGCGACCCGACGATCGAGCGCCACTCCATCAGGGGCTGCGGCGGGACCCCAGCCGGGGTACATGTCGTACATAACGCGTCGACGCTACACACCACCAGGACTGCAGAGCCAACTATTTGGACAGCGGTCTCGCATGGTGATACCGAAGACAGCCCGGTTGGCATACTGCGAGGGGTGAGCGCTCCGCTGGAACTCCCTGCCATCGTCACCGCAGCGCTGGACCTGTCACGTCGACGTGGCTTCGTCACCTCCAGCCGGTTGGAGACCGGCCGGCTCCTGTCCGCACTGGCCGCCAGCAGGCACGGCACACTGGGCGAGTGCGGAACGGGGTGCGGCGTCGGTGCCGCCTGGCTGTCGCACGGGGCACGAGAGACCAGCCGGGTCGTGACCGCTGAGGTGGACGCAGACCTCGCCGAGGCCGTGACCGAGCTGTTTCAGGACCACCCTCGCGTCGAGGTCGTCAACGGCGACTGGGCCTCGCTCAGCGACCACGGGCCGTTCTCGTTGTTGTTCCTCGACGTCCGGGAGGCGAAGCGGTCCGGGGCCGACACGGTGGCGGCGATGTTGGAGCCCGGCGGTGTGGTGGTCCTCGACGACTTCACGCCCAGCACCTGCTGGCCACCGCTCTTCGAGGGTCGTGTCGACACCATTCGGCAGCAGTGGTTGACCGACGAGCGGTTCACGACCGTCGAGGTCATGGTCACCGACGATGCGGCGGTGTTGATCGCGTCGCGGCGGTAAGCCTGACCGTGCGGCGTGGCCCTCAGGACGAGACGTCCACCGCACGCACCAGCTGAGCCTCCATCTCCCCGGCGATGTCGTCGAGGACGGTCCCGGGGATGGCCGAGTCCACCGTGAGCGCGACCAGCGCCAGCCCACCCTGATGGTCGCGAGCCACCTGCATGCCTCCGATGTTGATCCCGGCGTCACCGAGGATCCGGCCGATGGCGCCCACCATCCCGGGGCGGTCGGCGTACACGAAGAAAGCCAGATGTCCAGTGGGCTCCACGTCGATGTCGTAACCGTTGATCTCGACCAGGCGCTCACGCTGGTGGATGCCGATCAGCGTGCCCGACACCGATACCTGGCTACCGTCGGCGAGGGTGCCTCGCAGCGTCACCAGGTTGCGATGGTCGGGACTCTCGGGGTCGGTGACCAGGCGGACGGCGAGACCCCGCTCCGCGGCGAGGACGGGGGCGTTCACGTAGGAGACCGACTCCTCGACCACGTCGGAGAACACGCCCTTGAGCGCCGCCAGCTCGAGGACCTTGACGTCGTGCGTGGTGATCTCACCGCGTACCTCAACGTCGAGCTGCTGCGCCACCTCTCCGGCGAGGGACGTGAAGATCCGGCCGAGCTTCTCCGTCAGCGGTATGCCGGGACGCACGTCCTCGGCGATGACGCCGCCCTGCACGTTCACGGCGTCCGGGACGAGCTCGCCACTCAACGCGAGCCGGACCGACCGGGCAACCGCAATCCCCGCCTTCTCCTGCGCCTCCGCTGTAGACGCACCCAGGTGAGGCGTCGCCACCACGTTGTCGAACTCGAACAGCGGTGAGTCGGTGCACGGCTCGGCGGCGAACACGTCGAGGCCGGCACCGGCCAGGCGGCCCTCCTTGATGGCCACGTACAGGGCATGCTCGTCCACGATTCCTCCGCGGGCAGCGTTCACCACGATCGCGGTCGGCTTGCACCGCGCCAGCTGCTCCTCACCCAGCAGGCCGGCTGTCTCCGGCGTCTTCGGCAGGTGCACCGAGATGAAGTCCGCGTCGCTCAACAGGTCGTCGAGACTGACCATGCGCACGCCGAGCTGCGCGGCCCTCCCCGCCTGGACATAGGGGTCGTACGCGATCACCCTCATGCCGAACGAGCTGAGACGCTGCGCCACCAGGACCCCGATACGGCCCAGCCCCACGATCCCCAGGGTCTTCTCGTACAGCTCGGTCCCACCGTACTTGCTGCGCTTCCACTGCCCGCTCTTGAGGGCGGCGTTCGCCGGTGCGATGTGGCGTGCCGCGGCGATGAGCAGTCCTACGGCGAGCTCGGCGGCACTGACGATATTCGACGTGGGTGCGTTGACCACCATGACGCCCGCCTGGGTGGCCTGCCGGACGTCGACATTGTCCAGCCCCACCCCGGCCCGGGCGACGACGCGCAGCCGCCGCGCCGTGGAGAGCACCTCGGCGTCGACCTTGGTGGCGCTGCGCACCATGAGCGCGTCGGCGTCGCCGACCGCCGCGAGCAGCTCCGCCCGGTCGGCGCCGTCGCAGTGCCTGACCTCGAACTGCGGCCCGAGGGCCTCAACGGTGGCCGGGCTGAGCTCCTCGGCGATCAACACAATCGGCTTCGTCATGATGTGCCCTTCGACGTCGTGGTGAACTGGCAGGCCCTGGTCGGATCGCCGCCGACAGACGGAAGCCGGTGGGCCGCACGGAGCGGCCGTCCAGGGGACCTGAGCACCACGCCGTGCTCGTCCACCGCCAGTCTAAACGAGAGCGCCGAACCCAGTGCGCGCGACAGTGGGCGTCAGTCGCAGCGGACCCACGGCGGATCCTCGTGACCGCTGATGTCCTCGATCTGCCAGCTGTCGCCGTGCCGGCTCAGGGTGTAGTCGAGCGACCACCGCACGCAGGTGGCGTCCTCGGCGCCGGGGGGGCCGTAGCCCGCGTCATGGGAACGACGATGTGTCGCCCACACCTCGGCCGATTCTCCTGTGACGTCGACCCATTCCACGTCGAGCTGGTCGTTGTGCATGGTGGCGTGGTCGGACAGCCACTCGGCGCGTGTCGTCTCTTCACGGAACCGGTCGCCGACCAGGCGCATGGCCTTGTCGTAGTCCGACGTGTTGACCGCGCGCAGGTACGAACGCACCGTGGCGCGCGGACCTGTCCTGTCCCGGTGTTGCGACGGCTCGCAGGTGGCTGCTTCCTGCGGACTCAGCCCGACCCCGGACTCGATCGCGTCGCGGACGGCGGAGGTGGGCACCGCGAATCCGATACCTTGCGCGTCGGCCCGCATGGCATCGGCGACCCCGACCACCTCACCGCGGCCGTTGAGCAGCGGGCCACCTGAGTTGCCGGGATTGATGGCCGCGTCGGTCTGGATCAGGCCACCGTACGTGCCTGACTGAGTCGTGATGGTCCGCCCGAGTCCGGAGATCGTGCCCTCGGTCAGTGACTTGGGCTCTCCCAGCGGGTACCCGATGACGGCGATATGGGTCCCCGGTTGGGGGTCTTGGCCTGCCAGCGTGAACACATGCCGGCTCCCGACCCTGGCCGGCAGCGAGAGGACGGCCAGGTCGAGAGACGGTGCGATGCCGGTGACGGTTGCTTGCATGGACTCGCCGTCGAAGTCGACCTCCACCTTGGTGGCCCCGTCGATGACGTGGGCGGCGGTGACCACCGTGGTGGGTGCCACGAGGAAGCCGGTTCCTGAAGACGGCATGTCGCAGGTGTCGACCGTGATCAGGGCGACCCCGGACTGCACTGCGGAGTACACGCCGGCGAAGTCGCCGCCGGGCTGTCCCGGTAGAGGACCGCCGGCATGAACAGCGGGACCGGGCACCTCCCCCCGCGCGGCCGTGGCGATCCCGAAGGAGCCGGCCTGCATCAGCCACAGCCCGCCCGTGACGAGAGAAGCCACCATGATGGCCGTCAACCCTGCCACGACGGCGAACAGCACACCTGTGCGCTGCCACCACGTGGCTGGTGCCGCCGGGCCGAAGCGACCACTCGGCTCAGCAGGGAAAGGCGCTGCACCTGCCCGCAGCAGCCCACAGCGAACGCACTGCGCGGCATGGAACGGCACACCCGTACCACACCGGGGGCAGTGGTCCACCGATCCTCCTCGTCCCGCTTCCGTGTCGTTGTCGACACATGGGAGTGTAGGTGGATTTGAGAAGTTTGCTCACCGAGCGGCGGTGCCCTCCGTGTAGTCGTCGTCATGAGACTTGACCCAGCTCATCAACGTACGCAGCTGACGGCCGGTCTCCTCGATGGGATGGGTCTCGCTCTGCTTGCGAAACTCGGTGAACTTCGGGGCACCGGCGTCCTGGTCGGCGATGAAGTCTGCGGCCCACGCGCCGCTCTGGATGTTCCCCAGCACGTTCCTCATTCGCTCCTTGACCGACTCGTCGATGATGTACGGGCCTGAGGTGTAGTCGCCGTACTCCGCGGTGTCCGACACCGACCAGCGCTGCTTGGCGATCCCGCCCTCGTACATCAGGTCGACGATCAGCTTGAGCTCGTGCAGGCACTCGAAGTAGGCCACCTCCGGCTGGTAGCCGGCCTCGGTGAGGACCTCGTAACCGGCCTGCACCAGGGCGGACGCCCCACCGCAGAGCACCGCCTGCTCACCGAACAGGTCTGTCTCCGTCTCCTCGGTGAAGGTGGTCTTGATGGCACCGGCCCGGGTGCCGCCGATGGCCTTGGCGTACGACAGCGTCAGCGGCCACGCCGAACCGGTGGCGTCCTGCTCCACCGCGACCAGCACAGGCACGCCCCGGCCTTCGCTGAACTCACGACGAACCAGGTGGCCCGGCCCCTTGGGTGCCACCATGGCGACGTCCACGCCGGCCGGGGGAACGACGTAGCCGTAACGGATGTTGAAGCCGTGGCTGAAGAACAAGGCATCACCGTCGACGAGGTTCGGCTCGATCGCCTCGGCGTACAGGCTGCGCTGCGCGGGGTCCGGAGCGAGGACGACGACGAGGTCGGACTCCTCGCACGCCTCGAAGGGCGAGACCACCCGCAGCCCCTCCGCCTCCGCCTTGGCCCGGCTCCGAGATCCCTCCAGGAGGCCGACACGGACGTCGACGCCGGAGTCGCGCAACGACAGCGCGTGGGCATGGCCCTGGCTGCCGTAGCCGAGTACGGCGACGTTACGGCCTTGGATGAGAGCGAGGTCCGCTTCGTCGTCGTAGAACATGTCGGCCATGGGGGAGGTCTCCTTGAACGTCGAGGTGCGAGGGCGGCCCACGGTCGGGTACCGCCAGGCTGGAGGGCGCGCTTGCGCCGGAGGTCAGACTAGGCGGACTCGCGCACAGGCAGCGACACGGCGCTGCGCGAGCTGCGGTCGGTGATGGAGCGGCTGCCTCGGTTGATGGCGACCATGCCGGACTGGACGAGCTCGCGGATGCCGAACGGCTCCAGCACCCGGAGCATCGCCTCGAGCTTGTCGCGGCTACCGGTGACCTCGACCGTCACGGCGTCCACCGCGACGTCGACGACCTTGGCCCGAAAGAGCTGGACCGTCTCGAGCACCTGACTGCGTGTCGACGCGTCGGCCCTGACCTTGACCAGGGCGAGCTCGCGCTCGATCGCCGTCGACCCTTCGATCTCCACGATCTTCAGGACCTCGATGAGCTTGTGCAGCTGCTTGGTCACCTGCTCCAGCGGCTGGTCGTCCAGGTTGACGGCGATGGTCATCCGGGATATCTCCGGACGCTCGGTCGGACCCACGGCCAGGGAGTCGATGTTGTAGCCCCTACGCGAGAACAAGGAGGCGACGCGGGCCAGCACGCCGGGCTTGTTCTCGACCAGGACCGACAGGGTGTGCGTGGTCATCCGACCTCCTCGGGGGACGTGAACGTCACAGCTCGTCCTCGAAATCAGGCTTCAGGTCACGAGCGATCTGCAGCGCGTCGTTGCTGGTGCCCGCGGGGACCATCGGCCACACCATGGCGTCGCGGTTGACGATGAAGTCGATCACCACTGGCGCGTCGTTGATCTCCATCGCCTTGTTGATGGTGGCGTCGACGTCGATCGGGCTCTCGCAGCGCAGGCCCACGCAGCCGAGCGCCTCGGCGAGCTTCACGAAGTCTGGGACCCGGGCAGAGTGCAGGTCGGTGTTGGAGTACCGGCCCTCGTAGAACAGCGTCTGCCACTGTCGCACCATGCCGAGGCTGGAGTTGTTGATCACGGCCACCTTGATCGGGATGCCGTTGAGCGCACAGGTGGCGAGCTCCTGGTTGGTCATCTGGAAGCAGCCGTCGCCGTCGATGGCCCAGACCGTCGTGTCGGGCCGGCCCACCTTTGCGCCCATCGCCGCGGGGACGGCGAAGCCCATGGTGCCGAGGCCACCGGAGTTGATCCAGGTCCGAGGCCGCTCGTAGGACACGAAGTGGCTCGCCCACATCTGGTGCTGGCCGACACCGGAGACGTATACCGCTTCCGGGCCGGCGATCTCGCCCAGCCGCGAGATGACGTACTGCGGCGCGAGGTGACCGTGCGGCTCCTCATAGCCGAGTGGGTAGCGCTCCCGCCACGCCTGGCAGGTCGCCAGCCACGGAGCCGAGTCGCCGCGGTGCCCGGCGTCGTACTCCTCTCGCACAGCGCGCGTGAGGGCGCGGATGACTTCCTTGCAGTCCCCCACGATCGGCACATCCGCGTGGCGGTTCTTGGAGATCTCAGCCGGGTCGATGTCGGCATGGATGACCTTGGCGTCCGGGGCGAAGGTGTCGAGCTTGCCGGTGACCCGGTCGTCGAATCGGGCACCGAGCGAGATGAGCAGGTCGCTGCGCTGAAGGGCGCCGACGGCCGCCACGGTGCCGTGCATGCCGGGCATGCCGAGGTGCAACCGATGGCTGTCCGGGAAGGCGCCGCGAGCCATCAGCGTCGTCACGACCGGGATGTCGGTCAGCTCGGCGAAGGCACGTAGCTCCTCACTGGCCTCGGCTCGGATGACTCCCCCACCTACATAGAGCACCGGCCGTTCGGAGGCGGCGATCAGCCGAGCCGCCTCACGTACCTGCCGAGAGTGCGGCTTGGTGACCGGGCGATAGCCCGACAGCGAGACCGACGTCGGGTACGTGAACGTCGTCATGGCCTGCAGCGCGTCCTTGGAGATGTCGACGAGGACGGGACCGGGCCGACCAGTGGACGCGATGTGAAATGCCTCCGCGATCGCCCGCGGGATGTCGGCTGCGTCGGTGATGAGGTAGTTGTGCTTCGTGATCGGCATCGTGATGCCGCGGATGTCGGCCTCTTGGAAGGCGTCGGACCCGATCGCCGCGCTGGCAACCTGGCCGGTGATCGCCACCATCGGCACCGAGTCCATCTGGGCGTCGGCGATGGGCGTCACCAGGTTGGTGGCCCCTGGCCCACTGGTGGCCATGCACACGCCCACCTTGCCGGTCGCCGTGGCATACCCTTCGGCCGCGTGGCCGGCTCCCTGCTCGTGCCGCACGAGGACATGCCGGATCTTGGTGGAGTCCATCAGCGGGTCGTAGGCGGGGAGGATCGCTCCGCCGGGAATGCCGAAGACCGTGTCGACCCCGGCGGCCTCGAGCGAAAGGATCAGGCTCTGCGCCCCTGTCACCTGCTCTGTCATGGTCGCCTTCCCGCGATTGAGTGCTGGCGTCTGCGTCATGCCACAAAAAAACCCCTCGGCCCGGAGGCATTCGAGGGGCGACGCGCAAGGTTTCCGGTCAGTCGGAACGAACCTGCGCGCCGAAGCGTACGACAAGAATGTGACGCATAACGACAACCGTCGCCGACAAGCTCGCGCGCGTCAAGCGGGAGCGGGGCCTGTCTCACATGATGGGCGGCCACACTCAGGCGTGGGCACTCGTCGTGCCGGTCACTCCGGGGCGCTCGACGGCGGCCGGTCCGAGGCGTCCGTGGCGGGCGGGTCGTAGTCGAAGGCGGGCAGGCCGTCGATGCTGACCAGGTTCTTCTGGCGTCGGTAGGCCCTCTGTCCGGCGGCCCCCTTGCGGTGCAGGAATGGTGGGAGCAGGTCACGCTCAGCAGGAGCGGTCAGGAGCGGCACGCCCCAGCCGCACGAGTCCGAGATCCGTTCGACGTCGACGACCACCACCGCTCGTATCCCAGCAATCTCGGCGAACTGCGCCTGCAGTTGGGAGAACTCGTCGTCGTAGAGCGTCACGACCCGACCGCGCCCATGCAGGCGGACTACGTTGGGAGGGCCCTCGAACGCGCAGAACATGACGGTGATGCGGCCGTCGTCGCGCAGGTGGGCGATGGTCTCCACGCCGCTCCCCGTCATGTCGGCATAGGCGATCGTGTGGTCGTCGAGGACGGCGAAGGTGCCGGCAACGCCCTTGGGCGAGATGTTGATGTGACCGGAGTCCCGCGGTGCCGTCGCGACGAAGAAGACGCTCTGGCGGTAGATGAAGTCACGCAGCCGGTCGTCGATGCGCTCGTAGACCTTGCTCATGGCAATCGATCGTCGCGGTTCTGCAGACTACCCACAGACAGCGCCCACGGCGGCGGACTGAACGAGCTTGCGGTACTTGGCCAGTACTCCCGAGGTGTACCTCGGCGCGGGAGGCTCCCAGCCGACGCGGCGAAGCTCCAGTTCGGCGTCATCGACCAGGAGGTCCAGGCTGCGTGCTGCGACGTCGAGGCGCACCCGATCGCCGTTGCGGATGAAGGCGATCGGACCGGCGTCGACCGTCTCGGGTGCGACGTGGCCGACACACAGTCCCGTCGTGCCCCCAGAGAAGCGGCCGTCGGTCAGCAGCAGGACGTCCTTGCCGAGGCCGGCGCCCTTGATGCCGCCGGTGATGGCGAGCATCTCCCGCATACCTGGGCCACCCTTGGGGCCCTCCTGACGAATCACGACCACATCGCCGGCGACTATGTTCCCGTCGGCGAGCGCCGCGATCGCTGCCTGCTCCCCGTCGAACACCTTGGCGGTCCCCTCGAAGCCGTTCCCGTCGAAGCCAGCCGTCTTGACGACGGCCCCTTCGGGCGCCAGCGAGCCGTGCAGGATGGTCAGGCCTCCGGTGGCGTGAATCGGCTTGGACATCTGGCGGATGATCGCGCCATCGACCTCCGGCGGGTCGATGTCAGCAAGGTTCTCGCCGATCGTCTTTCCAGTGACTGTCAGGCAGTCCGGGTTGAGCAGGTCGGCCTCGAGCAGTGCCTTCATCACGACCGGGATACCCCCGACCCGGTCGACGTCGTTCATGACGAAGCGGCCGAACGGCTTCAGGTCGCCGAGAAGCGGCACGGAGTCGCCCACCCGGTTGAAGTCGTCGAGGGAGAGCTCGACCTCGGCTTCGTGCGCGATCGCCAGCAGGTGGAGAACGGCGTTCGTCGAGCCGCCGAGCGCCATCACGACGGCGATGGCGTTCTCGAACGCCTCCCTGGTCATCACCTGACGAGCGGTGATCCCCTGGCGCAACAGCTCCACGACGGCAGCCCCCGACTTGTGCGCGAACCCGTCGCGGCGACGGTCCACCGCAGGTGGCGATGAGGAACCGGGCAAGGCCATGCCCAGGGCTTCGGAGACCGAGGCCATGGTGTTGGCCGTGAACATGCCGCCGCAGGCGCCCTCACCGGGACAGACGGCGCGCTCGATGCGGTCCACCTGAGCCCGGTCGATGCGCCCGGCCAGGCACGCGCCGACTGCCTCGAACGCGTCGACCAGCGTGACATCGGTGTCGCCGACGCGACCAGGCATGATCGATCCGGCATACAGGAACACGGCGGCGAGATCGAGCCGGGCCGCCGCCATCAGCATGCCGGGCAGGCTCTTGTCACAGCCGGCGAGAAGGACCGACCCGTCGAGGCGTTCGGCCATCATCACCGTCTCGACGGAGTCTGCGATGACCTCCCTGGAGACCAGCGAGAAGTGCATCCCCTCGTGGCCCATCGAGATGCCGTCGGACACCGAGATCGTCCCGAACTCCAGGGGGTACCCGCCCGCGGCATGCACGCCTTGCTTGACCGCCTGCGCCAGCCGGTCAAGACTCAGGTTGCAAGGGGTGATCTCGTTCCAGGACGACGCCACACCGATCTGGGGCTTGGCGAAGTCCTCGTCACCCATCCCTACCGCGCGGAGCATGCCGCGGGCGGCGGTTGCTTGCAGGCCGTCGGTGACCGCACGGCTTCGAGGCTTGATGTCGACCATGGCAAGAGCCTACGACCGCGCCGCTGAGCCTGGACGCCGCGTCCACCGGACGGTCCTGCAGGATCACCCGCGCTCACCCAGGTGCCGGCGGTGGGCCGAGGCCAGGCTCGACGGTGCGTCCACCGGACGGTTGTGCATGCCTCCGGCTCAGCCCCGTGCCGCGGGCGAGCCGATGATGGCAGGTGCCGCGAACGAGCACGGCATGGCGGTGGCGCCGCGGCTGCGATCAGTTCACGACGTTGAGCAGGGACTCCCCGGACGCGGCTCGACGCAATTGCTCGGTGACGAGCCGATACGAACGCGGCCACATGGCGCTCGACGCTCCGCCGATGTGAGGCGTGATGATGACGCCCGGAGCGGTCCAGAGCGGATGTCCGGCCGGAAGCGGCTCGGGGTCCGTCACGTCGAGGGCAGCCCGCAGCCGTCCCGACACAGTTTCGGCAACCAGGTCGTCGGTCACGACCACCGCCCCCCGCGACACGTTGACAAGCAGCGCGTCGTCGGCCATGGACGCGAGGAACGCCGCGTCGACCATGCCTCGCGTCTGCTCGGTCAACGGAACGATGAGGACCACGATGTCGGCTGACGGGAGCAGCTCGGCCAGCTCGTCGATGCTGCGTACCCCCGGGCGACGCGTCCTCCCGACCAGTGTGGTCTCACACTCGAATCCGGCCAGGCGCTGCTCGATCGCCCGGCCGATGTTGCCGGCACCCACGACGAGGACCCTTCGATCGGCCAGAGAGGACGACATCTGAGCGTCCCAAACCTGTTCGTCCTGGGCCCGGACGAGGTCGGCAAGTCGGCGTTGCGCGCTGATGACCAGTCCGACGGCCAGCTCAGCGGTGGCGGTGTGGTGGACCTGCGTCGCGTTGCACAACGTGACACCCGGTGGGACCGCGGACTCGATGTGGTCGACGCCCGCGGTCAGGGTCTGCACGACCTGAAGCCGCGGCATCTCGGCCATGACGTCGACGACCCGTGGGGCGAACCGGTAGCTGACGACGTAGAACTCGGCGTCGTTCGCCTCGGCCGACCAGTTGTCCGTCGCGTCGGCGACGACGACGTCGACAGTGTCGGGCACGGCGGACAGGTTCTCAGCAGAGAACGGGATGACGGCTCTCATGGGCGGGTCACGATAGCTTGTCGAGGACGAGCTGGCGGACGAGGGCTGCATCGGCCTGTCCGCGCATCTCCTTCATGACCGCGCCGATCAGGGCACCAGCCGCTGGCAGCTTGCCGGCGCGGACCTTGTCGGCGACGTCGGGATTGGCGGCGATGGCGCGGTCCACCGCAGCGGAGAGCTCGGCGGAGTCGGAGACCACTTCCAGGCCACGCGCGGACGCCACCTCGTCGGGTGCGCCCTCTCCGGCCAGTACTCCGTCGAGCACTTGGCGAGCGAGCTTGTCGTTGACCCGCCCGGCGTCCACGAGCGCCTGCACCTGCGCGACCTGGGTGGGCGAGATGGCGAGCTCGTCGAGAGACACACCCGCGTCGTTAGCCCTCCTCGACAGCTCGGAGAGCCACCACTTCTTCGCAGCGGCAGGGGTAGCCCCCGCTGCGACCGTCTGCTCGATCAGGTCGAGTGCACCGGCGCCGAGGATGTCGCGCACCTCGAGGTCCGAGAATCCCCACTCCTGCTGGAGCCGGAGCCGTCGCTTGCCGGGCTCCTCGGGCAGCGTCGCGCGCAGCTGCTCGATCCAGTCCACATCAGGGGCGATCGGCACCAGATCGGGTTCGGGGAAGTAGCGGTAGTCCTCGGCTTCCTCCTTGATGCGACCGGAGGTGGTGATGCCCGTGTCCTCGTGCCAGTGTCGCGTCTCCTGCACGATCCGCCCGCCCTCCGACAGCACACCGGCCTGACGGGACACCTCGAACTGCACGGCCCGCTCGACCGAACGCAACGAGTTCACGTTCTTGGTCTCACTGCGAGTGCCGAATGGCGCCGCCGGGTCGGAACGAAGCGACAGATTGACGTCACAGCGCAGCGATCCTTGGTCCATCCGCACGTCGGATACCCCGAGCCCGCGGACGAGGGCGCGCAGATGGGTCACATACGCACGGGCAACCGCCGCCACCTCAGTGCCGGTGCCCTCGATCGGCTTGGTGACGATCTCGATGAGAGGGATGCCGGCCCGGTTGTAGTCGACCAGCGAGTGGCTGGCGCCATGGATCCGTCCCGTCGACCCGCCGACATGGAGGGACTTGCCGGTGTCCTCCTCCATGTGGGCGCGTTCGATGCCCACCCTGACCGTCCGGCCATCGAGGTCGAACTCGGTGTACCCGTCGTACGCGATCGGCTCGTCGTACTGCGAGGTCTGGAAGTTCTTCGGCATGTCGGGATAGAAGTAGTTCTTGCGAGCGAAGCGACACCAGTCGGCGATCGAGCAGTTCAGCGCCAGCCCGATCCGAATCGCCGACTCGACAGCGGTGCGGTTGAGCACCGGCAGCGCCCCGGGCAGGCCCAGGCATACCGGACACACCTGAGTGTTGGGCGCTGCGCCGAATGTGGTGGCGCACCCACAGAACATCTTCGACACGGTGTTGAGCTCGACATGGACTTCGAGACCGATGACCGGGTCGAAACGCTCCAGCGCCTGCTCGAAGGGCATCAGGGCGATACTGCTGGTCGTCATCGCGCTGCCTCCATAACCGGAGCCTTGTCGAGGAGAGGCCCGCCCCAGCGCTGCACGAGCCGCTGCTCGAGGACGGCTCCGACCGTGTAGAGCCGGGCGTCCTCAAGCGCTGGTGCGAGGATCTGGATTCCTGCCGGCAGGCCGTCCTCTGCGGCTAGCCCGCTGGGCAACGACATGCCGGGAACACCGGCGAGGTTCGCGGGGATCGTGGCGATGTCGTTCAGGTACATGGCCAATGGGTCATCGAGCTTGTCCCCTATCCGGAATGCGGTCGTGGGAGCGGTGGGTGATACCAGGACGTCGGCTTGCTCGAAGGCGGCGTCGAAGTCGCGCGAGACCAAGGTCCGCACCTTCTGCGCGGAGCCGTAGTAGGCGTCGTAGTACCCGCTGGAGAGGGCGAACGTTCCCAAGATGATGCGCCGCTTGACCTCCGCACCGAAGCCGGCTTCGCGCGTCGCCGCCATCACCTGCTCGGCGCTGGGCGCTGCCACACCGTCGGGCGCGACCCTCAGGCCGTAGCGCATGGCGTCGAACTTGGCCAGATTGCTGCTGGCCTCGCTGGGCAGGATCAAGTAGTACGCCGCCAGCGCGTACTCGAAGTGTGGACACGACACCTCAACCACCTCGGCTCCGGCGTCGACGAGGAGCTGGACCGCTTCGTCGAAGCGGGCGCGGACGCCATCCTGGTAGCCCTCGCCGCCGAGCTCCTTGACGATGCCGATGCGCATCGCTGAGATGTCACCGTGCCGGGCGGCCGCCGCCATCGATGGCCACCCCTCCGGGCGTTCGATGCTGGTGGAGTCCCTCGGATCGTGACCGGCGATGACGTCGTGAAGCAGGGCCGCATCGAGGACAGTGCGCGTGACCGGCCCGGCCTGGTCGAGACTGCTGGCCAGCGCCACCAGTCCGTAGCGGGACACGCCGCCGTAGGTGGGTTTGACCCCGACGGTTCCCGTCACTGCGCCGGGTTGCCGGATGGAACCGCCGGTGTCGGTGCCGATGGCCAGTGGTGATTCGAAGGCGGTGACGGCAGCTGACGAACCCCCACCGGAACCACCGGGTACGCGGTCGAGGTCCCACGGGTTGCGAGTCGGACCGTAGGCGGAGTGCTCAGTGGAGCTCCCCATCGCGAACTCGTCCATGTTGGTCTTGCCGAGGATCGGCATGCCGGCCGAGCGGATCCGGGTGACGAGGGTGGCGTCGTACGGCGGAACCCAGCCCTCCAGGATCCGCGAGCCACAGGTCGTGGGTAGTCCTTGCGTGGCGACGATGTCCTTGATCGCGATCGGTACGCCGAGCAGGTCCGGGAGCTCGCTTCCGCCCTCGCGGCGACGTGCGTCGGCGTCGGCGGCTTGGAGGAGCGCCCCCTCCCTGTCGACGTGGAGGAAGGCATGCACAGCGGAGTCGACCGCGGTGATCCTGTCGAGGTGTGCCTGTGTCACCTCGACCGAGCTGACGTCGCCCGCGGCGAGCGATGCCGCGAGATCGCTGGCCGTCATCCGGGTGAGGTCGCTCATGCTTCTTCGTCCAGGATTCGCGGGACACTGAACCGCTGCTGCTCGACGGCTGGAGCTGCTGCGAGCGCGGCATCAGGGCTGAGACTGGGCCGCACTTCGTCGTCCCGGAAGACGTTGCGCAGCGGCAATGCGTGAGATGTCGGCGGGATGTCATCGGCAGCCACCGCGTTGACGGCAGCCACCGACTCGAGAATGACGGCGAGCTGTGGTGCGAGGTGCTCGAGCTCATCCTCGGTCAAGTCGATGCGGGCGAGGCCTGCAAGGCGAGCCACCTCGTCACGCGTCATCGCAGGCGTCTCGGTGCGCGAAGACGTGTCGGCGTGGGAAAGGTCCACGGGGTCGGGCATGGCGGCCATCCTAGAGTGCGGGGGCGCTGCTGCTGCGGGCGGCGATCTGAGGGTCTCAGTGCTGGCATGGCCGGTGACCGGCTCCGGCGCACAGGCGGTGAGTGACGCCGCGTCACCTCACCCGGCGGCGAGGCGGTTGAACACGATCCAGCCGAGGGACACGATGAGGGCTAGCAGGGCAACCAGAAGACCCACCAGCAGGACGAACCGCTCGGGTCCGCTGCCGGCGCGGGGAATGCCAGTCGGGTCGACGTCGCTCGACGGGGACGGCTGGGAGACATGCCCGTGGTCGGAACCGGGATGGTAGCTCACTGCGCCCCCGCCTCAGCGTCCATAGCGGACAGGGCCATCGGTCGAGCGGCGTCAGGCCCTTGCTCGAGGAGCGCGGCGAAGCCGTCCTCGTCGAGGACCGGCACCTGCAAGGATCTGGCTTTGTCGAGCTTGGACCCTGGGGCCTCACCGGCGACGAGGAACGCCGTCTTCTTGGACACCGACGACCCGGGCTTGCCGCCGCGGGCGACGATCTCTTCCTTCGCTGAGTCTCGCGACCACCGGCTGAGCGACCCGGTCACGACGATCGACAATCCCTCCAGAGTGCGGGGGACGGAGTCGTCACGCTCGTCGACCATGCGCACCCCTGCGGCGCGCCACTTGCTCACGAGCTCCTGGTGCCAGTCGACCGCGAACCACTCGACGAGTGCATCCGCGATCGTCATGCCGACCCCCTCGACGGCGGCGATCTCGTCGACCGAGGCGCGCTGGATCGCCTCGAGGGATCCGAACGTCTGCGCCAGAGCTCGAGCCGCGGTCGGTCCGACGTGGCGGATCGACAAGGCGACCAGGACCCGCCACAACGGTTGGTCCTTCGCCTTGTCGAGGTTGGTGAGCAGCCGGGCGCCGTTCGCGGTGAGCTCCCCGCTGTGCCGCGTGAACAGCGGCACCTGCAGCAGTGTCTGCTCGTCGAGGCTGAACAGGTCGCCCTCGTCGACGATGACCCGGGCGGCGAGCAGCGCAGAAGCCGCCTCGAAACCAAGGCCCTCGATGTCGAAGGCCCCCCGGCCCGCCACGTGGAAGACGCGCTCACGCAGCTGCGCGGGACAGCTGCGTGCGTTCGGGCAACGGATGTCGGCGTCGCCTTCCTTGGCCGGTGCCAGCTTCGTCCCACACACCGGGCACTGCGTGGGCATCTCGAACGGTCGCTCGTCCCCGGTCCGCAGGTCGACGACCGGGCCGACGATCTCGGGGATCACGTCGCCTGCCTTACGCAGCACCACCGTGTCGCCGATGAGCACCCCCTTGCGCCGAACCTCCGACGCGTTGTGCAACGTGGCGAGCTCCACTGTGGATCCCGAGACTCGGACGGGCTGCATCCGCCCGAAGGGCGTCACCCGCCCGGTGCGGCCGACATTGACGTCGATGTCCAGCAGCTTCGTCGTGACCTCTTCGGGTGGGTACTTGAAGGCGATCGCCCACCGAGGCGCCCGTGACGTCGACCCGAGGCGACGCTGTAGCGCCACGTCGTCCACCTTGATCACCACGCCGTCGATCTCGTGCTCCACGTCGTGGCGGTGCTCGCGATAGTGCTCGATGTACTCCGTCGCCGCTTCCAGGTCTGGCAGCACCCGTGCCCGCGAGCTGGTGGGAAGGCCCCACGCAGCCAGCGCTGCATAGGCCTCCGACTGCCGCGACGGTTCGAAGCCCTGCCGAGCGCCGAGGCCATGACAGACCATGCGCAGCGGCCTGCTCGCTGAGATGCGCGGGTCCTTCTGACGCAGCGACCCAGCCGCAGCGTTCCTCGGGTTGGAGAACGGTGCCTTGCCGGCCTCGACGAGGGCAGCGTTCAGAGCAGCGAACTCCTCCACCTCGAAGAAGACCTCACCGCGCACCTCCACGACGTCGGGCACCGGAAAGCCATCGGCCTTGGCGAGCCGATCGGGAACCGAGGCGATCGTGCGCACATTGGGTGTGACGTCTTCACCCGTCCGGCCATCGCCGCGCGTGGCGGCACGAACCAACCGACCGTTCTCGTAGGTGAGGTTGATGGCGAGTCCGTCGACCTTGAGCTCACACAACAACTCAGCCTCGCCCGCACCATCGCGACCCAGGCGCGCCGCCCACGCCGTCAGCTCTTCGGCGGAGAAGGCGTTGTCGAGGCTCATCATCGGCTCGGCGTGAGCCACCGGCGTGAACTGGGTGGAGACGGCTCCACCGACCTTCTGGGTGGGCGAGTCGGGTGTCCGCAGCTCGGGGTAGGCCTCCTCGAGCGACTCCAGCTCCTGCATCAACGCATCGAACTCACCGTCGCTCAGGCTCGGCGAGTCCAGCACGTAGTAGCGCCAGCGATGCGCCTCCACCTGCTCGGCCAGCTCGACATGCCGCTCCCGCGCTTCGGCAGGAGCAGCAGCCAGCTCGATCGGCGGCTGTTGGGCCTCCACAGCGGCCGGCACCGTCTCCAGGCTTGTCGCGTCGGTCATGGAACTATCCTGCCCTGCACGTCCGACAGATCACGGAGTCGTCCACAGGCGTCACCATCAGCCCTGAGAGCCTGGTCCAGCTTCATGCCGACTCCACCGTGAGGTTCGCGGCGACCTGCTGGCTGAGCGCGAGCGCGCGGCGAGCCCAGGCGGGCGACGCCCCCGCCAGACCGCAGGTCGGAGTCACCGTCATCGCCGGAAGGTTGTCCGGGTCGGAGAATCCCAGGGCTGACCACCAGGTGAGCAGGCGCTTGGTGAGGTCCACCTCGGACGACGGCTCCGCCGGCTCGACGGCCGGGACGACACCCGGCCATAGGGTACGACCGGCGTCGACCCACATGGCGACGTCGTCATACTCGGCGCGCGTCAGCAACGAGACGTCGAAGGAAACCGCAGCGACCGACGTCTCTCGTAGTACTGCGAACGGCACGTCAGAGGCGCAGCAGTGCAGGACGGTCGTCGTGTCAGTCGACGCGACCGCCTCCAGCAGCCATTCGATCGCTTGCGCGGCATCGGCCGTTGACACGCAACGGTGCCGATGGAAGCCACTCGCCGTGGGTACGCCGCCGGCCAGGATCGACGGCAGTGCCGGTTCGTCCACCTGAACCACGACGGTGGTACCGCTCAAGCGGCGACGTACGTCGGCAACGTGGTCACGCACCCCCTCGGCGAGCGCCTGGGCGAGGTCGCGGCGAGCGCCGAAATCCCCCAGCACCTTGTCGCCTCGCGGACGCTCCACGGCGGCTGCCAACGTCCACGGGCCTGCGACCTGCACCTTGACCGTCTCGGCTCGACCGTGCATGGCTTCCTCGACCGAGTCGAGGTCCTGGGCGAGCAGCGACGCTGCCCGACGGTGGTCCACCCCTGCAGCGTCGGTCAACCGCCAGCCGGCCGGTTGCAGGTCGATTCCGAGTGCCTTGACCAACCCGAGGGTTCGGCCGATCATCTCGGCACCGACGCCGCGATCGGGCAGCTCTGGCACGTACGGGAGATCTCCCACCTCGCCGAGCACGATCTGCAGGTTGTCGACGAAGTTGCCGCCCGGCATCGAGCCGATTCCGGTTGCGGACGAGGTCACGTCACGACCCTGGTCGAGGAGGAGGTCACCTCACGACCCTAACGGGGCCGTCACGACGTCGGCTGGAACGTACGGCTCACGTTGTCAACAAGGGCCAGCCCTTCACTTGACCAGGTGGCGTCCGGCGACGACACGTAAAGGGCCCACCCCTTGGGCGGGACGATGAGGGCCCGGTCCAGGACATGGATCGTGCCGTTCGACCCTTCCCAGGTGAACTCCCAGTCGGCGCCTTCCCAGCCCCGGTACTCGATCGGCTCGATCCCTACCCGCTCGTACCCCGGGAGCCTGTCGGCGACCTCGGGCTCCAGGTCGTACCACGCTTGTACGGCGTCCGGCCCTGCCTCTGCTCGCTGGTCGACCCGCAGGAAGGTCGTGCCGTCCGGAGAGACGAAGTCCACCGTGGCCTCGCCCACCACCCGGCGCTCCCATCCCTTCGGGATGGCGACGTTGAACCCCAGCTCGTCCTGGTGGAGCTTGTAGCCCTCAGGGGCGATCGCTGAGCCGGCGTCCCCTGTGGTGGTCGGCGCTGTGGTCGTCGCGGAGGTCGAGCTCTCGATCGGGGTGGTCGGCACGTCGGACGACGGTGTGTCCTCGGCGTCGGTCGTTGTGTCCTCGGGCGGCGCGTCGGAGGACGGGGCGTTGGCTCCGCCGCCGTTGCCGCTGCCTGTGCCGTCGCCGGCGGCCTCGCCGTCTCTGGCGCTGTCGTTGTTTCGGTTGCCCGCGGCGGTGCCATCAGCGTTCCCCGTTGTGTCGCCGAGGTTCGGAAGCAGGAGGTATCCGGCGACCAGTACAGCGACCAGAGCGAGCAGCGCCAAGGCGATTTTCATGGTGCGGGTCCCAGGCAGCCGACTCGATTCGTCCGGCGGCGTCGACGAGTGCCACAGCACTGCGGGCTCGTCGTGCCACACCGCCACCGGCTCGTTGGTCCCTGCCGCGCCCGGCACGCCGGTACCTGCGGCGGCGGGAGGCACGAATCCCGCCGCCGCAGGGCTCAGCCCGGCTGGCGCTTCGGGCGGACCTGACTGCAGCGGCGCTCCGGAGGCGGACACCACCGGGTTCACGGTCGTGGGCGGCTTGACGCTCGTCGGACCGACGTCTCCTGCGTCCGGCCCCGCGACCGGTGCGGCCCGCATCGGTGACTCCCTCGCGGGATCCGTCAACACCTGGCGCAACAGATCCTGTACCTGCTCGCCCTGGAGCCGGCGGACGGGATCCTTCTCGAGCATGCCCAGGAGGGCCGACCGAAGCGGCGCCGGCCCGTCGGGTGGGGGGACGTCGTCGGTGAGGACCGCCGTGATCATGCCCATGGTGGTCGGCGCGCTGAACGGGGGCAAACCTTGTACGGCGCTGTAGAGCGTTGCCCCCAGCGACCAGATGTCGGCGGGAGCACCTGTGCGCTCCCCGCGCAGCCTCTCGGGCGACATGTACGTGGGAGAGCCGATGACAAGCCCCGTGGACGTCAGCGAGGGGTCCGCCTCGCTCGTGGCGATACCGAAGTCGGTGAGCACCACCCGGCCGTCGTCTGCCAGCAAGACGTTGCTGGGTTTCACGTCACGGTGCACGATTCCCAGGCGGTGAGCCGCACCGAGAGCCTTCAAGAGCTCGAGCCCGATCTCGGCGGTCCGCTGCGCCGTGAGTGTCCCGTTCCTCTCGATCTCGTCGGAAAGGCTGGCCGCCTCGACGAGCTCCATGACGATGTAGGGCTGACCGTTCTGCTCGACCACGTCATAGGTTGTGGTGACGTTGGGATGGTTCAATCGCGCTGTCAGCCGCGCTTCGCGGAGCATCCGGGCGCACAAGGCATCGCGCTCGCCGGCGGCGATGCCAGCTGGGAAGCGCACCTCTTTGACCGCGACCGGTCGGCGCAGCACCTCATCGAAGCCTCTCCAGACCTGCCCCATGCCGCCGCGTCCCAGTATCGACTCGAGCCGATAGCGGTCGGCGAGCAGCGGAGCTTCGGGCGGCATACCGAGCGGGTACCCCCGCGGCCCGAAAGCCACACCTACCGCCCAAAACCATTCGCCCGCCCAGCCCATCGACGTGGACAGGAAGACAGCTGCGGCGCGGCGCCGGCCGGAGTCGAGGCGTTGGCAAGAATCGAGGCCGTCAGGCGGCTGCGCGCCGCCTTGACGTGGCAATCGTCGCGCTACCCACCACACGCGTACTCGTATAGATCACGGCTGCCTGACCCGGAGCAATCCCACGAGCAGGCTCGAGCAAGTCGATCTCGACCGTGTCCGACACGGCACGGGCCACCGCGCGATGCTCGTCACCATGCGCACGCAGCTGCACCGTGCAGTCCATCGACCCTGCCAAGGCAGTCTCACACCATCGCGGCTGCATTGCGGTGATGGAGTCGACGACCAGATCCTCAGCCCCGCCTACCGTCACCGTCCTTGACACTGGCTCGATGTCCAGCACGTAGCGCGGCCTGCCGTCGGCTGCTGGCCGGTCAAGGCGGAGGCCGCGGCGCTGGCCCACGGTGAAGCCGTACGTTCCTCCATGGTGCCCGAGCACCTCGCCGGACACGTCCACGATGTCGCCCGGACCGGGCCCCAGTCGATCGCGCAGCCAGGCGGCAGTGTCGCCGTCGGCGATGAAGCAGATGTCGTGACTGTCCGGCTTGGCTGCGACGGCCAGTCCCCGACGCTCGGCCTCTTGTCGGACGTCGTCCTTGGTGCTGACCCCGAGCGGGAACATCGAGTGCTTCAGCTGGCGCTGGTTCAGCACCGCGAGCACGTACGACTGGTCCTTGCCCGGGTCGACGGCGCGGTGCAGCTGCACCTGACCGTCCGCACCGTCCACCAACCGGGCGTAGTGCCCGGTGGCGACGGCGTCGAAGCCGAGAGCCAGCCCGCGCTCGAGGACCGCCTCGAACTTGATCTTCTCGTTGCAACGCAAGCATGGGTTAGGCGTTCGGCCACCGGCGTACTCGCGAGTGAAATCCTCTACGACGGCTTCATGGAACTGTTCACTCATGTCCCAGACGTAGAACGGGATCCCGATCACGTCGGCAGCGCGCCGAGCGTCGTTCGAGTCTTCGATGGTGCAGCACCCCCGGGCACCGCTGCGGTAGCTCTGTGGATTGCGGGACAACGCCAGGTGGATGCCCGTGACGTCGTGCCCGGCCTCGGCCGCCCGCGCCGCTGCGACAGCCGAGTCGACGCCGCCGCTCATCGCGGCAAGGACCTTCACGACCGTCCCCCGGCGACACCGCTGACACCGGCCGCACGAGCCCGGTCGACAGCCGGTCCGATCGCGTCGAGCACCCGCTCGACGTCGACACGACTGGACGAGTGACCGAGGGAGAAGCGCAGCGATCCACGCGCGATGGCTTCGTCGCGACCCATCGCCAGCAACACGTGGGACGCCTGTGGAACCCCGGCCGAGCACGCCGAACCTGTGGAGCACTCGATCCCCTGCGCATCGAGCAGCATGAGCAACGAGTCGCCCTCGCATCCGGGGAACGACAGATGCGCATTCCCCGGCAGCCGGCCGGAGGCACGTGGCCCGTTGAGCTGTGCGTCGGGTACGACGTCGAGCACGCCATCGATCAGCTCGTCCCGCAGCGCGGCCAGCATGAGCGCTCGCTCCGGCTGGCCCTTCACCGCCAGCTCGGCCGCCACCGCGAAGCCGACGCTGGCGGGAGCATCCACGGTGCCCGACCGCACGTCGCGCTCCTGACCGCCCCCATGCAGGAGCGGAACGAGTTCAGCCTCTCGGCGCAAGATCAGCGCTCCCACTCCGAAGGGACCCCCGATCTTGTGTCCCGTCACGGTCATCGCGTCGAGACCGGATGCGGCGAAGTCGACGGGAACCTGCCCCAGCGCTTGCACGGAGTCGGAGTGCACCGGAATTCCATACGGCCCCGCGATTGCGACCACCTGGTCGATCGGTTGCAGCGTTCCCACTTCGTTGTTCGCTGTCATCACCGAGATCACGGCGACACTGTCCGGGTCGCGCTCGACAGCGAAGCGCAGGCTCTCGACATCGAGTCGCCCGTCGTTATCCACCCTGAGCAACTCGACCACGGCTCCCGCCTCGTTGGCGAGCCATAGCAGCGGGTCCAGGACCGCGTGATGCTCGACGGATGTGGTCAAGATCCGCACCTTGCCTGGATCAGCCTTGCGGCGGGCCCAGTAGAAGCCCTTGATCGCAAGGTTGTCCGCCTCGGTACCACCTGAGGTGAACACGACCTCGGATGGCCGACTGTTCACCGCGGCCGCGATCGTCTCACGCGACTCCTCCACCACCCTGCGCGTCGAGCGCCCGGAGCCGTGGAGGGCGGACGCATTACCGAGCCGGCTCAGCTGCGCCGCCATCGCCTCGATGACCTCGGGGTACGTCGGCGTGGTGGCTGCGTGATCGAGGTAGGCAAGGCGTGGGTGGGCGTGAGTCATGTCTGACTCAGCCTAATGCCCGCTCACAACTCCGGTCGCCTGTCGGCCGAGTCTCTACGTCAGCCCGTCGAGGGCTCACTCACCGGACCTCCACACCAGCAGCAGCCAACGCCGACAGGCATGCGTCGACGACGTCCTCGATCGGGCGCGAGACATCCACGACCACCGCTCGCTCGTCGGCCTCCGGCGGCTGGAGCTCCTCGAACTGCGACCGCAGCAATGACGCCGGCATGAAGTGGTTGCGACGCTTGTCGAGCCGCAACTTGATCAGCTCCTCGCTCGCGCTGCAGTGCACGAACCACACATCGGCGGCGTTCCTCCGCAGTGCGTCGCGGTGAGAACGCTTCAGTGCGGAGCATGTTGCCACGGCGCCGGTCCGCTCTCGTTCGGCGAGCCAGCTCCCGATCCGTTCCAGCCACGGCCAGCGGTCCTCGTCGGTAAGTGGGAGTCCAGCTGACATCTTCGCCACGCTGGTGTCGGGGTGGAAATCGTCGGCGTCGGCGTACTCGACGCCCAGTCGATCAGCAAGCCGCTCCCCCACACTGCTCTTGCCTGACCCCGAAACGCCCATCACAACAATGCGGACGGACCCTGTGCTCCCAGGTGCGGACCCCATGCCTGGCGGTGCGGACTGCTTGCCTCCAGGCGCTGGACGGGATCCCCGCCGCGCCCCTGCCTCGTCACCGCCCATGGTCGAAAACTACTGGGCGGCGCCGATCTCGGTCACTAGGCTGCGTGCATCATGTGGATCTGACGATCAGTTCGTGCTCGCCGCGGCCCGCCCAGCGAGCCCCCGCCGGACGAAGTCGGTGCCACCATGTCTGTACTGCTCCCCCTCGTCGCAGAGGACCTCCAGCGGATCTACGGCGACCACATCGTGCTCCGCGGAGTCAGCCTGGTCGCCAATCCGGGACACCGCTTGGGAGTCGTCGGCGAGAACGGCGCCGGCAAGTCGACGCTGCTGCGACTGCTCGCCGGCGTCGAGCGCCCCGACTCGGGCGAAGTCACCCGGCCGCTCGACCTCGGATACCTCGCACAGGAGCCGGCCGCCGACACCTCTGGCACGGTCGGTGAGGTGCTGGCAGCGGCGCTCGCTCCCTTGCACGAGGCCGTCTCCCACCTGGAGGTGCTCGCCGGGCGCCTCGAGGAGGCAACGGCCGAGCAGGAGTACGCCGACACGCTGGCCTGGGCCGAGCTCCACGGGGCATGGGACGCCGACCGCCGAGCACACGAAGCCGCCGGGCGGCTAGGGCTCGCCGGCCTGGCCCCTGGCCGACGCATCGCCACGCTGTCTGGAGGGGAGCGCACCCGCCTCGCGATGGCCGCGCTCATCACCCGTCGACCTGAGTGCGTCGTCCTCGATGAGCCCACCAACCACCTCGACGCCGAGGGGATGGAGCTGCTCGAGGAGTTCCTCCTCGACCTGCCCGGTGTCGTGATCGTCGCGAGCCACGACAGAGCTTTGCTGGACCGCGTCTGTGACTCGATACTCGACCTTGACGCCTCCCACTTCGGTGTCGACGGTCTCGGTGGTAGCCACTACACGGGCGACTTCTCCACCTACCTGCACCACAAGCGCGCAGCAAGGACACGGTGGGAGACCGCCTTCTCAGCTCAGCAGGATGAGCTCAAGGCCCTGCGCCTGGCCGCCGAGACCACCGCGCGACAGGTTGCCCACGACCGGCTGCCCAAGGACGGCGACAAGTTCATCTACAACTTCAAGGGCGAGAACGTGCAGGCGACGATCCGGCGACGGGTGCGCGACGTGGAGTCCCGGATCCGTGTCATCGAGGAGAACCCCATACCTCGACCCGCGCCGGCTCTGTCGTTCACTGCGCCCCTGGCATCGCCGAACCACGCTTCCGCAGCCGTTCGGGTCGAGGCGGCCCGGGTGGACGGCCGACTCTGCGTCGAAAGACTCGACGTCAAGCCGGGCGACCATCTGCTCGTCACCGGGCCCAACGGCTCGGGGAAGTCCACGCTGCTCGCCGTTCTGGCCGGCCGGCTACCCCTCGACTCCGGGACCGCGGACGTCACAGCTGCCCGCACCGGTTGGCTACCGCAGACCGTGCGCTTCAGCAGGCCGGAGCGCACTGCGCAGCAGGTGTTCGAAGCCCTCACGTCCGTTCCCGTGCCGCTCGCTGACCTCGGACTGCTCCACGCGGGCGATCTCGAGCGACCCGTGGGAGTACTCAGCAACGGTCAGCAGCGGCGCCTCGCACTGGCCGTCCTGGTCGCGAACTCACCCGACCTGCTCCTGCTCGACGAGCCGACGAACTCCATCTCGCTGGTCCTGGCCAGCGAGCTCGAGGAGGCAGTCGGTGGCGCCGCCGCCACCGTGGTGCTCGCCAGCCACGACCGGTGGCTGCGCAACCGCTGGACCGGGCCGGAGGTCAGCCTCTCCGCGCCCTGATCAGCACAGCCTGGCCCACGCGGGGATCAGCTCAGCTTCTCCGCGCGTTGATCAGCTCAGCCGCACGCGCCAGCACGTCATGCAGGTTGCCCACCACCCCGAAGTCGACGGCCTCGAAGATCGGGGACTCAGGGTCTTTGTTGACCGCCACGATGGTCTTCGACGTCTGCATGCCGGCCCGGTGCTGGATCGCGCCGGAGATCCCGGCCGCGACGTAGAGCTGGGGCGACACGGTCTTGCCGGTCTGCCCGATCTGCAGCGAGTGGGGGTACCAGCCCGCGTCGACCACCGCTCGGGAGGCCCCCACGGCCGCCCCTAGGGAGTCGGCGAACGCCTCGAGTGCCGCGAAGTCGCCGCCCGTGCCGCGCCCGCCGGCCACCACGATGGCGGCTTCGGTGAGCTCCGGCCGCCCGGTCGTCTCGCGCGGTCGCCGCTCCGAGACCCGCGCGGTCGTCGCCTGCTGGCTCAGTGACACCTCGAGGGCCACCTCGACGCCGGCGCCAGGCTGCGTCTCAGGGGTCACGGAGTTGGGCTTGAGGGTGACGATGGGCACGCCTCGGGTGATGATCGACCGGACTGTGACGTCGCCGGCGAAGACCGGCTGGGTTGTCACCAGTTCGCCATCGCTGATCTGCACGTCGACCGCATCGGTGATGAGCCCCGAACCGGTCTTGATCGCCAGCCGCCCGGCGATCTCCTTGCCCTCGCCTCCCGACGCGATCAGCACCGCGGCCGGCGACGCTGCGGCGACGAGGTGCGCAAGCGCCTCGGCCTTCGGCACGACGAGGAAGTCGTCGTACTGCGAGTTCTCGGCCACATAGATCTTGTCCGCGCCGTACGACCGCAGCGTCTCGCGCGCAGCGCCGCTGTTCGACCCCAGCAGCACGGCCGCCGGCTCCCCCAGCCGCCGGGCGAACGTCAGCAGCTCAGCGGTGGTACTGCGCACCGTCCCGTCGATGTGGTCGACGAGGACCAGAACCTCGCTCATCGCAGCACCATCCCTAGATCAGTCGCCGGGCGGACAAGAACTCGACGAGCTGGTCGGCGCCTGAGCCACCCTCGTCGGTGACGATCTGTCCCGCCGTTCGCGCGGGACGTTCCTCGTAGGAGACGACCCGGGTCCAGGCGGCCCGCAAGCCGACTTCGTCCGGCGAGATCGCTAGGTCCGCCAGCCCGAGGGTCGAGACGGGCTTCTTCTTCGCCGCCATGATCGCCTTGAACGAGGGGTAACGCGGCTCGTTGCACTGGTCGGTCACGCTCAGCACCAGCGGCATCGACGCCTCGACCACCTCCACGGCCGAGTCACCGTCGCGGCGGACTCGCACCGTCGCACCGTCGATCGTGACCTCCGAGGCGAGCGTCACCTGAGGCAGCCCCAACCTCTCGGCAAGCATCGCTGGGACGACGCCCATGGAACCGTCGGTGGACGCCATGCCACACAGCACGATGTCGGCCGCCTGCTGCTGCAGCACCTTCGCCAGCACCAAGGAGGTGCCGACGGAGTCCGACCCATGGATGGCGTCGTCGACCACGTGCACTCCGGCGTCAGCGCCCATCTGCAGCGCCCGGGTGATGGCTGCCCGGGCGTCGTCAGGCCCGACCGTCACGATGACGACCTCGACGTCGCCGGCCTCGTCGCGGATCCGCAGCGCCTCCTCCACGGCGTACTCGTCGAGCTCGGACAACATCCCGTCCCCCGAGCGATCGACAGTGAGGTCTGACGAGAACGTGCGCGGGCCACTGGAGTCCGGCACGTACTTCACGCAGACGGCGATCTTCATGGCAGACAGGACTCCTGAGGTGCGGTGGGCGATCGGTCCCGACGCTACAGGGGCGCTCGCCGGAGACAGTCACGGTGGTGTCGTCGCAGGAGCGGCAGGTCGTCAGCGCCCTTCGAAGACCGCCTTACCCGGCCCCTCGGCGATGAACGACTCCATCCCGGTCGTACGGTCCTGCGTGGCGAACAACCCGGCGAAGTGCTGCCGCTCGATCTCCAGCCCCGTCTCGAGATCGACCTCGAGGCCGCGGTCGATGGCCTGCTTGGCCGCCCGCAACGCGAGGGCCGGTCCCGACGCGAACTGCGAAGCCCACTCCACGGCCGCGTCGTACACCGCCCCGGGACTCGTCACCTTGTCGACGAGCCCGATGGCAAGGGCTTCCTCGGCCGCCACGAACCGTCCCGTGTAGATGATGTCCTTGGCCTTCGACGGTCCCACCAGCCGCGACAGCCGCTGCGTCCCACCGGCTCCCGGGATCAGCCCGAGCAGTACCTCCGGCTGCCCCAGCTTTGCGTTCTCGGCCGCGATGCGGACGTCGGCACACAGCGCGAGCTCGCAGCCCCCGCCCAAGGCGTACCCGGTGATCGCGGCGACCACGGGCTTGGGGATCCGGGCCACAGCACCCAGAGACGCTTGCAGGGAGCTGGACCGGCTCACCATGTCGGTGTAGGACATGGCCGCCATCTCCTTGATGTCGGCGCCGGCCGCGAAGACCTTGTCGCCTCCGAAGACCACCACCGCGCGGACGTCGTCTCGCTGCGCCGCCTCGGTTGCGACGGCAAGGATCTCGTCCTGCATCGCGATGTCGAGAGCGTTCATCGGAGGGCGCTGCAGCCGCAGCGTCGCGACACCGGACGCGACGTCGAGTCGCACGTGCTCAGGCATCTGGCGAGGGTAGCGGACCTGCCCGAACGCGAACCGCCTGCTCGGCTTGGGCAAGATTGCCTCTATGACGACCCCCGACGGACCGCCAAGTCTCTGGCCCGGTCACCACCAACACCTGGGTGCCCGGTACGACGGAAAGGGGACGAACTTCGCCGTCTGGGCACCGGCCGCCACCTCGATGACCCTGTGCCTGTTCGACGACGACGGCGGGGAGCGACGGCTCGACCTGCTGGAGCGGACGCTGGGCGTTTGGCACGGCTACGTGCCTGACGCGAGGCCAGGTCTTCGGTACGGATTTCGCGTCGACGGGCCGTGGGACCCCGCCCATCACCGTGTCTTCAACCCCGAGAAGCTGCTGCTCGACCCGTACGCCCTCGCCATCGACGGCGAGCTCACCGCGCACCCGTCGCTCAGCGCCGAGACGACCTCCGCCGCCCGTAACCCAGGAGACACCGCCGCGTACACACCACGCAGCGTCGTCGTGGCTCCCGACACGTTCGAATGGGGTGACGACCGCAGGCCGGCAGTGCCGTGGGGACGCACCGTCATCTACGAGGCCCACGTACGCGGCCTCACCAAGCTGCACCCCGACGTCCCCGAACACCTGCGCGGCACCTACGCGGGGCTGGGCCATCCGGCGATCACTGGGTACCTCAACGACCTCGGCGTCACCTCGATCGAGCTGCTTCCCGTCCAGCAGTTCGTCTCGGAGCCGTGGCTGAGTGATGCCGGCAGGGTCAACTACTGGGGCTACAACACGGTCGGGTTCTTCGCTCCGCACGCCGGCTACGCGGCGACGGGCACTCGCGGCGAACAGGTCGACGAGTTCAAGCAGATGGTGAAAGACCTGCACGCCGCCGGCATCGAGGTGATCCTCGACGTCGTCTACAACCACACGGCCGAGTCCGGTCGGGGTGGACCCGCGATCTGCTTCCGCGGCTACGAGGACGCGTCGTACTACCGGCACGACGCGTCCGGGCGCTACGTCGACGTCACCGGCTGCGGCAACACCGTCAACGTGTCAGAGCCGCAGGTGCTGCAGCTCGTGATGGACTCGCTGCGCTACTGGGTCAGCGAGATGCACGTCGACGGGTTCCGCTTCGACCTGGCCAGCGCGCTTGCCCGCGGTAGCCGCGGCCTCGTCAACCTCAGAGCCCCATTTCTCACCGCAATCCACCAGGACCCCGTACTGCGTGAGGTCAAGCTCATCGCCGAGCCGTGGGACGCGACCGGCGAGGGCTACCTGGTCGGGCGCTTCCCGCCGCCGTGGTGTGAGTGGAACGACAAGTACCGCGATGGCGTACGTGACTTCTGGCGCGGCGCTGCCGGCGGTGTGCGGGAGCTCGCCTCGCGCTTCTCCGGCTCCAGCGACCTGTACGACGACGACGGCCGGCAGCCCTTCGCGTCCATCAACTTCGTCACGGCCCACGACGGGTTCACGCTCCGCGACCTGGTGTCGTACGAGGCCAAGCACAACGAGGCCAACGGCGAGAACAACCGCGACGGAAGCAACTCCAACCGGTCCTGGAACTGTGGTGTCGAGGGTGAGACCGCCGATCCCCAAGTCCGTTCACTCCGCCGGCGACAGGCAGCCAACCTCCTGACGACGCTCCTGCTGTCCACCGGGGTTCCCATGCTCACCGCCGGCGACGAGCGAGGACGCACCCAGCGCGGCAACAACAACGCCTTCTGCCACGACAACGAGCTCTCGTGGGTGTCGTGGCGACATGACCCCGACTGGGCGCACCTGCACGAGCTCACGCGCACCGTGCTCGGGCTGCGCGCGGCGCACCCGGTGCTTCGTCAGCGCTACTTCTTCGAGGGCAAACCGCTCGACGACTCCGGCGGCAAGGACATCACCTGGCTCTCGCCGACCGGCGAGGAGATGACGCAGGACGACTGGCACGACTCATCCCGTAACACCCTCGGCATCTTCCTCGCGGGAAACCAGCTGCGCGCCGTGGACCGCGAAGGTGTGCGCAGGCGTGACACGTCGTACCTGCTCTGGCTGCATGCGGGAGCCGACACCGTCGACGTGACCCTGCCCGAGCCCTGGGCCAAGACCTACGACGAAGTCGTACGCACCGACAAGCGGGTCGCCGACGGCTCGTGGAAGCCCGGCGCCACCGTCACCTTGCAGCCTCGGACCGTCGCGTTGTTCGAGGCGGTCGCGGGCTAGACCGCCTCGACGGTATTGACGTCGGGGGGCCACGCCACCAAGCCGAGCTCGGCCGACGAGACCATCAGCTCGTTCTTCGGCAGGATCCGCACCGTGTAACCGAACGGGCCGGTGTGGTCGAGAGGGATGTCCGCCTCGAACCGGTGCCGGCCACCCTCGAACGACTCCGCGTGGGACAAGCTGGCCACCCGAGGGTCGCGCAGGTGGTCGTCGCCGGCCACCCGGCCGTGCACCACCTGGACGTCCACGTCGGCCGGGGTGAGGTCGGCCAGGGCAGCGAACACCTTCACGGTCAGCCCGGACCCGAGGGCCGGCGCATCGCTGACCCCCGTGGACTCGACGTGCTCGATGCTGACCTGGGGCCACGCGGTGCGGATCTTCGCCTTCCAGTACGCCAGGTCGACGACCGCCTGGCTGTTGGCCGCGAAGCGCCGTGAGCCGGTCGCCGCGGGCGTGTACAGCTGGCGGACGTAGTCGGCCACCATGCGCGAGGCCAGCACCTTGGGGCCGAGGGACTTCAGGGTGTGGCGGACCATCTCGATCCACCTCCCGGGCAGCCGGTCGTCGCCGAGGTGGTAGAACCGCGGGGCGACCTCCCCCTCGAGGATGTCGTACAGCGCCGCCGCCTCGATGTCGTCACGGCGCTCGACGTCCTCCACCCCGTCCGCGGACGGGATCGCCCAGCCGTTGTCACCGTCGAACCACTCGTCCCACCAGCCGTCGAGGATCGACAGGTTCAAGGCGCCGTTCAGCGCCGCCTTCATGCCTGACGTACCGCAGGCCTCATAGGGCCGCAACGGGTTGTTCAGCCATACGTCGCAACCGGGGTACAAAGGCTGCGCCATGGCGATGTCGTAGTTGGGCAGGAAGACGATGCGGTGCCGGACCTCAGGGTCGTCGGCGAACCGGACGATCTCCTGGATCAGCTTCTTGCCCCCCTCGTCCGCGGGGTGGGACTTGCCGGCGATGACCACCTGGATCGGGTGCTCCGGGTGCAGCAGCAGCCGCTTGAGCCGGTCGGGGTCGCGCACCATCAGCGTGAGCCGCTTGTACGACGGCACTCGCCGGGCGAAACCGATCGTCAAGATGTCGGGATCGAGCACGGAGTCGACCCACCCGAGCTCCGCCGAGGTGGCACCTCGCGTGAGCCAGGACTCCCGCAGGCGGCGCCGGACGTCGTCGACCAGGTGGCGCCGAAGCTCACGCTTGGTGTCCCACAGCAGCTTCGACGGGAGCTTGTCGATGACCTCCCAGTCACTGGAGCGCTCGATCGACTCCAGCACGCCCTCTCGCTCGGCGAGCTCGAACGCCTCCCGGGCAACCCAGGTCGGCGCGTGCACGCCATTGGTGATCGAGATGATCGGGACGTCGTTCTCGTCGAACCCCGGCCACAGGCCCGAGAACATGTCCCGCGACACGTGCCCGTGCAGCTGGCTCACTCCGTTGGCGCGACCGGACAGCCGGAAACCCATCACGGCCATGTTGAAGACAGTCCGGTCGCCACCCTCGTAGTCCTCGGTGCCGAGCGCGAGGATCTTGCTCACCGGCAGACCCGCCGTGGTGTTCTCGCCGCCGAACTGCATCTCGATGAGCTCGCGAGGGAAGCGGTCGATGCCCGCCGGGACCGGTGTATGCGTGGTGAAGACGGTTGCGGCGCGGACCCTCTCGAGCGCGGAGTCGAAGTCCAGCCCCTCTTCGGTGACGTACTCACGGATCCGCTCGATGCCGAGGAAGCCGGCATGCCCTTCGTTGGTGTGGAACACCTCGGGCTCGGGGGAACCGGTCAGGGCACAGAACGCCCGAATGGCACGCACGCCGCCGATGCCCAGCAGCAGCTCCTGGAGGAGCCGGTGGTCGGACCCGCCGCCGTACAGCCGGTCGGTGACATCTCGCAACGCCTGTGAGTTGTCCTCGATGTCGGAGTCCATCAGCAGCAGCGGGACCCGGCCCACCTGCGCGACCCACACGTGCGCGACCAGCTGCAGCCCACCCGAGACCGCAAGGGTGACCTTGACGGGGGTGTCGTCGGCGTTGCGCAGCAGCCGGATCGGCAGCTCGTCGGGGTCGATCACGGGGTAGCGCTCCTGCTGCCAGCCCTCACGGGACAGCGACTGACGGAAGTACCCATGCCGGTACAGCAGCCCGACACCGACGATCGGCACGCCGAGGTCGCTGGCCGACTTCAAGTGGTCACCGGCCAGGATCCCGAGCCCGCCGGAGTACTGCGGCAGGACAGCTGTGATCCCGAACTCGGGCGAGAAGTACGCGATGCTGCGCGGAGCCTCGTCACCGAGCGACTGGTACCAGCGCTGCCCCGTCATGTACTCGTCGAGGTCAGCCTTCGCCAGCTCCAGGCGCTTGATGAAGCGCTTGTCGTTGCCGAGTGCTCGAAGCCGTTCGGCGGGGATGGCTCCAAGGAACCGCACCGGGTCGTGGTGGCTCTTGTCCCAGGCCTCCTGTGAGACGGACGCGAAGAGGTCCTGCGTATCCGGATGCCAGGACCAACGCAGGTTGGTCACCAGGTCCTCGAGGGGGCGCAGGGAGGTCGGCAGGACTGGGCGGACGGTGAACCGTCGGATTGCACGCACCGGTCAACGGTAGCGGCAATTAGTGCCGCTCATGGAAGGCTCACGCAAGTTCGGACGTGGTGCACAAGCCCTGAACAGCACCGTGGAGACGGCTGTGGCCCGACTCACACGCGCAACTCCGCGAGAAACCACCATAACGGTCGGTTTGTCGTTGTACTCTTTGTCGAGTAGTTTAGTCGACAATACCTAACTAGGAGACTTCAGTGTTCAGACTTCCCCGCGAAGCCCGCCTTCGGCGCCTCGCATCTCTTGTCGCAGTTGCAGCGCTCGCGACCTCGCTGGCCGCCTGCGGCTCCGACGACAGCGGCAGCAGCGGTGCCGCCGACGGCGGTAGCGGCGGGGACGAGTACGAGGTCAAGCTCGGCTACTTCCCCAACCTGACCCACGCCAGCGCCATCGTCGGCAAGGAGCAGGGCTTCGTCGCCGACGCGCTGGCCGAGGAGAGCGCGACCGTCAAGTATCTCGACTTCAACAGCGGCAGCGACACCATCGACTCCCTGCTCGGAGGCTCGCTGGACGCCACCTACATCGGGCCGAGCCCCGCCATCACGGCGTTCGCGCAGTCGCAGGGCGGCGTCAGCATCATCAGCGGCGCGACGTCCGGGGGCGCGTCTCTTATGGTCAACCCGTCCATCAAGTCCGCCGACGATCTGGCCGGCACGACCATTGCCACCCCTGGTCTGGCCAACACCCAGGACGTGGCGCTGAAGCACTGGCTCAACGGCGAGGGCTTCGAGGTGAGCGCCGACGGCCAGGGTGACGTGACGGTCGTGAACCAGGACAACAGCCTCACCGTGCAGACGTACGCGCAGGGCGAGATCGACGGCGCTTGGGTGCCGGAGCCCTACGCAGCCATCCTCGAGACGAAGGGGGCGGTCAAGCTGCTTGACGAGGCCGAGCTTTGGCCGCAGGGCAAGTTCGTCACGACGCACCTGTTGGTGAGCAACACGTTCCTGGACGAGCACCCCACCCTCGTGGACGCCCTCCTGCAGGGACAGATCGAGAGCAACAACTACATCGCCGACAACAACGACGAGGCGAAGCAGCTGGTTGCGGACACCATCTTCGAGGTGACCCAGACCGAGATCCCCGCACCAGCTCTGGACCCGGCGTGGGAGCAGCTCACCTTCACGAACGACCCGATCGCCGACTCGCTGATCAAGGACGCGAGTGACGCGGTCGACGTCGGGCTGCTCGAGCCGATCGACAACCTGCCGGACATCTACAACCTCGAACCGCTCAACAAGCTGCTCGCCGACGCTGGTGAGCCCGAAGTGGCAGGGCCCTCGTCATGACGACAACCTCACTCAGCACCGCATCCAGCCCTACCGTCGATGCGGGAACAGCGATCCGCATCAACGGAGTCAGCAAGACCTTCGGACGCGGGGCCGATTTCACCGTCGCCCTCAAGGAGGTCGACCTCGACGTGGCCGAGCGCGAGTTCCTCTGCATCGTCGGCGCCAGCGGCTGCGGAAAGAGCACTCTGCTCAACCTCATCGCCGACCTCGACCAGCCGAGCACCGGCACGATCGACACCGGTGGCCGCAAGGTTGCGTTCATGTTCCAGGAGGCCACCCTCTTCCCATGGCTGACCGCGGGGCAGAACGTCGATCTCGCGCTCAAGATGCGCGGCATGCCCAAGTCCGAGCGCGGCGATCGGGTGGCCGAGCTGCTGCAGCTGGTTCACCTCGGCGGCCGCCAGGACAAGCGTCCGCACGAGCTGTCCGGCGGTATGCGGCAGCGCACCCAGCTGGCCCGGGTGCTCGCGCAGGAGGCGGAGATCGTCTTGATGGACGAGCCGTTCGCCGCCCTGGACGCCATGACGCGGGACTCGATGCACGACGAGATCGAGCGCATCCACGCCGAGCTGGGACTCACGATCGTCTTCGTGACGCACAACGTGCGCGAGGCCGTGCGTCTCGCGGACCGCACCGTGCTGTTCTTCAGCTCGCCAGGACGGGTGAAGACCGAGTTCACGATCCCGTTCGACCGCCCACGGCACTTCGAACAGCCCGGTATCGCCGAGCTCTCGGGGCAGCTCACCGACCAACTGAAGGCTGAGGTAGCCGCACATGTCCGTTGACCTTCCCGTCCGACCGAAATCCGAGCTCACCGAAGCCGAGCTCACCGAGCTGACGGTCGCGCGGACAGCGCAGGAGAAGAAGGCGGGTCCGGGCCTGGCGGGGAAGCTGTGGCAGTCCGCCTGGCCCAAGCTGCTGGCCGTCGGCATCGCGCTCGCGCTCTGGCAGGTGGTGTACCTCACCGGGTGGAAGCCTGCCTTCGTGCTGCCGAGCCCTGGCAGCGTCCTCCAGGAGCTGTTCGACCGGGCCTTCCGGCCCGGTCTGTTCCCCGGGACGACCCTGTGGGAGCAGCTGGCCAAGACCATGACTCGCGGCGTGACCGGCTTCGCGCTTGCCATCGCGATCGGCACCCTGCTCGGGGTGGCCGTGGTCCAGTGGCGGGCGCTGCGCCTGGCCATCGGTTCTCTGTTGGCCGGGCTGCAGACCATGCCGTCGATCGCCTGGTTCCCGTTGGCGATCCTCTTCTTCGGCCTCACCGAGACCGCCATCTTGTTCGTCGTGATCCTGGGTGCCGCACCATCGGTGGCTGCCGGAGTCATCACCGGCATCGACGAGGTGCCGCCTCCGTTGCTCAGAGCCGGCAAGATGATCGGGGCCAACGGCCTCAACAGGTACCGACACATCGTGTTGCCCGCCGCCATGCCGGCATACCTGGCGGGGCTCAAGCAGGGCTGGGCGTTCTCGTGGCGCAGCCTGCTCGCCGGTGAGCTGCTCGTGCCCATCGGCGGGGCCTCGGCGCTGGGGAGCGCGCTGAGCTACTCCCGCAGTACCGGTAACGCCGTCTGGTTGCTCGCGCTGATGATCGTGATCTTGATCGTCGGCATGGTCATGGACGCGATCTTCGGAATCTTCACCCGGAGGATCCGCGAGAAGCGGGGCCTCACCGGCACCATCTGAGCCGTCCGGCGAACCGGCGGGGTGCTCTCGGAGCCGCCCCGCCGGTCAGCCATGTGCTGTCTCACTCTGCGATGACGCTGGCGTGCACTGCGACGACTGCGTCCGATAGGTTCGGCCCTCATGGTCCAGCGAATACCCATCACCAATGTCAGCCCTGTGATCGAGCGGGGCCAGTACCCCGTCAAGGCGGTCGTCGGTGAGCCGTTGACGGTGCAGGCGGCGGTGTTTCGGGAGGGCCACGACGCGCTCGGGGCCGGCGTGGTCCTCACTGACGCCGAAGGAGTCGACCGCGACCTCGTGGTGATGCGGGAGCTGGACTTCCCGGGTCGCTACGAGGCGGTCGTGGCCGCCGACGCCGAGGGCGCCTGGAGCTATCGCATCGAGTCCTGGGCCGATCCCTACGCGACCTGGCGGCACGCCGCCGAGATCAAGATCCCGGCTGAGATCGACGTCGACTTGATGTTCACCGAGGGGGACCTCGTCTTCCAACGCGCCATCGAGGCGATTGCGTCCGACTCTGACGCCGGCGAGGCAGCCCGGACCACGCTGAAGGCCGCGGCAGCGGCAGGCCGAGACACGAAGCTCCCCGTCAAGGTCCGGCTGGCCGCCATGACCAGCAGCCAGGTGAGTGCGGCCCTGCGCGCGTTTCCGCTTCGGGAGCTGCTGTCCAGCGAGGGGCCGTTCCCGATCCAGGTGGACCGGGTCCGAGCGTTGTACAGCTCCTGGTACGAGTTCTTCCCGCGCTCGGAAGGCGCGGTGTACGACGAGGCGACCGGCACCTGGGCGTCTGGCACGTTCGCCACGGCCGCCAAGCGCCTGCAGGCCGTTGCCGACATGGGCTTCGACATCATCTATCTACCGCCCATCCACCCCATCGGTGAGGTCAACCGCAAGGGACCCAACAACAGCCTGACCCCCGATGAGGGGGACCCCGGGTCACCGTGGGCGATCGGCTCCAAGGACGGCGGCCACGACGCCGTCCATCCCGACCTCGGGACCATCGACGACTTCGACGACTTCGTCTCGCAGGCGCGTGACCGCGGCCTCGAGGTGGCCCTGGACCTCGCGCTGCAGTGTGCACCCGACCACCCCTGGGTGTCGTCGCATCCTGAGTGGTTCACGACCCGCGCCGACGGCAGCATCGCGTACGCGGAGAACCCACCGAAGAAGTACCAGGACATCTACCCGCTCAACTTCGACAACGACTACGAGGGCCTGCGCACCGAGATCTTGCGCATCGTCCGATACTGGCTCAGCCACGGCGTGCGGGTGTTCCGGGTCGACAACCCGCACACCAAGCCGGTGATGTTCTGGGAGTGGCTCTTCGCCGAGATACGACGCACCGACCCCGACGCCATCTTCCTCGCTGAGGCGTTCACCCGGCCTTACATGATGCGTGGCCTCGGCATGGTCGGCTTCCACCAGTCGTACACGTACTTCACCTGGCGCAACCTCAAGTGGGAGCTCGAGTCCTACCTGACGGAGGTCTCCTCCGAGACCGCCGACCTGATGCGGCCGAACTTCTTCGTCAACACCCCCGACATCCTGCCGGGATTCCTCCAGTACGGCGGACCGGCCGCATTCAAGATCCGCGCTGCGATCGCCGCGACCGGTTCACCCACCTGGGGGGTGTACGCCGGGTTCGAGCTGTTCGAGCATGTCGCCGTCCGGCCGGGGTCCGAGGAGTACCTCGACTCCGAGAAGTACCAGCTGCGCCCACGAGACTGGGCCGGAGCTCACGCGCAGGGCAAAACCCTCGAGCCCTACCTGACACAGCTCAACGACATCCGTCGGCGCCATCGCGCGCTGCAGCTGTTGCGCAACCTCACCGTGCACAGGACGGACGACGACTCCGTGCTCTGCTACAGCAAGCACGCCGCCGAGTCCGACGACACGGTCCTCGTGGTCGTGAATCTCGACCCCCACGGCACCCGCGAGACGGTCGTGCACCTGACCATGCCCGCCCTCGGCTTCGACTGGCACGAGACCTTCACGGTCGTCGACGAGATCTCCGGAGAGACCTGGCGCTGGGGCGAGCACAACTACGTCCGGCTCGACCCGTTCCACGAGCCTGCGCATATCTTGTCTGTACGAAGGGCTTGACGTGACCGACGCAGACCCGATGTGGTTCAAGCGCGCCGTCTTCTACGAGGTGCTCGTCCGGTCGTTCAAGGACTCCAACGGCGACGGCACCGGAGACTTCAACGGGCTGCGGGACCGGCTCGACTACCTCGAGTGGCTCGGGGTGGACTGCCTGTGGATCCCGCCGTTCTACACCTCACCCATGCGAGACGGCGGGTACGACGTGGCGAACTTCGTCGACATCGCCGCCGAGGTCGGAACCCTCGACGACTTCCAGCGCCTGCTCGACGACGCGCACGAACGTGGCATCAAGGTCATCATCGACTTCGTCATGAACCACACGAGTGACCAGCACGAGTGGTTCAAGCAGTCCCGGACCGACCCGGACGGTCCCTACGGCGACTTCTACGTCTGGTCCGACACGGACACGCTGTACCAGGAGGCACGGGTCATCTTCGTCGACACCGAGCCGTCGAACTGGACCTGGGACTCGGTGCGGCAGCAGTACTTCTGGCACCGCTTCTACAGCCACCAGCCCGACCTCAACTACGACAACCCGGCCGTCCATGACGCGATGCTGGACGCCCTGCGGTTCTGGTTCGACATGGGCATCGACGGGGTGCGCCTGGATGCTGTTCCGTACCTGTACGAGCGGCCGGGAACCAACGGCGAGAACCTGCCCGAGACGCACGAGTTCCTCAGGAAGGTGCGCATCGCCGTCGACGCCGAGTACCCCGGCTCGGTGATCCTGGCGGAGGCCAACCAGTGGCCGGCCGACGTCGTCGACTACTTCGGCGACTTCGAGAGCGGGGGTGACGAGTGCCACATGTGCTTCCACTTCCCCGTGATGCCCCGCATCTTCATGGCGGTGCGGCGCGAGTCGCGCTACCCCATCTCGGAGATCCTCGAGCAGACGCCGGCGATCCCGTCGCGCTGCCAATGGGGCATCTTCCTTCGCAACCACGACGAGCTGACCCTCGAGATGGTCACCGACGACGACCGCGACTACATGTGGTCGGAGTACGCCAAGGACCCGCGGATGAAGGCCAACATCGGCATCCGCCGACGTCTCGCGCCGCTGCTCGAGAACGACATCAACCAGATGGAACTGTTCACCGCCCTGCTGCTGTCGCTGCCGGGGTCGCCGGTGCTCTACTACGGCGACGAGATCGGGATGGGGGACAACATCTGGCTGGGCGATCGCGACGGCGTGCGGACACCCATGCAGTGGACCCCCGACCGCAACGCCGGCTTCTCCACAGCGACTCCCGGCCGGCTCAGCCTGCCCACCATCATGGATCCGGTCTTCGGCTACCAGGCGGTCAACGTCGAGGCCGAGGTGGAGAACACGTCGTCGCTGCTGCACTGGACACGCCGGATGATCCAGGCCCGCAAACAGCACCCCGCCTTCGGACTCGGGTCCTTCACGGACCTCGGTGGCAGCAACCCGAGCGTGTTCTCGTTCAGCCGTGACTTCGGCGACGACACCGTGCTGTGCGTCAACAACCTCTCGCGCTTCCCGCAGCCGGTGGAGCTGGACCTGCGCCG
>DASQEH010000094.1:0-30386 GCA_035633755.1 Nocardioidaceae bacterium | reverse complement strand
TCGGTGTAACTCCGAACCGGCGGTATAGTCCGCGAACCGGCCGCATCCAGCGGCCGGCCGATCCGGTGGAATTCCGGGACCGACGGTCAAAGTCCGGATGAGAGGAAGCACGCCGAGGCGTCCGTGGTCGTCGTCCGGAGTTCATCCGGCCGAGCGTGGTGATGTTCGCCAGCTCGGCGCATCGACTGCCTCCGGACAGCGATGCTCCGCCTCGATCCGCCTCGGAGTCCGCGCCAGGACGAGAGGCCCCACCATGAGCGTCTTTCAGACGTTGTACGACGCGCACCTCACCCTCGGCGGGCATGAGATCTCCTGGCGGGAGATTGTCGGCAACGCCTTCGGCTTCGCGTCCGCCATCGGTGGGTTACGCCGCCGGGTATGGGCGTGGCCGGTGGGCATCGTCGGCAACGTGCTGCTGTTCACCTTCTTCATCGGCACCGCGGTCAACCCCGAGGGGGACGCGATCCCCCTGCTCGGCCAGGCCGGCCGGCAGATCTTCTTCATCGCCGTCAGCGTCTATGGCTGGCGCCGGTGGCAGCAGACCCGCCAACGCAGCGGCGGGGGCGAGCGGGCGCCGGCGGTCTCACCTCGATGGGCGACCGCCCGCGAACGCACGGCTTACCTCCTCGCCTCCGTCGTCGGCGTGATCGCCTTGTTCTTCGTCTTCCGGGCGATCGGAGCTGTGTGGCCGGCGCCGACCTGGTACTACCTGGCCGACGCCTGGATCTTCGTCGGCTCGGTGCTGGCGACGTACGCCATGGCCAGGGGATGGGTCGACTTCTGGCTGTGCTGGATCGCCGTCGACCTCGTCGGTGTCCCCGAGCTCATCTACTTCAAGCTGTACCCGTCGGCGCTGCTGTACGGCGTCTACGGCGTGCTGGTGGTGTACGGGTTCGTGGCCTGGCGGCGCATCGCCCGCAACGAGCCGATCGCCGACCCTTCGGTGGAGATGGTAGGTACCTGACATCCCCGGATCTCCGTGCTGGGAGGCTGGGATGGAGGCCCAGGGAAGCCAGTGTCCGCTGCGACTGATTGTGAGATGACGAGTGGCGGAGCACCGGCGCAGCACGCAGGATGGGCGCATGGACTACCGCCTTCTTGGCCGCAGCGGCTGCACGGTCTCGACTCTGACCCTCGGCACGATGACCTTCGGAGCAGAAACCAGCGAGGAGGGTGCGCAGGACCAGCTTGACGCCTTCGTGGCTGCAGGTGGGACGCTGATCGACACGGCAGACGTCTACACCGGGGGCAACTCCGAGAAGATCATCGGGCGCTGGCTCGCCTCGCGGGGGAGCGAGGTGGCGGAATCAGTGGTCATCGCCACCAAGGGGCGGTTCCCGATGGGCTCGGGGGCCAACGACGTCGGCTTGTCCCGCCGCCATCTCCAGCAGGCGCTCGACGCCTCGCTGCGCCGTCTCGCCGTCGAGTGCATCGACCTGTACCAGGTCCATGCCTGGGATCCGTTGACGCCGTTGGAGGAGACGTTGCGGACCCTCGACTCCATGGTGCGCGCCGGCAAGATCCGCTACGTCGGGCTGTCGAACTACACCGGGTGGCAGGTCCAGAAGGCGGTCGCCGTCGCTCGGGCTCACGGCCTCGAGCTGCCCGTGACCCTGCAACCGCAGTACAACCTCCTGGTACGTGAGGTGGAGTGGGAGGTCGTCCCGTCGTGTCTCGACGCCGGGCTCGGTCTGCTGCCGTGGTCGCCGCTCGGCGGCGGCTGGCTCACGGGCAAGTACTCGCGTGATGTCCGACCGACGGGGGACACCCGGCTCGGGGAGGATCCCGACCGCGGAGTCGAGGCGTACGACCGCCGGTCGGTGCAGCAGCGGACGTGGGACGTCATCGAGGCCGTCCAGGGCATCGCCGAGGCGCGTGGAGCCACCATGGCTCAGGTGGCGCTGGCGTGGCTGGTCGACCGGCCGTCGGTCACCTCGGTCATCTTGGGCGCGCGCACCACCGAGCAGCTCGAGGACAACCTCGGAGCGGCCGGCTTGCACCTCGACGAGGAGGAGACCGCTGCCCTCGACAAGGCGAGCGATCCCGCCGCCGCCGACTACCCGTACGGCGGACCAGGCATCCAGCAGCGCAGTCGCCCGGTCGAAGGAGGAAGAGGATGAGTGGTACCGCCCTGAAGGTGCTGTTCATCGGCGGCAGCGGCGTCATCAGCTCGGCCTGCTCGCAGCTGGTGGTGGAGCGGGGCCTTGACCTGTTCGTGCTGAACCGCGGCCAGAGCGCCGATCGGCCGCTCCCCGAGGCCGCGACCCTGCTGCGGGCCGACATACGCGACCGCGCGGCCGTCGAGGAGGCCCTCGGGTCGCACGAGTTCGACGCCGTCGTCGACTGGGTCGCCTTCACACCCGACCACGTCCGCAATGACATCGAGCTGTTCAGCGGGCGCACCGCGCAGTACGTGTTCATCAGCTCGGCGTCGGCGTACCAGACCCCGCCGGCCCGTCTGCCCATCGTCGAGTCGACCCCGCTTCGCAACCCCTTCTGGCAGTACTCCCGCGACAAGATCGCCTGTGAGGATCTGCTGACCGCGGCATACCGGGACGACGCGTTCCCGGCGACGGTGGTCCGGCCGTCGCACACGTACGACAAGACGCTGGTGCCGTTCGACGGCGGCTGGACCGCAGTGCAAAGGATGCGCCAGGGCAAGCCGGTCATCGTGCACGGCGACGGCACCTCGTTGTGGACGCTGACTCACCACCGTGACTTCGCGCGGGGCTTCGTGCCGCTCCTGGGGCACCCGGCGGCAGTCGGCGACGTCTTCCACATCACGTCCGACGAGGCGCCCACGTGGAACTCCATCGCGCAGATGCTCGCGACGGCCGCCGGGGTCGAGGCCGAGATCGTCCACGTGCCATCCGATGCCATCGCCGCTGCCGACCCCGACTGGGGAGCCGGCCTGCTCGGTGACAAGTCGCACTCCTCGACCTTTGACAACGCCAAGCTTCGCAGCGTCGTGCCGGACTACGTAGCGACGATCCCGTTCGCACAGGGCGCCCGGGAGATCGTCGCGTGGCACGACGCCGATCCGTCGCGGCAGCAGGTCGACGCCGAGCTGGACGCAGTGATGGACAAGCTGGTGGACAGCTACCGGGTGCAACCTCGCTGACCTACCCGGCGAGGTCGTCGCCGGACAGGACGCCGCTGGTCCGGCTCCGCTTCGCCGGCGGTTACGCTAGGTGGCCTGATGAAGACCTTCGACGACCTGTTCGCTGAGCTGAGCCGCAAGGTGGACGAGAGAGCCCCCGGCTCCCGCACCGTGGCCGCCGTGGAAGCCGGGGTGCATTCGGCCGGCAAGAAGCTGGTCGAAGAGGCTGCCGAGTCCTGGATGGCCGCCGAACACGAGTCCAAGGACAGAGCCGCCGAAGAGCTCAGCCAGCTGCTGTACTCCGCCCAGGTGATGATGCTGGCCCGAGGGCTGAGCCTCGACGACGTCTACGCCCATCTGTGAGCCTGCACTCCTCCCTTTCCTGCACGACTCCAACCCGCTGACAAGGCTTGCCACCATGCTCAAGATCGCCGTACCGAACAAGGGGTCCCTGGCGGACTCCGCTGCCGCGATCCTGCGGGAGGCGGGTTACCGACAGCGCTCGGACACCCGTGACCTGGTGATGACCGACCCGGCGAACGACGTCGAGTTCTTCTACCTGCGGCCACGCGACATCGCCGTGTACGTGGGCGAGGGAACCCTCGACATCGGCCTCACGGGACGCGACCTCGTCCTCGACGCACGCGCTCCGGTCACCGAGCGGCTGGAGCTGGGGTTCGGTGAGTCGCAGTTCTTCTTCGCCGGCCCGGTGGACGGGCTCCGCAGCGTCGATGAGCTCGAAGGCAAGCGGATCGCGACCTCGTACGCCGGCCTGCTCGAGGAGTACCTCAAGGAACGGTCGCTGACCGCCCGCGTGGTCCGCCTCGACGGAGCGGTGGAGTCAGCGGTCAGGCTCGGGGTGGCCGACGTCATCGCCGACGTCGTGGAGACCGGCAACACGTTGCGGCAGGCGGGCCTGCAGGTCTTCGGTGATCCGATCCTGACCTCGGTCGCCGTTCTCGTCACCCGGAACTCGACAACGGACCCTGCCGGGCTCGACGTCTTCCTGCGCCGGCTGAAGGGCGTCCTGGTCGCCCGTAGCTACGTCATGATGGACTACGACATCCGCGTGGAGCAGGTCGAGCTGGCCTGTGTGCTGACGCCCGGCATCGAGTCCCCGACGGTGTCGCCGCTGCATCGTGAAGGCTGGGTCGCGGTCCGCTCCATGGTCCCGCACGACGACGCGCAGCGGGTCATGGACGCCCTGTACGACCTTGGCGCCCGCGGCATCCTGGTCACGAACATCCACGCCTGCCGGCTCTGAGACCATGGCGCAGCCGGCCGACAAGCCGATGGCGCAGCCGGTCGCCCTGCCGCGCACCTATCGCCCGCTTGGGGCCCGCGTCGCCACGGCCATGGCGGCCGTCATCTTGGTCTCGTCGATGAGCTTCCTGTGGGTGATGCTGCCGGGCAGCATCCAGGCGGAGTTCGCCGTCGAACAGCGAATCACCCTGGTCCTGTTCCTGATCGTCATGCTCGTAGTCCTCAACGCCATGTTCCGCACCTCTGCGCACGCCGACGACGGCGGTCTCACGATCACGAACGGCTATCGAGAGCGGCGGTTCAGCTGGCCGGAGATCGTGGGGGTGTCCCTCGGCGCCAACCATCCGTGGGCGCTGGTGGACCTGGCGGACGGCACCACGGTGGCACTGATGGCCATCCAGGGCTCCGACGGAGCCCGCGCCCGGCAGGCGGCTCATGAGCTGGCGGCTGTGATCGCCTCCCGCACTGCTGACTGAGCAGGGTCCGGGAGCCGACACGTCCGGGCGAGTCCGTGGCCCGACCGTCTGGTGGCGCCGCTGCTCAGCCGGGGCGGGCGGCGTCGGCCAGCGCGTCGATAGCAGTCGTGAAGCACTCCATCGGAGGAGTCACCAATCCGGCTCCCACTTGGCCGGTACCGGCTACCCGGCCGGCCATTCCGGTGTTGATCTGGGGCAGGCTTCCTGTGCGGAGGACGGCGCACACATCGATGCCGAGCGGAGTGCCCCGGAAGTCCAGGATCGGCAACGCCCACGCAGGGTTCTCGCCGACGCACAGGTCGTACATCCGTTGCGTGGTGGCTAGGGCGTCGGACACCGAGCCGCCGACGAATCGGACGATCGCCGGAGCCGTTGCCATGGCGAAGCCGCCGATACCTGCCGTCTCGGCGATGGCGGAGTCCCCGATGTCGGGGTTGGCGTCGTCAGGTCCGAATGAGCCCAGATAGAGCCCGTCGGCGACCTGGGCGGGACCGGTGTACCACGTCTCCCCAGTGGCGGAGACCTGGATGCCGAAGTCGGTGCCGTTGCGCGCCATCGTCGTCACGACTGTGGAACCGGCGACACCGCTGCCTGCGCGCGTGATGAGCTTGCACGCCGGCATCACGAGGTTCAAGAAGAAGTGGTCATTGCCCGAGACGAACCGCACCACCTCGGCCAGGTCGGCCGGATCCAGCCCCGCTGTGATGAGGTCGGGTAGCCATTCCTTGAGGAGCATCAACGTGCCGGCCCGGTTGCGGTTGTGACCCTCATCGCCCATCTGGACCATCTGGGCGATGACGGCGACGATGTCGATCGGTCCCCGGGCCCGAGTTGCCCTCTGCAGCGCCGGTCCCAGCACGTCTGCCATCCATCGCAAGCGGTCGAGCACCTCGGCCGAGTAGGCGCCATAGCGCAGTACCTTGCCCAGGCCCTCGTTGAGAGAGCACCAGGCCCTGCGGTCGTGGGTCGTGTCATGGAGCTCGACCATCCACATCGAGGGCGACACGACCCCGGCCATCGGGCCGACAGCGCCACGAGAATGGCACGGCTCCCAGGTCAGCGACCCCCCGGCCAGCAGCCCTTCCGCCTCGTGCGGTGAGGAAGCCAGACCTTCAAGCATGGTCGCGCCGATGAGCGCTCCCCGCAGCGGCCCCGAAGCACGGTCCCAGTCGATGGGGGGACCGGCATGGAGGAAGTGACCCTCGGGCAGGTCGAGTGCCTCACTCGCCCGCCGGACGTCGACCAGGTCAGCTCCCGCGGCGGTCATCCGGGACACGGCAGTCTGGTTGGCGGCCGTCCGTCGCGGATCGAGCATGACTTCTGCGAGCGCGGACTCGGTGCCGGCCACCGGAGGCGCCCACCGCACGCGCGTCGTCGTCACGCTCTGCTGCTCGACCGACTCCGCCAGAAGCTCAGCTCCCGCGGTGATGACTCCGGTCGGGGTCGCCAGCCTCGAGGTCACGAGCCCGCCACCATCGACAGTGCTTCGCGGGTGGCGGCAGCGTTCGACGCGTGCACGATCGCTCCGGCGGCCGCCAGCCTCTCGGCAGTGCTGTGCGTGCCCTGGGGGTCGTCGCGCGTGCCGACCAGCGACACGACCAGCGGGGTCTCAGCCCCCGAGATGACGTCGATGATGTCTGTGGCCGGGTCGGGGTGCGAGCCATGACCCAGCACCACGTCAAGCAGAACAACGGCGCATCGAGCATCGGCCATCTCTGTCCGTAGCCGTTCCAGCCGCAGGGTGGGATCGATCATCGGGTGCGCTCGCCCGACCGTGAGAGCGTCGTCGCCGAAGTCGATGAAGGTATGCCCCTGCGAAGCCATCCCCGCCCCGAGCTCCGGCTGGCCGGCGAGCGGGATGTTCGATGCCACGGTGCCGAGCCGTGCCTGCGCGATCAGCATGGCCTCGTCGCACAGCGTGCCGCCGGTGAACAGCCCGCGCAGGAACCCTCTCCGAGGAGATGGCGCATCGCCACCCCACCGCGGAGGCTCCTCCCAGTCGACGCCGAGTTGCTCGGCGACGGAGCGGGCTGTGGCGGTGATGTCGCGGCTGTCCGCGCCGAGGTAACCGAGGACGACGGGCGTCTGAAGAGTCTGCGCGTGGCCCGTGACGGCCGCCGCGACCTCCGGGGCGGGAGGCTTCGACAGCACGACGATCACCGACACGTCCTCTTCGCTGTCGAGGAGGTCCAGTGCCGCGAGCGTGGAGCGGCCGGCGACCGCAGACGAGAGGTCGCGCCCGCCCACCCCGAGGCAGTGCCGCACCCCGATCTCGGCGCCGTCGAGCAGGGCGAGGAGCTGCTGAGCGCCGGTCCCCGACGCCGCTACGATCCCGACCGGTCCGGGGCGCACGACGTTGGCGAACCCGAGGCCGCACCCGCCGACCACGGCAGTGCCGCAGTCCGGGCCCATCATCAGCACGCCGGCCCGAGCGGCCAGTTCCTTGAGCCTCACCTCGTGGTCGACCGACACATTGTCGCTGAACACCATGACGTCGAGCCCGGCCGCGATCGCGTCTGCGGCATCGATCGCGGCCACACTGCCGGGCGTACTGATCAACGCGAGGGAGGCGTCGCCGCGGCGCACGGCCGCACCGATGGTTCGCGGCTCGATCGACTCTGCCCCGGGCCCGCTACCGCCTCCGCCGCCGGTCTCCTCGCCGCGTCCCCCCACGAGCGCTGCTTCAAGGTGGGCAAGAGCATCCTGGATCGCGGCGTCGTCGTCTCCGGCGATTGCGACGAGCATGTCGTTGGGGGAGGCCTGGCCGGGCGGATCGAAGCCCATCTCCGCCAGCAGGCTGAGGTTCAGCTCGGTCGCCATCGCCACCAGCGCGCTCTGCACACCCGTCCGAGCCCTCAGGTCCCGGCTGATGACCATCAGGCTCACTGAGTCCTGGTACGCGCCAGCACGCACCTGCAACGACCGGGTCATGCCGCCACCCGGCTACCGGCTGCTGGCGGTGCATGGAGCAGCAGGTGGATACCCTCGAGCAGTCCCTGTCCTGACGAGTGCCCAACCTGTTCCAGGTCCGCCCGGCACCTCTGCACCTCGGCGAGCTCCGGTCCGCCGGACTCCACGCGTCGTGCGCGGGCCGTGAGGTACGCCGCGACCTGGTCGATGCAGTAGCCCTCCGCAGCCGCGCGAAGGAGCGCAGCCGACGTGGCTGTCGTCGCGCTCTCGAGGTTGGCACCGGTCACCGCGGCGGCCAGTGGTTTCGCGCAGCGATGCCGCGCGGCGAGCATCGTGACCAGGGCACCGCAGACGACGTCGTCGGCGTACGGCGTGAGACCCTCGCCCTGTCCCAGGTGGGCTCGCCAGTGCTTCGTCAGCTCAGCTACCGTCCGGTCGTCGATGAGAGACGCGAGGCCGGGGAGAGAGGGGCGCGCCGGAGACCACCAACGGCTGACCCGGAGGCGGGCGCCACCCACCGACCAGGAGCCCGCTCCGACCACGACATGGCTCGCGCGGCCCGGCAGCGAGGTCACGACGCCGGAGTGGGGCAGGCGTATTGCCTCGCGCGTGACGAGTGAAGCGACGACACGACCAGACGCGTCGGCCAGCTGCCACGCACGCGAGGACCGATGCACGACCTCCAGCAGGTGAGGTGGCCCATCGACCAGGCCCTTCAACGCCGTACTGACCGCACATCCGGTACTGGTCGCTCGCTCGGTACTGGTGGACGGTGCGGTACTGGTCGAGCGTCTGGTACTGGCCGCGCGTCGCTCGATCATCGTCACCGGAAGGCCCTCCCTGCCGTGAGCCGTAGTCCACTGGACTTTCGACGCCAGCCTGCCACGCCTTGGCCTGCCTCGGCACGCAGGATTGTGTCAGACCTGCGCGGCGAGCAGAATGGCTCGTCGAGATCAGGGCGCCGCCCGCGCGTCGAGGGACAAGAGGGACCGCGTTCCGGCATCGTGGTCCTGTCAGGACCGGCGGTGGCGCGCTGGCCCGCTGAATTGCTCGCGTACGGCTTCCGGACGTGGTGTGGCTCCGGACGACGAAGAAGGGGAGTCCCGATGGCCCTCGGCTGGCAGCTCGTTCACGATGGCAAGACACCACCCCCCGGTCAGGCCGTAGCGCCGGACGAGCGCCTGTCATGGGGCCGCACCGTCGGCTTGGGCGCCCAGCATGTCGTTGCCATGTTCGGTGCCACCTTCGTCTTCCCGCTGATCATGGGTCTGAACGCCCAGCTCGCGATCATGATGAGCGGCATCGCCACCATCTGCTTCCTGCTGATCGTGCAGGGCATGGTCCCCAGCTACCTCGGCACCAGCGCCTCCTTCGTCGGAGGCGTGGCCGCGGTCCGGGCGCAAGGCGGGGACTCCGCCGACGTCACGGGCGCGATCCTGATCGCGGGGCTGGCGCTGCTGCTCGTCGGGGTGCTGATCCATTTCGCAGGCTCGCACCTCCTGCAAGTCGTACTACCCCCGGCCGTAACGGGAGCCGTGGTGATGTTGATCGGATTCAACCTGGCACCGGTGGTTGCGACGATCTACTGGCCGCAGGACCAATGGATCGCGTTCGCGACCATGACGTTCGTGATCCTGGTCGCCGTGGGTGTGCGGGGCTTCTTCGGCCGCATCGCGATCTTCCTCGGTCTCGTCTTCGGCTACCTGCTGTCCTGGCTCGCCGACTCGGTGTTCGGCCAGATCACGTCCTTTGACGCCGCCGCCGGCGAGGTGACCACGCACGACCGCCTGAACTGGGCAAGCGTGGAGGCGGCTGACTGGTTCGGCTTCCCACCGCAGACCGACGACGCGGCCGGCGTAGTCGGCTGGCACTGGCCGAGCTTCTCCGTCACCTTCACCTTGTTGGTCCTTCCCGCCGTCATCGCCTTGATCGCCGAGAACACCGGGCACGTGAAGGCCGTCGGTGAGATGACCGGACGCGACCTCGACCCGGTGATGGGACGTGCGATCGGCGCTGACGGTTTCGGGACCATGGTGGCCACCTCGGTCGGCGGGTCACCGACCACGACGTACGCCGAGAACATCGGGGTGATGGCCGCGACCCGCGTCTACTCCACTGCGGCGTACTACGTCGCGGCGATCGTGGCGATCCTCTTCGGCCTGAGTCCCAAGTTCGGGGCCCTGGTCGCGTCGACTCCGGGCGGAGTCCTCGGTGGGATCACGGTCGTCCTGTACGGCATGATCGGGCTGCTCGGTGCCAAGATCTGGAAGGAGAACGGGGTCGACTTCGGCAACCCGATCAACCTGGTTCCGCTGGCGGCGGGCATCGTCATCGCGATCGGCAACGTGACCCTGGAGATCACCGACGACTTCGTCCTGTCCGGTATCGCCCTCGGCACGCTTGTCGTCATCGTCTTCTACCACCTGTCCCGGGCTGTCGCCCCCGCCCATCTGCGCGATGATGACCCGGGAACGCTCATTGCTGTCGGAGAGCCCGGCATGTACGAGGTCGACGACGACACGCGGGGGACTGGCAGCCATCGACGCGAGGGCCCCCCACGGGAGCGGTAGCGAGCGACGGCTTCACCGGTAACAGTCCACCGCTGCCTCCAGCAGCAGGCCAGGGAGAAAGGGAGGACGCCAGCACCGTGAAGCCGGCCCCTTTCACCTATCACCGTCCCGCGAGCGTGGACGAGGCGGTCGGCATGCTGGCCGCAACTGCAGGGAAGGTTCTCGCCGGCGGACAGAGCCTCATCCCCATCATGTCCATGCGGCTCGCGAGCCCGGCTCACCTGGTCGACATCAACGCCATCCCCGGCTTGGATCGGATCGACGTCACCGAGTCGGTGATCCGGATCGGCAGTCTGGTGCGCCATCGGGCGTTGGAGCTTCACGAGGATGCCTACGTCGCCAACCCCTTGCTCCGCAGAGCAGTCGGCAACGTCGCTCACGCAACGATCCGCAACCGCGGGACGACGGTGGGCAGCCTGGTGCACGCCGACCCGGCGGCGGAGATGCCGGCGGTGCTGGCGCTGCTCGGAGGTACCGTCGAGGCGGCCCGTCCCGGCGGCAGCATCCGGTCGATCCCTGCTGCTGACTTCTTCGTGGGGCCGCTGGAGTCGTGTCTGGAGCCCGACGAGCTGGCGGTCTCAGCGACGTTCCCGCACCCGACCGGGCACACCGGATCCAGCTGGCTCGAGATCAGCCGACGGGCTGGCGACTACGCGCTGGTCGGGGTGGGAGCGCTGGTCACCGTCGACGACCATGGCACCGTCGTGGGCGCCCGGGTCGCCCTGATCAGCGTCGCGGGTACGCCGGTGGTGGTGGATGTCGGTGAGGCGGCCGTGGGCGCGGCATCGGACTCGGTGGACTGGCGCGGCGCCGAGGACATCGTCACCGCCGCCATCGACCCTGAGCCCGACATCCACGCCAGCGCCGAGTACCGAGCCCAGCTGGCTCGGGTGCTGGCCTCGCGGGCACTGTCGCGGGCCACGGTCGAGGCCTGCCAGCTGCCGCATGTCGGTGGGGACGGGAACGGGACGGCGCAAGAGTCGTCTGACGTTCGCCGTACGGTGAGGCCATGACCGCCGAGCCGCAGCATCAGGTCTCGCTGACCATCAACGGCGTCCCGACGCAGCTGAGCGTCCCGGCACGCCGGCTGCTGTCCGACGCGATTCGCCACGACGCTCACCTCACAGGTACGCATGTCGGGTGTGAGCACGGCGTGTGCGGCGCCTGCACCGTCCTCGTCGACGGGGCGCCGACGCGGTCGTGCCTCATGTTCGCCGTCTCTGCGGAGGGGTCTGCCGTCACCACGGTTGAGGGCTGCACCGGACCGGCGGGGCGGCTGAGCCCGGTGCAGCAGGCGTTCCGCGACTGCCATGCTCTGCAGTGCGGGTTCTGCACACCCGGGTTCATCACGACGATCACCGCATTCCTGCAGACCTGCCACGATCCCACCGAGGCGCAGGCCCGCGAGGCCATCGGTGGCAACCTCTGCCGCTGCACCGGCTACCAGAACATCGTGGCCGCCGTGCTCCGTGCCGCGGAGATCCAGCGAGCCGAGGCAACCTCGGCTTCGACGAGTGAGGGCCACCGCGATGGAGTTCCTCCGACGTGACCACCAAGCTGTTCGGACAACGCGTCCCTCGGGTGGAGGACCCCCGCCTCGTCACCGGCAACGGCCGCTTCCTCGACGACCTGGGTTCCGGCTCGCTCGCAGCGGCGTTCGTCCGCAGTCCACACGCTCACGCCCGCATCACCGACATCGACGTATCCGGAGCCCTCGACGTCGACGGGCTGGTGGCGATCTACACCTATGACGACCTCGACGGCCGGACCGGCGAGCCGTTGCCCCTGCTCATCCCGCATCCCACGCTGACGCACGGCCGCACGCCCCATGCCTTGGCCAAGGACGAGGTCAACCACGTCGGTGAGGCCATCGCGATGGTGGTCGCCATCGACCGCTATGTCGCCGAGGACGCCGCAGCCCGGATCGACGTCAGCTACGAGTTCCTGCCGCCGGTGGTCGGCCTGGAGGCCGCTCGGTCCGGTGAGCTGCTCGTTCATGACGACGTACCCGGCAACGTTGCCGCCACGACGGTCCAGGAGCGGGGAGACGCTGCGGCGATGATCGCCCGCTCACCGCAGCGCGGCTCGCTGTCGCTGTGCATCGAGCGCAGCGCATCCATGCCGCTGGAGGGCAAGGGAGTACTCGCGCGCTGGGACGACGACGACGGCTCACTCGTCGTGCACACGTCGACGCAGACCTCGACGAGCGTCCGCCAGGCCATCGCGGCGAAGCTGTCGCTGCCGGTGGATCGTGTCGAGGTCATCACACCCGACGTCGGGGGAGGTTTCGGCGTCAAGATCATGCATCCGTGGCCCGAGGAGATCCTCGTCCCGTGGGCCGCGGTCAAGCTCAACCGGCCGGTCAAGTGGGTCGAGGACCGGCGCGAGCACTTCATCTCCTCGGCCCACGAACGAGGACAGCTGCACGAGGTCGAGTTCGGCTACGACGACGAGGGCCGCCTGCTCGGCTTGTCCGTGCGGTTCTGGCACGACAACGGTGCCTACACGCCGTACGGGCTGATCGTGCCCATCATCACCGCCACCCAGCTGCTCGGGCCGTACAAGCCCGCTGCCTACCGCGTCGAGTTCTCGAGCCTGTACACGAACACGGTCATCGTGACTCCTTACCGTGGTGCCGGCCGGCCGCAGGGCTGCTTCGTGATGGAGCGGGTCATGGACACGATCGCTCGCGAGCTCGGCCTGGACCGCACGACCGTGCGGGAGCGCAACTTCATCCAGCCCGACGAGATGCCGTACGACCAGGGGCTGGTCTTCCAGGACGGCAGGGCGCTGCGCTACGACTCCGGCGACTTCCCCGCCACGATGGCCAAGCTCAAGGCCCTGGTCGGCTGGGACGACTTCGAGCGGGTCCGCGCGGAGGCCGCCGCTGAAGGCAGGAGGCTCGGCATCGGAGTCGCCTGCTACGTGGAGGGGACCGGTGTCGGCCCGTACGAGGGCGGCCACATCCGGGTCGAGACCGACGGCACGGTCGTCGTCTCCACCGGCCTGACGACGCAGGGGCAGGGGCACCAGACGATGCTCGCGCAGCTCGTCGGTGACGAGCTCGGCGTGCCCATGTCGCGGATCCGCGTCACGACGGGAGACACCCGGCGCTTCAAGTACGCCGTCGGCACGTTCGCGTCACGCACCGCTGTGATGTCCGGCAACGCCGTGGCCATGACCGCCCGCAAGGTGAAGGACAAGGCACTGCGAGTCGCAGCCGATGCCCTCGAGGCATCGACCGACGACCTCGAGATCGTCGACGGGCGGATCCAGGTCAAGGGCACAGCCGGACCGACGATCGACCTGAGCACCATCGCGGTCTTGTCCAACCCACTGCGCTACGCCTTCGAGGAGTCGGCAGCGGCCGCCACCCAGTTCTCCGGCTTGGCCGACCCGACCAAGCCCCCGATCGACCCGGGGGACGAGCCCGGACTCGAGGGCAGCGCCTACTACTCGCCGACACAGTCGACGTTCGCGAACGGCATGCACGCCGTCATCGTGGAGACCGACCCCGACACGGCTGAGACCACCATTGTGCGCTACTGCGTCGTGCACGACTGCGGCACGATCATCAACCCGATGATCGTGGAGGGGCAGGTGCATGGAGGCGTCGCGCAAGGAGTCGGCGGGGCGCTGTACGAGCGGATGGAGTACGACTCTTCGGGGCAGCTGCTGAACGCGTCGTTCATGGACTTCCTGATGCCGTACGCCAGCGAAGTCCCCTCCATCGAGATCGACCACCTGGAGACGCCGTCGCCCCTCAACCCGCTTGGGGTGAAGGGAGCTGGTGAGGCGGGAGTGATTCCCGGATCGGCCGTGATCGCGTCAGCCATCGAGGACGCCGAGGGCTTCCCCGTCCACCGGATGCCGATATCACCGAGCGAGCTGTTCGCGATGCGGGTGGTTCATCAGGCGTCGCTCGCGGACGAGGTCGAGAGCTGAGACCTCGCTCGACGTGACCGCCCCCCGTCAGGCCGCGGACGCCAGCGCCAGCGGATCGGCGAGCACGGAGCAAACGCCATCTCGGCGACCCCGTTCGTCGCCTTCCATCGCCTGCTGTCGTAGGTTGAGCGCAAGCGGCGACGGAGCCCTGCATGCCGCCTGCTGTTCTCGACCGAAAGAGTGTGCCGATGAAGGTCACGGGACAGGCGGTCCTCAACGCCTCGCGGGACGAGGTGTGGCGGGCCCTCAACGACCCCGCCGTCCTTGTGAGCACGATCCCCGGTTGCCAGCGCCTGGAGACGATCGGCCCGGACGCCTATCGGATGACGTTGACGGCCGGCGTTGCGTCGATCAAGGGCGTGTACCAAGGCGAGGTCCGGCTGACCGACCAGCAACCGCTCAACACCTTCGTTCTGAAGGCCGCGGGTTCGGGGTCGCCGGGGACGGTCAGTGCCAGCGTCGTCGTCAGTCTCGAGGAGACCGCGGAGTCCACCACCACGCTGACGTACGAAGCCGACGCCATCGTCGGCGGCATGATCGGCGGAGTCGGCCAGCGGATGCTGACCGGCGTGGCAAAGAAGACAGCGGGAGACTTCTTCACTGCTGTCGACGACGTGCTGACCGGCAAGACTCCGGCTCCGGCCGGCCCGGACCAGGCGGCCGAACAGCCGCCGGACAACCCCGGAGCGGCAGGTGCCGCGGCAGCCGTCGACACCTCTGCGTCCCCTGCGGTATTCGAGGCGCCGGGTGCCATGGCGGCGCTGTCGGCACCGCCGGGCGGCGGCGTCCTGGCCGGCGCGCTGGTCGGGGTCGGCGCATCCCTGCTGGGGGCCCTGGTCGGCGGCTGGCTGGCCGGCAGACGACGGGCGGGCTGAGCCCCGTCCCCGAGGATCTCGAGGAGACCGATGCGTGCCTTCACCGCAGCAGCACTTCAGGTGCAACCCATAGCGGCGCCGCTGTCGCCAGCGACCATCGACGCGAACGTCGCCCACTGTGTCGAGTGGGTACGTCGCTGTGCGGAGCAGACGTCTGCTGAGCTCGTCGTCCTGCCCGAGACGTGCACCACCGGTTTCTCGCCCGGCGTCGGCCCGGAGGAGCTCTGGAATCTTGTCGATGACCTCGACGGTGACCAGACGGCACCGCTGCGACACGTAGCGCGCGCGTGTGGCATCCACCTCGTCTTCGGCGCCTACGAGCGCGGTCCCGAGCCAGCGGTGGTCTACAACAGCGCCGTCCTGGTAGGTCCCGACGGGACGACGCTGGGCACGTACCACAAGACCCACCCGTTCTGCACCGAGATCGTCAGCGGCGGTGGATGGGTGACACCGGGCGACGACACCTGTGTGGTGGGCACCGAGCTCGGCCGGATCGCCTTGATCATCTGCTTCGACGGGGACTATCCCGAGCTGTCACGCATCTGCGCCGTTCAGGGAGCCGAGGTGATCGCCCGGCCGTCGGCCCTGCTCCGCAGCGCTGACATCTGGGAACTGACCAACCGGGCCCGCGCGTACGACAACCACGTCTTCGTGATCGGTGCCAACGCCACGGGGATCGACCCGGCCGGCACGATCTACTTCGGGAACTCCATGATCGTGACCCCGGTAGCCGAGGTGGTGGCCCGCGGGTCGAGCTTCGAACAGTGGGTCGTGGCGCGGCTGGAGCCCGACAGCGCCATGACCGCTCTCACGCCGGGATCGAGCGTCCCCCAGGGCTTCGACCACCTCGCCGACCGCAACCTGCAGCTGATCAAGAACCACCTCGACACGCTGGCTGCCCCGGCGTGGACTTCGTTCGCGTACCACCGAGCCGGCGCACCGAAGCCGCACGAGACGCCCTCGTGAGCGGCCGTCGGGTCCGCGTCGGTATCGACACCGGCGGGACGTTCACCGACATCGTGGCCGTCGACGAGGACAGCGGCGCCATCGTTGCCACCAAGACGCCCTCCACACCGGCAGACCCCTCCGTCGGGTTCATGACGGGCATCGACAAGGTGCACGCCCAGCTCGGCGTCACCGCTGAGGCGCTGACGGCGGTGTGTCATGGCACCACGGTGGCGACCAACCGGCTGCTCGAAGGCAAGGTCGACGATCTCGGGTTCGTGACCACCGAGGGGTACGGCCACCTCCTCGAGATCGCGCGTCAGTCCGTTCCCGACGGCTACGGGAACTCGTACTTCTGGGTGAAGCCACCCCGCATCGCTCCGGCGCACCGAGTGAAGACGGTTGGGGGCAGGCTCGCCCCCGACGGCTCGGAGATCCGGCCGTTCGACATGCCGTCCGCGGTGGCGGCGGCGGAGTTCTTCCGCGACGAGGGGGTCTCGGCTATCGGCATCTGCTTCCTGCACTCCTACGCCAACCCGCAACACGAACGGGAGATGCGCGAGGTCGTCGCCCGGGTCCACCCCGATGCCGTCGTGTCGATCTCGTCGGACGTCCTGCGTGAGTACCGCGAATACGAACGCTCGATGACGACGCTGGTGGATGCGGCCGTGAAACCGGCGATCCGGAACTACGTGGCCACGATCACGCGGCGGCTCGACTCGTACACGACCACGAAGGGCCCCGGTTCCCGACGGGTCCCCTTCTACGTGATGAAGTCCAACGGCGGCGTGCTGTCCGCCGACGAGGTCGTCCACCAGCCCATCACCACCGTGCTGAGCGGCCCGGCCGCCGGTGCCCTAGGGGCGGCGGTCATCGCTCAGGCGGCGGGATACGAGTCGGTCGTGACGTGCGACGGCGGCGGGACCTCCACCGACGTCACGGTGGTGGTCGACGGGCGGCCGACGCTCACGACGGAAGGCGCGGTGGGTGCCTATCCGAGCAAGATCCCGATGATCGACGTCGTGACGGTAGGGGCGGGCGGAGGCTCCGTGGCCTGGGTCAGCCCCGAAGGAACGCTCAAGGTCGGGCCGCGGTCTGCCGGTGCTGACCCAGGCCCGATGTGCTACGGCACGGGCGGAACCGAACCCACCGTCACCGACGCGCACCTGGTTCTCGGCCGGATCCCTCCGCACCTGCTCGGAGGAGAGGTACCCCTCGACCTCGACGCGGCACGATCGGGAATCGCTGCGGTCGCGGCTGCTCTCGACCTCACCGAGGAAGCCACCGCAGCCGGCGTGCTCGAGGTGTCGGCGTGGAATCAGGCGAATGCCCTGCGGCAGGTCACGGTCAAGCGTGGTCTTGACGTGCGTGACTTCCTGCTCGTGGCCTTCGGGGGCAGCGGACCCCTGCTGGCCTGCCGACTGGTCGACATCCTCGGGCTGCGTGGAGTCCTGGTGCCGCGCGACCCCGGCAACCTGTCGGCCTTCGGCCTGCTGACGGTCGACGTCCGCAACGACTACGTGCGTACCGCGGTGTCGCGGGCCTCGCAGCTCGACGTAGTGGAGGTGCAGGCAATCCTCGACGACCTCGTGAGGTCCGCGACGTCGGCGCTGGAGCGCGAGGGGTTCCCGCCGGCACAGCGGCGCTTCGAGGCGACGGCGGACCTGCGCTACCTCGGGCAGGCGTACGAGGTCCGTGTGCCCGTGCCTCCAGGTGGCTTCAGCCTCGACGTCGCCGCCGGGGTGGCGGACGGATTCCACGACGAGCACCGGCGGCTCTACGGCTACGACTTCCGCGACGACCCGCGACAGGAGGTCGAGTGGGTGAACCTGCGGGTCACCGGAGTCGGTCCGATCCGCAAGCCGGTGCTTCCGCGATGGGCTGCCGGCAGTGGGGCTGGCCGTGGGCTGCGGGGCACTCGCAAGGTGTTCTTCGCGGACGACTGGACCGAGGCCGCGATCTACGACCGGTCCATGCTCGGAAGCACCGACGAGGTGGCCGGACCTGCCGTCATCGAGGAGTTCTCCTCCACGGTGCCGGTGTACCCAGACTTCTCCGCGCGCGTCGACGATCTCGGCAACCTCGTCATCCGACGGGCTGCGACGTGACAGGAGATCCGCGGTGACGAGCACGCCGGAACGCCCCGGCTTCGGCCTCGGAAGCCGCGTCGATCCCGTGCTGGTGGAGATCGTCGAGGGCTATCTGGCCTCCGTCGAGATGGAGGTCGAGACGGCGATCGGGAGAACCTCACGCTCGCCGATGATCCGCGACGCCCACGACTACCGGGCCGGCATCCACGACCGCCGCCTGCGCAAGCTCACCGGGCGGTCGTACTCCGCGCTCGTCCACCCCGTCGTCCGCGACCACCCCGTCGAGACGATGCGTCCTGGCGACGTGTTCTTCCACAACGACGTGTACCTGTCCGAGGGTGGCATCGGCCACCTGCCCGACCTGTGCGTGACCACCCCGGTGTTCCACGACGACGGGGCGGGGCCCGAGGTGGTGGCCTTCGTGCAGGCGTTCGGCCACCACGACGACATCGGTGGCGCCGTCCCCGGGTCCATGCCGTCGCACGCCACCTCCGTGTTCGAGGAGGGCCTGATGGTTCCTCCGATCAAGCTGTGGGACGCCGGCGTGCCGTGCGTGCCGGCCTTGACGATCCTTACCCGGAACTCCCGGATGCCGGACTCCCTGGCTGCAGACCTCGACGCTGAGTGCTCTGCGTGCCTGATGGGGGCGCGCCGGGTCGGTGAGCTCTTCGAGCGCTACGGGCGGCACCCGGTGGAGGCCTGCTTCGACGCGATCCTCGACAAGACCACCGAGACCTTCCGCCGGGAGGTCCTGGCGAAGATACCTGACGGCACGTTCGTCTGGGAGGACTACGCCGAGCACGACGGCGTCGACCCGCCGCGGCTGCACACGCAGCGGATCACTCTCACGAAAGTGCCTGACGACGGCGGCCGGCTGATCATCGACTTCGACGGCACCGGGCCGCAGGCAAAGGGGCCGATCAACCACTGCGGGAACTACGCCGACGGCAACTTCCTCAAGAAGTGGCTCGCGCCCATCCTGCGCAACCTCGCCGACACTCCGGAGCGGATGGCCGAGCTCGATGTCAACGAAGGCGTCGTGCCGCTGATCGAGATGCGCTTTCCGCCGCCAGGAACTCTGCTGACACCGGTGTTCCCAGCGCCGACGAATGCGCGGACCTTCGTGATCCTGCGCCTCCTCGGGGTGCTTGCAGGGACGCTGGCCAAGGCTGTGGACGGCCGAATGCCTGCCGACCAGGAGACGATCCGCTACACCGGGGTGTACGGGCACGATCTGGACGGCAACCCCTACCTGATGCGGGAGGTTCTCGGTGGCGGCTCCGGTGGGCGCCACTACGCCGACGGCGAGGACACGATCCATGTCGTGCCGGACTCGCGGAACCTTCCGACCGAGTTCAGCGAGGGCCGCTTTCCGTTCATCGTCGAACGCCTCGGGTTGGCAATCGACTCCGGCGGTCCTGGCCGCTACCGCGGCGGGTGCGGATACGACAAGCACATCCGGATGTTGCGCGACGCCTCGTTCATGTCCATCGCTGACCGCTCGATCCTGGCGTGCTGGGGAGTTCGGGGCGGCCGGGCGGGGCGGTCCTTCGAGGTCACCATCGACGTCGGCGGACCGAACGAGCGCGTGGTCGACGCCCTCGCTGATGCCGAGTCCGTGGCAGCCGGAGAAGTGATCAGGATCCGTACCACTGGCGGTGGTGGCTGGGGCGACCCGCTCGAGCGGCCCTATGACGAGGTGGCACGTGACGTCGCCTGGGGGAAGGTGTCTGTGCGTGCGGCGCGGGCGGACTACGGCGTCGTGCTCGGCTCGGCCACTGAACCCGAGGACGATGCCGGGCTTCCGCACGCTCTTCGGTCCGAGGACGCTCCCCTGCTCGAGGATGCTGCCTGGCCCGAGGACGCTGGATGGCCGCGAGTGGACTACGCCGCGTCCGATTCACTGCGGGCCGACATGCGAGCCGAACGGGATCGCCAGGCGCCGGCCACGGGCGCACCGTTCTTCGACCGCGGACCCGGGTACGCCACCTTGTCGGGCGGTGCCGCGTTCCCCGACGTCGACCTCCTCTGATCCGCCGCCGGTTCGATACCGCAGCCCGCGGCGTCATAGGGTGCGACCCATGAACACGCGTGACGGCCGATGAGGGTTCTCGTGGCGCTGGGCGGGAACGCCATGACAGCGCCGGACGGCAGAGTGAGAGCCGAGGACCAGATCGCTGCGGCGCGGGTCGCCATGGAGGGCGTTGCTGAGCTCGTAGCCCAAGGAACCGACGTCGTGATCACGCATGGCAACGGCCCCCAGGTGGGCAACTTGCTGGTGAAGAACGAGATCGCCGCATCGGTTGTCCCACCGGTCCCGCTCGACTGGTGCGGCGCGCAGACGCAGGCGACGCTTGGCTTCGTCCTGATGAATGCGTTGGACCACGCGCTCACAGCCCATGCCGTCAGCCGGCCCACCGCAACCGTGGTGACCCGAACGCGGGTCGACGTCAACGACACCGCCTTCCAGCACCCGACCAAGCCGATCGGCCGCTACTTGTCGCGCCAGGAGGCCGAGCCGCTGATCTCGCACGGACAACAGTTCGAGAACCGGGGCGAACGAGGATGGCGTCGTATGGTGCCGTCTCCAGAACCGATCGAGATCATCGACGCGCCGGCGATCCGCGCTCTCGTCGACAACGGCTTCACCGTGATAGCCAACGGGGGCGGCGGGATCCCAGTGGTCCGTGAGGCCGGCGGCGCGCTGCGCGGTGTCGAGGCCGTCATCGACAAAGACCTCGGGGCTGCACTGCTCGCCTCCATCGTGCATGCTGACCGGCTCGTCATCGCCACCGACATCGACCATGCCATTGTCGACTTCGGCGCACCTCAGGCCCGGCCGATCGGCGAGATCTCCGTGTCGGACATGCGTGTCCTGCAGGGTGAGGGGCAGTTCGCGAGCGGGTCGATGGGGCCTAAGGTCGACGCGGTATGCCGCTTCGTCGAGTCCACCGGTCAGGTTGGTGTCATCACCAGCCTGCCCAACATCGAAGCGGGCGTGCACGGCGGCTCGGGCACTCGAGTGCTACCCGACCATGACAGCGACTCACCGACAGGAGCCCCTCATGCCTGATGCCATCGAGGTCCGCAAGGTCCCCATCCAGAACGTGTCGGACGCCAGCGGGCTCGCCGACCTCATCGACGCCGGAGTCATGGACGCCGACCGGGTGGTGGCGGTGATCGGGAAGACCGAAGGCAACGGCGGGGTCAACGACTACACCCGGATCATCGCCGACCGCGCGTTCCGTGAGGTCCTGGTGCAGAAAGGCACCCGGTCGCCCGACGAGGTCAAGGAGATACCGATCGTGTGGTCGGGCGGGACCGATGGCGTACTGAGCCCGCATGCCACGATCTTCGCGACAGTCCCCGCCGACGGCGCGGAGAAGACCGACGAGCCTCGTCTCACGGTCGGCTTCGCCATGAGCGAGACCCTCTACCCCGAAGACATCGGCCGGGTGGCCATGATCTCCAAGGTCGCTGACGCGGTTCGCGTCGCAATGGAGCGAGCCGGAATCACCGACGTCGCCGACGTCCACTACGTGCAGACCAAGACGCCCCTGCTGACCATCCACACGATCCGCGACGCCAAGTCGCGCGGCAAGACCGTGTGGACCGAGGAGACCCACTCGTCGATGGACCTGTCCAACGGGTGCACCGCCCTGGGTATCGCCGTCGCTCTGGGCGAGATCGACATGCCGGACGACGCCGATGTCATGCACAATCGCGACCTCTTCTCCGCGGTGGCCTCGTGCTCGTCAGGGGTCGAGCTCGACCAGGCTCAGGTGGTTGTCGTCGGCAACGCCCGGGGCGTCGGCGGGCGCTACCGCGTCGGCCACGCGGTGATGTCCGACGCCCTCGACTCCGACGGCATCTGGGACGCGATCAGGAACGCGGGAATCGAGCTGCCCGAGCGTCCGCACTGGCGCGACCTCGATGGCCGGCTGGTCAACGTCTTCTTGAAGTGCGAGGTGTCCCAGGACGGCGCCGTCCACGGTCGTCGCAACGCGATGCTGGACGACTCCGACGTGCACTGGCACCGTCAGATCAAGGCGTGCGTCGGAGGCGTGACTGCTGCAGTGACCGGGGACCCGGCCGCTTTCGTATCCGTGTCAGCCGCTCACCAGGGTCCCGACGGCGGTGGTCCGGTGGCCGCGATCGTGGACCTCGGTGCCGACCCGACCGGCTATCGGCCACCGTCCGGCTAGGCCACCAGCTGCTCCAGGACGGGCGTGCTCCTCGCCTGCCAGGTGGGTGCTCCCACCCTCCGTGGCAGTGCTTCGCACGCTAGGAGATGGTGAACCCCGTGCTGTGGGTGTCGCCCGGTGCGAGCTCGATGACGTCGATGCCGGACCTGAAGGCATTGGGCGGACAGGTCATCGGCTCGACCGCCAGCGACCGGCGTGCCAGCTCGGTCGACAGCGTGTCGCCGCTGAAGACCTGCAGCCAGCCGTACTCAGCATCGGCCGTCAGGGTGGCTGTCCTGTCACTGTCCGGATCGCGGAGGATGACGGCGGTCTCTCCGCCGCCGTTCGACGACACCCTGAAGGGGTTGTCGAAGGAGGTGCTTGCGATCAGCTTCGGTGAGCGGAAGTCGAAGGCAGTGCCCTCGACGGGTTCCGCGGTCGACGGCAACCCTCGATCGTCGACGTCGCTGTACGAGGTGGCCGGCAGCGTCAGCTCGCAGTCGTCGATGCGACGCCCCACCGTGAGGTAGGGGTGGACGCCATGTCCGTAGGGCGCAGGCTGTGCTCCGACGTTCTCGGCTGCGATGTCGACCCGCAGACCGGAGCCGGACAGCCGGTAGGAGATGGTCAGGTCGAGGAGGAACGGGTATCCGGGCTGCGGGTGCAGCCGGTACGCCCACTGCGCCTCGCTGTCGGTGGAGCTCACCAGGCGCCAGTTCACCCAGCGGACCAGCCCGTGGATCGCGTTGTGCCGGGCAACCTCGGTGAGACCCAGCTGGTACGAGTCGCCGTCGAAGTCGTACGAACCGTCCTCGATCCGGTTGGGCCACGGCAGCAGGACCTGACCGCGGCCCCCGCTGCTCATCTCGTCAGGCGCATAGCCGGCGACGAGGTCAGCGGAGTCCTTGCGAAGGGAGCGCAGTCCGGCACCGACTTCGACCACCTCGGCTTCGTACCGATCACTGCGCAGGACCACCGCTTGCCCTGAGGGAGACACCATGGGGTGATGCTCGCATACTTCCTCAACCGCTACTGAGGACGATGTCCGCCGACTCCTTGGTGGAGTTGAGGGCGAAGTGGGCGCGCTCCAGATCCATCCAGGCCCGCCAGTGCGGCAGCACCTCCGAACCGTCACGCTCGACGCCTCGGCGCAGGCGCAGCTCCTGAGGTGCCTCGAGCCAGACCAGCAGGCTGCGATGCTCCGCGTAGGCGACGGCGCCCGAGCCGCAGCCCTCGACGATGAGCACATCGGGGGCCAGAAGCTCGATCCATTCCGCGAACCGCCCGGCGTACCAGTCGTAGCGCTGCCAACAGCCTGGTTCTGACCGAGCCAGGGGGTGCAGCACCTGGTCGAGCACCCGCTGCTCCAAGGACGCGTCCAGCCCGCCCCACCCCTCGTAGAGGTCGTCCATGTGCAACGTCTCGACTCCGACTCCACGGCTACGGAGCTCGGACTCCAAGTGGCTGGCGAGCGTGGTCTTCCCCGAACCGGCCGGGCCGTCGATGCACAGCAACCGCGTGCCGGCGAGGCGGGCGTCACGAGCCAGCAGCGCGTCTGCGGTGTCACCTGTCGGCGATCGCCCGGTTGCCGTGGGCTCGTCAGCGGCCATGCTCACGCGGCGAACCTAGCCCGTGCATGTGACGCGGCCGCCGTGGGGCTGGTAGCGTTGGTCTTGACCAATCTGTCCTTGCGTCCACGACGGGAATGCTCACCTCCGGGGGAGCGTTCAGGCAGAGCACAAGCGGAGACCACCTCCCACCCGCATCGGCGACAAGCCGTCGGGTCAGGTCGCGAAGCACCTCGGTGTTTCGCCGTGCCTCGTTCATGGGGGCATGTTGGTGGCTTCCGTGCGTGACGGCATGGGAGCCATTGTGCGTTTCAGGTGGCCTCCGGCACCACCACATCACTGGACAACACAGGAGGACCTATCAGCACGGAGTTGCGCGTCAACGACCGTATCCGCGTTCCTGAGGTACGCCTTGTCGGGCCCAACGGGGAGCAGGTGGGCATCGTCAGGATCGAGGACGCCTTGCGCTTGGCCCAGGAGTCGGACCTCGATCTCGTCGAGGTGGCGCCGACGGCCCGCCCGCCGGTCTGCAAGCTCATGGACTACGGCAAGTTCAAGTACGAGAACGCTCAGAAGGCACGCGAGACGCGGCGCAACCAGACCAACACGATCATCAAAGAGATGAAGCTGCGCCCCAAGATCGACGCTCACGACTACGAGACCAAGAAGGGCCACGTCGTGCGGTTCCTGAAGGCCGGCGACAAGGTGAAGATCACCATCATGTTCCGGGGCCGCGAGCAGCACCGTCCCGAGCTGGGGTTCCGGCTGCTTCAGCGCCTTGCTGGTGACGTCGAGGAGCTGGGCTTCGTCGAGTCGTCGCCCAAGCAGGACGGACGCAACATGATCATGGTCCTGGGCCCGCACAAGAAGAAGTCAGAGGCCAAGGCCGACGTCCGCGCTGAGCGGGACCGCCGTGCCGCCGCCCGCGACGAGGACAAGGCTCTCGAGCACGCGGAGCGCACGGTGCGTTCGGAAGCGGCCAAGGAAGAGCCCAAGCGAGTGCGACGCCGCTCAGAGAACATCGACGCGGATATGTAGCTGGCAACGCCAGTTCCTGACACATGCCAGCCGCGCCCACCAACCGGTGTGCGCTCGAATAGACGGAGGAAGCGGCCCATGCCGAAGATGAAGAGCCACTCGGGCATAAGCAAGCGCGTACGCGTGACAGGTTCGGGCAAGATCGTGCGCGAGAAGACGGGCAAGCGCCACAACCTCGAGCGCAAGGCATCGAAGCAGACCCGCCGGATGAGCGGAACGGTCGAAGTAGCACCCGCTGACCTCAAGATGGTGAAGAAGCTGCTGGGCAGGTAGCTGCACGGCCTCGTTCACCCACAGCGACGTCGGCGACGACGGCGCAGATCCCAAGGAGTACCACAGTGGCACGCGTCAAAAGGGCGGTCAACGCCCACAAGAAGCGCCGGGAGACCCTCGAGCGCGCCGCCGGCTACCGCGGCCAGCGCTCGCGTCTGTACCGCAAGGCCAAGGAGCAGGTCACCCATTCGCTCGTCTACAGCTACCGCGACCGCAGGGCCAAGAAGGGCGAGTTCCGCAAGCTCTGGATCCAGCGCATCAACGCGGCGGCGCGGGCGAACGGCATGACGTACAACCGGTTCATCCAAGGCCTGCGCACAGCAGGCGTCGAGGTCGACCGCAAGATCCTGGCCGACCTGGCGGTGAACGACGCCGGGACCTTCGCCCAGCTGGTCGAGATCGCCAAGGCGAACGTGCCCGAGGCCGCGCCGCAGGGCGAGAAGGCAGCTGTCTGACGACAGGTTGAGGCAGGTCGCGATGTCGGACGTCGCGGTGATGACGTCGCGTTCAGGACGGGTCAAGTCGGCCCGACGCCTCACTGCACGCGCCACCCGGGCGTCCGAGCGTCTCTTCCTCGCCGAGGGCCCCCAGGCGGTGCGCGAGGCGCTTGCCCTTCCAGGCTGCGTCGTCGAGGTGTTCGCCACTCCTGCGGCCACCGACCGGTTGGAGAAGCTCCGCCGCCATGCCCGGGTCCAAAGTCTGCAGTGGCATCTGGTCGATGAACCGGCCCTCGACAGCCTGGCCGACACTCGCACGCCACAAGGTGTCGTCGCCGTGTGCCGCTTCATCGACGTCGGCCTCGACGAGCTGCCTTGGCCGGACATCCGGCTGCTGGCCGTGTGCGCCGACGTACGGGACCCCGGCAACGCGGGAACCGTCATCCGGTGCGCCGATGCCGCCGGAGCCGGAGCCGTCGTCCTGACCGGGTCGTCCGTCGACCCTTACAACGCCAAGACCGTGCGGGCCAGCGCTGGGTCCCTGTTCCATCTGCCGGTCGTGGTCGCGCCTGCGGTGAAGCAGTCGCTGGCCACGATCAGCGCTCACGGGTTGGTCGTGCTCGCTGCCGACGGCGGGGGCAGCGTCTCCCTCGACGACCTTGAGCCGGCACTTCTGGTCGGGCGTACGGCGTGGCTGTTCGGCAACGAAGCCTGGGGCTTGCCTCCTGAGCTTCGAGCCGTCGCCGACCATGTCGTCGCCGTGCCGATGTACGGCGGGGCGGAGAGCCTCAACCTCGCCACTGCTGCCGCCATCTGCCTGTATGCGTCGGCGCGCGAGCAGCACCGGGCACCGTGACACCCACATCACTCGAGAACCCCGTCCATGTCCATCCCCTCCTGTCGATAGCCCAGGAAGGCGCGTCACAGCGTCCAGCACGACACCGCACGCAGGACCTGTGCGCCCGCTTCTCGGCCGAGGACTGAAACCGGTTCGCCGTTAGCGACCACCTGTTCCTAGACTCTGCGAGACGACCGCCGAACGGCGAGCGCCAGCCGAAGGAGAGCCGAGCCGTCATGTCCGGTCCGAACACGAGCTACGACCCCGTCGAGGTCACGCCGCTGCACCCGGACTCGGTTGCACAGATGCGCGACGAGGCGCTCGCGGCGATTGCCGCCGCCGCTGACGTCGAGGAGCTCAAGCAGGTACGACTGGCCCACTCCGGCGACCGCTCGCCGCTCGGTCTGGCCAACCGCGAGATCGGGGCACTGCCTCCGCAGGCGCGCAAGGAGGCCGGCATGCGGATCGGGGAAGCCCGTACTGCCGTGCGCAGAGCCCTTGAGCAGCGGACCGGAGTACTCGAGGCGGAGCACGAGGAGAGGATGCTCGTCGAGGAGTCCGTTGATGTCACCTTGCCGTACGACCGGGACCCGCGTGGAGCGCGGCACCCCCTGACCACGATCCAGGAGCGCATCAGCGACGTGTTCGTGGCCATGGGCTGGGAGATCGCCGAAGGACCGGAGGTCGAGGCCGAGTGGCTGAACTTCGACGCTCTCAACCTCGGGCCGGACCATCCGTCGCGCAGCCTGCAGGACTCGTTCTTCCTGGAACCGCTCGACGGCGGAGTGGTCCTACGCACGCACACGTCCCCGGTCCAGGCGCGCAGCATGCTGACGAGGCCGCTGCCGATCTATGTGGCCTGCCCGGGCCGCACGTACCGCACCGACGAGCTCGATGCGACGCACACCCCTGTCTTCCACCAGCTCGAGGGTCTCGCGGTCGACGTGGGACTCACGATGGGTCATCTCAAGGGCACCCTCGACCACTTTGCGGCGGCCATGTTCGGCGACGGCATCACGACACGGTTCCGCCCCTCGTACTTCCCTTTCACCGAGCCGTCGGCCGAGGTGGACCTGATCTGCTTCGTCTGTCGCGGGGTCGAACCAGAGGTGCAGAGCTGCCGCACCTGCGGTGGTGAGGGCTGGATCGAGTGGGGAGGCTGTGGAGTCGTCAACCCGCGGGTGCTCATCGCCTGCGGCATCGACCCCGATGTGTACTCCGGCTTTGCGTTCGGCATGGGCATCGACCGCACGTTGATGTTCCGGCACGGCGTCAGCGACATGCGTGACGTCGTCGAGGGGGACGTCCGCTTCACCGCGGCGTTCGGGATGGAGCTGTAATGCGCGTCCCGGTGTCGTGGCTGCGCGACTTCGTCGCCCTGCCCGCCGACCTCCCGGTCAAGGACCTCGCCGACCGCCTCACCATGCTGGGGCTGAAGCTCGAGTCGCTGGAGCCGGCCGGCGTCGACCTCGAGGGACCCGTGGTGGTCGGTCGCTTGCTGGACGTCGAGCCCGAGGAACACAGCAACGGCAAGACCATCCGGTGGTGCCAGGTGGACGTCGGCGAGTCCGAGCCGCGTGGCATCGTCTGCGGAGCGTCCAACTTCGGCGTGGGGGACCATGTCGTGGTGTCACTGCCGGGCGCCGTGCTGCCGGGAGGGTTCCGGATCACCGCTCGCAAGACCTACGGACACGTCTCGGACGGCATGATCTGCTCGGCTCGCGAGCTCGGCCTGGGCGACGACGCGACCGGCATCGTCGTGCTGGACCCCGCGGAGTCGACGGTCGGTTCTGACGCCGTCGAGCTCCTTCACCTGCGCGACGACGTCCTCGAGCTCGAGGTCAACCCCGACCGCGCCTACGCCCTGTCCATGCGTGGTGTCGCGCGTGAGGCAGCCACCGCGTACCGCCTGCCGTTCAACGATCCGGCTCTGTCCCTGCCGGCTGCCGTCAGCGGTCCTGGGTATCCCGTCCGGATCGACGACAGCGCCGGCTGCGACAGGTTCGTGACCCTCGAGGTGTCCGGCTTCGACGCCACGGCACCGACGCCGCGCTGGCTCGCTCGACGACTGCACCTGGCAGGGATGAGGCCGATCTCGCTGGCCGTCGACGTGACGAACTACGTGATGCTCGAGCTCGGCCAACCGATCCACGGCTACGACAGAGCGGCCCTGCACGGCGACATCGTCGTACGCCGAGCTTCCGCGAGCGAGCTCCTGACCACACTGGACGGAGTCCAGCGGCACCTGGACCCGGGCGACCTGCTGATCACCGACGACTCGGGTCCTATTGGCCTGGCCGGTGTCATGGGAGGCGCCTCGACCGAGATGAGCTCCACGACAACGGCCGTCGTCATCGAGGCCGCTCACTTCGAGCCGGTCTCGGTGGCGCGCACCGCGCGTCGCCACAAGCTGCCGAGCGAGGCAGCCAAGCGCTTCGAACGCGGCATCGATCCCACGTTGGCCCCGGTTGCCGCCCTGCGGGTGGCCTCGCTGCTGGTCGAGCTCGGCGGCGGCAGCGTCGCCCCGACCGCGACCGTGATCGGGACCCCGCGAACCGCCGCGGCCATCACCATCGCCTCGACCCTTCCCAGCCGGGTCTCAGGCGTCGACATCTCGACCGAGACCTCCGTAGCGGCGTTGGCCACCGTGGGGTGCGAGGTGCGTGTGGAGGGCGACTCCCTCATGGCTGTGCCGCCGCCGTGGCGTCCCGACATCCGCGACCCCTACGACCTCGTCGAGGAAGTCGTGCGCGTCGTCGGGTACGACCAGGTACCCAGTGTTCTGCCGATGGCTCCGGCAGGACGGGGGGCTACGTCGAGGCAGCGGCTGCGGCGCCGCGTCGGCCTGGCGCTGGCGGGCGCAGGATACGTCGAAGCGCTGAGCTATCCCTTCGTCGGCGAACACGACCTGGCCGCCCTGCAGCTGGACGCGGATGACCCGCGGCGTGCGTCGCTGCGGGTCGCAAACCCCTTGTCGGACGAGGAACCCCTGCTACGTACGACCATGCTGCCCGGCCTGCTCCGGACGGTCGCCCGCAACACCGGGCGCGGCAACGTCGACCTCGGCCTGTACGAGCTGGGGAGCGTCTTCCTGCCTGGACTGGGGGAGCGTCCGAAGGCGCCGGCGCTCGGAGTAGACCGCCGCCCCTCCGAAGAGGAGTTGAAGGAGCTGGAATCCACCCTCCCGGACCAGCCCCTGCACCTGGGCGTGGCTCTGACAGGCAGTCGTACATCACCGGGGTGGTGGGGCACCGGCAGGCAGGTGTCGTGGGCCGACGCGGTCGAGGTCGCCCGTCTCGTCGCCGCCGCGGTGGGGGTCGAGCTCGAGGTCTTGGCGAGTCAGCAAGCTCCCTGGCACCCCGGCCGGTGCGCGCAGCTCTTGGTCGCGGGAACGGTGCTGGGGTATGCCGGGGAGCTCCACCCACGAGCCTGCAGGGCGTTCGGCGTCCCTGTCCGGACCGCGGCTGCGGAGCTGGACCTCGACCTGCTCATGCACCATGCGATAGAGATCCCCACGGCTCCGGTGTTCTCCAACTTCCCCGTGGCCAAGGAGGACGTAGCCCTCGTGGTGGACTCGTCGGTCCCCGCGGCCGAGGTCGAGCAGGCGTTGCGGTCCGGCGCCGGGGAGCTCCTCGAGTCGATCCGGCTCTTCGACGTGTATACGGGGGAGCAGGTCGGCGAAGGCCGGAAGTCCCTCGCCTACTCACTGCGCTTCCGCGCACCCGACCGCACGCTGACCGAGTCCGAGGTACGTGCCGCCGTCGACGCGGCCGTGGCGTCAGCCGCAGCCCGGGTAGGCGCCGTTCAACGGACCTGAGACCGTTCAGTGCTGCTGAGCCACCGGACGGGCTAGACCGCGTCGACCGGTGTTGAG
>DASQEH010000093.1:0-4208 GCA_035633755.1 Nocardioidaceae bacterium | reverse complement strand
GCCGCAACCAAGTCACCCGGTCAACATACGGTTCACGAACGTCCAGCGGCAGTCTCGAGCCGACCGCCCCTACGGTGTCTTCGGCTGAGTCGCCGTGATCCCAGGTTGCTTCGGGTCGCAGTGGCGGACTCGGCCTACGGGGGTCTCAATGGTCTCCCGCACGTCGGCTGCGGCTCCTGAGCCGCGGTGCATCGATAAGCGATGTGGGAACAGGACGCCCAGGTGGTAGCGGTGGTTCCGCATTACGTCTTATCTGACCCGGCTAGGGCAGTTCGCGGGTGGGGGGTGACCGACGGCTCAACCGTGGGCGGCTCGCCAGAACACGCTGCACCGCCCTCAAGGAATCGTTGGATTAGAACTCCATGTCATGGTGAAGCACGGCCAAATCGGGGTCGAGGTCGAACGTGGAGATGCCGGTCGTCGCGTCGTGGGAGATTTGGCCGCGTTCAACCAGGACGGCGGATCCTGTATCGGTTTGGAACGCGTCGGAAGTGGGGAATCCGACTTCGCCGGTCGAGTCTCCGCTTCCCTTAGCCAACTCTCGTATTACCCACTCCAGGAAGACTTGACTATGAAGGGCGAACGCTCCAATGTCGCGCTTGTAGACCAGTGCGCCCACGGCGCCATCGACCATGGCATGACGTTGCGCTCCTGCGCTGCGGCGGATGGGCCGGGTCGTTCGTCCAAGACCGTCGGGTTCGCCCAGCTGCAAGGAAGGGGACGCTCCGCTGGCATGTAGGTCCTCCACGTGCTGGATGATTCGCGCAGCCGCCTCATCGAGCAATGTGCAATGGACATCAAGCCATTTGAGGGTGGTAGGTCCAGTGAATCCGTCGAAGGTGCCGACGGGAGCGTCCGGTGGAAAGTGGATGTCGTAGTGACGCTTGTATGCCAACACCGTGGCGGTGGTCCATGGACCGTAGTCTCCGTCCACGAACTGGCTGGCAAGGAGGACGCCACCGGAAGCGGTGAGGAAGTGTGATGCGACCCAATGCAGGTCGCGAAGGGCCCGCTGAACGAGGCTTACGGCGTCGGATGGACTGCCCTTCGCGAGCTTCTTCGTTCCGGTGTTCGGGTCGTTGAGAATTTCCTCGAGCACAATGTTGCCCGCGAACCGCGGTGACGTGAACTCCATCTACCTGACCCTTCATCGATTCGAGGCTGCACGTGGGGCCGCCGCACGGGCAACGCCTCTTGGGTGTGCAACACCCATGTGTGTAAGGACAGAGAGGACAACTGTGTCACAGTGGGTCGCTGGGAGTCACCCCTGGAATGACGGTTCAATCTCACGATGCTGACGCAAGGAGGCGCATGGGCCCTGAGGGCCCCATTACCTCGTTTACATGCGCCCTTGGACAGGTCGGATCCTTCGAAGTGGTTGACGGATCGGGTGTCGTGGGGAAGAAGCGGTTGAAGATGCCGCACGGCAGCAGAGCAAGCATGTCCTCAGGGATCTGCTCGCCGCCAGATTCGTCCAATTGCCGTACAGCGGCCTGTCGGGAACGTCCAGAACTGCTGGCTTGGGCGGCAGCCCTCGTAGGTGGCGTCACCCTGAGCACTCGGCCGCGTCGGTTGGTGCCAGCAGTACGCTCCGCCTTGAGTGACGTAGCCAGGTCCCCGCAAATGGTTCCCTTTGATGCGCGAGGTTGTCCTGCAGTGAAGACTTGTGGTTGAGCCCTTGATTGCTTTTTGCCAGTGTGAGGAGGTGAGCCCCGAGACGTCATATGCCTGGATCGCTAATGCTGATCCCGTGACGGGTGAGCCAGCCGTGCTAGGTGAGGTATGGCATCACGGGTCTAACGCTCCTGAGGAGTCGCTTCGGGACGTCAATCCGACCGTTTACTCCGCGTTGGTGCGGCTCGCCGAAGCGGCGCAGCAGCCAGTGCGCCGCCTGGTCCGGATCGAAGGTAGTGAAGTCGAGCTGCTGCGGGAGGAGACGCTGTGGCTGTCCGTCGCAGCCCGTGTGCGGTTCTGCATCACTCGGCTAGTCAGCGGCGCGATGGACGCCGACGCCTTCCTGCGTCACTTCCCTCCGGAGGCGCTCGCCCCCGCTCGCACGCGCCTTGACAACACTGAAGGACTGCGCCTTTTTGCCCGTGGCAACCCGTGCAGCACGGGATGCGGTACCGGCGCCCTGTGGCCGGTTGAGCCGGTCGACGGAGACGACGCGTTCGTCGTGGCGGTCAATCGAGTGGAGGCCCATCACACCGCTCTGCTCCGCAATCCCCGCTGCGCGGGCCTCATCGCGACGAGGGGATCTCCGGCGGACCATTACGCCCTGCTGTCACGGGAGACCGGGTTCGGGTACCTCACAGTCACAGACGGGGTCCTTGACTCGCTGGGGCTGCATGTGGGTGACAGCGTGGTGCCTTTTGGCACGATCGTCACCATCGACTTCACGGAGGGTTCGCTCTATCTCGGGTCTGCACAGCTGTCGCCGGCAGCAGACGACAAAGGGCGCTCAACGGCGCGCTCCCTGTTGGCCCGCAAGCCAAGCCCGGTGACCCTAACGGTCAGCGTGGACGCCCCAGACGTTCTCGGTGGGCACCAGCCCGGCAGGGCGGACGGGATCGGAATCGTCCGCCTGGAGCACCTGATCCGGTTAGCGGGTCTCGAGGACCATCTGCAGCTTGTGCTCGAGTCCGAACGGTCCACCCCAGCCTTCGTCACCGCATTGGCCGAGCCCCTCATGCGCGTGCTGCGACTCGCCGGGGGGCTCCCCGTGGCCGTCCGGCTCCTCGACCTCCCGGTCTCGGAGCTTCCCGGCCGCGCGGCCGACGCGACCGATCCGACACTCGGTCTGCGCGGCGTGCGCCAGGGGGTTCGTTGGCCGCATTTGTACCGTGCCCAGTTCGGCGCCCTAGTCGCGGCGGCGCGGACCCTGCGGGCGCTGGGAGAGACGGTGGCCCCGCTGCGTGTATTGGTCCCGATGGTGTGCACAGCCGCCGAGGTACGCCTGGTCCGGGCCTGGGCCGAGTCAGAAGCGCGAGCAGGGGGTGACGACATACTGGTCGGGGCCATGCTGGAAACGCCCGCTGCTCTCGCGGAGGTGGAAGCGATAGCGGGAGAGTGTGAGTTCGCCCTCTTCGGTACCAACGACCTGACCTCCCTGTGTCTGGGTATCGGTCGCACCGACTACCTTTCGGTCATCGATGGTCATCTGGACCGCAATCTGCTGGAGGCGGACCCGTTCGACACGTTCCATCCCGGCGTGCTTCGCCTGGTGCAGGAGGCCGCCATCCGGGCCCGTGAGACCCGCCCCGACATCGACCTCGGACTGTGTGGGCGACACGTCAAGGATCCTCGCGCGTTGGATCTGGTCCTCGCGGGCACCATCGACCACCTCTGCGTCGAGAGCGGCGATGTGGACGTCGTTGCTCTCCAGGCGTATCAACGGGCGCTGCTGTGAGCCCAGGCCTCTCCCCCCACGCGTCGTCTGGAACGCTGGACGAGCAAGGCAATATGTGTTGGACGGTGGACGTGACGCGAATGCTCCCGGTGTATCGCGATGTGTATGAGCGCGTGTTCGCGGTTCGCTTGGAGAAGTACGGCGTGGGTGATGCCGGTTTCGTTCGCCGCGCGCAGGGCGTGCTCGTCTACGGTGGCCCACAAGAAGTGATGCGTAGGGTGAGGCCGGCCGCGGTTGCCGAGCAGCGATTGGCCGACGGTGACCAAGAGTGGGTCGCCCGTGTCGACCGGGAGTGGCGGGAGGCAGCTGGCGCTTTCGAGGCGGCCACGACCGAGCTGACACGTCGGCTTATGGCGGAAGAACCTGCCGCCGAAGCGCTCACGACGGTGCTCGACGCCAAGGTTTCGCTCAACGCCCTCGGTGTCGACTCGATGCTCCCCGAATCGGGTGTTGCACGAAGTTCACTGACTGGACGGGTCACCGAGAGCCTGGTGGCCGAGGTCATCGATGGCTGCTACCTTCCCGCATCCGGAGAAGTGGCCTTTGATAACTACGAGCTCGAGTCGATGGTACTGGCTCGCAACACCGTGCCAGGTGAGGCGATGCACGAGGACGCCCGCCGACGCTTCGTGCAGAGGGGTGTCTTTTACCGTCACGACGCGCTGGACACGGGCCGGCGCGAGCGGGTCCTCTTCGAGATGCCACGGAAGGCGGCGGCCGCCGCTCGACATTCGGCGCGCGGCGGCGCGGCGCTGGCCGCGGCGATCGAACAGCTCTCGGACCGGCCGTGGCGCCGCCG
>DASQEH010000092.1:0-8414 GCA_035633755.1 Nocardioidaceae bacterium | reverse complement strand
GCTCAACCGGCCCGGCGCCTGCTCCCGTGGCGTCCGGGCCGGTTGAGTGCGTGGCTGTCGAAGCAGTATTCGCGGCGGCCAGCACTTCCCTCTGTCGCCGGAGCCAGGCATCATCGGCTGACAACGTCGCCCGGAAAGCCCGGGACGCCCCAGAGACGAGGCCTTGTGGACGAGGACGATGACGTCGTCGTGAGCGACGATGGCCGCCGGCTGCGGCCGGTGAAATCGCTGCTGCGAGCCCTCGACGTCCTCGGAGCTCTCGCCCGCAGCGAACGCCCTCTCACGCTCGGCGAGATCGTGGCCGGTACCGGATTCTCCCGGACCGCGGCGTACAACATCGTGACCACCTACGAGATCCGTGGTCTGGTGCGGCGCGATTCGCAGAACCGCTACGACCTCGGCTGGGGGCTCTTCGAGCTGGGTGAGCAGGCGCGGACGCGGTCCGACCTGAGCGACGCCGCCCGCCCAGTGGTGGAGGACCTCGCAGAGCGCACCGGCGAAACCATCCTGCTCGGCGTCCTCGATCAGGACTCGGTCATCTACATCGAGAAGGCGGAGAGTCGGCGGTCGGTACGCATGGTCGAGGCGCCGGGACAGCGGCTACCTCTGCACCAGTCAGCCACGGGGCTCGTGCTACTCGCCCACTCGTCGCCGACGTTCCGCGAACGCTACCTTGCCGCCGTCGGGAGCAAGGCAGACGGCACTTCGCAACGGCTGCTCGAGACGACCGAGACGATTCGTACGCTCGGACACGCCACCTCAGTGCAGGATCTCGATCCCGATCTCACCAGCGCCTCGGTGCCCGTGCACGGTCTGGACGGCAACCCGATCGCAGCTCTCACAGTCGCCGGCCCTGCGAGCCGCCTGACCCGCGATCGCGTCGAGGAGTTCCTCCCGCAGATCCTCGGGGCCGCAGCAGGCATCAGCAAAGGCCTGGGTGCCCGGTTCCACCCTTGACAGCCCACTGACAAGCCCCTAACTTCATCACTTCTTGTCTGTAGCACAGACGATCAATCTGCCACGCAGACACGTGCGGGAACTTCAGCCTGGAGGGCCACATGCGCCGCAAGACCGTCAGATCAGCAACCACCCTCGGAGCTGTCCTCCTCTGCCTCACGGCAACAGCCTGCTCGGGAGGAGAGAGCGCCACCGAGCAGCGCGGCGAGGGCGCCGCGGGCAGTGAGGGCAGCGGGGGCACCTCCACCATCGCCCACTGGCAGCACCACAGCGACGCCCGCGCCAAGCTGGTCCAGGACTTCGCCGACAACTACGACGGCGCCAAGATCGACTTCCAGTCGATCCCCTACGAGTCGTACTTCCAGAAGCTAGGCGCCGCGCTCGAGGCCGGCAACGGCCCATGCGTCTTCCAGCTCCCGGCCAACATCTTGGCCGAGTTCCACGACCGAGGCGAGTTGGCCCCGGTGCCCGAATCAGTGATGTCGGCGACCGAGATCGAGGAGGCGTTCACGCCAGCGTCGATCCGGCTGCTGAAGATCGAGGGCGAGTACTACGCGTTCCCCACGGACGTCCAGACGCTGATGCTGTTCTACAACGACGACCTGTTCAAGGAGGCCGGCCTCGATCCCAGCCAGGACTTCGAAACCTGGGACGACCTGCGGGAGGCAGCGATCCTGCTGACCAAGGTCGACGGTGACCGGATGACCCAAGCGGGCATCGACATCTCAGCTTCGCCCTATCAGTGGTACTACAGCGCTCCGACCCTTGCCTACGAGGACGGTCTCGTCAACGACGAGACCCTCGACGTCAACTACGACTCAGAGCCCGGCTACCAGGTCTGGGAGCGGCTCACCGCTCTGGTCACCGAAGACGGCGTGGACTCGCCGGAGTTCCTCGCCGAGCAGAGCAAGTTCGCGATCGGCAAGGCCGGCATGACCTTCAAGGAGTTCACCTTCACCGGTGTCTACAACCTCACGGCGCCCGACCTGAACTTCAGCGTCCACCCCGCTCCACCCGTCGCCGACGAGACGTTCGCACCGGTGGCCAGCACCTCGTGGTCGTACGCCGTCTCGAAGGACTGCGAGGACCAGGACGCAGCCTGGGCGTGGGCCGAGCATCTGACGTCGGAGGAGTCACAGCGCACCTGGATCGCCGAAGGTGGTGAGCTGCCGTCGAGGTCCGCGCTGCTCGAGGACACCTCGCTCACGAAGGACCCGAACATCGCGGTCGGCTTCGAGTCCCTCACGAACGCGGTGCCGTACGACGCGATGGGCTGGGACGACGCGTTCGCCGTCCAGCAGGACATCTGGGACCAGATCGTGCTCAACGGCAAGGACGTCAAGTCCGCCGTCGACACGGGAGCTGAGAAGGAGCGCGCCCTGTACCGGCGCAAGGGCCTCATCGAGTGAGTTCCGTTGCCGTACGCCGAGAGCGTCGAGCGACGACACGACGAGGCCAACGTCGTCACCAGACGACGTGGGCCTACGTCTTCCTCGCCCCTGCCCTCGTCCTGTTCGGGCTCACCGTCTTCTACCCGATGCTGCGGGCCCTGCAGTACAGCCTGCACAAGTGGCCGCTCGGCGGGACGAAGGTGTTCGTCGGCCTGGACAACTACCGGCGGCTGCTGTTCGACGACGGTGATTTCCGCCAGTCGGTCGAGGTGACGCTGTACTTCACCGTACTGAGCGTCCTGCCCACGATCCTGCTGGCGCTGTTCGCCGCGGTCCTGCTCAACGACGTCCGCCTGCGTCTGCGCGGGCTGTTCCGGACGATCTACTTCGTGCCGGTCGTGACGTCGCTGGTCGCCGTGGGCTACGTGTGGCGAGCGCTGCTGGAGCCGTCGTTCGGTCTCGTCAACACCGTCCTCGACTGGTTCGGGCTGCCCGGGCCGGGGTGGCTCGCTGATCCGGACTGGGCGCTGGACGGCATCGTGCTGATGGCGGTGTGGCGGGACTTCGGGTTCTACATGGTGATCTTCCTGGCAGGACTGCAGGCGATCCCGCGCGATCTGGGCGACGCCGCGCGCAGCGACGGCGCCAACGCCTGGCAGCGGTTCCGGCACGTGACCCTCCCCCTGCTCAACCCGAGCATCCTGCTCGCCGCGGTGATCGGGGTCATCAACGGACTGCAGCTGTTCACCCAGGTCTACGTGATGACCGGCTCCGCGCAGCAGCTGCCCGGCGGACCGCTCGGCAGCACCCGCTCGGTCGTCCTGTACGTCGTCGAGCAGACCTTCCGACCCCTGGAGATGGGCTACGGATCGGCCGCCGCGTTCGTGCTCTTCGCCATGATCATGGTCGTGACCCTCATCCAGTTCCGGCTGATCCAGCGAAAGTTCGAGTACTGATGCGCGGCACTGCACGGACGCTGGACGTCACGAAGTACCTGCTGCTCCTCGTCGGCGCGGTGACGATGCTGACCCCGCTCGCCTGGATGGTCCTCGCGTCGTTCAAGACGCTGCCGGAGATCCTGGCCTTCCCGCCCACCTTCCTGCCCGAGCAGGTCAACCTTGACAACTATCGTGCCGTCTTCGACACGGCTGACTTCGTCCGCTACTTCCTCAACAGCGTCGTCATCGCTGCGATCAGCGTGGCCAGCGTGCTCATCACGAGCTCGATGGCCGGCTACGCCTTCGCGAAGTTCTCGTTCCCGGGCCGCGACGTCCTGTTCGTCGTCGTGCTGGCGACGCTGATGATCCCCTTCCAGGTCCGGGTGATCCCGCTGTACGTGCTGGCCAGCGACCTGCAGCTTCTCAACACCTACGCCGGCATGGTGATGCCGACACTGGTCGACGCGTTCGGCATCTTCCTCATGCGGCAGTACATGCTGTCGATCCCCAACGAGCTCATCGAGAGCGCACGCGTCGACGGCGCCGGTGAGTTCCGGATCTTCGTCCAGATCATGCTGCCTCTGGCCAAGCCAGCGCTGTCGGCGCTGACGATCTTCACGCTGGTCGTGAGCTGGGAGTCGTTCCTGTGGCCGCTGCTGGTGGCGTCGTCACCCGAGATGTACACGCTGCCGCTGGGCCTGGCGCAGTTCGCCGGTCGCTTCGTGGACCGCACAGATCTGCAGATGGCGGCAGCGACCTTGACCGTCCTCCCCTTGCTGATTGCCTTCCTGATCATGCAGAAGCGGTTCATCGAGGGCATGGCCACGACGGGGATGAAGTGAGACAAGACAGCGGGCCTGTGTCCGCGGCCTCGGATCGACGGCGGAGTGCGCGATGGCCACGGAGTGCGCGATGGACAGCGGCGTGAAGGCGACCGAGGCGCGGGCGGCGTCCGGCGGCATCGGCATCGACGTGGGCGGCTCCAAGATCGTCGGGGTGGTCATCGAGTCCTCCGGCTCCGTCGTAGCCCGTCGCCGCATTCCCACCCCGAGCTCGGGGGCTGACGAGGTGGTGCAGGCGTGCATCGACGTCGCATCCGGGCTGCTGACCGTGGCCGGGTCCGGAGGGCTCGCCGTCGGCCCTGTGGTGATCGGCATGCCCGGAAGCATCGACTCTGTACGTGGCTTGGTCCTCGATTCGCCGGTCCTCAAGATGACCAACTGCGAGGTCGTGGCGGAGGTGCAGAGCGCGGTCGGCCACCCCACCACCGTGATCCACGACGTCAAGGCTGCGGCGTTCGGCGAGCTGATGGCCGGTGCTGGAATCGGGCAGGCGGACGTCGCGTACCTCAACATCGGCACCGGCGTCTCGATGTCGTTCGTCTTCGACTGGCACGTGTACCGCGGGGTCAGCGGTCTGGCCGGCGAGATCGGCCATGTGCAGGCCGTACCCGACGGTGTGCAGTGCAACTGCGGCCGCTACGGCTGCCTCGAGATGGTTGCGTCGGGCCCAGCCATCGCCCGCGCCGCCGGAATCTCGGCCGGCGGCGTCGAGGCCGTTGCCGCCGCCGCTGCGGACGGGGACGCCCGCGCCATCACCGCGATCACGGACGCGGCGAGCCACCTCGGACGGGTGCTCGCGGACTACCTGATGGTGCTCGACCTGCAGTTGCTGATGGTGGGGGGTGGCGTGTCCGAGGTGGGCCCGATGTTGCTCGACCGGCTCCAGCAGACGATCGACGAGAACCTCGCCGACGTCGCGGCCACGGTGCGCGTGGTCCCTGCCGCACTGGGTGCCGAGTCAGGCGTGCTCGGCGCCGCCCACCGGTCGCGTCTGCTGCGCGACGACCGACGCTCGGCGAGGTGGTGAGCTCATGGTGAGAGTGGCCCTCGTAGGCGCTGGCTACATCGCCGAGTCCCACGCTGCCGCCTACGCCGCCCATCCGCGAGCAGAGCTGGTCTACGTCATCGACCCGGTGGCCCAGAAGGCGGCCGGGCTCGCCCAGCGGTACGGCGCCAGCCCCGTCCACGACCTCGACACGCTGCTCGCCTCAGACATCGACGCGATCAGCGTCTGCACGCCTACCCCCACGCATGCAGACATCGCCGTCGCCGCTGTCGCCGCGGGCAAGCACGTGCTCTGCGAGAAGCCGGTGGCCCGGACGCTCGCGGACGGCGAACGCATTCTGGAGGCGGGCCGCCGCGGCCCCGGGCTGCTGATGATCGCGCATGTGTCCCGCTTCGAGCCAGACCACCGCGCCGCTCGCGACGCCGTCCTCGACGGCCGGATCGGGCAGGTGCGGCTCATGTCGCAGTCCATCGTCGGCGAAATGCCGGATTGGAGCGAGCAGGACTGGCTGGCCGACGCCGACCAGTCAGGCGGGCCGCTTCTCGACCTCGCCATCCACAGCTTCGACTACCTGACCTGGCTCTGCGGAGCACGCCCCGACCGAGTCCACGCCGTCGGCGCAGCTCGCGCTGACGGGCTCGTCGACTACGCACTGGCCACCGTTCGATACGACAACGGCACGCTGGCGGTCGTAGAGAGCAGCTGGGCGCACCCCGCCGGTCACAGGCTCCACCTCGCTACCGAGCTCTGCGGCAGCGCCGGCCGCATGGCGTGGGACTACGACGGGGTCGCTGTCGGCAGCGTGAAGATCGCCGGTGCCGCACCGCAGGCGATCAGCCAGCTCGGCAACCGCGGCTTCCGCGCGGAGATCGACGCCTTCCTGGACGCGATCGAGTCCGGCGGCCCCAGCCCGGTCCCACCCGACGAGGGCTTGCTTGCGCTCGAGATCGCCCTGGCTGCCATGGAGTCACTGCAGACCCGCCGCACTGTCCACCTGACCCGCAGAGGAACGAAGCCGGAATGATCGACGTCGTCCTGCTCGGCTGCCAGCACATCCCCCACGCCCGTTCGTACGCCGGTGCGTTGACGCGCAGCAGCGCCGCCCGACTCGTGGGCGTGTACGACGAGTCGTCGGACCTCGGCGAGTCACTCGCCGACGAATTCGGTGTTCCTTATTACCCCGACGCCGTTCAGGTGCTCGACCGCGCAGAGGCAGCCGTCGTGTGCAGTCCCACTGACCGGCACCGTGGGCTTGTCGAGCTGGCGGCGTCCCATGGCGTCCACGTGCTGTGCGAGAAGCCTCTGGCCACGAGCGTCGCTGATGCGGAGACGATGGTCAGGGCATGTCGTGAGGCGGAGGTCCAGCTGCACACCGCGTTCGTCTGCCGCTTCTATCCGTCGCTGCTGCAGGCGCGTCAGCTGGTCGCGAAAGGCGAGCTCGGCCGGGTGCGGGGCATGGTGGGCGGCAACCGCGGAGTTCCTCCAGTTCCGCCCCGTTACCCCTCGTGGATCACCGAGGCTGCCTCGGCGGGTGGGGGCGCGCTCATCGACCACTCCGTGCACGTGATCGATGCGATGCGCTTCGTCACGGGCTTGGAGGCGTCCGAGGTACTCGCCGAGACCGCCACCTTGTTCGTCGACACCGAGGTCGAGGACAGCGCTCTGGTGTCGGTCGTCTTCGACGGCGACGTGCCGGCCAGCGTGGACCCGAGCTGGTCGGTCACCGAGGAGAACCCGTGGGAGTACGACTTCTACCTGCGGCTGCTCGGCACCGAAGGCTCGCTGGCCATCGCCACCGGCCGCGAGTCGCTGCCGATCTCCGGGCGTTACGGCACCCGCACGCTCACCCATCTCCCCTTCGAGCCCGACATCGACCAGGACATGGTCGAGGCGTTCCTGCGGTCGGTCGCGGCTGGACACGTGCTGGACCCGTGTGCGAACGGCGAGGACGGCCTACGAGCGGTCGAGGTCGCCTGCGCGGCGTACGCCTCAGTCGAGCAGAAGCAGTTCGTACCCACGAGAGCCGTCGACCGTGGCTGAGGTCGCCGTGCTGGCCGGGCGGGCGCTCATCGATGGCGAGTTGACCGGCCCCGTCACCCTGAACGTCGCGGACGGTCGAATCGCCTCCGTCGACCCGCCTCGCACCTCCGGAGTCATCGACGCGTCTGCTGCCACCGTGGTCCCCGGACTCATCGACGTGCATACCCACGGCGGCGACGGCGTCCAGCTCATCGACGGGGCCGGCGCCGACGTCGAGCGCCTCGCGCTGTTCTACGCCCGGCACGGGGTCACCGGTTTCCTTGCGTCGATCGGCGGGCATCGGGCGTCCTTTCTCGACAGCATCGCTGCCGTGCGCACCTACCTCGAGGCGTCCCCGGACCGAGGCGCTCGATGCCTGGGTCTGCACCTGGAGGGCCCGTTCATCAGCCCGCAAGCGCCTGGCGCGTTCCGGCCGGAGTCGATCCTGCCCCCGGACGTCGACCTGTTCGCCGAGATCCTGGACCTGGCCGGTGGCTACCTCCGGCGCTTGACGATCGCGCCCGAGACGCCGGGAGCGGACGCCGTGATCGACCTAGCCCTGCGACATGGTGTCACGTGCTCGGCCGGGCACTCGGTGGCCACGAGTGCCGAGGTCATGCGGGCCGTCGACGCCGGAGTCCGCAGCGTCACGCACCTCTTCAACGCCATGGCGCCGTTCCACCACCGTGAGCCTGGTCTGGTCGGGACGGCCCTCGCCGATCCACGGCTGGTCTGCGAGCTCATCGCAGACGGCGTCCACGTCCACCCGACGGCCGTCTGCCTGGCCGCTAGGGCCAAGGGAACCGCTGGGATCGCGCTGATCAGCGACTCGATCGCTGCCACCGGGCTGCCCGACGGCGAGTACGAGCTGGAGGAACAGCACGTCATCGTGGCCGGGGGCGAGTCACGCCTCGCGGACGGCACCCTGGCCGGCAGCACCCTGACTCTCGACCGCGCGGTCGCGAACCTTGCGCGGTGGGCGGACATTCCCCTGGAAGACGCCGTGCGCTCGGCCACCGAGGTCCCGGCCCGGCTGCTCGGGCTGGACGGGGAGCGGGGGACCATTGCGGTCGGCCGGGACGCCGACCTGGCGGCGTTCGGTCCCGACCACCGGCTGCTGTGGACGATGGTCGGCGGCGAGATGTACCCGACGAGCGCCGCATGAGTGAGCTCCACCCGGCGAGTTGCGCATGAGCACGGTGATGCTCGAGGAGATCCTCGAGCAGCCAGCGGCGATCAGTCGCACGCTGACGGCGTTGCG
>DASQEH010000091.1:0-37502 GCA_035633755.1 Nocardioidaceae bacterium | reverse complement strand
GCGCGGCTGGCCGCAGGGTGGGCCTTGTGCAACGTCCAGTCGGTGTCGGTCGTGCCGACGATCCAGTGGGTGTTCCAGGGGATGACGAAGAGAACCGACTTCTCGGTGCGCAAGATCATCCCGGTCTCGGAGTTGATGCGGTCACGCGGTACGACGATGTGGACGCCCTTGGACGCCCGCACGTGGAAGCGGCCGCGTCCACCGGCCAGGGTCTGGATGTCGTCGGTCCACACCCCTGTGGCGTTCACGACGACCGACGCCTGCACGTCCACCTCGTGACCGGTCTCCACATCGCGGACCCGGGCACCGACGACCCGCTCGCCGGCGTGGTTCAGCTTGACCACCTCAGCCGAGCTGAGCACGGTGGCGCCGTACGTCGCTGCCGTGCGAGCCACCGTGAGCGTGTGGCGGGCGTCGTCGGCCTGGGCGTCGTAGTACATCAGGGCACCGGTAAGCGCGGTGCGCTTGAGCCCGGGCGCCTTGCGCAGGGCGCCGCCACGGGTGAACTGCTTGTGCCGCGGCACCGACCGTGCGCCGCCCATGCTGTCGTACAACGTCATGCCGGCCGTCACGTAGGGGCGCTCCCAGACCCGGTGCGTCAGCGGGTAGAGGAACGAGACGGGCTTCACCAGGTGGGGTGCGATGCGGGTGAGCATGAGCTCGCGCTCACGCAGAGCCTCGCGAACCAGACCGAAGTTGAACTGCTCGAGGTAGCGCAGACCGCCGTGGAAGAGCTTGGACGATCGAGACGACGTTCCCGATGCGTAGTCACGAGCCTCGACCAGTGCCACCGACAGCCCGCGGGTGGCGGCGTCAAGCGCCGCTCCACTGCCGGTGACGCCTCCTCCGACAACCAGGACGTCGAACTTCGTCGACTCCAGCTTCGACCAGGCCTGGGCACGGAAGTTGCTGTCAAGACGTGCGGGAGAGGGCATCGAGCGACCTTTCGTTGCGTATCGCGGGCTTTTGTGACACAGCAGGAGGGTGTGATTGACCCCACATCACGGCGGCCCTAGGGTGCAGACACTATCCACACGTCACCGTCGGGCTCGTCTCGACCCCACAAGCCTGGGAGGGCCAACCTGTGAGTTTCGGAGACATCTTTCTCAGCGAGCTGATGGGCACGGCGATGCTGCTGCTCCTCGGTTGCGGTGTCGTCGCTAACGCTGTCCTCGCCAAGAACAACGGCTTCAACGGCGGCTTCTTGATGATCAACTTCGGCTGGGGCATCGCCGTCTTCGCCGGCGTGTACGTGGCGTACGAGAGTGGTGCCCACCTGAACCCTGCGGTGACTGTTGGGTTGCTCGCCTCGGGAGACGGCCTCGGCGGTCCCGACAACGTCATTGCCTACCTACTCGGTCAATTCATCGGGGCCTTCATCGGCGCCGTCTTGTGCTGGGCGGCCTACAAGGAGCACTTCGACGACCCCGAGACCGAGGTGCCCAACAAGCTCGGAACCTTCTCCACCGGCCCTGGCATCGCCAGCCCGTTCTGGAACGTCGTCACCGAGGCGATCGGCACCTTCGTCCTCGTCTTCGTCATCTTGTCGTTCGGCAAGACGCCCTCAGGGCTTGGCCCGTTCGCGGTTGCCCTTCTGGTGGTCGGCATCGGCGCGTCCCTCGGAGGACCCACCGGATATGCCATCAACCCTGCTCGTGACCTGTCGCCTCGCATCGCCCACGCCGTGTTGCCCATCAAGAACAAGGGCGGCAGCAACTGGGGCTACTCCTGGATCCCGGTCGTCGGTCCCCTCATCGGAGCCGTCATCGCTGGTCTGCTCGCCAACGCCGTCAACTACGTCTGATCGGAGCTGTTCATACCCATGACCCAGTACGTCGCATCCATCGACCAAGGCACCACCAGCACGAGGTGCATCATCTTCGATCACTCGGGATCGATCGTCGCTACGCACCAGAAGGAGCATGAGCAGATCTTTCCCCGCGCGGGATGGGTCGAGCACGACGGAACCGAGATCTGGAACAACACTCTGGAAGTCGTCGAGGGGGCGATCAAGGAGGCCGGGCTCGAAGCCGACAACATCGACGCCATCGGCATCACCAACCAGCGCGAGACGGCGATCGTGTGGGACAAGACCACCGGCGAGCCGGTCTGCAACGCCATCGTCTGGCAGGACACCCGGACGCAGGCGATCGCGGACGAGCTCGCTGCTCTCGGCGGTGGCTCGGACCGCTACAAGGACAAGGTCGGTCTCCCGCTGGCGACCTACTTCTCCGGCCCCAAGGTGCGCTGGATCCTCGACAACGTCGACGGGGCACGTGAGAAGGCCGACGCCGGCGACCTCCTGTTCGGCAACACCGACGCCTGGCTGATCTGGAACATGACGGGCGGCACCGACGGCGGCATCCACGTGACCGACGTGACCAATGCCAGCCGAACCATGCTGATGGACCTCTCGTCGCTGTCGTGGGACGCCGAGATCGCCGGCGAGATGCAGATCCCGATGTCGATGCTTCCCGAGATCAAGTCCTCGTCCGAGGTCTACGGCAACTGCACGGTCGGCGTGCTCGCGGGCAAGCCGATCGCGGGCATCCTCGGCGACCAGCAGGCCGCCACCTTCGGGCAGGCGTGCCTCGAGGTCGGGACTGCCAAGAACACCTACGGCACCGGCAACTTCATGCTCCTCAACACCGGTGAGGAGCAGGTGCCCAGCGAGAACGGCCTGCTGACCACCGTGTGCTACAAGATCGGCGACAACAAGCCGATCTATGCACTCGAGGGCTCCATCGCCGTCAGCGGTTCGCTCGTGCAGTGGCTGCGTGACAACCTCGGCCTCATCTCGTCCGCACCCGAGGTGGAGGACCTGGCCAAGACCGTCGACGACAACGGCGGTGCGTACTTCGTTCCTGCGTTCTCGGGCCTGTTCGCCCCGCACTGGCGCTCCGATGCGCGAGGCGCCTTGGTGGGACTCACGCGGTTCGTCAACAAGGGCCACCTCGCCCGGGCGGTGCTGGAGGCTACGGCCTTCCAGTCCAAGGAGGTGCTCGACGCGATGAACGCTGACTCCGGTGTGCCGCTGAAGGAGCTCCGAGTCGACGGCGGGATGGTGCAGAACGAGACGCTCATGCAGTTCCAGGCCGACATCCTCAACGTGGACGTCGTCCGGCCGAAGGTCGCCGAGACGACGGCTCTGGGCGCTGCGTACGCGGCGGGTCTCGCAGTCGGATTCTGGGAGAGCGAGGACGACGTGCGCCAGAACTGGGGCGAAGACAAGCGCTGGACCCCGTCGATGGACGATGCCGAGCGTGAGCGCATCTACCGCAACTGGAAGAAGGCCGTCACCAAGACCCTCGACTGGGTCGACGAAGACGTCAGCTGACGCCCCGGGCCCGCTCAGGGCCGTCGTGATGGCTGGAGGTCGATCTCCTGGGTACGTCCTGGGGGCCGGTCTCCAGCCATCGCTGTGTGTGCCGCAGCGCTCGACGCGCTTGCGATAGCCGCCGCGGAGCGGTTGGCTGAACCGGCACAGAATCGGGCACCGCCCGGTCGACCGTGAACCGTAGGAAGGGACCAGGCATGCCGCAGGTGGTGCAAGGAGTCGTAGCAAGGGCCAAGGGGAAGCCGGTCGAGCTGACCGGGGTCGTCGTCCCCGACCCGGGGCCGGGCGAAGCGGTGGTAGCCGTGCAGGCCTGCGGCGTCTGCCACACCGATCTGCACTATCGCGAAGGCGGTATCGGCGACGACTTCCCTTACCTGCTGGGACACGAGGCGGCAGGCGTCGTCGAAGCCGTTGGGCCGGGCGTCGACGAGATCGCACCTGGTGACTACGTGATCCTCAACTGGCGGGCGGTGTGCGGGACTTGTCGGGCCTGTCGCCGAGGTCGGCCGTGGTACTGCTTCAGCACCTTCAACGCCACGCAGAAGATGACACTTGAGGACGGCACTGAGCTGTCGCCTGCCTTGGGTATCGGCGCCTTCGCCGCCAAGACCTTGGTCCACGCCGGTCAGTGCACGTTGGTGGACCCGGCCGCGCCAGCGACAGCAGCCGGACTGCTCGGTTGCGGGGTGATGGCGGGCCTGGGCGCCGCGATCAACACGGGGGCGGTGACCCGCGGCGACTCTGTTGCGGTGATCGGCTGTGGTGGCGTGGGAGCAGCGGCGGTGGCAGGCGCGCGCTTGGCCGGGGCGGCGAAGATCATCGCGGTCGACATCGACACCCGCAAGCTCGAGAAGGCCCGAGAGCTCGGGGCGACCGCCGTCATCGACGGGTCCAGCACCGATGTGGTCGAGGCGATCCAGGCTGAGACCGGTGGGTTCGGTGCGGACGTCGTGATCGATGCCGTGGGCCGCCCCGAGACCTGGAAGCAGGCCTTCTATGGCCGCGACCTGGCGGGGACCGTGGTCCTCGTCGGCGTGCCGACCCCTGAGATGACCCTCGAGCTGCCCCTGCTCGACGTCTTCGGACGAGGAGGCTCACTCAAGTCCTCGTGGTACGGCGACTGCCTACCCAGCCGGGACTTTCCGATGCTCATCGACCTGTACCTGCAGGGGAGACTGCCGCTCGACGCATTCGTCACCGAGACGATCGGCATCGCTGACGTCGAGGCGGCGTTCGACAAGATGCACGGCGGAGACGTCCTCCGGTCGGTCGTTGTGCTGTGAGCGGCCTGCGCATCGACCACACCGTCACCAGCGGCACGTTCTCCCTCGACGGCGAGACCTTCGAGGTCGACAACAACGTCTGGGTCGTGGGGGACGACGAGGAATGCCTGGTCGTCGACGCGCCGCACAGCGTCGAAGCCGTGGTCAACCTCGTCGACGGGCGCCGGGTGCTCGCCATCGACTGCACGCACGCCCATGACGACCATGTGCGTGCAGCCCCTGCGCTCGCGAACCGGCTGGATGCACCGATCTTGCTCCATCCCGACGACCTTCCGCTGTGGCACCTGACGCATCGCGACGTGCTGCCTGATGGTGAGCTGACCGAGGGGCGGCGCATCGTGGTGGGGAGCGGCGGCTTCGACGTGCTGCACACGCCTGGCCACGCGCCTGGTGCTGTCTGCTTGTACTCCGCGGATCTCGGGGTCGTGTTCACCGGCGACACGCTGTTCCAAGGTGGCCCGGGGGCTACCGGCCGCAGCTACTCCGACTACGACACGCTGGTCGGGAGCATCCGCTCCAAGCTGTTCGCTCTGCCACGCGACACCATCGTGCACACCGGCCATGGACCGTCCACGACCATCGGTGCCGAGCTGTTCTGATCACCACCTGCCGTGGCGCAGTCGGTCGTCGGTCCACGGACGACGAGGGGTGCTGGTCGACCCTCACCGGAGTCGAGCGTTTCGGGTCGTCCTGGCGGGACGCTCCGGCTCAGCCGAGGAAGGAGACCCCGCACTCGGCCTTGGCGTTCCTGGCGATCGCCGTCGCGGCCTTCTGGAAGTCCGTATCGAGGGAGAACTCCTGGAGCTTCTTGCCCACCTTCTCCAGATCCTTCACCGTCACTCCCTGCGGAAGGTTCGAGGGATCGAGGTTCTGCAGGTCGCTGAAGGTGAGCCCGACGTCGGCCAGGATGTCCTTGACCTGCGTCAGCGCGTCGGACACGGTGAGCCACTCGTCCTTGACGGCGGGGGGTGCAGCCTCGGCCAGATCACCCAGTTGATCGGTGAGGTCGTCGAACTGGTCGTTTCCCAGGGTCGTCGGGTCGAGGCCGTTCAGCGCAGACTTCGCCGATTTCAGCTCCTCGCAGTACTCGGACCCCGAGCCGCCACCGGATGTCGAGTCTGACGACTCGGTCTCCTCAGCAGGTGACGATTCCGTCTCCGTCGCGGTGTCGTCGGTCGGTACCTCACTCGTGGCCTCACTCGTGGCCTCGCTGGTCGTCTCGTCGCTGCCACTCGTGTCACTGTCGCCGCCGCAGGCGGTCAACGTGGCTGCCAGGAAGACCGCAGTGACAATCACACGTGTACGCATGGCAGGTGCCCCCTTGTCCAGATGGCACCGCGCCATCTACTGCCTGAACCTTCTCACGCCGAGGTGCGCGCGTTCGACATCTGTCCCGATTGGGGGACGAATGCCCGGCGCCGGGACCCCGATTGTGTCCGACGTACCGACTACGCTGAAGTACTCAGCGCGGCTCGGAGCGCACACCCTGAGGGCAGGTGACGGATGACAGCGCGCAGAGTCGGTATGGCTGCCGCCGCGGTCACCGCCACGTTGGCCGCCGTGCTCAGCGCTTGCACGAGCGATTCCGGGGGCCCACAGCCTCCTGACGATGCCGAGCCCCCCGGTCAGGGCGTCATCCAGGATTTCGCGGCAGCATGGCGCCAAGCGGGCGCGGACGCCGAGGTCGCCGCCTTTCGAGGCATCGTCGACCGCCCGAAGGCGGCGGTGCGTGACATCACCGCCCTGGTGGAGGAACTGGCCATCACGGGCACCCAGATCACGCTGACCGATGACCTCACCTGCTCCGATGACGACTGCCGTCAGCATGCTGATGTCACCCATCAGCTGGCCGGCGTGGGGCCGTGGTCCTATCAGACACTTGTCAAGGCTGCTCGGGACGAGACGCAGTGGCGAGTCCAGTGGTCCCCTGGCACATTCAATCCCGACCTGACCGAGGTGACCACGTTGGTGCGGGAACGCACCGTGCCGCCTCGCGCCGCCATCCTCGACCGCAACGGGATACCCCTCACCCCGGAGCGCGCCATCGTGCGCATCGGTGTACAGCCCTCCAAGGTCCGGCCCGCGACGTACGACGGGCTGGCCTCCCTCCTCGACATCAACGCCGCGGCCCTGAGAGACACGGTCGCGTCCGCCCAGCCGAACTGGTTCGTCCCTGTCATCGACCTGAGGCGCCCGGCCTACCGACCACTGCGGGAGTCCCTGCAGCAGCTGCCGGGCATTCTGCTGGATTCGTCCCAGCGCCCGCTGGCTCCCACGGCCGAGTGGGGTCGAGCCGTGTTGGGCACGGTAGGACCGGCCACGTCCGACTCCTTGAAGAACGCGGGTCCCCTGGCCCTGCCGACCGACGAGGTCGGGTCGAGCGGCTTGCAGTATGCCTACCAGCGCATGCTCGCCGGCCGGCCGGGATCTGTCATCGCGTTGGTCGAGAAGGGGAGCGGTGGCGTGCTCAACAGGGTTCTGTCACGCCCTCCACGTCGGGGTCAGTCCTTGGCCACAACCCTCGACGTGGACGCTCAGGATGCCGCCGAGAGGGCCGTCGCGCGTGCCACCGACACCACTGCCGTCGTGGTGGTCAAGGCGAGCACGGGCGAGATCTTGGCGGCAGCCAATGGGCCTGGTGCCACGTCGTACAACACAGCCTTCGTCGGACGCTACGCCCCAGGCTCCACTTTCAAGGTCGTCAGCGCGGCCGCACTGCTGGCCCAAGGTGAGCTGACGCCGGGACGCCTCGTCGACTGCCCTGACACGACGGTCGTCGACGGTAAGTCGTTCAAGAACTACGAGCCGGGGATCGTGGGGCCTCGTCCGACCTTCGCTGACGCCTTCGCCGCGTCCTGCAACACCACCATGGTGGAGTTCGCCGACGACCTGAGCGGCGAGGCCCTAGCCCGCGCCGCGGAGCGGCTTGGCGTGGGCGCCGCGTGGGACCTCGGACTGCCCGCGTTCAGTGGCTCAGCGCCTGCCGACACCGACCTCGTCACCCGCGCGGCCGACATGATCGGTCAGGGGCGAGTCGAGGCGAGCCCGCTGGCCATGGCGATGGTCGCGGCGGCTGTCGACTCCGGAGTGTCGCGGACGCCCACGCTGCTTCCCGACCTTCAGCCCGGACTGCGACTGACCGAGCTGGAACCTACGGTTCACGCAGACCTGCAGCGGTTGATGCGGCTGGTGGTCACAGAGGGCACCGCCGCCTCACTCGACCTGCCAGGGTTGCCGGTGTATGCCAAGACGGGCACCGCCGAGTACGAGCAGGACAGCGGCCGAATCGGCACCAACGCATGGTTGATCGGGTACCGCGGCGACATCGCCTTCAGTGTGCTCGTCGAGAACGGTTCCTCCGGCTCGCAGGACGCCGCGCCGGTCGTCGCCGCGTTGCTCGCGGGCCTGCCGCCCGCGCTCTACGGCTGAACGAGCCAGTCCGGTTCGAACCACTGCGCACAGGCGGCCCGGAACCGACTCGGCTGCCAGTGTCCGACGCCGTGGGGCAGCGAGCCCAGAACCGGAAGGCCGGTGACGCGTGGGAGGTCGGACAGGTTGCTCCGTTCGGCCAGCCCCAGATGCTCGGGAACCGCGCCGATGACAAGCCCCGCCACTGGATGTCCGCGCCTGCGAATCGCCTCGACCGTGAGCTCGGTGTGGTTCAGCGTTCCGAGTGCGAGCCGGGTGACGACCACGAACGTGATGCCTGCGCCTTCGGTAGCCAGGGCGTCGGCCAGATCGAGCAGAGTGCCGCCGGCAGTGTCCAGCCGGACCGCCACACCACCCGACCCCTCCACCAGCATGAGGTCACAGCTCGCCGCAGCGCTCAGCGATTGGGTGGCGAGCTCGGCGGCGTTCGGAAGCTCGATGCCCGCACGCCGGGCGGCGCTGTCAGGTGCCAGCGCGTCGCTGAGCCGAACCAGCTCGGTGAGGTGACTGCACCCGGAGAGTCTCTCGATGACTTCCACGTCGGTTGGCTCACCGTCCGAGATGCCTGTCTGCGCCGGTTTGACGACGGCCACGGCGAGCCGCCGGTCGAGGGCGACCCGGGCAAGGGCGGCCGTCGTGACGGTTTTGCCGACCCCCGTATCGGTTCCCGTGACGATGACGGCTCTCATCCGTGCGTCGCCACCGTGGCGAGGCGCTCGACCACGCGGTCGACGTCGGCGTCGGACAAGCTCGACCGGCTGGTCAGGCGCAGCCGGCTGACACCGTCGGGCACGGACGGTGGCCGGAAGCACCCCACCAGGAAACCGTCGGCGGCGAGCTCAGCCTGCGCCTTAAGCGCTGCTTGCGGCGAGCCCATGGGCATCGACAGCAGTGAACCCGCAGGCGCCTCGAGAACGAGGGAGTCGGCGATGCGGGCGGCAAGCGCCAGTGTCCGCCGGGGCAATGAGGGCTGTGCCTCGACGGTCCGGAGGGCAGCGAGTGCGGCAGCTGTGGAGACGGGCGACAGCCCCGTGTCGTAGATGAACGGCCGGGCGGTATTGACCAGGTGGTCGACCACGGCCTGCGACCCCAGGACCGCACCGCCTTGGCTGGCGAGGGACTTCGACAAGGTCATCGTGGACACGACGTCTCGGCGAGGTGACAGGCCCTGTGCCTCGACGAGCCCGCGACCTCCTCGCCCGCACACACCGATGGCGTGGGCCTCGTCGACGACCAGCACCGCACCGTAACGCCGGCAAAGGTCGGCCAGATCGGACAGCGGGGCGGCGTCGCCGAGGACCGAGTACACCGACTCCACCAACACCAGCGCCCGAGGTTGCGACCGGCTCTGCAGCGCCTGCTGGATCGCGTCGAGGTCGTTGTGCGGGACGACGACGGTCTCCGCCGAGCGAGCCAGGCGGCACGCGTCCACGAGGGAGGCATGCACGTGGGCGTCGCTGACGATGAGCGTCTGGCGATCAGACAGCGCGGTGACGACGCCGAGATTCGCCTGGTAGCCCGTGGAGAACACGAGCGCGGCCTCTCTGCCGGTGAACGAGGCCAAGGTCGCCTCGAGCTCGGCATGCAGGTGCAACGTTCCGGTGACCAGTCGGGACGAGCCCGCTCCCGTTCCCCAGGTCACGGCTGCCCGTGCTGCGGCCTGAACGACCTCGTCGGAGGTGCGCAGTCCGAGATAGTCGTTCCCCGCCAGGTCGATCAGTCGCTCGGCGGGCCCGCGCGGACGCAGGACGCGGTGCAGTCCGGCGTCGGCGCGGGTTGTGCTCCGCTCGGCGAGCCAGGCGTCGAGGCTCATGCCGCGCTCACAGCGCTGGCGGCGCAGGTCAGAGCCATGGCGACCCAGGGGTCGAGGCTCATGCCGCGCTCACAGCGGCGGCGATGGCGGTGCAGATCAAGGCCACCTCTCCGTCGGTCGCGATATAGGGCGGCATCGTGTAGATGAGGTCGCGGAACGGGCGCAGCCACACGCCCGCCTCCATGGCCGCCGAGCTGGCGGCTGCGACGTCGACGGCGTGGTCCAGCTGAACGACCCCGACCGCCCCGAGAGTGCGGACGTCGACCACTCCTCGAGCGGTTCGAAGGGGTGCCAGCCCGGTGCGCAGCACGCTCTCGATCTGCGGCACGCGATGGCGCCAGGTCTGCTGAGCGAGCAGGTCGAGGTTGGCCGACGCGACGGCACAGGCCAGCGGGTTCGCCATGAACGTCGGCCCGTGCATCAGGACTCCGCTGTCGCTGTCGCCGAGCGAGGCAGCCACCGAGGCCGTGCAGAGCGTCGCCGCCAGGCTGAGGTAGCCGCCGGTCAGCGCCTTCCCCACGCACATCACGTCGGGTGACACGCCGGCATGGGAGGCCGCGAACAGGGTTCCGGTCCGACCGAAGCCGGTGGCGATCTCGTCGAAGATGAGTACCAGATCGTGCTCGGCGGCGAGATCGCGCAGGACCCGAAGACACCGCGGGGGATAGATGTGCATGCCACCGGCCCCTTGCAGCACCGGCTCGCAGATGATGGCCGCCAGCGTGGACGCGTGCTGGTCGACGAGGGTGCGCGTCTGCCGCTCCCAGTCCTCGATGTCGGCTTCGAGGCCGGCGGGCGGCCGGGGCGCAAAGACCTGCTCCTGGAGCACGCCCGCGAACATCGAGTGCATCCCTCCGATCGGGTCACACACGCTCATGGCTCCGGCGGTGTCGCCGTGGTAGCCGCCCCGCAGCGCGAGCGTTCTCGTCCGCCCGGAACGCCCTCTGCCCCGCTGGTACTGGACCGCGATCTTCAGCGCCACCTCGACACTCACCGACCCCGAGTCGGCGAAGAACACCCGAGTCAGCGGCTCGGGTGTCAGGTCGACCAGCTTCGCCGCCAGCTCGACCGCCGGTCGGTGGGTGATGCCCCCGAACATGACGTGGCTCATCGAAGCGATCTGGCTGCGGACCGCCTCGTCGAGACGAGGGTGCCGGTACCCGTGGATGGCGCTCCACCATGAGGACATGGCGTCGATGAGCGAGCGGTCGTCCGACGTGGCGAGCCGCACTCCGTCCGCCGACTCGACCACGATGACGGGCGGCGGAGACGTCATTGAGGCGTAGGGGTGCCAGACGTGGTCGCGGTCGAAAGCGACCAGCGACTCCGTGCGAGCCAGGTCGGCCACGTCGCTGCTCGCGGAGGTGTCCGGCATCGGATCGTGCATGGTAGGGCGAGGCTATCGCTGCTCGCGGAGATGCCTCCCCATGTGGTGGTGACCGGCGGGACCCGCCACGGTGCTGGCGATGAGCGGGACCGCCGAGGTCGTGACGACCAGCGGGTACCTCGTCATGGTGGTGGCCGCCAGCGGACCACGTCATACCTGCGGCCGGGCAGCGATAGATTGGCGCCCGTGACCGACGCCTTCGCAGTCCTCGACGTTGCCCGTACGCAGGTGCTCGCCGAGGGGCGAGGGCTCGACGAGCCCCAGCTGGTCGAGGTGCTGCGTCTGCCCGACGCGGCGCTGCCAGCCCTGATGGAGCTGGCCCATGCGGTGCGGATGGCCTGGTGCGGTCCGGAGGTGGAGGTCGAGGGAATCGTGTCCCTCAAGACCGGGGGCTGCCCCGAGGACTGCCACTTCTGCTCCCAGTCCGGGCAGTTCACGTCCCCCGTCCGCGCCGTGTGGCTGGACATCCCCCAGCTCGTGGAGGCAGCCCGGCAGACGGCCGCGACAGGAGCGTCGGAGTTCTGCATCGTCGCCGCCGTGCGTGGACCCGATGAGCGACTGTTGGATCAGGTCGAAGCCGGCGTGCGCGCCATCCAGGCCGAGGTCGACATCAACATCGCGTGCTCGCTGGGAATGCTGGCCCCCCCGCAGGTCGACCGGCTCGTTGCGATGGGGGTCCATCGCTACAACCACAACCTAGAGACAGCTCGTAGCTACTTCAGCCAGGTGGTGACCACGCATACCTTCGAGGAGCGGTGGGCGACGTGCGAGCTGGTCCGAGACGCCGGCATGGAGCTGTGCTGTGGTGGCCTCGTCGGGATGGGGGAGTCGCTGGAGCAGCGTGCTGAGTTGGCGGCACAGCTCGCCGCGCTCCGTCCGCACGAGGTGCCGCTGAACTTCCTCAATCCCCGGCCGGGTACTCCGTTCGCCGAGATGCCTGTCCTGGACTCCGCCGATGCCTTGCGCACGGTCGCGGCCTTCCGGCTCGCCATGCCCAGGACGATCCTGCGCTATGCCGGCGGCCGCGAGATCACGCTGGGTGACCTCGGCACCCGTGACGGTCTCCTCGGAGGTGTCAATGCCGTCATCGTCGGGAACTACCTGACCACCCTCGGTCGCGAGCCGGACGAGGACCTGGCTCTGCTCGCCGAGCTGCAGATGCCGATCAAGGAGCTGTCGAAGTCGCTGTGAGCGGTGCGCCTGGACACGCCGGACCCGTGCCGGGATCCGAACCCGCGGAGATCCGAGACCAGTTCTGTGACCTGTGCGGCGGCGCGCTGGCTGCCACCGACCATGGCAGGTGCCGGAGCCTTCGCGAGTGGGAGCCGCCGAGGTACTGCGGCGTGTGTGCGCGGAGACTGGTCGTCCAGGTGGTGCCGTCGGGCTGGTCAGCTCGCTGTTCTCGTCACGGCGACGTCTCCACGGCCCCCGGGCCGTCGTAGCCCGACTCGCACGCTAGGCGGCCGATGGAGGAGCCGGCGCCGTACTGCTCGGCGAGCGTGCGGGCTCCGGCGAGCGGAGGCCTGGAGGGTTGCGGATCAGCAGCCACGACACCGCGCCACCGGCGACCAGCAAGGCGACACAGATCCACATGGCGGTGCTGTAGCCGGCGGAGAAGGCGGCGGGACGGTCGTAGTCGGCACCTTGCAGCCCGACGAGCGCCGGGAGCGCGGCCACCGCCAACAGCGAGCCCGCCCTTGCAACGGCGTTGTTGATCCCGCTGGCGATGCCGGCGTTGCGGTCGGGGGCTGCCGCCAACACGGTCGCCGTCAACGGTGCCACCAACAGCGCGAGCCCGAGCGCGAAGACGGTGACACCCGGAAGGACGTCTGTCCAGTAGTCGACCTCGGCTCCTACCGAGGTAAGCGGGACGATGCCGGCCGCACACACAAGCGGCCCCAACGCCATGGGCAGTCGTGGCCCGATCCGGCTGGCCAGCTGTCCACCCCTCGACGCCAGGAGAAGCATCACCACCGTGATCGGCAAGAGCGCTAGCCCGGCTGGCAACGGCCCATAGCCCGACACCGTCTGCAGCTGCAGGACGAGGAAGAAGACGATCCCGCCGAGCGAGGCGTACACCAGTAGCGTCATCGCGTTGGCGGCGCTGAACTGACGCGAGCTGAACAGGCTCGTCGGCATCATGGGATGGCGGGCTCGGCGTTCGACGGCGATGAAGGCGACGCCGCTGACTACGCCGATGGCTGCGCTCGCCACGATGACCGGCGTGCTGAGGCTGCCCAGCTCGATCAGGGCGAAGGTGACTGCGGCCAACGAGATCGCCCCGAGTGCAGCCCCTGTCACGTCGAACCCGGGAACCGACTCGGGGTCACGCGTCTCGGGGACGTAGCGCCGAGTCAGCGCGACCGTGACGACGGCCAATGGAAGATTGAGCAGGAAGACCCACCTCCAGCTGGCGTACTGGACCAGCCAGCCTCCGACGAAGGGGCCGATGGCGGCTGCGATACCGCCGAGGCCGGACCAGGAGCCGATGGCGCGAGCCCTCTCCTCGGGAGCGAACGACGCCTGGATCATGGCCAGGCTTCCTGGCGTCAGCAGCGCGGCGCCCACGCCTTGGAGGACTCGGGCGGCGATCAGCTGGTCTGCAGACTGGGCGATGCCGCACACGAGCGAGGCCAGCGCGAACCAGACGATGCCGAGCTCGAAGACGCGCCGTCGACCGAACCGGTCTCCCAGCGACCCGCCGACCAGGATGAGCGCGGCCAGCGCCAGCAGGTACCCGTTGCTGATCCACTGCAGCTGCGCCAGGCTCGCGTCGAAGTCCTCCCCGATGTTGCGCAGCGCCACGTTCACGACCGTGCCGTCGAGCATCGCCATGCCGGAGCCGAGGACCGCCGCAGTCAGAACACCTCGTCCAGCCGCGGAGTCGAGGCTCAAGGCGGAGCTCATGGCGTCCTCTCGGGATAGCGGCAGTGGCGCGGTCGTAGGAGTAGGGGAACACTCCCGCGGCTAGCCTAGGCGGGTGCTCCGGCCCGCCACCGCCGACGACGCAGGTACGTTGCTCTGCCTCGAGAAACAGGCCTCCACAGTCGCGCTCAGCCATATATTCGGCCCCGAGATCCCCTTCCCCGACGACGACATCCTGGCTCGCTGGGCACTGGTGCTCCAAGACCCGGACGCTACGGTGCTCCTTGACCATGACCGGGGCGAGCCGGTCGGCTACGTCGCCTTCTCCGCCGGCTGGCTGCGCCACTTGGCGGTGCTGCCTGACTGGTGGGGCACCGGCCGTGCCGCCACGCTGCACGACGTCGCGGTGGATGCGTTGACGGAACAGGGTTGTACGACTGCCAAGCTGTGGGTACTCATGCACAACCACCGGGCGCGCGCCTTCTACCGGCGCCGCGGCTGGGTCGACACCGAGGCACTCGAGGACGAGGTTTTCCCCCCTTATCCGATCAAGGTGATGATGGCGCGGCGGTTGTGGGAGGATTGTGCGTTCACCAGTTTGCGGGAGGACCGAACTGCACGTGTCACACCTTTCCCCTGACGACGCTCCATCACCCTCTCCTCGAGACGACAACGTGCACCTCGTCGAGCAGGAGATCAAGTACGAACAGTCGGTCGTCGACCGTATCCACACTCGCCTCGAAGCTGCGGCGCGCTCAGCGCGGGCACTGGCGGCAGAGGGTCACGCCCGAGCCCACCTCGGCAACGAGGGCGGCCTTGTCGAGCGTGACGCGATCGTCTTCCAGGCGGCACGCCGGCTGGCCGCGATCGACGCTGCCCACGACGGGCTGGTCTTCGGTCGGCTCGACCTGCACGGCGGGCAGCCCCGCTACATCGGTCGGCTCGGCCTGCGTGACGAGAACCGCGAGGTGCTGCTGGTCGACTGGCGTGCACCGGCCGCCGCGGTGTTCTATCAGGCGACCGCACAGGAGCCGTTGGACGTCGTACGTCGCCGCGTCCTGCAGTCCGTCGGCGAGCGCGTCGTCGGCGTGCAGGACGACCTGCTGGACGCCGACAGGGCTCCCGCCGACCTTGTGGTCGTCGGTGAGGGGGCCCTGATGGCCGCCCTTTCCCGCTCGCGCGACAACGTGATGCACTCGGTGGTGGCGACCATCCAGAAGGAGCAGGACGCCGCGATCAGGGCTCCCCAGCGGGGCGTGACAGGCATCGTCGGCGGCCCCGGAACCGGCAAGACGGTGGTGGCGCTGCACCGAGCCGCGTACCTGCTGTACACCGACCGTCGTCGCTTCGAGAACGGCGGCGTCCTCGTCGTCGGGCCGAACCGGGTCTTCATGACGTACATCGACCAGGTGCTGCCCTCGCTGGGTGAGACGAGCGTGTCCCTACGCGCCTTGGGAGAAGTCGTCGACGGGATACGGGCGACGCGGCACGACCGTGCGAACGTCGCCGCGCTCAAAGGCTCCGCGCGGATGACGTCCCTGCTCGCGCGGACCGCGCGAGGGCCGGCGCCGAACGCGCCGACGTCGTTTCGCATCTTCTACCGCGACGACGTGCTCACGTTGTCGTCGCGGCAGCTGCGCTCGGTCCGCCGGTCGCTCCTGAGCTCCGGACAGCGACGCAACCGCGCCGTGGGCGCGGCGCCCGACGCGCTCCTCGACGCCCTGTGGGAGCAGGTGAGCGGCGAGCGTGCGCTCGAGCGCGGCAAGGGCGAGTTCGTCCGCACGCTGATGGGGTTGCGGGAGTTCACGGACTTCGCCAGGGCGTGGTGGCCGGTGGTCGACGCCGTCGACGTCTTGGACTGGCTCGCTGACCGCAACAGGCTCGAGCAGGACGCCGGTGGCATCTTCACCGCGGCGGAGCTCGACGACCTGGCCGCGTCGTTCGATGCCGCCGAGCCCACGGTCGAGGACGTACCGCTTCTCGACGAGCTGCGCTACCTGCTCGGGGAGCCGCCCGAACCCGAGCCTGACCACGATCCCCTCGAGGAGCTCTACGACGACCTCGTACCGGAGCTCGCCACGTACACCTCCCCGGCGCCCTCGCGCGCGAGCCGCGCGAGCGACCGGCCGACCGGCTCGGTCGACACCGACGGGTACGCCCATGTGCTGGTCGACGAGGCCCAGGACCTGTCGCCGATGCAGTGGCGCATGCTCAGCCGCCGTGGTCGCGCCGCGAGCTGGACCATCGTCGGAGACCCGGCGCAGAGCGCCTGGCCGTTCCCCGACGAGGCTGCGGCAGCCCGCGCCGAGGCACTGGGTCGCAAGCCTGAGCATGTCTTCAGGTTGTCCACCAACTACCGCAACTCCGCCGAGATCTTCGAGCTGGCCGCCGAGGTCGCCCGGACTGGAATCCCGGACGCCGACCTGCCGGTCGCGGTGCGCCGGACCGGCGTTGCCCCGCGGCTGCACACAGTCGAGTCGGCGGAGCTCGCGGACCGGGTGCGCGAGGTGGGCAGCCGGTTGGAGGCCAGCGTCGACGGCACCGTCGGCGTCGTCGTACCTGACGGGTGGCGGGACCGGGTAGGCGACTGGCTGTCCGGGCGCGACGAAGGCAGGGTGCGGGTGCTCGAGGCACTCGACACGAAGGGCCTCGAGTTCGACGCCATCCTCGCGGTCGAGCCGGACCTCATCGCCGCCACGTCAGCAGCCGGTACCCGGATCCTCTACGTGGTGCTGACTCGGGCGACGTCCGAGCTCGACGTGGTCGGCACCACCACGCGGTGGCTGCCGTGACGGTGCTCGACGAGGTCGTCGGCTACCCGGCCTACGCCCTCGTCCGCCTGCAGGACTGCGACGACGTGATCGTCCTAGGCGGCACCCGGACCGACTACGAGTGGCTGAGCGACCTACCGGTCGAGGTCGGAGCTCCCGCTCCGGGCCGACGCTTCGACCGGCTGCTGTGTATCCCTTTTGCGCAGATCCGCGAGCGCGGCTTCGAGGTCCATGACGACGGCACCCCGCTGTCGAGCCTCGAGGTCATGCTCGAGGCCGACGTCCCGCTTGCCGACCTGCTGCAGTGGCTGCCCGATGAACCCTTGCGCAGTGTCGGGCCACTCGGGTTCGACACGCCCGACGACGCCTACGCCGACATGGTCGGCAGCATCATTCGCGACGAGATCGGCAACGGCGAGGGCGCGAACCTGGTGGTCGGTCGTACCTTCCGGGCCACGGTCGAGGGCTGGGACACCGCCAAGGCGCTGACGGTGTTCCGCCGTCTGCTGGAGCGCGAGCGCGGTGCGTACTGGACCTTCCTGGTGTTCACCGGAGACCGCTACCTGATCGGCGCCAGCCCGGAGCGCCATATCAGCATGCACGCCGGTGAGGTGCGGATGAACCCCATCAGCGGCACCTACCGCGTCGACGACGCCGACGAGTCACTCGAGCGCAAGCAGCGTTTGCTCGAGTTCTTGTCGGACGAGAAGGAGATCTACGAGCTCTTCATGGTGGTCGACGAAGAGCTGAAGATGATGTGCGACATCTGCAGCGACGGAGGGCAGATCCTTGGTCCCTTCCTCAAGCCGATGACCCACCTGATTCACACGGAGTACGTCCTCGCCGGCCGCACCAGCAGGGACGTGCGCGACGTCATCCGGTCGTCCTTGTTCGCCGCGACGGTCACGGGCAGCCCGGTCGAGAACGCCTGCCGACTCATCAAGCGCTACGAGTCGACCGGCCGCGGCTACTACGGAGCCATGTTGGCGCTGCTCGGCCGTGACCCCTCCGGTGCCGTGACGGCCGACGCGCCCATCCTGCTGCGAACCGCGGACGTGAGCGTCGAAGGCGATGTGAAGGTGAGCGCGGGCGCGACCCTCGTGCGGGACTCCGATCCGGCCTCGGAGGTCGCTGAGACCCACGCCAAGGCGGGCGGGATCCTTACTGCATTCGGCCTCGTCCCCGGCCGGCAGACATCGTCTCGGGAGCTGGCCGACCTCGCCTCCGACGACGACGTCCTCGCCGCGCTGGCGAGTCGCAACACCAGGCTCAGCCCGTTCTGGTTCAACGAGCAGCGCCGGACGTCCGCGGAGGACGCACTGGCAGGCAAGCACGTCGTCGTCCTCGACGGCGAGGACGACTTCGTCACCATGCTGCGCCACATCTTCGGCGCGCTCGGTATGACGAGTGAGACGGTGCGGCACAGCTCCTACGCACCGGGTGCGTTCGACGCCGCAGACGTGGTGGTCGTCGGTCCCGGCCCTGGCGACCCTCGCGACCTCGAGGATCCCAAGATCAAGGCCGTACGCGCCGCCGTCGACGACCTGCTGGCTGCAGGGACGCCCTTCCTTGCGGTGTGCCTCGGACACCAGGTGCTGTGCGGGTCACTCGGGCTGCCCCTGGCCTACAAGGACATCGTGTTCCAAGGCACCCAGACCCCGGTTCGACTCGACGGCCGCGTGGAGAACGTGGGCTTCTACAACACCTTCGTGGCTCGGGTCGCTGATGACGACCCGCTGCCCGCCGGGGTCCGGGTCGACCGCGACGACGCCTCCGGTGACGTGCACTACCTGGCCGGCCCCCACTACCGTGGCGTGCAGTTCCATGCGGAGTCCATTCTCACCGAGCGCGGCTACGAGCTCGTACGCCGGCTGATGCTGGACCTGCTCGCGAACTGAGGCGGTGTACTCGACGGTGGGCCCATCTGTTGCTCGCGTTCTCGTGGTCGACCACCACGACTCGTACACGTACAACCTGGTGCACCTGATCGCGGCATCGACAGGCGTCCTGCCCGACGTCGTTCAGCACGACGACCCAGCGTCGCCGGGGCGTTGGCAGGACCGGTACACCCACATCGTGTTGTCGCCGGGACCGGGCAGCGTCCGCAACGACAGCGATTTCTCGCTGGGGCGGGCCATCATCGCCTCCAGCCCGGTGCCCGTCCTCGGGGTCTGCCTCGGGATGCAGGCGATCGTGCACGAGATGGGTGGCGAGGTGTCGCAGGTCGAGCCCGCGCACGGAGAGGTGGCCGTGGTCCAGCACACGGGAACCGGGGTGTTCGCCGCGGTTCCGAGCGAGTTCCGGGCCGTGCGCTACCACTCCCACGCGGCCGTGTCGGTGCCGGAGTGCCTCGACACGACGGCCTGGTGTGACGGCCCCTCCGGCCGGGTGGTGATGGGTGTGCGGCACCGCACGCGGCAGCTGCACGGGGTGCAGTTCCACCCCGAGTCGGCGCTGACGGAGCATGGCGAAGTGCTGATCGCCAACTTCCTGGCCATGTCGTGACCCGTCGTGGCTGGGACTGGGTGGAACCAGAGGACTTCTTCGTCGCCCACGTCGCGGGCCGGGACCGTTCCTGGTGGCTCGACGGTGGCGGAGCGCGCGCATGGTCCGGCCGGATGACGTACATCGGCTGGCTGCGGCCGTCCGACCTCAGTGTGACGTACAGCGTCGCGACAGGCGTTGCCGCCCACGGCTCAGGCTCCGCGGTGGCCGGTCACCGTCCCCCGCCGAGCCATGCCGATGTCAGCAGCGACCTGCCAGCGGCCACCGACATCTTCGGTTGGTTGGCCGAGTTCGGTCGACGTCGAGGTGGACGAGCGCTCGGCCGTGGAGAAGGGCGCACGAGTGGCTGGGTCGGCTTCTTCGGCTACGCGGCCCGGTCAGATCTGCCCACAAGGCAAAGCGCCGAGCCCACGTACGACGCCTGCTGGCTGCGCGCGCAGAGGAGGGTCGCCTTCGACCACGAACGCCGTCGGGTGTACGCGGTGGCGCCTCCTGAGCAGCTCACCGAATGGGAGGACGAGCTGGATGGCCTGCTTGCGGTCACACCTCGCGCAGCAACGCTCGGTGCGATGCCCCCGGCCGAGGTGGTGTCGACATGCTCAGCCAGTGAGTACTCCGGTGCCTTCCACGCGGTGCAGGAACACCTTCGGCTCGGCAACTCGTACGAGGTGAACCTGACCTACCGAACCGAGGTGGCCTCGCAGGCGGACCCTGTCGACGTCTACCGTCGGCTGCGCGCATCGAGCCCGGCTCCGTACGCGGCACTGATCTCCCACGGCGGCATGCGCTTGCTCAGCAGCTCACCGGAGCGGTTCGCCACCATCTCGGCGCATGGGGAGATCGAGACCCGCCCGATCAAGGGCACGACACCGCGCTCCCAGGACGCCGCCTGCGACGAGGACGCCGTCCGGCGCCTCCAGCACGATCCGAGATACCGTGCCGAGAACTTGATGATCGTCGACCTGTTGCGCAACGACTTGTCGCGGGTGTGTTCTCCAGGGACCGTCGCGGTGACCGACCTCATGCACGTCGAGTCCTACCCGTCGGTGCACCAGCTGGTCTCGACGGTCTCGGGTCGGCTGCGTCCTGAGGTCTCCACCATGGAGGCGCTCGAGGCGTTGTTCCCCGGCGGCTCGATGACCGGAGCGCCGAAGCTGCGCACCATGCAGATCATCGCCGACGTTGAGTCCTCGGCCCGAGGCGTCTACTCGGGTGCCGTGGGCTGGATCCTTGACGACTCCAGTGCGGACCTCGGCATCGTCATCCGGTCGCTCGTGTACCGAGACGGGGTGTACACACTCGGCACCGGCGGCGGGATCACGGTGCGCTCGACCTGCTCGGACGAGTACGACGAGACCAGGTGGAAGGCACAGCGGCTGCTCGCGGCCCTCGGCGTTGGGAGTGCCTGACGCGGGGAAGCCCTGAGCGCCACGGCCCGGCGTCAACGCCTCCTCGATCGCCCGGAGGTCAGCCGGTCAGCTCGCGTCCGAGCCCAGGGTGATGTCGACCGTCCGGGGTTCACCGGTGACCTGCCCGGTATCCGTCGAGGAGACGATCGTGAGGGTTACTTTGTCACCTGGCCGGTGGGAGCGGACGGTCGCGATGAGCGAGTTGGAGTCGCTCACAGGGACGTCATCGACCTGCTGGACCACATCGCCTTCGGTAAGACCCGCGTCTTCGCCTGCGCTGCCGGAATTGACGGCGAGGACGCGCGCGCCACCGGGGAGGCCAAGCTCGTCTTGGGCATCTTCGACGCTCACGCCGATGAGCGCATGGGTGGCCGGCTCACCCGCGCGGAGCTGTTCGACGATGGGGAGGGCGTCATTGATCGGAATGGCGAATCCGAGACCGATGGATCCGCCTTGTCCCATAGAGCTGGAAGAGTCCGTGCGGATCGCGGAGTCGATTCCTACGACGTTGCCCTCGATGTCGATCAACGGCCCACCCGAGTTGCCGGGGTTGATCGCGGCATCGGTCTGGATGGCCGGGAAGACGGTGTCGAGGTCTTCGCCCACCCCAGAGCCTGTGTTGACGGGCCGGTTCAAGGCGCTCACCACACCGGTGGTGACCGTTCGGTCCAGTCCGAACGGAGCGCCGACGGCGATGACCTGCTGGCCGATGGAGAGCTTGTCGGAGTCGCCGAAAGCGGCCGGCTGCAGGCCGCTGACTCCCTCGGCCTTGATGACCGCCAAGTCGGTCACGGGATCCCGGCCGACGATGGTGGCCCGCGCCCGGGTGCCGTCGTTGAAGCTGACGGCGAGCTGGCCGCCACTGGCGACAGCCTCCACCACGTGGTTGTTGGTGACGATCTCCCCGTCAGCGGTCAAGACGATGCCCGATCCGGAGCCGGATTGGCCGTCGCTGGCGGCGTAGATCTTCACCACCGACGGCAGGGCTTTCGACGCTGCCTCTTCCGTCGTGGTCCCCGCCAAGCCGCTCGCTTGCGCGCGAGGACTCTCGGCGCTGCTCGTGTCCACGCGCAGCGGCTCTGAGTTGGGAGCAGCGCTGTTGCTGTCCATCGTCGCGTCGTACAGTGCGGCACCCCCGAGCCCGGCTCCCCCACCGGCGAGAGCTGCGATCAGCACCAGGGCACCGAGCGAGCGCCCACCCCGTTGGGGTCCTGCCTGCGCTGCCGACGGCACAGCGCCAGCCTGTGCACCAACCGGCTGCCCTGGTGTTGAGTCGTACGGCAACTGACCGGAGCCCGCCGCTTGCGCCGCGTACGGCGACTGGCCCTGCTGTGACCCGAAAGCGGAGTACGACGGCTGGCCGGGATGCGGCGCTTGCGCTGCGTACGACGGCTGGCGGTAGTGCGGGTCCGGGGGCGCGTACGGAGGTTGGCCGGTCCTTGCGTTCTGTGGGGAGGTCGGAGGCTGGCCGGTCCATGCGGCCTGTGGCGAGGACGGCGCTGGGCCCGGTTGCGGGCCCTGGGGGCGGTGCGGCGGATCGTACGGTGGCGGGGAGGCGTCGGTGCTCATGCCTCCATGATCGCTTACGCCGCTGAACGGCGGCTGAGATGAGGCTCAGAGGTGGCTGTGACTGTCCACCAGGATGCGGTCACCGGGCAAGGTCAGGGTGAAGACGGCGCCGTGCGGCTCACGATTGACAACCGTGACCGAGCCACCGTGCCGCTGCGCGGCCTGTCGGACGATGGACAGTCCGAGCCCCGAGCCTGGCATCGTGCGGGCGTCCGGAGCGCGATAGAACCGTTCGAAGACCATGGGGAGGTCCGCCTCACCTATTCCTGAGCCTTCGTCGGCCACGGTGAGCTCCCCGTTGTCAAGACGAACGGCGACCGTCCCTCCAGGTGGGCTCCATTTGGCCGCATTGTCGAGGAGGTTCGTCACCGCTCTCTCGATGATCTGCGCCTCCCCGAGGATCCACCAAGGTTCCAGGTCGACCTGGAACGTCAGGCCCAGGGCACGGCGCCGGACTCGGTCCACAGCGCGCGACACGATATCCGAGAGGTCCAGGGGCTCCGGGGTTCGAACCAGTGGCTCGTCACGGGCCAGCTCGACTAGGTCACCGACCAGGGTGGACAGCTCCTCGACCTGAGCGGTGGCATCGGTGAAGATCTCGTCCCGCTGCTCGTTGGAGAGCCCGCCCTGCCGGTCAGCCTGGGCGAGCAGCTCGAGGTTCGTTCGCAGGCTGGTCAGCGGTGTCCGCAGCTCATGGCCCGCGTCGGCAACGAGCCGGCGCTGCCTGTCGCGAGAGGCGGCGAGGGCGGCGAGCATGTCGTTGAACGAGGATGCGAGGCTGGCCAGCTCGTCGTCGCCGGTGACGGCGATGGGCCTCAGCTCATCGGTGCGGGCAATGTGCTCGGCGGCGGCACTCAACCGGCGCACGGGAAGCAGGGCGGACCTCGCGACCGCCAGCCCGATCACTGCAGCGGCCACGATGCCTCCGGCGCCGACGAGGAGCAGGACGAACTGCATCCGGTCCAGGGTCCGCTCAATCGGCTCCGACGACTCCACGACCATGAGCCCGGTCCCGTTTCCGCCAGGGACCGTGACGACACGCAGATCGTAGGAGTCGCGGTCGAGTGTCCTGATGGTGTACCCATAGCCTCTGGCGGCCACTGCAACCTCATCCACGGTCGGCTCGGTCACCCACGCCGTCGGTCCGTCAGGGAAGATGTCCCCGTTGGCGAACACCAGGTAGAGGCGCAGATCCGCGACGCCCTGCATTCTGTCTGCGACGTCACTGACGGCATCTTCGTCCACCGGCCCTTTGTTGACGATGGCCGTCGCTCGCTCGATGAGCGAGGAGTCAAGTCGTTCGTGCAGGTGAGCGCTCAGCGTCACATAGGCAGCGAGGCTGGCAGCGGCAACGGAGAGCCCGACCGCGCAGGCTGCCAACAGCGAGATCCGCGCCGCGAGCGACATGCGTTTCACGGGGGCGACTCGCGTAAGACGTAGCCGACACCCCGCACGGTATGGAGCAGGCGCTGCTCGCCTTCGGCCTCCGTCTTGCGCCGCACGTAGCCGACGTACACCTCGAGTGAGTTGGCGGTGGTGGGGAAGTCGTAACCCCACACCTCCTCGAGAATGAACGCCCGTTCGAGCACCCGCTTCGGTCGCCGCATGAACAACTCGAGCAGATCCCACTCGGTGCGTGTCAAGGTCATCTGGCGTCCGGCGCGCTCCACTTCGCGGGTGACCGGGTTCATGGTCAGGTCCGCGAACACGAGGGGACCGTCGTCGTCACCGTCGGCCGTCCCGAGCGTCCTCCGCCGGAGCATTGCGCGCACCCGCGCCAGCAGTTCCTCGAGCGCGAAGGGTTTCGCGAGGTAGTCGTCGGCGCCTGCGTCGAGCCCGTCGACGCGGTCACCCACCGAGTCACGTGCCGTCAGTACCAGGATGGGCAGGTCGTTGCCGGCGGCGCGCAGTGCCTTGGTCGTCTCGATCCCGTCGAGGCGCGGCATCATCACGTCGATGATGAGCGCGTCGGGCGCCAGGCCGTTGATCCGGGCCAGCGCCTCGACTCCGTCATTGGCCAGCGCAACCTCGTAGCCGTTGAACTCCAGGGACCGACGCAGGGAGTCCCGCACCGCGCGGTCGTCGTCCACGACGAGAATACGCATGCGCCCAGAGTGCCACGCGGATCTGAGACCGGACTGAGATTCGACCCCTAGCTATCGGTGGGCGGGCGCTCGCGGAGCTGCTGAAGCAGCGTGACAAGCTCGTCGACCGTGCGCTCCACGATGCTCAGGGTTGCCGCGAAGGCCTCGAGATCCCCGTAGAACGGGTCGGCCAGCTCGGTGTCGCCGGAGGCTTCCGGGTCGAAGTCGCGGAAAAGGCGCACCCGGTCGTGCTCCGCCGTGACCTCCCCCGCGGTGACCTCGATGGCCTGGAGGTTCGAGCGGTCCATGGCCAGGACGAGGTCGGATCCGTCCAGATGCTGCCGACTGAACTGCTGTGCGCGGTGCCGGCTCGGGTCGTAGCCGGCAGCGGCCAGGGTGGCGGCCGCTCGGTCATCCATGGGGTGGCCCATGTGCCAGTCGCCGGTGCCGGAGCTGGTGACCACCACGGAGTCAGCGAGATCCGCTGAGGCCAGCTTCGCTGTCAGCACGACTTCTGCCATGGGCGAGCGGCAGATGTTGCCCAGACACACCATCGCGATGGTGTAGCTGGTCGCTGCGTCCCGCGGAGCGGGCAGGGCGGGGCGCGTGCTCATCGTCGACCCGGCAGCACGACTGCTACAAGCCAGCTCACAGCAGAGATGATGATCGAGCCGACCACCGCTGTCCAGAAGCCGTCCACGTGGAAGCCGAAGGCGAAGGACTCCGTGAACTGGTTGGCGATCCAGCTGGTCAGGAGCAGCATCAAGGCGTTCACGATGAAGAACATCAGACCGAGGGTCACAACGTACAGCGGGAAGGACAACAAGGCCACGATCGGCCGGACGATCTCATTGACGAGTCCGAAGATCAGCGCCACCACCACGAGGGAGATCAGCCGGTCGGTGTCGGTGTCGCCGGTGACTCGGATGCCGGCGAGCAACCAGGCCGCAGCGGCGAGGCCGCACGCGTTGGCGATGATCCGGACCAGCCAGGTGGTCATGGCATCGACTCTGCGGTGAGGACGGTCTGACAGAGGTTCATGGCAGAGCGAGCCTAGGGCCTTGGACGCAACCGCCACGACCGCCTCCCCACACCGCCGCACCACGCGACGCCGATCCCGCGTCCGAGCAGCGGGACTGGTACGAGTAGGCGCAGCTGAGGGCCCGTGCGCTACGTGACCAGGCCGGGCGGTGCGGTGTCGTGCCCGATCCGGGCGGTCTGGGCAAGCACGATGCCCGCCAACACGATGGCCACACCGAGGATCTGCACAGCCGACAGGTCCTCGCGGAACCACAACCAGCCCAAGATGGTGGCCCCGACAGGCTCGAGCATGCCAACGAGACTGGCCTCCGTCGCTGCCAGGTACTGCAGTGCGGTCAGCGCGGCGAGGAACGGCAGCACCGTGCCGAGCACGACCATCCACACGAGGAGCATCCATACCGGAGCCGACATTCCCGCCAGCGTGCCGCCGAGGCTCTCCCTCGACGACAGGTCCGTCTGCCGGAGCGACGGTAGCGGCTGGACCAGGTTCCAGAAGATCGTCGCCACGATGAACGCCTCGGTCAGCACGTGTAGCGGCGCCTGGGTGCCGATGCTGCGCTCCCCCAACAGGAAATATGCGGCCAACGACATCGCGGCGGCGAAGCCGGCGAGCACGCCGAGTGTGTCCAGGCGCATCCCTTGCCAGACCTCGGCGACGAGGGCCAGGCCGCCCAGCGAACAACCGAGGCCCAGCCACATGCGGTGCCGTACCCGCTCCCGGTAGACGAAGCGGGCGAACAACGCCACCAGCACTGGCGCGGTGAACTCCAGCAACAACGCGATACCGACCGGTAGACGGTCGATGGCCACGAAGTAGAAGTACTGCACCAGCGCGACACCGCTGATGCCGAACCCGATCACCCGGGCGATCTCGGGCATCGAGCGGGGCAGCCGCAGCCTTTCTCCTCGCGCTAGCAGCACAGCAACCAACGCGACCGCGGTGCCGGTGCACCGAGTGGTGGTGAGCGTCATCGAGTCCACCCCCGCCGCCTGGATGACGCGGGAGACGCCGGCATTGATGACGAACAGTGCCGCACCGGACAGCACCAGTGCGTACCCGATCCGGACGTCTCTCTCGAGGAGCATGACAGCAGACCCTACGCAGAGCGCCGTCTCTCGTTATCGTGTCTCGGCATGAGCACACCGCCGCTCCGGTCAGCCCTCGCCGCCATCCCGGCGTACAAGGCGGGCAAGCCGCCGGCGGGAGGTCCGACGGCGTACAAGCTGTCGAGCAACGAGAACCCCTACCCGCCGTTGCCGAGCGTCCTTGACAAGCTGGTGATCGCCTCGGGCTCGGTCAACCGGTATCCCGACATGGGCATGTCTGCACTGCTGGACGCGTTGGCGGCCAACCTCGGAGTGGACGTTGCCCGGCTGGCCTGCGGCACAGGGTCGGTGGCCGTGCTGTACCACTTGCTCCAGGCCGCCTGCGGAGAAGGCGACGAGGTCGTCTATGCCTGGCGTTCCTTCGAGGCCTACCCCATCGCCGTGGGACTGACGGGCGCCACGGACGTCCGGGTGCCGTTGACCGCCGACGCCAGGCATGACCTGCCGGCCATGCGTGCCGCTGTTACCGGCGACACGAGGGTGGTCATCGTGTGCACACCGAACAACCCGACCGGCCCATCGGTCGGTCATCGCGAGCTGCTCGAGTTCGTCGACGCCATCCCACCGTCGGTGATCGTGGTCCTGGACGAGGCCTACCGTGAGTTCGTGACCGGCCCGGACAAGGTGGACGGGCTGGAGCTGGCGGCCGACCGGGAGAACGTCGTCGTCCTGCGCACCTTCTCAAAGGCGTACGGACTGGCCGGCCTGCGGGTGGGCTACGGCGTCGGGCCGCCGCGGCTGACCGAAGCGATCCGCAAGTGCGCCCTGCCGTTCGGGGTGTCCCACGTCGCCCAGGTGGCCGCTGTCGCCTCCCTCGAGCCGGCGGCCGAGATCGAGCTGCTCGAACGCGTCGACGCCCTGGTCGCCGAGCGTGAGCGAGTCGTTGAGGCGCTTCGAGGGCAGGGCTGGAGCCTGCCGGCCGCCCAAGGGAACTTCGTCTGGTTCCCACTAGGGGACAAGGCCACGGCGTTCGCCGCCCGGTGCGACGAGCGAGGTACGAGCGTTCGGCCGTTCCCGGGCGAGGGGGTGCGGGTCACGATCGGCGAGCCGGAAGCGAACGACGTGGTGCTGTCCGTGGCCGCAGAGATGGTCGCCGACAGCCGGTCCGGCACGTAAATCGGCTGGAAGTGGTCACAGGCACTGGGTAGAGTGGTGCTTACCGCCGGTTCGCGTCTTCGGACTGGCTGCCGCGTCGCCGCCGATTCCGCCCGGCAGGCCGGCTGGATCTGACGTCCGACCGCAAGGGGCACCCTCCACCTCATGAGTGTCTCGACCAGTCGCGTCGCCCCCAAGGATCCGCGAGCGCGATCGGGCGGCACTCGGTCGCTGTGGCGGTTGCGGGGATACCTGCGCCCCTATCGCGCTCACCTGGCGGTGATGGGTTCGACCGCGCTGGTCGGCGTCTTCGTCAGCCTCTCCATACCGCTGGTCACCAAGTCGATCATCGACGGCCCCATCGCCGAGCACCGGTCCGGCGAGATCCTGCCGCTCGGGCTGTTGGCCCTCGCCTTGGGCATCACCGAAGCCGCCCTGATCTTGATCCGCCGCTGGGTGCAGGCGCGCGCAGTGCTGGGCTTCGAGACCGCCGTGCGCAAAGACCTCTACCGGCGCATGCAGGCGCTGCCGATGGAGTTCCACGGGAGGTGGCAGAGCGGCCAGCTGTTGTCACGCGTCACGACGGACTTGAGCGCGCTTCGTCGCTTCATGGGCTTCGGCCTGCTGTTCCTCATCATCAACATCCTGCAGCTGACCGTGGTGACGATCGTCCTGCTCCAGATGTACTGGCCGCTCGGCCTTGTCGTGGCCGTGTCGGCAGTACCGATCATCTGGCTGAGCAAGCGGTTCGAGTCCCGCTACGTCGTGGTGTCTCGTCGCGTCCAGGACCAGCAAGGTGACGTCGCTACCTCGGTCGAGGAAGCGGCGGTCGGGTACCGCGTCACGAAGTCGTTCGGACGAGGTCGCTACATCGACGAGAACTTCGCCCGCATCACCGACAGCTTGTACGTCTCCTCACTGGAGAAGGTCAAGCTGTCATCGCGCTTCTGGACGTTCCTCGACATCATCCCGAACCTGAGCTTGGTCGTGGTGCTGCTGCTGGGAGCGCTGGCCGTCGGTCGAGACGCGTTGACCGCGGGAACCCTCGTCGCCTTCATCATCTTGATGCTCCAGCTCATCTGGCCCCTGGAGTCGCTCGGCGTCATCTTGGCGATGGCCCAGGAGGCCATGACTGCTGCCGACCGAGTGCTCGAGATCTTCGACACCGAATCGTCCATCGTCGAAGGTGAGCGAGAGCTCGACGACCCGCGCGGAGCCCTGCGCTTCGAGCACGTCGACTTCCACTTCCCCGACTCGACGGATCTCGTGCTGCGCGACGTCAACCTCGAGGTGTCACCCGGAGAGACGGTGGCCATCGTGGGCGCCACGGGTTCGGGCAAGACGGCCCTGACCGGCCTCGTCCCCCGCCTGTACGACGTGACCGGTGGCCGGATCACCATCGACGGTGTGGACATCCGCGACCTGAAGATGTCGTCCTTGCGCAAGGTCGTCGCCACCGCGTTCGAGGAGCCGACGCTGTTCTCGATGAGCGCACGCGAGAACGTCACGCTTGGCCGTCCCGACGCGAGCGATGCCGAGGTCGCCGACGCTGTCGAGACGGCCCAAGCCGGCTTCGTGTATGCGCTGCCGTGGGGCATCCACACCCGCATCGGCGAGCAGGGGATGTCGCTGTCGGGCGGGCAGCGCCAGCGGCTGGCCCTGGCGCGCGCGGTGCTGTCCCAGCCGAAGATCCTGGTTCTCGACGACACGTTGTCCGCGCTCGACGTACACACCGAGGCTCTCGTCGAGGCGGCCCTGCGCCGGGTGCTCTCGCGCGCGACAGGCATCGTGGTGGCCCATCGAGCGTCCACCGTCATGCTCGCCGATCGGGTGGCTCTGTTGCAGCACGGCACCATCACCCACGTCGGACTGCACCACGACCTCCTGACCACCGTTCCGGCGTATCGAGAGCTGCTCGGGGGGCACGACGGCGACGACCTCGTCGTGCCCGAGGTCGAGGCGGTGACGTCATGACCGCCACCGACACCAGCCCACCAGCAGACTCCACGGGGTCTCCGGCTGACGGACCGGCGGACGGGAACTGGCGCGGTGTCGCCGCGCAGGACGCCGAGGAGATGTCCGCCAGCGTCTCGCTGCTGCTGCGGGACCGGTCACGCAGGTTGATGGGCTCGCTGCTGCGACCGCACAAACGCGCCATCATCGCGATCCTGGCTGCTGTCGTGATCGAGAACGCTGCACGGCTGTCCGTGCCATACCTCGTCAAGGAAGGCATCGACAAGGGCATCCCGCCCATGCTCGCCGGTGAAGGCAGCGCCACGCTGCTGATGATCGTCGGCATCGTGCTGCTCATGGTGATCGTCCAGGCGGTCACCCGGCAGATGTTCCTGCTCATGTCGGGACGGGTCGGGCAGCAGGTCCTCATCGCGTTGCGTCGGCGCGTCTTCACCCACTTCTCCGCGCTGTCGCCGCAGTTCCACGACAACTACACGTCCGGACGTGTCATCTCCCGGCAGACGTCCGACATGGACGCGATCAACGAGATGCTCGAGGGAGGCTTCGATGGTCTCATCACGGCACTGCTCACCCTGGTCGGAACCGCTGTCCTGCTCCTTGTACTCGACCTGAAGCTCGGGTTGGTGGCGCTGTTGTGCTTCCCCCTGCTGTTGTGGCTCTCCAGCTGGTTCCGACGTGAGTCCGCCAAGGCCTATCGACGTACCCGCGAGACGGTCGCCGCCGTCATCGTGCACTTCGTGGAGACGGTCAACGGAATGCGCGCCGTGCAGGCGTTCCGCCGTGAGGAGCGCAACCAGGACATCTTCGACGAGGTCACCGACGAGTACCGGCAGGCGAACGAGCGCGCCTTCCGGCTGGTTGGCGTGTTCATGCCCGGTATCAAGCTGATCGGCAACGTCACGATCGCGGTGGTTCTGATCTACGGCGCACACCTGGCCTTCAATGGCGAGGTGACCGTGGGAGTGCTCGCCGCCTTCCTGCTGTACCTGCGACAGTTCTTCGAGCCGATGCAAGAGATCTCGCAGTTCTACAACAGCTTCCAGTCGGCCTCGGCGGCTTTCGAGAAGCTGTCCGGGGTGCTCGAGGAGACCCCGTCGGTGCCGGAGCCGGAGCATCCGGTCAGGCTCCAGCATGCTGCCGGGGCGCTGAGCTTCGACTCGGTCAGCTTCGCCTACGTCGAAGACCGGCCCGTGCTCGACAACCTCGAGCTGGAGATCCCCGCCGGCCAGACCGTGGCGCTGGTCGGGACGACGGGGGCGGGCAAGACGACGCTGGCCAAGCTGGTGTCACGGTTCTACGACCCCACGGCCGGGCGCATCTCGCTGGACGGCATCGACCTGCGCGACCTGGCCGAGGACGACCTGCGCCGTGCCATCGTCATGGTGACGCAGGAGAACTACCTGTTCAACGGGTCCGTCGGCAACAACATCCGCTTCGGCAAGCCCAACGCGTCGATCGAGGAGATCGTGGCCGCTGCGAAGGCCATCGGTGCCCACGACTTCATCGTCAACCTGCCCAACGGCTACGACACAGACGTGGCCAACCGAGGTGGTCGCCTGTCAGCGGGTCAACGGCAGCTCGTCGCGTTCGCGCGCGCCTTCCTTGCCGACCCCGCAGTCCTGATCTTGGACGAGGCAACGTCGAGCCTGGACGTGCCGTCGGAGCGGCTCGTGCAGCGGGCACTTCGCACGATTCTGGCCGAACGCACCGCCATCATCATCGCCCACCGGCTGTCCACCGTCGCGATCGCCGACCGGGTGCTCGTCATGGAGCACGGTTCGGTGGTGGAGGACGGTACGCCGTCGGAACTGATCGCCACGCGCGGCGGCCGCTACTCCGACCTGCATGAGGCCTGGCTGGCGTCGCTGGCCTAGGCGCGGCCGTCACGGTCGAGCCTGGTCCTGACGCGAAGGCGTGGCTTGCGTCGTCGTCCTAGGTGCTGGCCGCCGTCTGGCGCTCGGCCGACACCACGATCGCTACCGAGGCCACCACCACTCCGCCGCCGATGACGATGGCGGGCGTGATCGCCTCCTCGAGGATGAGCCAACCGAGGAAGACCGCCACGACAGGGTTGACGTAGGCGTACGTCGCCACCAGCGAGATCGGGGCGGCCTGGAGGACCCAGACGTACGCCGTGAACGCCAGCACAGAGCCGAACGTGACCAGGTAGCCCCAGGCGAGCCAGGAATCCAGTGGCGCTGACCGAGGAACGACATCCTCGCCGCGCAGCAGCCCGCCGAGAAAGAGGAAGCCAGCGCCGGCGATCATCTCGTACACCGCCGTCACAAAGGGGTCTCGCGGCAGCCTCAGCCACGAGGTCGACCAGGAGCCGAACGACCAGCACATCGCGGCGACGACGATGAGGAGGCAGGCAGCGATGGGCACGTCACCCTCCAGCCCGGAGGCGGAGATGAGACCCACAAGCCCGGCGAAGCCGACGATCACTCCGGTGAGGGTGCGAGGGCTCGGTCGGTCCCCGGCGCAGCTGCGGTAGATCACCACCCACAGCGGCACAGCAGCGATCAGGAGGGCGGCTATTCCTGAGGGGGCGCCTCGGCTCTCAGCCACGACGACGAGCCCGTTGCCGGCGGCGGGTAGCAACAGGCCCAGGGTGACACAGCCGAGCAGCTCGGCCCGAGTGACGCGCAGCCTCGCGACGCCGCTTCGCGCCGCCAGCCAGAGGCCAAGAACGGCGCCGGCCAGCAGAAAGCGCCAACTGGCTGAGGCGAGCGGCGGCAGGTCCTCGACGACGATGCGGATGGCGAGGTATGTGGACCCCCATACGACGTACACGATGCCCAGGGCCAGCGCGACCAGCAGCGGAGCCGCAACCGTTGACGAGCCGACGGAGCCGTCGGAGTCGGGGCCTGAAGTAACTAGTGTCGGGGGTTTTCGGTCCTGTCGCACGTGTCTAGGCTAACCGCTGCCGTCGGTACGGTCACGCGAGAATCGGACGGCCTGTACGAGTCACGATCACCCGTCCAACAGGTACCGTAGGCCTACGTCACGAGCTCGCAGAGCCGGGCACCACCCCGCCCGGCGGCGCGCTCGTCACCACAATGCAGGCCGGGCGGCGATCCCGAACGGCCTCGACAGGAGGAGCGAGTGACGACAGGTTTCGGCCCCGGACTCGGGGAGGTGTTCGGACCGACTCACGACGGCGGCGGTCCTGACCTCATCCAGCTGCTCACCCCCGAAGGGGAGCGCGTCGAGCACCCGGACTTCTCCTTCGACCTCGACGACGACGCCATCAAGGGCTTCTACCGAGACCTCGTCATGACCCGGCGCATCGACACGGAGGCGACCGCCCTCCAGCGGCAGGGTGAGCTCGGCATCTGGGCCAGCCTGCTCGGCCAAGAGGCCGCCCAGATCGGATCCGGGCGTGCGATGCGCGAGCAGGACTTCGCCTTCCCCACCTACCGCGAGCACGGCGTCGCCTGGTGCCGAGGCATCGACCCGCTGCACCTGCTGGGGCTGTTCCGGGGTGTCGACCAGGGCGGCTGGGACCCGTTGGCCGACAAGTTCGCCCTCTACACGATCGTGATCGGGGCGCAGACCCTGCATGCGACCGGATACGCCATGGGACTTCAGCGTGACGGCGTCATCGGAACCGGCGACCCGGACCGTGACGCCGCCGTCATCGGGTACTTCGGTGACGGAGCCACCAGCCAGGGCGATGTCAACGAGGCGTTCATCTGGGCCAGTGTCTTCAACGCTCCCGTGGTGTTCTTCTGCCAGAACAACCAGTGGGCGATCTCCGAGCCGATCGAGCGACAGTCGAAGATCCCGCTGTACCAACGCGCCCTGGGCTTCGGCTTCCCCGGCCTGCGGGTCGACGGCAACGACGTGCTCGCGGTGTACGCGGTGACGCGCGCGGCTCTGCAGCGCGCGCGTGAGGGCAGCGGCCCCACCTTCGTCGAGGCCTACACGTATCGGATGGGTGCGCACACCACTTCGGATGATCCGACCCGCTACCGTCTCAGCGCCGACTTGGAGCACTGGAAGCTCAAGGACCCGATCGAGCGCGTTCGCGCCTATCTGTCGCGCAGCGGCTTGGCCGACGACGACTACTACTCCGCCATCGATTCCGAGGCTGACGACCTTGCAGCCGGGCTGCGCAAGGGCTGCCTCGAGATGCCAGACCCCGACATCCTCGACATCTTCGAGGCGGTCTACGACGAGACCACGCCCGAGCTGCAGTCCCAGCGCCAGTCATACGCGGCCTACCTGGCGTCCTTCGACGACGGCCCTCACACCAACGGCGGAGGCGTCCGATGACCGCGATCACCCTCGCCAAGGGCGTCACCATGGGTCTGCGCGCCGCGATGGACGCCGACCCCAAGGTGATCATCATGGGAGAGGACGTCGGCAAGCTGGGTGGAGTCTTCCGCGTCACCGACGGACTGCAGAAGGATTTCGGTGAGGATCGGGTCATCGACACACCGCTGTCCGAGTCGGGCATCCTCGGTACGGCCGTAGGGCTCGCCATGCGTGGGTACCGGCCGGTGTGCGAGATCCAGTTCGACGGGTTCGTCTATCCGGCGTACGACCAGATCGTCAGCCAGGTGGCGAAGCTGCACTTCCGCAGCAGGGGCAAGATCACGATGCCCATCGTCATCCGGATCCCCTTTGGCGGAGGCATCGGCGCGGTCGAGCATCACAGCGAGAGCCCCGAGGCGTACTTCGCCCACACGGCAGGTCTCAAGGTCGTCGCATGCTCCAACCCGGTCGACGCCTACTGGATGATCCAGCAGGCGATCGCCGCCGACGACCCCATCGTCTTCTTCGAGCCCAAGCGCCGGTATTGGGAGAAGGCGGAGCTCGACGAGCACAGCGCGCCCGACCCGCTGTTCAGCTCGCGTGTCGTCCAGGCCGGAACCGACGTCACGGTCCTCGCCTATGGACCGATGGTGAAGACCGCCGTGCAGGCTGCGATGGCTGCGGCCGAGGACGGCCTGAGCCTCGAGGTCATCGATCTGCGGACGCTGTCGCCTCTCGACATGGGTCCTGTCCATGAGTCGGCTCGCAAGACGGGCAGGGTCGTCGTCGTCCACGAGGCGCCCCTCACGCTCGGCCTCGGCAGCGAGATCGCGGCGCGCGTCACCGAGGAGTGCTTCTACTCCCTGGAGGCCCCGGTGCTGAGGGTGGGCGGGTTCGACACGCCGTACCCGCCCAGCCGGATCGAGGAGGAGTACCTGCCGGACCTGGACCGGGTGCTCGATGCCGTCGATCGCTCCCTGGCCTACTGATCGGATCGTTCCATGTCTGACATGAAGCAGTTCAAGCTCCCCGACGTCGGCGAGGGCCTCACCGAGGCGGAGGTCGTCTCGTGGAAGGTCGAGGTGGGCGATACGGTCAAGATCAACGACGTCCTCGTCGAGATCGAGACCGCCAAGTCTCTGGTCGAGCTGCCCAGCCCCTTCGCCGGTACCGTCGCTGCGTTGCTTGTCGACGAGGGTCAGACGGTGGACGTCGGCACTGCCATCATCAGCGTCGAGACCCAGGGTTCGGCCACCCCGAACGCCGAGGCACCCGCCACCCACGCCGGCGCCTCAGAAGACCTGATCCCCAGCCTGCCCGAGGAGGGCGCAGTCGAGCCGGGCCTGATCGGCGGTCCGGCGCCCGGAGGGCGTACGTCGGTGCTCGTCGGATACGGTCCGCGGACCACTGAGGCCAAGCGCCGGCCGCGCAAGGGCGCAGCCCCGGTCGAGACGTCCCCGGCGGCAGCGCAGGTCGGTGTCCAGCATGCTTTCACTCCCTATGCCACCCCCGCGCCCGCCGTCGACATCGCAGACGCCGAGCCGGCCGCCCCCTCAGCCCTGCTCGAGCCGCCGCAAACCCTGCCATCCGCGCATATCCAGGTGCTCGCCAAGCCTCCCGTCCGCAAGCTCGCCAAGGACCTAGGTGTCGATCTGGCCGAGGTGACAGCCACCGGGGAGGGTGGAACGATCACCCGCACCGACGTGGAACAGCAGGCGGGCCGGGGCGTCCAGGCGGCGACCGGGCGGATCGAGGGGACGCAGACGGGACGGCCAGAGGGGGTGCCGCCCCAGGGTGGGGGTTCGCAGTCAGAGACACGGATCCCCGTCAAGGGCGTGCGCAAAGCCACTGCGCAGGCGATGGTCACGTCCGCGTTCACCGCCCCTCATGTGACGGAGTGGATAACCGTCGACGTCACGCGAACGATGCGGATGGTCCGCCGGTTGTCGCGTGCCCGTGACTTCCGCGACGTCAAGGTCTCGCCGTTGCTCATCGTGTCTCGGGCCGTTTGCATGGCGATCGCACGCACACCGGCTCTCAACGCGAGCTGGGACGAAGCGGCTCAGGAGATCGTTGTCAAGCACTACGTCAACCTGGGTATCGCCGCTGCCACTCCGCGCGGCCTGGTGGTGCCCAACATCAAGAACGCTGCGGCCATGTCGGGAGCCGATCTCGCTGCCGCGTTGCAAGAGGTCATTGCTGTGGCACGGCAAGGCAAGACACAGCCGAGTGAGATGGCGGGCGGTACGTTCACCATCACGAATGTGGGTGTGTTCGGTGTCGATGCCGGTACGCCGATTCTCAACCCGGGTGAATCCGGAATACTCGCGATGGGCGTGATTCGTCGCCAGCCATGGATGGTGGGAAAGAAGATCAAGCCGCGTTGGGTGACAACGCTCGCCTTGTCCTTCGACCATCGCGTCGTCGACGGTGAACAGGGCTCGCGGTTCCTGTCGGACGTCGCCGCACTCGTGGAGGACCCGGGCAACTCGCTGGTGTTCTGAGCGCCGACCGGGGCGTTGACGATGCTCGCGGCGCGCCTCGGGCAGCGTGGCGAGGGGAGGGCTTCGGACGAGGGCCCGAGTGAGCGCCCGGTGAGCGCCCGGCTGCCGCCCGGCGCAGCGCGCGCGACACCGTCTCCAGAATCAGTTCCGACATCATTTCGATCGAGCATCCTCCCGGGTGAGGTGGCGGATCGCCTACATCCTGAGGGTGAGGTGGCGGGTGTGTCGGATGGGTTTGCGGTGTGGCGAGATCCAGGGCGGTGGGATGCATTCGGGAATGCCGTCCGGCGCGAATCGGATGTGCCACTCGGTGTGTTCGTGAAGCTTGTGGTGGTACCCGCAGAGGAGCACTCCGTTGTCAGGTTTGGTGGTGCCGCCTTGCCACCAGGGGGTGACGTGGTGGACGTCGCACCACCTCGGTGGGCGTTGGCAGCCGGGGTGGATGCAGCCTTGGTCGCGGGCGATGACGGCGAGTCGGGCGGCACCGGTGAAGCAGCGGGCTGTTCTGCCGAGGTCGAGGGGGGCACTGGTGGTGTCGAGGATGGTGGGGATGAGGTCGGCGTCGCAGGCGAGGTGGCGGGCGGCGGAGGGGGCGAGGTGGTCGCCGGTGTCGAGCAGCGTGGCGGCGCCCAGCCCCGACGGGAGGTGGTTGAGAGTGACGGTGATGAGGGCTCGGGGTCGGTCTCCGCCGGCGCTGGGAAGGCCGCCGTCGAGACTGACGCGGCGGAAGGCCTCGAGGAACGCGTCGGCCATGCGTTGGCAGGGGGCGCGGTCGTCGCGGATGCCGTCGGTAGGGGGCCGGGGGGCGGCCAGGGTGTCCAGGACCGGCCAGAGGTAGGCGTCGTCGGCGAGGGGGACGCGGAGCTTGTAGTAGACGTTGCCGTGGCCGTCGCTGTGGCGGGAGGCCGACCGCAGCCGTTCGGCCTGGCGGGCTTCCCGTTCCAGGATGGTGGCGAGGTGCCGGTCGGCGGTGTCGGGGTCGACGGCTTCGAGAATTCGGTGGCCGAGTCGGGTCAATGTGGCTGGGTCGTGGTCGGCGGCGGAGTCGACGAGGATCTGCTCGGCGAGG
>DASQEH010000090.1:0-30526 GCA_035633755.1 Nocardioidaceae bacterium | reverse complement strand
AGGAGAGCCACGAATGCGAGGAACCACAGCACGGTTCCCACTGCCACGGTGCGAACTCCGGAGACGTCCAACGGCTGCACCGTGGCGGTGACGTAGGTCCGTTGCCCGATCTCGATCGAGTCGATCGGGGGCCGCCCGCTGTAGGGGTCAGGATCGGGACCGCGCGCGCTCGCACGATAGGGCAGCTTGAACGGGCGACGCTCGGTCACGCTGAAAGCCTACGCCGCCCGTCCCCACGCTGGGCGGTCATGCGCTTTTGTTAGCCTTGCTAATAAGTTATGCTAACTAGATGCCTTCTTCTGCCGCGAGCATCGCGCGCACCGATGCCGGCCTCGCCAGTAGCCTGCGGGTCTCGGTGATGAGGCTGTCGCGTCGGCTGCGTAACGAACGCGACGCCAGCTACGACCTCAGCGCCAGCCACCTGGCCGTGCTGGGAACCCTGTGGCGGCAGGGCGCGATGAGCATCGGCGACCTGGCCGCCGCAGAGAAGGTCCAGCCGCCCTCGATGACGCGGATCGTCACCTGCCTCGTTGACAAGGGTCTCCTCCGCCGCGACCCCGACCCGGCGGACAAGCGGCTCGTCGTCGTCTCGTTGACGGACGCGGCCGACGCCGTTCTCACCGAGTCGCGCCTTCGCAAGGAGGCTTGGCTCAACAAGCGCCTTCACGAGCTCACCGCTGCGGAGCGGCAGACCCTCCGCGAGGCAGCGCCCATCCTCGAACGACTCTCCCAGGCATGAGCCCTACGTTCCAAGCCCTCAGCATCCGCAACTTCCGCCTGTACTCATTCGGCGGCCTCATCAGCAACACCGGTACCTGGATGCAGCGAGTCGCCCAGGACTGGCTGGTGCTGGAGCTGACCTCGTCAGGAAGCGCCCTCGGCATCACCACCGGGCTGCAGTTCCTGCCGTTCCTCCTCGTGAGCCCTTTCGCGGGACTCATCGCCGACCGGTACTCCAAGCGTCGTGTCCTCGCCCTCACCCAGGTCGGCATGGCTGCCTCGGCCGGGCTTCTCGGTCTGTTCGCCGTGACCGGAACCGCCACCGTGTGGCATGTCTACGTCCTGGCGCTTCTCTTCGGCATCGGTACTGCGTTCGACGCCCCGGCTCGCCAGTCGTTCGTGATCGAGATGGTCGGCAGAGACAACCTCCCCAACGCGGTCGGCCTCAACTCCGCCTCGTTCAACCTGGGCCGGATCATCGGTCCGGCCGTCGCTGGCTTCCTGATCGCCGCTCTCGGCTCCGGCGTGACCGCCACCGGTTGGGTCATCTTGCTCAACGCGATGAGCTACCTGGCTGTCTTGGGCTCGCTGCGAGCGATGCGTGCCTCAGAGCTGTCACCCTCGGCTCCCCTCGAGCAGGGAAAGGGAATGCTGCGTGAGGGCCTGCGCTACGTGCTCGCCCGGCCCGAGCTCGTCTTTGTGTTCGTCGTCGCCTTCGCCGCCGGCACCTTCGGGCTCAACTTCCAGATGACCACCGCGCTGATGGCGACGGGCGAGTTCCACAAAGGTGCCGGGCAGTACGGTCTGCTGGGGTCGTTCCTCGCGATCGGATCGCTCACCGGAGCGCTGCTGGCAGCTCGCCGAGGCCGTCCGCGACGGGTCGTCCTCGTGCTGGCAGCGCTGGCATTCGGGTCGGCCGAGGTGGTCGCGGGTTTGATGCCGACGTACTGGCTGTTCGCGGCCTGGCTGCCCGTCGTCGGGGTGGCTGCGCTCACCATGCTGAACTCGCTGCAGACCGTGGTCCAGCTGTCGGTCGATCCCGACATCAGGGGTCGCGTGGTGGCCTTGTACATGATGACCTTGATGGGAGGCACTCCGCTCGGGGCGCCGGTGATCGGGTGGATCGGAGAGACCTTCGGTCCGCGATGGACCCTCATCGCCGGCGGCGCAGCCACCCTCGCCATCGTGATGGCAGCCACGATCTGGCTGATGCGGGCCGAGCGGATCAGCTTGGGCGACGTGTCGCTGCGCTCCGACACGATCGCGGCATGAGCAGCCATGAACCCGAAGTATCGTCGCCTGCTGATCCCGGCTCTGCTGGTGCTCCTGCTCGTCATCGTCGTCGTCTCGGCACTTCGATAAGCCGGTTCCGGCGTGCCCGCCGGTCCTAAAGTGGAGCGTATGGACGTCTCGGGCTCGCAGCAGCAACCTGCGGGCAGCTCGCAGACCGTGCACGATGCCCGCCCTGCAGACGGCCAGCTGGACGACGCCCGCGCCACCGTCCAGGCGCTCCTCGAGGACGACGGGTCCCTGGTACGGGCGACCATGGCAGGGCGGCAACGCAACCGCAGTGTTGCGTTTCGTCGGGTCGACCTGCGCTACGTCGACGTGTCGGCCGGGCGCCGGCTGCAGATCACCTCGTACGACGACACCCAGGCGCACACCCGCAATGTCGTCCCCGGCCCCGACGCCTCGCAAGCGATTCACGCCCTCCTACGCGACGGCTACGCCAACTGGCACGTCGAGACCCGCTCCGAGAAGGTCCAGGTCCGGATCTCGAAGAAAGGCCGACCGCTGCTGCACCGAGCTGCGCTCGAGGCATCGGCGGAGCCCCAGCGTCAGCACGACCGCGAGAAGCGCCGTCGGCTCGACGAGCGGGACGAGGTGTTCGAGGTGCTCGGCATCGCGACGGCGGACGGACGCATCAAGCCTCGTCGCCAGGCGAAGTTCCGGCAGGTCCAGGACTTCCTCGCCGCACTCGACCCGTTGGTGCCGCAGGTGGCGCCGCCAGCGGCCGACGGGAAGCCGACCGAGCAGCCTGTCCGCGTCGTGGACCTCGGCTGTGGCAACGCCTACCTGACCTTCGCGGCCTTTCGTTACCTCCGGGTGGTCAAGGACCTACCTGTCCGCGTGGTCGGGGTCGACAGCAAGTCCCAGGCTCGCGGCCACAACACCGAGGCAGCCCGCCAGCTGGGGGTGGGCGCCGAGATCGAGTTCATCGACAGCCCCATCGCCGACGTCAGTCTCGACCATGATCCCGACCTCGTGCTGGCGCTGCACGCCTGTGACACCGCGACCGACGACGCACTGGCGCGGGCCGTTCGCTGGCAGGCGCCGGTGATCCTTGCCGCGCCCTGCTGCCACCACGACATCCAGCGTCAGCTCGGTGCGCGGCAGGCTCCCGGTCCCTACCGGCTGGTCACACGCCATCCCATCTTGCGCGAGCGATTCGCCGACGTCCTCACCGATGCCCTGCGAGCAGCCATCTTGCGGTTGGTCGGGTACCGCGTCGACGTGATCGAGTTCGTGGACTCCGCGCACACCCCCCGCAACGCGCTCATCCGGGCCGTCCGCACCGGGTCGCCGCCGGCAGCCGACATCGAGGAGGCCTACCGGGAGCTCGTAGCGGACTGGGGAGTCCGGCCGGCGCTGGCCACCTTGCTGACGGATCTCCACCCGGTGCTGGGCGCTCAACCGGACGGCCACATCAGTGTGGAACAGGACGGTGACGGGGCCTAGCCGCCGCGGTCTGGTGGCCGTGGTGGCGATAGGACTGCTGGGGGTGAGCTCGCCCACGGCTGTCGCCGCACCGACGCCTGTCCGAGGCAACGCGGAGGGCGGCCATCGAGTCCTTTTCACCATCGCCACCCCCCTGATCACGGAGTCCAGCTCGCTCGCCGTGAGCACCGCCCACCCGGGCCTCGTCTACACCACCAACGACTCCGGTGACTCCGCCACCGTGTATGCCTTGGACGCATCCAACGGGCGCCTGGTCGGTGAGACCACGCTCACAGGCGTCACGCCCGTCGACATCGAGGCACTCGGCATCGACCGCGGTGCCCTTGTCGTCGCAGACATCGGAGACAACGACCAGGTGCGCGACTCCGTCGTCGCCTACCGCATACCGCAGCCTGGGCGTGGGAGTGCGACGGTTCAGCCCGATGCCGTCACGCTGACGTACTCCGACGGGGCTCGCGACGCCGAGTCGCTGCTGTACGACGCCCGAACGGGGCGCCTCTTCGTGGTGTCGAAGGGCCTCGCCAGCGCTCGGATCTACCGCAGTCCTCCCGACGTCTTCAGCCGCGACCGTGCCACGTTGACCAGGGACGCCTCGGCGCCCGCGATCGCCACCGACGCCACCTTCGTCAGTGGTCATCGGTATGCCGTGATTCGCACCTACTTCAGTGCGGTCGTGTACCGCTTCCCTTCCTGGCGAAAGGTGGACAGCTTCGACCTGCCGCGTCAGGAGCAGGGAGAGTCCGTCACGTCCCCGGGTGGGGAGGACGTGATCTGGATCGGGTCGGAGATGGGGAACTCGGAGGTCCTCGAGGTTGCCCTGCCTGATCTCGAGCCGCCGGCTCCGCCGCCGACGACGAGCGGCTCGGGCTCAGGGGGACCGACCACCACCGAGATCGTCAGGACAGACGCGGCCGGTAGCCGGGAGCTGCGTACCTGGGCCGTGCGTGCCACGCAGGTCGCCGGTGCCGGCTTGGTCGTTGTCACCCTCGTCGGGCTGGTGCTCTACCGTCGTCACCGCCGCGCCGACTAACCCGGCGCCTCGTTGGGTAAGGGAGGGCAACCCCTCGACTCTCAAGGAGATCGCGTGAGCAGTACGTCCGGCCCGTCGTTCGGGTACACCTTGATGACAGAGCAGTCCGGTCCGAAGCAGCTCGTCGCCTATGCGGCACGTGCGGAGGCGGCGGGCTTCGACTTCGAGGTGATGAGCGACCACTACTTCCCGTGGCTCGACGAGCAGGGTCACGCCGGCTACGCCTGGGCAATGCTCGGAGCGGTCAGCCAGGTGACTGAGGCGGTCGAGCTGATGACCTACGTCACCTGCCCGCTGATGCGCTACCACCCGGCCGTGGTCGCCCAGAAGGCAGCCACCGTAGCGCTCCTCTCCGACGGTCGGTTCACGCTGGGGCTGGGCTCGGGCGAGAACCTCAACGAGCACGTCGTGGGACAGGGATGGCCGCCGGCGAACGTTCGGCACGAGATGATGAAGGAAGCCGTCGAGATCATCGGGCAGCTCCTCGACGGGGGCTATGTCAACTATGCCGGGCAGCACTACCGGGTCGACTCGGCGAAGCTCTGGGACCTGCCGGACAAGCGGGTGCCGCTTGCGCTGGCCGTGTCCGGTCAGCAGTCGATCGAGTACTTCGCGCCGCTCGCCGACGCCCTGGTGGCGGTGGAGCCCGAGCCCGACCTGCTCTCGCAGTGGACACAGGTCAATCCCGCCGCCTCACGCTTCATCGGGCAGATCCCCGTCTCGTGGCACCGCGACCGCGACACCGCTGTGGAGCGCGCCCACTCCCAGTTCCGGTGGTTCGGCGGCGGGTGGAAGGTGAACGCCGAGCTGCCGGGAACGGCCGGCTTCGCGGGAGCCAGCCAGTTCGTGCGTCCCGACGACGTGGCCGAGGCGATTCCTTGCGGACCGGACGTGGAGCCCATCCTCGACGCCATCGGGGAGTTCGTGGACGCGGGCTTCACCGACGTGGCGATCGTCCAGGTCGGCGACGAGGGACAGGATGAGTTCCTCGACTTCGCCGAGTCCACCCTGCTTCCGGCTCTGCATGAGCGGCACGCCTCGGCCGCGTCCACCTCAGCTTCGTGAGGACTGCAGTGCCTCGGAATCCGCGCGGCTGGGGAGGTGCTCGATGACCCAGTCGATGCACCCCGTGAGCGCCGCCACGTCGGAGGGTTCCACCGCCGGGAACATGGCCACGCGAAGCTGGTTGCGGCCGAGCTTGCGATAAGGCTCGACGTCGACGATGCCGTTGGCGCGCAGGACCTTCGCCACGCCGGCTGCATCCACGTTCTCCGCGAAGTCGATCGTGCCGATCACGAGGGAACGGTCGGCCGGCTCGGCCACGAAGGGGGTGGCGACTGGCGACGCTTCAGCCCATCGGTACAGCAGCCCTGACGACTCGGTCGTCCGCGCCACCGCCGCCGGGAGGCCGCCGAGGCCGTTGAGCCAGTCGATCTGCTCTGCCAGCAAGAACAGCGTCGCCACCGACGGGGTGTTGTAGGTCTGGTCGAGCGCCGAGTTGTCGACGGCGGTCTGCAGGTCGAGGAACGCCGGGATCCAGCGCCCTTCCGCCTTGATCGAGCGGACCCGTTCCAGAGCGGTCGGGGACATCAGCGCCAGCCACAGACCTCCGTCGGACGAGAAGCACTTCTGCGGGGCGAAGTAGTACGCGTCAGCCTCCCGGACCTCGACCGGGAGGCCGCCGGCTCCCGACGTGGCGTCGATGAGGACGAGGGCATCGGGGTCGGCATCGTCGACCCGGTGCACCGGTGCCATCACACCGGTCGAGGTCTCGTTGTGCGGCCACGCGTACACATCGACTCCCTCCTCGGCGACCGGCTCCGGCCGGCTCCCAGGCGTGGCGGTGAGTATCGTCGGCTCAGCCAGGAAAGGGGCCGATCGGGCCGCGGCACCGAACTTCGCCGAGAACTCACCGAATGACAGATGCTGGCTGCGCCGGCGGATCAAGCTGAACGTGGCAATGTCCCAGAACGCCGTGGTCCCGCCGTTTCCGAGCACGACCGAGTACCCGTCAGGTAGCGAGAACAGCTCGGTCAGGCCTTCACGGACGCGGCCCACGAGGGACCTCACCGGAGCCTGCCGGTGCGACGTGCCGAGCAGGCTGCCGCCCGACGCGGCCAGCGCGTCCACGGCCGCCGTGCGTACCTTGCTAGGCCCGGCACCGAAGCGCCCGTCGCTCGGCAGCAAGTGGTCAGGGATGGTGAGAGGGATGTCGTTCACGGGGCTCCGTTGCAGTACGGGCAGGATGCGCGCCGGCCGTTGCTGGGTACCGGTGGCGGTCATGTGATTGTCGCACTCCGCACAGGCGGACCCGGCGCGGGACCAGACTGAGCCGGGCGTACCTTTCGGTGAAGCTGACCGGCGACTGGCCAGCCGGTGGGTGTCCGGCGGCTGACAGGGGCAGGGGCTACTCGCCCCAGGCCGGCTGCCAGCCGTCGATGGAGTCCGCGCCTCGAGCCGGAGGCCCTGAGTCGTGTGCTGACGGGCGTATCAACCGGCCCGTCCTCTTCTGCTCGAGGATATGGGCACTCCACCCCGCGGTGCGGGCGCACGTGAACATCGAGGTGAACATGTGCGGGGGCACCTCGGCGAAGTCGAGCACGATCGCCGCCCAGAACTCGACATTGGTCTCGAGGACTCGATCGGGTCGCCGTTCGCGGAGCTCGGCCAGGGCCGCCTTCTCGAGTGCTTCGGCGACTTCGTACCGCGGCGCCGACAGCTCGCGGGCCGTTCGCCGCAGGACCCGTGCCCGAGGGTCCTCCGCGCGGTAGACGCGGTGGCCGAAGCCCATCAACCGCTCCCCCTTGTCGAGCAGCGACTTCACGTATCCGGTGGCGTCACCGCTGGACTCCACCGCCTCGATCATGCCCAGGACACGGGACGGGGCTCCTCCGTGCAGCGGTCCCGACATCGCCCCGACGGCGGCGGACAGGCTCGCCGCGACATCGGCGCCGGTCGAGGCGACCACCCGGGCAGTGAACGTCGAGGCGTTCATGCCGTGCTCGGCCGCCGAGGTCCAGTAGGCGTCGACCGCCTGGACATGGGCGGGGTCAGGCTCGCCGCGCCACCGACGCATGAAGCGCTCAGTGATCGTGGCGGACCTGTCGATCTCCCGCTGCGGCACCATCGGCAGACCCACTCCGCGAGCCGCTTGAGCGACGTACGACAGCACCATCACGGCGGTACGGCCCAGGTCGTCGCGCGCCTCAGTCTCGGAGATGTCGTAGAGGGGACGCATCCCCCAGGCCGGCGCGATCATGGCGATCGCGCTCTGCACGTCGACGCGGATGTCGCCCGAGTGCACCGGTATCGGGTACGGCTCGGCCGGCGGCATACCTGGCTCGTAGGAGCCGTCGACAAGCAGACCCCACACCCGACTGAACGGCACTCTCCCCACCAGGTCCTCGATGTCGACACCCCGGTAGCGAAGGGCGGACCCCTCCTTGTCCGGCTCGGCGATCTGGGTATCGAACGCTACGACGCCCTCGAGCCCGTGGTGGACCTCGACCATGATGATGTCCTCACTGCTTGCCCTGCTCGTACCGTACTCAGGGCGCGAGGCGTTCAGTGAACCAGGTGTCGTCGTCTGCGCGGTCGAAGGCGATGCGGTCGTGCATCCGCCCCGGCCGCCCCTGCCAGAACTCGATGCGATGCGGACGTACCCGGTAGCCGCCCCATTGCGACGGCCGGGGGAGAACGTCGACGCCCTCGAAGCGGTCCACCTGACGCGCATAGCGCTCCTGCAGGTACTCACGACCTGACACCACCTGGGACTGGGGTGACGCCCAGGCCCCCAGCTGGGACCCGCGAGGCCGCGACGCGAAGTAGGCATCAGCCTCGGCGTCGTCGACGACGGACGCGACGCCCTCCACCCGCACCTGGCGCTCCAACGGATGCCACGGGAACAGCAACGCGATGGCGGAGTTGGCCCGCAGGTCGCGCCCCTTGCGGGACTCCAGGTTAGTGAAGAAGACGAACCCGCGCTCGTCGATGGTCTTGAGCAGCACCATCCGCGACGAGGGGATACCGCGCTCGTCGGCGGTTGACACCACCATCGCGTTGGGCTCGTGCAGTCCGGCCACTCGCGCGGCGCCGAGCCAGACGAGGAAAGCGCCCAGCGGGTCAGCGCCGAGATCGGCCTCGGTGAGCCCTTGGTCCTCGTACTCGCGGCGCCAGGAGGCGATGTCTCGCAGGGCGATCTCCCCGGCTGCGTCAGGCGTCATACCCCGAACCTATCGAGTGAGGCCAGAGAAGCCTCGAGAGACGGCGAACCCGCAGGCTGGCGCGGCATGGGGCCACGGCTGGATGGACTGTCCAGCACCTGCGGGTCCGGGTAGCCAACGTGGATTCGCTACGCCGTCCAAGTCGTGCGACTGCCTAGCGGCTAGCCACCTCACGAGTCCTATAAGAATGCATTCGCAGGACCACCTCCCTTCACGTGTGGCTACACCGTACGTCGACGGAAATCGCCAATCAAGCCGTTTACAGTGTCTGCGTGCGGCGATCGCTGGGCAGGATCGTGACGGACATCAGGCCTCTCCAGGCGTCGCGCGACTACCGGCGGCTATGGATCGGGAGCACGGTCTCACAGCTCGGCCAGCAGATGACCGCGGTGACGATCGCCATCCAGGTCTACGCGATCACGCGCTCCACCTTCGCGGTCGGGCTGGTGGGCTTGTTCTCACTGGTCCCGCTCGTCACCTTCGGCCTCTACGGCGGCGCGATCGCCGACGTGGTGGACCGGCGCAAGCTCGCGCTGGCCGCGTCCTTCGCGCTGTGGGTGCTGTCATTGGTGCTGGTAGCGCATGCGGCCAGCGGGCTCGAATCCGTCGCAGTGCTCTATGCAGTCGTGGCGCTGCAGTCGGGCTTCTACGCCATCAACAACCCAGCGCGCAGCGCGATCATCCCTCGGCTGCTCGACAAGGAGCTCCTGCCGGCCGCCAACGCGCTGAGCATGGCGTCGTTCAACGTGGGGTTCACCGTAGGGCCCCTCCTGGGTGCGCTGGCCATCGGCGCCGGGGGCTACACCTTCGCCTACGCGGTCGATGCGGTCACCTTCACCGCGGCCTTGTACGCATTGGTCAAGCTGCCGCCGGTGCCGCCGGAGTCGGTCGATGGCGAGCCCGCCCAGCGTCCTGGTCTGCGCTCGGTGCTGGAGGGGCTGCGGTTCCTCCGGGGAGCCCCCAACGTCCGGATGACCTTCATCCTCGACCTGTGCGCGATGGTCCTGGCCCAACCACGTGCCCTGTTTCCGGCCGTTGCTGGTTCGTTCTTCGGCGGTGGCGTCCGAACGGTCGGGTTGCTGCAGGCGGCACCAGCCATTGGTGCCCTGCTCGCGTTCGCGTTCTCCGGCTGGGTGGGCAAGGTCCACCGGCAAGGTGTCGCGGTGGCCGCTTGCGTCATCGTCTACGCAGCGGCGGTGGCGGCATTCGGTTTCGCCCGGGCGCTGTGGATCGGGGTCGCGTGCCTGGCCCTCAGCGGAGCCGCGGACATGGTCAGCGCGGCGTACCGGTCGACGATCCTGCAGGTGGCGGCGCCGGACAACCTGCGCGGCCGGCTCCAAGGGGTGTTCACCGTCGTGGTGGCGGGGGGCCCGCGCTTGGGCGACTTCGTGGCAGGCTCCACGGCCGCACTCGCCACGCCGACCATCGCCTTGGCCCTTGGTGGCCTCGCCTGCATCGCTGGGGTACTCATCGCCAGCTACCGCCAGAAGGGCTTTCTGCGGTACGACGCCGCGCATCCGGCGCCCTGACCTCCGGTGCAGAACCGGCAGCGCGGCACGGGCCGGGTGCGAGCCAGGGTCATGACGCGGACACCGTTGGCCGGGGGTCAGAGGGTGGCCGGATCCACCGAGATCCAGGTGTGCTCGGCGCGGGCCAACAGGACGCCCTCCGCGTCGTACAGCGCCGTAGCGGTGAAAGTCTTGCGGCGTTCATGGCCGAGCAGGGCACCGACGACGACGTGCGTCACCCCGAGAGCCGGGAGGCGGTCGCAGCGGGCGCGCATGCGTCCGAGGACCAACGGCCGACTGTGCAGGTCGGAGGTCCACCCACCCGGGCAGTCCAGTGCGGCCCACACGAACTCCGCGGCCGACATGGTCGCGTCCGGGCCGCTGGCGAGTGAGGAGTCGGGAGTCCACGTGCAGGCCGTGCCCTTCGCTGCGAAGCGGCCCGGCCGCAGGCACAGTCCATCGGGTGATCGGCGCAGCGTTCCGCACACGAAGCAGGATCCGAACGGGTGGTCCACGAACCCGGCGTACTGCTCCTCGGCCGCCAGCGCCTGCTCCACGCTGACCGCTGCCGGCGGTGCAGAGGCGAACTCGTCAAGCTCCGCGACGGCCACTGTCACGTCACCGTGCCGGAGACGGCCGCCTGTCCCGTCCGGCTCGACCTCGAGCGCGGTGTCGAGCGGAGGTGGGTGCCGAAGCGTCACGGCGACGATGCCCTGCGCCTGCAGAACGTGTGCGAACAGGCCGGCCGTGTACCCGCCGTTGCCGGAGTTGGCGGGGCCCGCGAACCGCGACGCGATGGTCAGCGTGGAGCCGCGAGTGCTCATGCGGAGGCGCTGCCCTGCCGGACCTTCTCGTAGCGGCGCAGCGCTTCACGGCGTTCGGCGGCGTGCTCGACGATGGGGTTGTGCGGTTGGTGCAGCTCGGAGTCGGGGCGGTCGCGCAGCTCCGGCAACCATCGGCGGATGTAGACGCCGTCCGGGTCGAACTTCTTGCCCTGCTCGATCGGGTTGAAGACCCTGAAGTACGGCGCGGGGTCGGTGCCGGATCCGGCCGTCCACTGCCATCCGTGCGAGTTCGACGCCAGGTCGGCGTCGACCAGCCAGTGCATGAAGTGCCGGGCGCCGTGTTGCCACTCGATATGCAGGTCCTTGACCAGGAAGCTCGCCACGATCATGCGGACCCGGTTGTGCATCCACCCCTGCGCCCGCAGCTGTCGCATCCCGGCGTCAACGATCGGATAGCCGGTACGTCCCTCGCGCCAAGCATCGAAGCGTTCGCCGGGATCGTCGTAGGCGAGATCGGCGAACTGGGGTCGGTAGTACTCACGAGCCGAGTCGGGTCGCCTCGCGAGTACGTCGGCGTAGAACTCCCGCCAGGCCAGCTCCAAGCGGTAGCGGTCGACAGACGAGCTGTCCGCCTGTGCCTGCTCCAGATCTGCGAGGAGCGTGCGGGGGTGGATCTCGCCCCACTTGAGGTGCACGGACATCCGTGACGTGGCGTCGAGATCGGGCCGGTCCCGCACTGTCCCGTACGCAGCCAAGTGGTCGGCGAGGAACGTTCGCCACCTCTCCCACGCAGCGGCCTCGCCGGCCTGTGGCAACGTCAGCCCTGCGGGGAGCTGGACCGTGGGCCAATCGTCGGAGCTGGGTGAGGTGCTCCACCGGACCTCGGGCAGCGGCCCTGCGGGAGCACGCCACCCGTGCTGGCGCCATGCTCGGGCGAACGGACTGAACACCTGGTAGGACGAGGAGCCTGAGCGGGTCACCCGTCCCGGCGCGACGGCGTACGGCGAACCCGTGCGAACGAGGTCGACTCCTCGAGACGCGAGTGCCTTCTCGACTGACGCGTCCCGCTCGGATCCGTAGGGCCCGAAGTCTGCGGCGATGTGCACGCTGCTCGCGGCCGTCTCGTCCACGAGCGTGCCGAGAACGTCGCGCGGGTCACCGAAGCGAACGACCAGGCCGCCGATGTCGTCCCGCAGCGACCTCAGGCTGGCGAGCAGGTAGGCCCGTCGCGAGGGTCCGGCCGGACCCCACAGTCGGGGGTCCAACACGAACACCGGCACCACAGCCTCACCGTCGGCACAGGCGCGCATCAGGGCCGGGTTGTCGTGCAGGCGCAGGTCACGCCGGAACCACATCAGCGAAGTCGTCACCTGGCCATCCTCCCGTACGCGACAAGCACGGAAAGCGCGACCTCTATGCACCGCAGCGCCACGAACGCTGGAGGTGTGGCTCGGCATGCAGCGTCCCCGGGCTGGCTGGGAAGATGGGTGGAGACGCGGCACAATGATTCGTCCGGGCAGGCATCGTCGATGGCAAGGGAGTGGGCGAGCGGGTGACCGACCTCATCGACACCACGGAGATGTATCTCCGCACAGTCTTCGAGCTCGAAGAAGAGGGGATCCTGCCGTTGCGGGCGCGGATCGCGGAACGCCTGCACCAGTCCGGACCCACGGTGAGCCAGACCGTCGCTCGGATGCAGCGAGACGGGCTGCTCACGGTCGAGGGCGACAGGCACCTCGAGCTGACGGTCGAAGGCCGTCGGCTGGCGACTCGCGTCATGCGCAAGCACCGGTTGGCGGAGCGGCTGCTGCTCGACGTGATCGGCCTGGAATGGGAGGACGTGCACGTAGAGGCGTGCCGATGGGAGCACGTGATGTCGGAGACCGTCGAGCGCCGACTGGTTGAGATACTTCACCACCCCACGGTGTCGCCGTACGGCAATCCCATCCCGGGTCTGGACGAGCTGGGTGAAGGACTCGGTGCCGAAGTGTTCCTGGACGGCGTGGAGTCGCTGGACACGATCGCCGAGACGACCGAACAACGCGTGGTGGTGGGCCGGATAGCCGAGCCGATCCAGACCGACGAGAAGGTGATGGCGGTGCTACGCAGGGTCGGCGCTCTGCCCGGCAAGGTGATCACCGTGGCTCGTGGCGCCGAAGGCGTGCTGCTGGGCAGTGGTGGCGAAGTCGCAGAGATCGGTGGCGAGGCAGCCACCCACCTGTTCGTGCGACGACTGTGAGCCTCGGCGCCGTCGTCCCCGCTGCCGCCGCGAGCCCTTGAGGCCCTTTCGAGATCTGCCCCGCGAAGTCGGCGTCCTGGTTGCGGTGGCTGTGGCAGTCGCCGTCGGCTTCGGCGTTGTCGCCCCCGCGATTCCCGAGTTCGCTCGCTCCTTCGGGGTCGGCAAGACCGCCGCCGGAGCCGTGATCTCGGCGTTCGCGCTGATGCGCTTCGTCTCCGCGCTCGCCGGCGGGCGGCTGGTGGACGTGTTCGGGGAACGCGTCATTCTGGCGACCGGTATCGGGATCGTCGCGGTATCCACAGGACTTGCTGGCCTGTCCCAGAGCTATGAGCAGCTGTTGCTGCTGCGGGGGCTGGGCGGGATCGGTTCCGCCATGTTCACGGTCGCAGCCTCTGCCTTGCTGTTCCGCGTCGTCAGCGCGTCGAGCCGCGGCCGGGCCACGGGTCTGTTCCAGTCGGGGTTCCTCATCGGCGGCCTGCTGGGTCCCCTCATGGGCGGTTTCCTCACCGACTACTCGCTGCGGCTGCCGTTCTTCGTGTACGCGGTCTCGTTGATCGCCGCCGGCGGGATCGGCGCGGTGTTCCTGCGGTCCGCGCGGAGCCGTCCCAGTACCGCCTCGGGCTCGCAGCAGAGGCTTGGCGAGGAGCCGGCGGAGTCGAAGGATCCGGTCGTCAGCACATCGCTGGCCGAGGCGTGGAGCCATGGCGGTTACCGGGCCGCGGTGATCGTGAACTTCGCGATCGGATGGTCGTTCTTCGGGATCCGTGTCAGCCTCGTGCCGCTCTTTGTCACCGAGGCGCTGCACGAGTCCCCGGTGTGGACCGGTGTGGGCTTCCTCTGCTCATCGATCGCCCAAGTGGCCTTGCTGACGGTGGCCGGCCGCTTCGTCGACCGTCGCGGTCGCCGGCCGGCGATGATCGCCGGATCGCTCACCGCCGCGGTCTCCCTCGCACTGCTGGCCGCCACGACCTCACTGCCGTTGTACGTGGTGGCGATGACGGCCATGGGTGCCGGGGGTGCCTTCGTGGGCACGGCTCCGGGGGCGGTCGTCGGAGACGTCATGCGCGGCAGGGGTGGCAAGGTGGTCGCGGTGTTCCAGATGGCTTCTGACGCGGGCGCCATCATCGGGCCGTTGGCGGCCGGCTGGCTGGCAGATGCCGCGTCGTTCCAGACTGCCTTTGCGGTGTGTGCCGCGGTGATGCTGCTGGCGTCGATCAGTGCGGTCCGGATGGAGGAGACGCTGGTGCGCACGTGAGCGGCGATATATTGGCGGGCCTGAACATCTCAGGGGTGAGCACGCCATGACGACGCGGGGCCGGCTACGGGACCTCTGCGCGGTCGTCGTCGCGATGGCGACCTGCGCCACGCTCGCCTCGTGCGACAGCAGCAACGGTACCGACGCCACCCCTTCGTCGTCGGCGTCCTCGTCGCCGCCCACCGCCGCGGGCCGGTGCGACGAGCTCACCATCGCCTACGACCCCACGAGCGGCTACGAGGCGAGCGCGTTCATCGTCGCCGCCATCGCGTCGGACACCCTTGGCTGCGACGTGTCGCTGGTCAGGTCGAGCTCCCGCACCGCCTGGCAGCTGGTGGCACGTGGGGAAGCCGACGTCTACCTGGATGCGTACGGGGTGCCCGAGCTGCGGCGACGACTGGCCGGACCCGATGGTCCCGTCAGGGTTGTAGGGCCCAACGGAGTGCCGGGGGTGGTCCGCATGCTTGCACCGTTCTTCATGGGACGGCGGGGACTGGACACAGCGCGAGACCTTGCAGACGTCGACGGGATCGGCTGGGGCGTCACCACTCCGGCGATCACCACGGTTCCGGCCCTGCTGCCGCTCGCGCGCGCCTTCGTCGACTTCCAAGACCTCGACTACGTCGTCCGGGACTACAACCAGGTGGGTGTCGGCAAGGGGCTGCGCACGCTGATGCAGCAGCCGCGGATGGACGACGCCGCGAACAAGCCGAACGTGTATCTCGTGGCAGGGCCACGAGGCCTGCTGGGTGACCGGCCGGGCCAGCACGCCATCGACATCCCGGAGTCCTCGGCCGGGGAGTGCCTCCCGAGCCGCGCGTCGACGTTGTGCTCCTTCGGTGACTTCCGGTACCTGAAGATCGCCAACGCCGACTTCGCGGACTCCGGAAGTCCGGCGTACGCCCTCGTCTACAACTACGCCCTCGACCCGGCCAGTGCGGCCAACATCTTGGAGCTCGTGGTCCTCAGCGGATACGACGTGGGGTCTGCAGACGTCGCCTCATGGCTCAACACGCATCCCAAGGTATGGCGCCGCTGGCTCCCATGAGACCGTCAGGCGGCTAGGTAGGACAGGGTTCCTGCGCGGCTGGTGAGGGTGAGCGTGCTGCCCGCGATGTCGACGCGACAGGGGTACCGCAGCACGGTCATGACAGCACGCCCCACAGCGCCGCGTCCGTCCTCGCAACCGGTCGGTGTCATTCGGAAATCGGAGAAGGACACCACTCCGGCGGACACCGCTGCGTTGGCGCTCCCGGAGCTGCAGCCCGTGGAGATGCTGGCGCCGTTGCCGGTGAAGACGAGCGTCGCGGGGCGAATGAACATGACACTCGTGACGCTGCTCTCGTCTCCAAGTCCTCCGAAGCCCTGCAGCCTCCAACGGGTCGCCCGCAGCCGACGATCGAGCTCGAGCACCTCGACGTCTGTCAGCTCGATCACCAGACCGCCCCGGCTGATCGTCAGCCCGTCGCCCTTCTGGGCCAGAGTCGGGCGGGCCGTCAGCACCGAGGCGAGCCACTCGTCCTGGGCCTGCCGTCGACGGTCGCAACCCATCTCCGTCATTCCCAGCGAATCGGAGATGCGCAGCACCGCTTCGTCGTACGTCGTGCCCGCCAGCATGGTGTTGCAGCCGGCGGAGGCGGTGAGGTCTCCATCGGAGAACGACAGGCGGATCTGCGTCCCGGGGACCAGCTCGACGGGTGCTCCGTCGCTGGTGACGTGGACGGAGGCAAAGGTACGGCCGTCCAAGCGCAGCTCCGCACCCGCCGAGGGCTGCACTGTGTCGGCAGTCCCTGCGTCGGGACTCTGGGCGCAGGCGCCTGCGCCGGCGAGCAAGGCACCGGCCAGGAGCCACGCGGGGGGAGCCAAGGCTGCGATCGTGTTCATGGTCGTTCGACGCTGTCGGACAGGTTGTGGTTCCAGCAGCGTCCTGTCTGTGCGCGGAACCGGCTCGCACACGTGCGGGACGCCCAATATCCTGGCCGGATGTGCCGGAACATCCGAACCCTCCACAACTTCGAGCCCCCCGCCACCACTGACGAGATCAGGGCAGCGGCGACCCAGTACGTCCGCAAGGTCGCCGGAACCACCAAACCCTCGGCGGCGAACCGCGAGGCCTTCGAGACCGCCATCGATGCGGTGATGAGCGCCACGGCGCAGCTGCTCGAGGACCTGACCACCTCAGCCCCGCCGAAGGACCGCGAGGTCGAGGCGGCGAAGGCGAGGGCCCGCAGCGCTCTGCGGTACAGCGCCGCCGGCTGAGTGCCATCTCGGGGGCGTCTACCGCTGAGTACTCAGGCCGGAGCGTCCTGCCGAGCGGTCCTCAGGAACGACGTGATGCCGTCGACGAGACGGTCGATGTCGGACGCGTTCGTGTAAGGGGCCAGCCCGACCCTGAGCGCGCCGGCGTCTCCCAGGCCCAACACGCGCGAGGCCTCCATCGCGTAGAACGCTCCGGCCGGCGCGTTGACCCCCCGTTCGGCGAGGAACTGGGACGCATGCGCGGCGCTACGGTGCTCGACGTCGATGAGCAACGTGGGCGTGCGGCGGCTGGCCCGGGAGTACGACACCACCCCCGGCAGGCCAGCCAGCATGGTGTCGAGTTCGGCGCGCCGCCCGTCCTCATACCGCTGGATCGTGCCCATCGCCGACCGCAACCGGCTGCGGCGGCCTGCGTGGTGTGCGCTGAAGCCGGCAATGAAGTCCACGGCCGCCGTGCACCCGGCCAGGAGCTCGTAGGGCAGCGTGCCGAGCTCGAAGCGTTCGGGCACAGCGTCGGTCGACGGCAGCAGCTTGTCGGGCTGCAGCCCTTCCAAGGTGTCCGGCCGCGCGGCCAGCACGCCGCAATGGGGACCGAAGAACTTGTACGGCGAGCAGACCAGGAAGTCTGCGCCCGACGTCGCCAGGTCGAGTGGCGAGTGAGCCGCGGCATGGACGGCGTCGACGTACAGCAGCGCCCCCTGTTCGTGGACGAGGCCGGCGATGGCCTCGATGTCCGGACGGGTGCCGATCAGATTGGAGGCCGCGGTGACGGCCACGAGACGCGTTCGGGGTCCGAGCACCTTGCGGATGTCATCGAGCCCCAGCTCGCCGGTCATCGGGTCGAACTCGGCCCAGCGCACTGTCACGCCTCGCTCTGCCGCCGCGAGCGTCCACGGCCGGATGTTGCCGTCGTGGTCGAGCCTCGTCACGACCACCTCGTCCCCGGGGTTCCACGTCTTGGCGAGGGTACGAGCGAAGTCGAAGGTGAGCGACGTCATGCTCCGACCGAAGACGATGCCCCGGGCGTCCGCGCCGAGGAGGTCCGCCATCGCGGCACGGGCGCCCTGAACGATGTCGTCGGCCCGTCGCGCGGCTGGCGTGAGAGTCCCTCGGTTGGACACGGCGGCGGACAGTGTCGCCGATACGGCGGCGGCCACCTCCACCGGAACCTGGCTGCCGCCGGGCCCGTCGAAGTGGGCGGCTCCTTCCGCCAAAGCGGGGAAGTGAGCGCGGACGGCCTCCACGTCATAGGCATCGTGCATACCTGAGCCCTCTTCCCTGTCGCAGGTCAGCAGTGGGGGCGCAGATGAGCGCCCGATGAACCTCGTTAAAGGTACTGACCCCATGCGGTGAGCTGGTCCCGCATGGCGCGCATAGCCTCAGACCAGCGAACCGCCTTGGGGTTGCATCCGCGGGTGTAGTCCTGCGCACACTCGAGGGCTGGCTCGGCTCGCTTGTCGGTGGACTTGGCCGCCTTGATCGTGTCCTTCACCAGCTTCGATATCTGGTCCGGTGGGGCGCCGAGACCCGTGTCAGCCTGCGCCGCAGTGAGCCGGTCTGCGAGGCTGCGCGCCCCCTGCTGGATCGTTGCCGCACTGTCGCTGCAGTGGCCACTGGAGTCCCTATCCGGGGGACCGGCGCCCCACGAGCACTGCTCAGGATCCAGCCCGTCTCTGATGTCCGACTTGAGATCCGTGGCGTACTGAGCCACCAGGGACGCGTAGTCGTCCACCGTGGCCGAGCCAGCCGCACCGTCCGAGCCCGCGGAGGTGGTTGAGCCGGCCGAGGACGAGGCCGGCTCCGATGTCGACTTCTCCGCTGGTGTGCTGGCGTCGCTGTTGTCACTCGCACATGCCGCCAGGCTGGGGCTGAGGATGGCGGCAGCCAGGAGGGCCGCGGCTCGCGCGTTGCTCATGCTGCCATCGTCCTCGCAGCACTCCCGCCACCGCAACCTCCCGGAAGGTCACAAGTGACGGCCCTTCGCGCACATCTCGGCGTACCACGTCATGTCGAAGACGGCCGCGATGATGTGCTGCGGCCGAGAGAAGGCCGTTCGGCGAGCGCCGTCGGCGTAGGGGAGCGGCTCGCTGCGACCCGGCTCTCCCGGCCATAGCGCCGGTCGGCGTTGAGATGCAGACTGTCCGAGTGAAGAAACTCTGGACAGCCGCGCCCGTGGCAGCGGTTGCCGCAGTCGCTGCCCACGACCTGGTGCAACGGCGCCACGCCATCTTGCGCAACTTCCCCGTCGTCGGCCACGCGCGCTTCTGGCTCGAGGCGATCGGGCCTGAGCTGCGGCAGTACATCGTGGCGGGAAACGACGAGGAGCGACCGTTCAGCCGCGACCAACGGCGATGGGTGTATGCCTCGTCCAAGCTCGAGAACAACTACTTCGGTTTCGGCACCGACAACAATCTCGAGCACACGGCGGGCAACGTCATCATTCATCACCGCACGTTCGGACGTCAGCACTCGACCCACGGCAAGCCGGGACAGGAGGCGTGGCTTCCCTGCGCCAAGGTGATGGGAGGAGCCCGGGGACGCAGGCTCGCGTTTCGGCCGAACTCCGTCGTCAATATCTCCGGCATGAGCTTCGGGTCGTTGTCGGGCAACGCGATCGAGGCTCTCAATCGGGGCGCTGCGCTGGCTGGTTGCCTGCAGAACACCGGCGAAGGGGCGATCTCTCCCTACCACCGCAAGGGCGCAGAGCTGATCTTCCAGATCGGCACCGCATACTTCGGCTGCCGCGATGCCGATGGACGGTTCAGCCTGAGCGCCCTCAAGGACCTGGTCGCGGGAGCGCCTGTCAAGGCACTCGAGGTGAAGCTCAGCCAAGGCGCCAAGCCCGGACTGGGCGGCGTGCTGCCGGCAGCCAAGGTCTCGGCCGAGATCGCGAGCACCCGTGGTGTGCCGGAAGGCAAGGACTGCATCAGCCCGTCGCGGCACGCCGAGTTCCACGACGTCGACAGTCTGCTCGACTGGGTGGAGATGCTGGCGACTGAGACCGGGTTGCCGGTGGGGATCAAGTCGGCTGTGGGTGACCTCGACTTCTGGCGTGAGCTCGCCGATGCGATGAGATCCGGTGAGCGAGGGGTGGACTTCATCACCGTAGATGGTGGCGAGGGTGGAACCGGAGCGGCGCCGATGATCTTCACCGACGCGGTGTCGCTGCCGTTCCGGATCGGCTTCAGCCGCGTCTACGCGATCTTCGCCGAACGCGGGTTGGCCGAGAAGGTGGTGTTCATCGGGGCCGGAAAGCTCGGGCTGCCAGACAACGCTGTGGTCGCGTTCGGACTCGGCGTCGACATGGTGAATGTCGCCCGCGAAGCCATGCTGTCGGTGGGCTGCATCCAGGCGCAGTCCTGCCACACCGGGAACTGCCCGACCGGGGTAGCCACGCAGGACGCCTGGCTGGCGCACGGGCTCGACCCCACCCTCAAGTCGGTACGGGCATCGAACTACATCAAGACGCTGCGGCGCGACCTGCTGAAGGTGTCCGAGGCCTGTGGCGTGGAGCATCCCTCGTTGATCGGGCCGGACTCGGTCGAGATCATCGATGGCCTCGCTGGCGGGAGGCTGCTCGACGAGGTCTACGGCTATGCGCCGGGATGGGGCTTTCCGTCGGACGAGGACGTGCGCAACGTCATCGCGTTGATGCAACACAGCGACGAGGAGGAGCTCGCCACGGCCGGTCCTCCGGAGACGGCCGAGCAGGGCGAGCTCGGCGACAACGTCTCCAGCGACGCGCCGCTCCTGGGTTAGGCGTCCGTGAGCGCGGCCGACGCCGGTTCGAGGCTCGTGCTGATGGCCGACACCCATCTGCCGAAGCGAGCGCGCGACCTGCCTGAGGAACTGTGGCAAGCCGTCGATGGCGCAGACGTGGTGATCCATGCCGGAGACTGGGTCGAGGTGGGTCTGCTGGACGCCTTGACGGCTCGAGCCAAGCGCTTGGTCGGCGTCTACGGCAACAACGACGGCCCCGCGCTTCGGGACCGGCTGCCAGAGGTCGCCGAGGTCCACATCGACGGCGTTCGGATCGCGGTCGTCCACGAGACGGGGCCAGCCGCCGGACGCGAGCGACGGTGTGCGGCGGGGTACCCCGACGTCGACTGCCTCGTGTTCGGTCACAGCCACATCCCCTGGGACACTACGACGGCCTCCGGCCTCAGGCTGCTCAATCCAGGTTCACCGACGGACCGTCGACGCCAGCCGTATTGCACGTATATGACGGCCGTCGCGGCGACGGGCGTCCTACGCGACGTCAAGGTGATGCAGTTGCCGCGAAGAGCCGCTTCCGCTACCGACGAGCGCTGACCGGCGGCTATAGAGGGTAAGGGCATCGGTAGTGACCAAGACGTCGACGGAAAGGCAAGGGCGATGAGAGCTTTGACCTGGCAGGGCAAGCGCGACGTGCGTGTGGAGACGGTTCCCGACCCGCGCATCGAGTCGCCGACCGATGCCATCGTGCGGATCACCTCCACTGCTATCTGCGGCTCCGACCTCCACCTGTACGAGGTGCTCGGGCCGTTTCTGACGCCCGGAGACGTCCTTGGCCACGAGCCGATGGGGATCATCGAGGAGGTCGGGTCTGAGGTCACCCATGTGAGCCCGGGCGACCGGGTGGTCATCCCGTTCAACATCTCGTGCGGGTCATGCTGGATGTGCTCACGGAATCTCTTCGCGCAGTGCGAGACCACGCAGGTCCGCGAGGCGGGCAAGGGAGCGGCGCTGTTCGGGTACACCTCTTTGTACGGAGCAGTCCCCGGCGGCCAGGCCGAGTTCCTGCGGGTGCCCCAGGCCCACTTCGGCCCGATCAAGGTGCCTGAGGGTCCCAGTGACCAGCGGTTCCTGTACCTGTCCGACATCTTGCCCACGGCCTGGCAGGCCGTGAAGTACGCCGATGTGCCACCCGGGGGAACCCTTGCGGTGCTGGGACTGGGTCCGGTCGGGCAGTTCTGCGCCCGGATCGGCCGACACCTTGGCGCTGAGCGCGTCATCGGGGTCGACTTGGTACCGGAGCGGCTCTCGATGGCGCTGAACCACGGAGCAGAGGTTCTCGACATGCGTGAGGTGAACGACGTAGCCGAGGCGCTCATCGAGATGACCGACGGCCGCGGCCCGGACGCCGTGGTCGACGCCGTCGGTATGGAGGCCCACGGGTCCCCAGCGGCCAAGGCGGCGCAGTCGGCGGTCGGACTGCTCCCCGATGCTCTTGCCCAGCCGCTGACCGACCGTTTCGCCCTTGACCGCCTCGACGCCCTGCACACGTCGCTCAAGGCAGTTCGACGTGGGGGAACCGTTTCCGTGAGCGGCGTCTACGGAGGCGAGATGGACCCGATGCCGATGATGGAGATGTTCGACCGCGGAGTCCAGCTGCGCATGGGCCAGTGCCATGTGAAGCGCTGGATCGACGAGATACTGCCGCTGGTCCTCGACGACGCCGACCCGCTCGGTACGGAGGATCTGGCCACCCACGTGCTTGCCCTCGAGGACGCGGCGGACGGCTACCGCATGTTCCAGCGCAAGGAGGACAACTGCGTGAAGGTGCTGCTGACGCCGTGACCACCGCTTCCGAGCAGGTCCGCGTGGTGGTCGTCACAGGGGCATCGAGCGGCGTGGGACGGGCCACGGCTCGAGCCTTCGCCCGGCAGGGCGCCTGCGTCATCCTCGCCGCTCGCTCACCGGTGAGCTTGGCCGCCGCGGCCCAGGAGTGCCGAGAGGACGGTGGTCAGGCACTCGAGGTGATCACGGACATCAAGGACCGCGCTGCGGTGGACGCGATGTTCGAGACGGCGGTAGCTCGCTTCGGCCGGGTCGACGTGGTCGTCCACTCTGCGGCCGTCGTGTCGTACGGGCGGTTCGAAGATGTCCCCGCCGATGTCTTCGACGAGGTGATGGCGACGAACGTGACCGGGACGGCAAATGTGGCGCGCGCGGCACTGCGCCAGTTCCGGTCGCAGCAGAGCGGTCACCTCGTCCTCATCGGATCACTGCTCGGGAAGATCGCTGTCCCGTTCATGGGCTCCTACGTCACCAGCAAATGGGCGATTCACGGGTTCGCGCGAGTGTTGCAGGCAGAGGCCCGGTCAATCCCCGGCGTTGAGGTCAGCATGGTGTGGCCGGGCAGCGTGAGCACCCCGGCGTATACACAGGCAGGAAACTACGCAGGCCGTGAAGGGCGCCCACCTCCCCCCATCGACCAGCCCGACAAGGTCGCTCGGGCCGTCGTCCGCACCGTGGACCGGCCGCGCCGGGAACGCTCGGTGGGGCTCATGAACCACCCTGCGGTGTTCGGATTTCGAGCTCTGCCCGCTGTCTACGACAGACTCGTGACCCCGCTGATGAGCGTGACCGGACTGTCTCGCCGCAAGATCAGCCCGCATGCCGGCAATGTGTTCTCGCCGCAGGCGAGCGGCGATGCGGAGAGAGGACCCTGGGGCAAGCTCGGGCTGCGCACAAACGGTGCGCAGGCAGCGCGGAGCCGACAGACTAGCGACATGGCAGATCCATGGAAGCTGCAGGGCAGTGCGGTCGTCGAGCACCGGGTGCGCACTCCGCCGGAAGGCGTGTGGTCGGTGTTGAGCGACGGCTGGGTGTACGCCACGTGGGTGGTCGGCGCCTCACGGGTGCGAGAGGTCGACGTCACCTGGCCCCAGGTGGGCAGTCTGGTTCACCATTCTTTCGGGTTGTGGCCGATCCTGATCAACGACAACACAGAGGTGCTGTACGCCGACCCGCCCCGTCAGCTGGTGCTGAAGGCGCGCGGCTGGCCAGCGGGAGAGGCGCACATCCGGCTCGTTCTCGACCCGGACGGAGCCGGTACCCAGGTTCGGATCGAGGAGGACGTGGTGGCGGGCCCGGGCCAGCTGATGCCGCGTCCGCTCCGGCAGGCCATGGTCGTCCCCCGTAATCGCGAGGCCCTACGGCGGCTGGCCTACCTGGTCGAGGGCCGATACGGGGACCCGTCGCAGCAGGGCTGACACGCCCCAGACGGTCAGCGTGCGTCCGGGTCGGGCCCGTCGAGCTCAGCCCGAAGCCTCTCGTTGTCGACCTCGAGGTCGAGCACCATGGCGACGCCGGCAAGGTTGAGGCCATTGGCCAGCAGCTCGCTGATGCGCCGCAGCCGCGCCACGTCGTTGTCGCTGTAGCGTCGAGTTCCGCCAGTCGTGCGGTCAGGGCTGACCAGCCCCTTCTGCTCGTACGCGCGCAGGTTCTGCAGACCGGTGCCGACGAGGTCGGCGGCGGTCGAGATGCCATACACGCCTCTGCTCGGGTCGTCTTCAGGCCGGATCATCGCCAGATTTCCTCCTCTCCTGACTTGCATCGTATACCCAGGGTGGGATAAAATCTCTATCGACCACCATACATCGTGGTGGCTCAACGATAGAGCAACCTGAAGATTCTGGAGGTTTAGCGATGTTGATGCGTACCGACCCGTTCCGCGAGCTGGACCGCCTGACCCAGCAGGTGCTCGGCACCGCTTCTCGGCCGGCGATGATGCTGATGGACGCTTGGCGAGACGGAGAGCACTTCGTCGTCGAGTTCGACCTTCCCGGCGTGAGTGCAGACACCAGCGACCTCGACGTCGAGCGCAACGTCCTCACCGTGCGGGCGGACCGTCCGGGCCGCGACAACGCAGAGGAGATGTTGGCGGCGGAACGGCCGCGGGGCGTCTTCAGCCGCCAGCTGTTCCTCGGCGACACCCTTGACGCCGAAGCCATCGAAGCCAGCTATGACGCCGGCGTGCTGTCGCTGCGGATACCGGTAGCCGAGAAGGCGAAGCCGCGCAAGATCACGATCAACCAGGACAGCTCGGAGCGTCAGGCGATCAGCGTCTGACGCACTTGAGGTCCGTCTTTGACTCCGGGACCCGGGTCAGCGCCTCGCGCGCCGACCCGGGTCCTGCAGCGTCGGAGGTACCGACGAGGTGCGTCTTGTGCAAGCAAGCATCAACTGTGGCCTTCAACTTATGCACGAGCCGGTAAAAACCGCACTATCAGGGTTTTTTGAAGAGTTCCGACTTACTTTGTCTAGGTGAGAGTTGACTCTGCACTTAGCCCGCGCGTGCGCGGGCACGTCGCTGAAGACTGGCGACGCATGGGGGCCGAACGTCGAGGCACGGGTTGGGCACATCTCGGCCCTAACGGACCCTGCCCGGCCGAGCTTGCCCGGCTGTTGATCTTGGTGTCGCGAGGCGATCAAGCGGCGTTCGCCTCCTTCTTCGACGCCACCTCGCCCGCGGTCTATGGCTTGGCGGTGGGCACTGTCGGTGACAGCTCTCAAGCGGAGGCGATCACCCGAGAGGTCTTCGTGACTGCCTGGACGTTGGCTGGGACTTTCGATGCCACCACATCAACTCCGTTCGGATGGCTGTGCGGGATCGCCCACACACAGATCCGTCTGAGCTCCGCGCGGGCGACCGCCGCCGGCTGATCTCCCGAGAGCGCTGCCCTGCGTTTCAGTCCGAGGCAGCCTGTCGCCTCACTCGTTGGCCTCGTGGTCGGCGACTCCTGGGGAGGGAAGCGTCTGCGGCAGCCCGAACGTGTCGAACAACCTGGTCTCGAAGAAGCTGGCGACATGGGAAACGCCGGTTGCCGTGACAGTGAGCGCCTGGATCTGAAAGGCGTGGTGCAGCCCGTCCTCCCCGCGCATATAGAGGGCGAAGGCCGGCTGGCCGTTGGCCGACGTGGGCACCATCTTCATGTCACCTGGGCCATCGGCGGGGCAGTTGTGGCCGATCAGCCGAGCGATGTCGCCGCCGCCCTGGTACCAACCGGTATACGGTGGCATCTGCCAGACGGCGTCCTCGGTGAACAGCTCCACGAGGGCCGCCATGTCGTAGTTCTCGAAGGCTGCTACGTACCGCTCGAGCATGTCGCTTTGATCGCTGTCCGTCGGCTCTTCGACGGTTTCCTCGGTCGGCGCGGCCTCGACCAGTTGAGCACGGGCGCGCTGCAGTGCGCTGTTGACGGAAGCAGTCGATGTGTCGAAGAGCTCGGCGACCTCCGCTGCCCGCCACTTGAGCACGTCACGCAGGACGAGAACGGCCCGCTGACGAGGGGGCAGCGTCTGCAGGGCCGCGATGAAGGCCAGCCGGATGCTCTCCCTGGATCCCACGATCGTCGCAGGATCATTGGGTGCGGTGCCCACGAGAGCATCTGGTGCCGGTTCGAGCCACGGCACCTCGGGTGACTGCACGAGGGTTGCGAGCGGGTCTGAGCTGGTGGCGCTCAGATCGGTCGGCAGCGGACGGCGGCTGCGACTCTCCAAAGCGGTGAGGCACACGTTGGTCGCGATGCGGTACAGCCAGGTACGCACCGAAGAGCGGCCTTCGAACTTGTCGAACGACCGCCATGCTCGAAGGTAGGTCTCCTGCACAAGGTCCTCGGCATCGTGGATCGAGCCAAGCATCCGGTAGCAGTGCGCCAACAGCTCCGGTCGGAACTCGTCGTTCATCTGCGCGAAGTCGTCGACGACGTCCACCTGAGTCATGGCTCTGAACCTCCACCGCGGGGTGCGAATCGGCTGCGCGAACGTGCCCGGCGAAGATCGCCATCGGCGACTCAGACAGTACCTCGCAACACCGACAGCGGTCGTGGCCCCCACCGACAGCGGTTGTGGCCGGGTGTCGCACGACCCCGACGCGCACCGCCTCAGGACGAGCCGGTGTCCGACTAGCGCGGGACGGACACCGGCTCAGGCGAGGGTGGATGCGGCTACCACAATGATCGGTTATGCCGCCTGACGCGGTTCGCTTGCGGGGACCCGGGCAGTCAGGGTGTGCGGGGACACTTCTCGATGCTGCCTCGTCGCGGTCAGCGAGGTCGCGGCGGCGGGGTGGGCTTCGAGCGCTGCCACGTACTCAACCATCTGTCGGTCATGGTGCCACTGCTCGTCCAGGCTCAGTGAGCCGAACCAGTCGGAGAGCTGGCGGCACGGCGCACACAAGCTGTCCGCTCTGCCATGGTCGGCGAAACAAAGTCTGCAGGTCTCATGCATGTCGATCTCGTCCTCGGTGCGCCAGTGAGCGCCTCGTCGTCGTGCCCTGGTGGGCGGGTCGGTGAGCATGTCGCGATGTCTGTCATCGTCTGTGCTCGCCACTACTCTTGCACAACTTATCTCGCCGAAAAGTTCGAAACCTTATGCAGGCAGATCCCGGTCTCACCAGCCGCTGCAGCCCTTAACTGCGCTGAGGCTCACCGCGCCAAAACGATCAGCCGGTGATATGGTCGCTTTGCTCCGTTAAGCCATAGAGCTTCGGCGGCCAGCTTTCTCGATCAACGGGTCGTCGCCGAGAAAGGACTCCGTCCCATGCTGCGAACACGCGCCCTGCCCTTCTCCTTCGTGCTGTTCTTGCTCCTGCTGTCGACGGCGGCACCGGCAGCAGCCGACTCCACGGTGCGCGCTCGCCTCGAAGCCCAGAACGCGAGCGGTGTGGGGGGTACAGCGACCCTGACGGCCACCTCCGGTGGTGACCTGGTTGTTCACATCAAGGCCACGGGGCTCATGCCTGGACCTCACGCTCAGCACATCCACGGTTTCGAGGACGGCGGACACGCGATGTGCGCGTCCATGATGAACGACAAGAACGGCGACGGCGTCATCACCAACGAGGAGGGAACCGGTGAGTACGGCACCATCTTCTTGGCGCTGACGACGCGTGGTGACACCTCGGCTGAGAGTGGCTTGGCCCTCGACCGGATGCCGCAGGCAGACGCCGACGGGAACCTTGAGTACCACCGCACCATCTCGGCGGCCGATGTCCCGGCTGACCTGTTGGACAACATGTCAGCCCTCCACGTCGTGCAGCACGGCATTGACGTCAACGACAACGGTCGCTATGACCTGAAGGCTTTGGGCGAGTCGACCTTCGCCAAGAGCCTCGGACTCCCTGACGTCCCCGAGGAAGCCACCAATCCGGCGTCGTGTGGCGTCGTCACCGGGGCGTCAGCGTCCACGTCCCCCCATGGCGGCATCGAAACCGGTGGGGCTGACGGTGACAGCGGTCTCAATGCGCCGATGGTGCTCGCAGGTCTGGCGCTGCTGACCACGGCGGTCGTCACGGGTTGGTTCCGGTACGTCCGGACCTCCTCGTCCAGAGGCTAGGGATATGGGTAGCGGGTGACCCGTCGACGGGCGATCATCCTGGCCTGTGTGGCCCTCGTCGTGGCTCTCGACGTGTTCTTGTGGATACGACTCGTTCAGGGCGGTGATGACGACGACGCCTCCCCCACGTCAGCGCCGAGCGCCGCGACCGCCACGTCCCGTGACGCCGAGGGGGAGTCCACGCCGCCGGCCACGTCGGAAGTCATTCCCTCGTCCGCAGACACCAGCTCTTCACCGGCACCCTCACAGCCGGCGATCACCCTTGATACCAGGGATCAGTCCGTTCCCATCCTGGCGGTGGTCAAGCTCACCGGCGGTTACCCCGGCGCAGCGCCGGGCACCCAACTGCGAGTACAACGGTTGGTGGACGGGACCTGGGTCGACTTCCCCCTCCCGACCGTCGTCCAAGCATCCGGCCGTTTCGTGACGCGAGTCCAGATGGGCGGGACCGGCACGAATCAGATCAGGGTCGTCGAGCCCGAGAGCGGTGACCGCTCGAACACCATTGCCATCAAGATCAGCTGAGCTTCCGTTCGCCCCCGCTCACCAGATGGGCGAACACAACCACGTTGTCCAGGTACCGGTGCGTGGCCTCGTCGTACAGACCTCCACAGGTGACGAGCCTCAGCTCGGCGCGGTCGGCTGAGCCGAAGACGGCATCAGTAGGGAACTCAGCCTTGGGGAAGCGCGCGACCCGGCGGACCGCAAAGGTCGCCACTGTGCCGTCTGCTCGTTGCACCGCAATCGAGTCGCCGCTGCGAAGCTGACGCAGACGATAGAAGACGCTGGGGCTGCCGTTCCACGTCACGTGGCCGGCGATGACGGCCGGACCCAACGCACCTGGCGACGGTCCCCCGGTGTACCAGCCGGCCACCGCCGGGTCACCGGGTACCTCCATCGCTCCGGCGTCATCAAGACCTAGCCGGGTCACGGACGAGGCGACCCTGATGCGACGAATTGAGATGCGGGTCGGCTCCGACTCGCCGAGGACAGGTCCGGCGATCTCGTCCGGCGTACCCCGACGCGGCTGCGGTGACGAGCCCTGACCGTCCTTGCCTCGCGTGGGTGTGTCCCTCGGGTGCGGCGTGTCGGCGCCGGGTGCGCCAGGTGCGTTGACCGCAGGCACGGTGTCGGAAGAGGCGTTTGTCGCGTCCTGCCCGCCCAGTCCCAGGCCGACATAGACAAGTACGGCGCCGGCGAGCCCGCCGGTTGCCAAGGCAACGCCGGGCCAGCGAGTCATCGGTTCCTTCCGTGCCGGGGATGAAGGCAGTGCGCCGCACCGACCCGGACACTTCCGGGGCTGCGTTAGGGAGCTTGTCCGGCGTTCGCGGCTCCCAGTGCTCTGAAGGACCAGCCGGCCAGCCGCCACTTCTCCGCATCGAGGGCGTTACGTCCGTCCACAATACGCTTGCTCTGGACGACACCCGAAAGCTCTTCGGGGTCGAGGGCGCGGAATTCGTCCCACTCGGTCATGTGCAGGAGGAGATCAGCCCCTGACGCGGCGTCCACCGCACAAGCGGCATACTCGAGCGAAGGAAACAGCGCTTGTGCGTTTGCATTCGCCGCAGGGTCATAGATACAGACGGCCGCCCCTTGCGACTGCAGCTCCACGGCGACACTCAACGCCGGCGAGTCCCGCACGTCGTCCGAGCGGGGCTTGAAGGCAGCACCGAACACCCCTATGCGCTTGCCGCTCACGTCCCCGCCACATTGCTGACGGGCCAGGTCGATCATGCGACTGCGGCTGCGCAGATTGATCTTGTCGACCTCGCTCAAAAGCGCGACGATCTGATCGACACCTAGCTCCTCGGCGCGTGCCATGAAGGCTCGGATGTCCTTGGGGAGGCATCCACCTCCGAAGCCGAGTCCAGCCTTGAGATAGCTCTTTCCTATTCGCTGGTCATAGCCCAATGCGTGAGCCAGCTCGGTGACGTTCGCCCCTGTGAGCTCGCACACCTCGGACATGGCATTGATGAACGACAGTTTTGTGGCGAGGAATGAATTGGCCGCCACCTTGACCAGCTCTGCCGTCGTGAGGTCCGTCGCAATGAACGGCACACCATCCTCGAGCTGCACCGAGTACAGCTCCCGGAGGATCTTCTCAGCGAGAGAAGACCGGGTACCGACAACGATGCGGTCCGGCCGGAGGGTGTCCTTGACGGCATACCCCTCTCGCAGGAACTCGGGGTTCCACGCCAGCTCGACATCGCCGCCCGCGGGAGCCAGTTCAGCCAGCCGAGCAACCAGCCGCTCAGCCGTTCCGACTGGGACCGTGGACTTGCCCACCACCAGGCATTGGCGCTGGAGGTGAGGGCCGAGCTCCGAAATCGCCCCGTGGACCTGACTGAGGTCTGCGCCGAGGCCTCCTGGGAACTGCGGTGTGCCCACGCAGAGGAAGTGCACATCGCCAAAGGCGGCTGCCTCTGCCATCGACGTGGTGAATCGCAGCCTGCCGAGCGACACGTTGCGCTGGATCAGCTCGGCGAGATCTGGTTCGTAGAATGGCACCTGACCTTGCGACAGGGTCGCCACCTTGCCCTGGTCGACATCGACCCCGAGTACCTGGAAGCCGCACTCAGCCATACATGCGGCGTGCGTCGCCCCGAGGTATCCCGTGCCGATGACTGTCACCCGTAGCGCCATCGCGGTCCTTCCCATCCCTGTC
>DASQEH010000089.1:0-1546 GCA_035633755.1 Nocardioidaceae bacterium | reverse complement strand
CCATCCGTCGACCTCCACTCAGCTTCCTGCGGAGATCCTACCATTTATGAGACTGGTTCTACTGATATTACAATGAGGGTCCTTGTACTAGAGGCGTCGTAAAGATCTGGCAATTCCAAGGTATCCGGGCCGATGGGAAAGGCACGTCCGCTTACGGGGTGAGGCGCTTGAGGTCATGTTGCGGTCGCACGCTTCTGTCGGCGACGGTTGCCGGCGCGCTTTCGATTGGGATTAGGACCCCTAGGGTTGTGTGAGAGGTGGGACGTGGGCGAGGAGTCCGCAGCGTTGGTCGACGAGCCTGCCACTGACCCAGCCCTGCTGAGGACGCTGGCGGCCGCCGCGCTGCCGGGAACCGGGCGCTTTCTTCCAAAGGCCGGCTGGGTTAGCCGCGTGTGGGTCGGCGACGAATACGTCGTACGACTGAGCAACGGACAGTTTCGCGACTCGTTTCGCCACGAGGCTACAGTCGTCAACCTGCTGGCCGGCACCGAGGTCCCACACGCCCGGCACCTCGGCCACGGCGACGGCCCGGACGGCCCGTGGTGCGTCTCTGAACGCCTGCCCGGGCGAACCCTGCACGAAGCGTGGCCGGTGGCGGACTCGCGCACGCGCCAAGCAATGATCGAAAGCCTCGGCTCTGCGTTGCGCGCACTCCACCGGGTTCCCGTCTCGGCGGGCCTGCTGCCGCCCTGGCTGGCCGACGCGCTCGCTGGGAAGCCGCGGGCTGCGTACCACCCACCTGTGGTGAGGGCGGCGCTGCATCAGGTCGAGGCCGCCCGGCGACAGCCCGGGTGTGACTCGCGCCTCCTCGCCGACGTCGCCGACTGGGTCCGGGAGCGGCTGGCTTTGTTCGCTGCCGACGAACCCGTCCTTGTCCATGGTGACCTCCATGGATCCAACGTGATCGTTGACGAAGGGCGCGTTACCGGTCTTGTCGACTTCGCCGAGGCGCTGGCCCAACCAGCAGACGTCGAGCTCGACACCATCCTGCGCTGGTGCGCGAAAGCGAGTGAGTACCCACCAGTACCCGGCGGGCGGGGGCTGGACGAGGCCACACTTACTGATGTCCCCGGATGGCTGCGCGGCGTGTATCCGGAACTGTTCGAGCGCGAGCATCTGCGCGAGCGGTTGCTTTTCTATGACTTGCAGGGTGAGCTCGCGCTTTACGCGCACCACCCCGAGGCGGACACGCGTGAAGCGGCGCGGGACCGCATTGCTCGCGTGCTTTCAGGCCACAACCATCTCGATGGGCTCGCCTGGTAGCTGCATCGTCGTGACACCTTCGGTCCGGTGGCAGCCATGCGGTAGGGGTCGTTGCCTGCGTCGGGCGATATCCTGATAGCGCAGCATATGTGATTCCTGTCTTCTCCTTGAAGATTGGAGTCTACCTTAAATCACGATAAGGTCTAATATCTGTGGAATGCTGATTGCGGCGTTCGTCGCTCAGGCTACCTGGCAGACCTTAGATGTGAATCGGCTGCTCTTCTGGACGCCGCAAGCGGTCCTTGCCGCGATGGCTGCCGCCGCATGTTTTGTGATCGCCGTC
>DASQEH010000088.1:0-13775 GCA_035633755.1 Nocardioidaceae bacterium | reverse complement strand
AGCCACCGCTTCAGGCGCCCCCGTCCTGCCTCGGTCACCGCGTATACCGTCCGCTCGTGCCCCCCGCCGCTCGGGGCGTCGACAACCTCCGCGAGCCCGTCGCGGACGAGCCGCCCCAGCGTCGCGTACACCTGTCCGAATGCGAGTGGACGCGTCTGCGGGAACCAGACGTCATGTTCTTTCTTGACCTCGTAGCCGTGGCGAGGGCCGGTAGCGAGGAGCGCCAGGTGAAGCTCGGCAGTTGACATGCCGCCTAACGTACACTACGTATAGGTACAGAGAGAACCGCTTGATCACACCTCCGAACCAGTACCCGTGATGGGGCCTAGACCGTTGATCAGGCATTCGCCTTGCCAGAGAGGGGCTCATCATGCGGCGCGCTGGCATCCAACTGCTGGGCGCGAATCAGCGGGTCGCGGTCGGGGCATGAAGCGGACGGGGTGGCTGAGTGTCGCTGTGGGCGCTGCCTGCGGGGTGGTAGTGCTCATTGCGGGCGTGGGTGGCCGTGATGCTGGAACGGCGGTCAGCCTTCCCGACCGGCTGGCGGGATACTCGTACTTGACCGGAAACGTCTCCGACGCACCGCCCGGACGGGCGGTGGCCCTCTACCAGCACGGGTTCGGGGTCGAGTTCATGGACTTCCCGCAGGCCGTGCTCCTGGCCGCCGACGACGACGTCTACCGGCGTCTGGATGCCGCCGAAGACCGCTCAGGCCCGGAGAGCCAGGGAGATCCCGGCCCCATGTTGTTGTCCCCCGATGGCCGGTGGGTCGCACTCGGTGACCACAACACGTCCGCGGCGAACCTCGCACGCGTCGACGTGAGCACCGGCGCCGAGGTCCGGCATCAGCTGCCGGAGGCTCCGCGAAGCGTGCTGCCCGTTGACTGGTCTGCCGATGGCAGCCGGATCGCGTACGTGTCCGGGGATCAGCCGACAAATCCTTACTCGCCCGCGTCCCCGATCGGCGACCTGTTCATCCTCGACCTCGAATCCGGGGACGCCCAGCCCGTGCCCGGAGGCGAAGGAGCCAGGACGGCGGCATTCTCACCGGACGGCCGTCGGATTGCGGTGCAGCGCTCTGGCGAGGGGTTGGCGGTCGTCGACCTGCCGTCCTCGACTGTTCGCGATCTCTCCTCCAGAGGTCCGCTGGCCGGCCCGGACGCATGGTCGCCCGATGGGCGCCTGCTCGCCGTGGCGCAGCGGTCCGCTATCGAGTTCCTTGATGTGGCGGGGTCGCGTCCGTCCACTCCGTTCCACCTCGCCGTCGACCAGTCGCTGGTGGGCTGGGTCGGCGAGCGTGAGGTGGTGCTCATCGACGATTCCGACGACAACGTGACCCGACTGGTTGCTCAACACCTCGGGGGCGGGGGGAGCCGGGAGCTTACCCGTGTCGAGAACACGTCGAGATACGGCGTTGCGCGCTTCCAGCTGGCTTCGGCGCTGCTGCCCGACCTTGAGATCCGGGATCCGGGCGAGCCCGACCGCGGACCGCTGCCAGCACTCCTGCGCATTATGGCGGCTGTCTTGGTCGGCTCGGCTGTCACCATTCTCGCTGATTGGATGACGCGCCGGCATCAGAGGCGCTAGTGCCACTGTTGTTGCGAGGACGACGCAGTCCCATCGGCCAGCAGCCAGTGAGTGACGTCGCCTGCTGGCGTTCGTTGGGCTGGTCGGCGGCGAAACGGATCAGGCTGGACGAGAGTCGCCTGCCGGCTGCGGCGAGGTCGGCGTGACCGTGAATGCAGACCCGCCTCCCCCTCGCTCTCGAACCGACGGGCCCAATCTCGCTGCGCCGCGCTAGTGACTGGCAATGGCGGCGTCGGGCAGCCTATATTCAGTTCGTTAGCCGCTTCAGACCACGAGGGTCACGGGTAGACATGAAGCCTGTGCCTCTGCGCCGCCTCCCGGGGGAACCATGAACCGTCGCATCGCAGCCGTCCTGACCGTACCGGGGCTAGCCATCGCTGGCCCGGTGGCGATGGCGGCACCTGCCCAAGCCGACACACCGAACTGCGTCACGCGCACCGAGTACCGCTCAGTCCAACACGGCTGGTCCAAACGCAAGGTAGCCAGCGTCTTTGATGTCGCGGGCCGACGAGTCACCGTCAACGACCCCTACCAGGCGAAGGTCTACAACGACTGCTGGAGACCGAAGCGACCGTGGGGCAAGGTGTCTGTTTTCTACAAGTACCGCAATGGGGCGTGGCGTGTCATTGACAAGACCACGGAGTTCTGGCACCCGTGATGCTGGCGAACCTGTAGGGACCAAGGACTCGCTGGGTACTCTCGGGGCGGACGGCCCACTGCGCGATCCCAGATCGGCCAAATGGCTGCAGCCGGCATGAAGGTGGCACGGTAACGCGAGGGTAGGGAAGCGGGTCGAACCCTGCCGTCCGCTGTGCCTTGAGCAGGAGGGCCGGAACGTTCGTGGTAGACATTCCTGCCGATGGCGGAGTCCAGGCGTGCTGGTGATCGGGAGATCGGCCGTGGGTACGCCCTCAACGCACCAAACGACCACGCATCCGTCCGAAATCATCGAGAGATCTCATGAGTCCGTGCGGGAAGCCGCGTAGATCCGGCGAACGACGTCCTCAATGTCGGGTTCACGGACGGCGAGGTCGATGACCTCCGCGTGCGCGGTAACGGCCGCCAAGACCTGGGCGGCCGTGGTGGCTTCGGAGTCGAAGGCGAGCTCCTGCCGCAGCCCGTCGCCCTCGCTGCCGAGGTGCCTGGTGTCGGGGATCCCCACGAGGTCTGGAGTGGGGCGGTCGAGGTCTACCACCAGGACCCTTTGCGCCCCGACGGTGCGGGAGAGGCCGGCGAGTGTGCCGTCGTAGGCGAGTCGCCCGCGGTCGACTACGAGGATCCGGTCACACAGTCGCTCGACGTCTCCCGTGTCGTGAGTGGTCAGCATCAGTGTGGTGCCTTGTTCGCGACGTTCGGCAATCAGGAACTCACGCAGCCGTTGCTTGGATAGGACGTCAAGCCCGATCGTGGGCTCGTCAAGGATCACAAGCCGTGGCGAGTGGAGCATCGCCGCGGCCACTTCGGCTCGCATACGTTGGCCCAGCGAGAGCTGACGCACTGGGGTGGTCAGGAACTCGCCGATCTCGAGCCGCTCGATGAGCTGGTCGCGGCGCGACTTCGCCCGATCGGCCGCCAGCCCGTGGATGGCGGCGAGCAGCCGGAACGAGTCGCGCACCGGCAGGTCCCACCACAGCTGTGAGCGCTGGCCGAAGACGACCCCGATCTCGCGTGCGAGCTGCCTTCGCTCGCGGACCGGTTCGCGGCCACAGGTGCGGGCCGATCCCGAAGTCGGCACCAGAATGCCGGTCAGCATCTTGATCGTGGTCGACTTGCCCGCCCCGTTGGCGCCTATGTAGCCGACTGCCTCCCCGGGCCGCACGCGCAGGTCGAGGTCGGTCACCGCCTGGATACGTCTTCGCTGGAAGCCGTCGCGTACTCGGAACTCCCGAGTCAGCCCTCGAGTCTCGATGATCCAGTTCATCCTCCCCCTCCCTGGTAGTGCCTCACCCCAGCACGCCAGCACAACGCCGCGAACAGTACCGACCACAGGGCTGCTACCGGCGCGCACCAGCCCAGCCACTGCGGTAAGAAATCCGAGCCCGGCAGGTCCAGCAGCGTTACGACGGGTAGGTAGGCGGTGAACGCCATCGGGAAGAAGAACCCGAAGATCACCTTGAGCGGCCGCCCCCATACCGAGGCGGGCTGCGAGGCGGCGTACCGGCCGCCGTACACGTAGGCATTGGTCATCTCAGCGCCGTTGATGACGAAGAACTGCAGCCCTGCGGCGCTGACGAAACTGGCGGCGAACGTCACGTAGCCGCTGACCAACGCGATCCCGATAAGCAGTACCGCGCCGATGCTCCACGGCACATCAGACAGCGCCAGCCCGGCGACCAGCGCGATGAGTCCCACGGCCGCTCGCGCTAGCCGCCGCAGGCTGATGTCGCTGGTGACCAACTGCAGGAGCAGAGGCTGGGGCCGCAGGTAGAGCACGTCGAGGGTGCCCGCCCGGACATAGGTGGGCATCCGGTCGCAGTGACCGAAGGACAGGTCAGCCAGCGAGAAGCAGAAGTCAGCGAGTCCGAAGACCAGCAAGATCTGTGCGAGGTCCAGTCCGCCGATCCGGTCCACGGTGCGGTAGAGCACCAACACCTCGGCGAGCTCCACCACTCCGACCAGCAGCGAGCTGGCGAGGTCGACGGCGAAGCTGACCCGGTAGCTGCGCTGCGCCTCAATCCGGGACCCGAGCACGGCGCGGTACGCCGCCAGGTCTGTGCGCCAGCCGCGCGACCCCGTCGTCGCCTCAGCCACCCTGCACCTCCAGGTGCCGGCGGCCGGCGCGGGTCATCAGCTGGCCGACAGCCATGATCACGGTGAGCCAAAGAATCTGCGCGCCGACCAGACCGACCGCGCCGAGCCCGGTGATGCGTCCCGAAAGGATGTCGGTAGGGAACATGAGTAAGGCGGGGAAGGGCGTGGACAGCGCGATCGCCTGCAACCATGCCGGGAACAGCCACAGCGGGACGAAGAGTCCCGCGAGGAATCCTGCCGCCACCATGTAGAGCAACTGGAGACCGCGGGTCTCCACGATCCAGAATCCTGCCGCCGCGACGAGGTAGACCGTCGCCGCCGAAAGCACCATCGCCAGCAGCAGGCTCACCGCCCCGAGGAGGTACGACGACGGAGCGTCTGGGGTCGCCATGCCGACCACTAGCACGCCGATGAGCACGCTGGGCAGCCCCCGAGGCAACAGGTTGAACAGGGAGCGGCCCAGCTCATGCGCGATCATCGCGGTGTGGACGTCCAGCGGCCGCAGGAAGTCGACCGTGACGTCACCGGTGCGGATCCGCTCGGCGATGTCGACGCGGCCCATCAAGTTGACTGAGCCGAGCAAGCCCTGGCTGATCCAGACATACGCGCTCATCGTGGCGACGTCATAGCCCGCCAGCTCTCCACCCGCCGCCTCCACGGTCGCGAACAGGATCGCCACCTTGAGCAACCCGAACGTCGCATTCGCGACCAGCCCAGCAAGGGCCGCCAAGCGGTAGCGCGACTGCTCCATGAAGCCTGCTGCCACGAGCAGCACATGGGCAGCGAGCAGCCGACGCACAAACACGAGAGCATACCGACCTGGGCCCTGGTTCTCGAAGCAACCGCCCCCGGTCCGGCCCCGGAACCCCGCAACCTCTCTATCGCCGCGCCAGGCCCTCGACGCCCCTGACCGGCCGTTCGTTGTCGTGGGAGCTGACCAGCAGCTCGGTCGGGTCCCGCGACCTTTCATCTGGGAAACGAGCCCAGCATCGGCCGCACCGACCCCAGGCTCAGGGTGTGACCTCGTTCATACTCACCCTGACACCAACGAGGGGGCTGCTGCCACCGAAGGACTGAGTCCGAGGCGTGCTCGAGCGTCACAACGGCTGGTCTGCAACCTCGTCACGGCCAGCCGTGCGCTCGGATGGCCGGCGCACTCCAACGCCCACCGGTGCCGCTGCAAGCGGCTGACGGCCGGCGTGGCGACCGTCACGTGCGCCGACTCGGACACCGAAGGCGAGGTGGATCTGTGGTTCGCCGGAACCGGCCGCAAGGAGCTGCTTCGCGTTGCAAGCCACTCACATATGTGAATTTCAAGGCGATGAGTTTCCAGGCCTCCGACTTACAATCGCCTTCTTCCAACAGGACACACGCCATCAGCTCGTCTTTTGGTGTATGTTTGCATGCGGTCCGTATGGGCACTGGCTCTTCGTGGACCTAAGCGACCCGGTTATGCGGGTTGCCCACCTACTTGGCCCGTCTCCCGATCGGCTGAGACCGCATCGTTCCCTCACGTCGTAGGTCAGTGCGGTCAATCTGCGACGTGAAGCGCGGCCACGCGACTTGCGCCCAGGACCAGAGATACATTACTTGAGAGAAGTAGCAACAGAATGAGTCACCGAAACCGGTCGAGCCGGTCACAGCAATCGCGGGCGCAGTCTTTCACCTCGGAGACCAAAAAAGCGACGAAAACGACGGAACTCATCGCCTTCGTTCTCGCGGTTGCTGGGGTCGCCGTCACCGCCTTCACCGTCGACAACGCCCCGGACTTCGGTGCGGAGCGGGCATGGCTGTACATCACCATCCTGACCGTTGGCTACATGCTCAGTCGAGGCTTGGCCAAGGCCGGCAGCTATGCATCTCAAGGCCAGGACGAGTACATGGACGACGACGACGAACTGGACGACGACGACCTGGACGACGAGGACCTGGACGACGAGGACCTGGACGACGACGACCACGACGTGAAGACACCGACCCGTAGACAGCGACAAAAGCAAAGACGGCGACAGCGATAACTCGTAGCGAAACGCGCGCGCTCGCCCCCGGACGGCGAGCCGCGTTATGCCAACAAATCGAAATATCCAGCGTCACACGCCTTAGGTCCGGCCCGCGGACCTTCCATTAGAAATAGGAGAACAAAGCTCATGAGCCGAAATAGATCAGGACGAGCCCCCAACACTTCGCGCGGTGAAAGGTTCACCACCGAGACTAAGGAAGCAACGAAAACCACCGAGCTGATCGCCTTTGTCCTCGCGGTTGCTGGGGTCGCCATCACCGCCTTCACCGTCGACAACGCCCCAGACTTCGGCGCGGAGCGCGCCTGGCTCTACATCACTATTCTGACCGTCGGTTACATGATCAGCCGCGGTTTGGCCAAGGCAGGAAGCTACGAACGCGACGACGACGACGCCTGAGCTAGCCTCCTATAACCCGCGGCGTTCACACCCGGTCCTCTGCGCCGTCGCGGCCGGCGGCCACCTTCGGCATTCGGGGTCCCCAAGGTTCGACACCTGCCGACACTAGGCCCGGAGCACCCCGCCTGCTGCCCAGGCACGATCGCACCGCACGGAGCGAATCGCCTGGGCCCTGGCTGCACCGGTTGATGGATTGGAGTCGTCATGAGGGTCATCGTTACCGGTGCTTCTGGCAACGTAGGGTCAGCGCTGTTGCGGCGGCTGCTGGCCGCCGGGAATTACGACGTCGTGGGCCTGGTTCGGCGGGTCCCCACGGACTCGGCTGCTCCTTTCGACGCGGTGTCGTGGCGGTCGGTCGACCTGACTAAGGAGACGGCCACCGGCGCCTTGAATGAGGCGTTGGCGGGAGCCGATGCCGTCGTTCACCTGGCTTGGGGGTTTCAGCCTTCTCATGACATCTCCTACTTGGAGGCGCTGGGGGTGGGAGGTACGCGACGGGTCGTGGAGGCGGTGGCTGGTGCCGGGGTACCTCACCTCGTGCACATGTCGTCGGTGGGGGCCTACTCGCCGAAGCGAGATGATGACCCGGTTGATGAAAGCTGGCCGACCGGGGGAGTCTTGACGTCGCCTTACAGCCGGCACAAGGCACGCGCCGAACGCTTGCTTGACGCGCTAGAACGGTCTCACCCGAACGTGGTCGTGACCCGGCTTCGCCCTGGCATCGTCGGTCAGCGCTCCGCAGGTAGTTCGCTGAGCCGCTACGGACTTCCCGGACTGATCCCTGCCGGTATCCTCGCTCACGTCCCCGTCCTGCCTCTTGACCGGCGCCTCACCATCCCGATGGTGCACGCCGACGACGTCGCGACGGCCATCCATCTGGCCCTCGAAGCCACCGCCGCCGGCCCGTTCAACCTGGCCGCCGAGCCAGCCGTCACGACCGCCACAATCGCGGGGGTGCTTGATGCTCGATCGCTCCACGTGCCGTCCCCCCTGCTCCGCGCCGTGATGTCTGCCTCCTGGCATGCGCGTCTGCAGCCGGTCGACCCTGGCTGGCTCGACCTCGGCTTCGCGGTGCCGTCCATGGACATCTCCAGGGCGGCGCGGGTGCTGGGGTGGGTGCCACGGATGGACGGGGTCGCCGTGCTCGCCGAAACCGTGAGCGGCATCCGTGACGGCGCGTCCGACCGAACACCCGTCCTGCGCCCACGAACAGTACCTGGGCAGCTGGCCCGAGCCGTGCTCCGCGGACCGATCGGTCGACGTCACCGACCCTGAAGCGCACCAGCAGACTGGAAGGGTCGACCGAGGGTGGGCCGATGCCGGATACCAGAACCTGGCCGAGTACCCGGCCCCGGCAGCGGCAACATCGTGACCATGCTGCGGAGAAGCGGCAATGCTCACTGTGGACGGCGCTCACCGCGATACAGCGATACCCGCCGCGGTCGTTGCTCACTTGCTGTGTGACCAACGAGTGGTCATCCAGACGCCGCCTTTCGGCGGACTCAGTGGCTGCCATGCCGCGGTCGGCAAGGAGACATAGGTCTATTGTCCGAGACCTCGACCGCCACCAGACTCGCGCTTGGACGAGTTCTCGAACGGGGACATCAGGGTTGCCGGGCACGGGGGAACGTCCCCAACGATCAACGCGCGGAACGCCACAGATTCGGCAATCTGACCCATGGCTAACCATCCCGCGTTACAGCCCAGAGGAGCCAAGCACATGACTTATCGCCACAGGACCATCCCCACTGCCGCGACTTCTGCGGTCGTTGCCCTGGCGGCGCTCGCTGTCGCCGCCGCGGGCGCCAGCGGCCCGGCTTCGGCTTCGTCCGCCACAGTCAGGTCAGGCGCAGTTGCGTCGACCCCCACGTCGGTCACGAGCCCTCCTTGCGTGAGGCGCGTCCACAAGGTGATTGAGACCGAACCGACGACCCAGATGTTCGAGCGGGCCCTTCCCCAGCACCTGGTCACCAAACTCGACAGGGCGGCGAAAGCCGGACTGGAACAGGCGGCGACACCCGGCGCGGTCGTCGGAGTACGCAGTCCTGAGGGCACCTGGACCAAGGCGTATGGATTCGCCGACCCTGCCAACCTCCGGCGGATGAAGGTCGGCATACATACCAGGGTCGGGTCAGTGACGAAGACCTTTACCGGCACGCTGCTGCTGCAGCTGGACCAGGAGGGGCGTCTGTCCCTCGACGATCCCATCAGCAAGTACGTCGCCGGGGTACCCAACGGCGATGAGGTGACGTTGCGCCACCTGGCGAATATGACCAGCGGCGTGGCGAGCTACACGGCGAACGCCGCCTTCGTCGATCGCCTCTTCGCCAATCCTCGCGCCTCCTTCGATGCCGACGAGCTGATCGCGATCGGGCTTGCTGACTCGCCCATGTTCGCGCCAGGGGCGATGTTCTACTACTCGAACACCAACTTCTTGCTGCTCGGCAAGGTGATCGAAAAGGTGACAGGTGACCGGCTGGGCCAGGTGTACCGACAGAGGATCTTCCGTCCCCTAGGGCTGGACGACACCTCCTGGCCCGGCACCAGCACGGCACTACCAGGTCCGTATGCGAAGGGATTCACGCTCCAGGGTGACACCGCCACTCCGAGCCGCCCGGCCAACGCCACACACTGGAATCCCTCTTGGGGTGGAGCCGCGGGGGCAATCATCTCCAACATGCCGGACCTCCTGACCTATGGTCGTGCTTTAGGGACTGGGCAGGGGCTCCTGCGCCCCGGCGCCCAAGCAGAACGGCTCCAGTCCTTCCCAGGATCGAGCGGTTACGGATTGGCGATGGGCTGTGTCGACGGCTGGGTCGGTCACACCGGGGAGCTCCCCGGCTACAACACAACCCTGTTCTACGACACCACTACGGACACCACGGTGGTCGTTCAGGCGAACAGCGACATTGCGTCGGGCGACTGCCCGCAGTCGCCCACCCTCGCCGACGACCCCCGAAGGATTGTCTGCTCGGCACCGGCCACCCGCATCTTCGTTGCGCTATCCAAGGCGCTGGGGCACACCTTCACCCCGCCGCCGATGAGTTGAGGACGCAGCGGCCCGGGTCTAAGTGGCGCAGCGCTCCGGGTCGCTGGGTCCTGTCCGCGCCTCGACGGGTCGGATGGGCGACCGTGGCCGGATGAGGGACAGCGGGGCGATGCTCAGGAGGCACACCCGTTGTCGCGCAACTCGAGATCCAGCTCGCTATCCTTCGGCGCCTCATGCGTTCGAGGAGAGATGATCAGTTCGTGACATGTCGCAGGGCGCGTTGGGTTCGCTCTGACTTCCTGCGCTCAGGATCGTCGGCTGACGATCGGTTGGTCAGGCTTCCCCTGTACCTCCTTGACCCAGACACGGCCGGCGACCTCCGGACTCCGGCTGGTGCGCGCACCGCCTCCGAGCAGTCAGTCGTGTCCTCAGACTGTGCACCGTCACACTTACGGCTGCACGTGCGGACCGGGAACAGGTCCACCTATCGCGCCCGTGGGCAGGGCCATGTGTAAGGAACTCCACGCCACTCCACGCGCCCGTCGCAGGACGTGGCCTCAGGGTGCGTTAGACGGTTCGATTCATATGCCCTTTTGGCTCGACACGGCGCGGCGCCCTGTGCCGAGGGACTCGCTGAGCGAGCGCACCGAGGCTGACCTGCTGGTGGTGGGGGGCGGCTTCACCGGCTTGTGGACGGCACTGCGAGCGCTCGAGCGTGAGCCGGACCGCTCGGTGGTGCTCATCGAGGCCGATCGGTTAGCCGAGCATGCGACTGGACGCAATGGTGGATTCTGTGAGGCGAGCTTGACTCACGGTGAGCCGAACGGGCTGAATCGATGGCCGGACGAGTACGACACCTTGCATAGGTTGGGTCTGCGCAACCTCGACGGGATTGAAGCCACCATCGATCGTTACGGGATTGAGTGTGACTTCGTTCGCCGCGGCGTGCTGGCGGTGGCCACCCGGCAACACGAGGTCGCGGCTTTGGAACCGACGCGTCCCGGGTTCCTCGATGCCGAGGCAGTCAGGTCATGGGTCGACTCACCGACGTATCTGGCGGGTCGACTCGCGCTGGGCGGTTGTGCCTTGGTTGATCCTGCGCGACTCGCGTGGGGGCTGGCTGCTGTAGCGGAACAGCGCGGCGCTCAGATCTACGAGCACACCCGACTGATCTCTCTGCAGCGGCGCAAAGGGGGCGTCGAAGCCCAGACGCTGGCTGGCTCGATTCGGGCGAGACGCGTGGTGCTTGCCACCAATGTCTTTCCTGGCCCGCTGCGGCGGACCAGGTGGTCGGTGGTCCCCGTCTACGATTACGTGCTCGCCACGGAACCGCTGACAACGGAGCAACTGCAGGCGATCAAGTGGGATCCCGCGCTGGGCATTACTGACTCGGGCAACCAGTTCCACTACTATCGGATCACTCCCGACAACCGCATTCTTTGGGGCGGTTACGACGCGATCTATCACTATGGTCGCTCGATCAGCGACGACCACGCGGACCGCCGGCAGACCTTTGAGACCCTGGCTCGAAACTTCGCGGCGACGTTTCCCCAGTTGCACGGCATCCGATTCACGCACCGGTGGTCGGGGGTTATCGACACCTCCACGCGGTTCTGTGCCTTCTTCGGCATGGCGCACGGCGGTCGGACCGCCTACGCAACTGGCTTCACGGGTCTAGGCGTGGGGGCATCGCGTTTCGCAGCCGACGTCATGCTCGACCTGCTCGCACGTGAGGCCACTGAACGGACCCGCCTGAAGATGGTGCGAACAAAGCCGTTGCCGTTCCCGCCGGAGCCGTTCGCGTGGTTGGGGATCCAGTTCACCCGGTGGTCACTGGCTCGTGAGGACAGCACGGGCAAGCGCAACGCCTGGCTGCGCGCACTGGATCGCTTGGGGTTGGGGTTTGATTCGTGACCCATCCCGGAGCGACCGATCTCTGCTCAGCCTTTGATGAGGCAGAACGGATGCCCGACTGGGTCGAGGTAGACCCGAAATCCGCCGTCGGTCGACGGTTGGTGCTCGTGGACCCGTGCTCCGGCTGCAATCAGGGCTGGCTCGGCCGCGGGGATATTCGGAACCGATAAGTCGAGGTGGAACTGCTGCGGATGGCTGCCGCCCGGCCACGTTGGCTCGACCCAGTCATCGATGCGCTGGAACGCCAATGTCGCGCGCCCGTCCGGATTGTCGGGACTGACGCCACCGCCGGGAGGAGCGAGGGTGGTCCAGTCGCGGTCAGCCCCACCTTCCATCTCCCAGCCCAGTACCTCGGCATAGAAGCGACCGAGTGCTAGGGCGTCGGGGCAGTCGAGGATTACCAGGTCGAGCTTCGGCTTGGGCTGGGCTTGATCGCTCATGCGTCGACGCTAGCGCCATCAGTCACGTCCCTGCCAACACCCCACCGACCGAGGCGCGTCCGCGGCCTGCCCCAGCAGCACAGGTGTCGGCGTGGTCCCTCGCCGCGGCAGAGATTGCGGGATGGATCGCGAGGCGACGTCATCGCCGTGTCCGAACTAGTTCATTCACCCACTATGGGAGGACGCCAACGGCCACTGCCTTTCGTTGCGACTCCGACGACTCGAAGGCGATGCCGTACTTGAGCTTTCGACGGTGCCGAAGCCAGTCGGACGGGGTTGCCCAGTTTCAACCCGTTATGCAGAGTTCTGGGCCATCCTTGTTGAGTGAAGCAGGACGAGGTTGAGGCTGGGATGGCGGCTGACGTGTCGTCGCTGCGTCATCCCCCCGACGCTGGAATCGTGGAGGCGTTAGCGGAGGGCCGCCTTGACCATGACGGCTTGGAAAGGTTCTTCGAACTGTCAGAGGACCTGCTTTGTATTGCGGGTTTCGATGGCTACTTCCGACACCTGAGCTCGTCGTGGTCGGCGCTACTGGGCTTCACGGTGGCCGAGCTCACTGCTGTCGAGTTCGACAGCTTCGTACATCCCGACGATCGTGAGCGTACGGCCAGGCAGTTCGCCGAGCAGGTCGCTTCAGGAGTGAAAGGGATCCGGTTCGACAATCGCTATCGGCATAAGGACGGCTCTTACCGGTCCTTGAGCTGGAACGCCATCCCTGACGCCGATCGTGGGCTTGTCTATGCGATGGCTCGATGGATAGACCCACAACTCGACGCTCAGCGCGCTCTACGGGAGAGCGAAGAGCGGTTCCGAAGTGCCTTCGAGGATGCGCTGGTCGGGATGTGTTTGGCGAGCCCCAGCGGTGAGTTCTTGCAGGTGAACAGTACGTTCGCCACGATGCTGGGGCGCCCGCGCGACGAATTAGTGGGGATGCATTTCTCCGACGTCACCCATCCAGATGACGTGGACCGCAACCTGGCCAGCGTGCGGGCGGTTGTCGCTGGTGAGGCAACGGGTTTCCATGACGAGAAGCGGTATCTGCGCGCAGATGGGGTCGAGATCATCGCCAGCCTCGCGACGACCCTGGTCCGGGATGCGCACGGTGAGCCGTCCCACTTCGTCACCCAGTTGCTCGACGTCACGCAGGAGCGTGCGGCTGCCGCGGAGCTCGCCGCGTCTGCTGCAACGCTTGACGCGATTGTGCAGAACAGCCAGTCGCTGGTCTACGTCAAGGACTTGAACGGGGTTTACCTGCTCGCCAACCGGCCGTTCTTGGAGGCCTTCAGCGTCAGTGAGAGGGATTTGATCGGACGGGACGATTTGTGGCTGGACGCCGACTTGGAACCGGTGTGGCGGGTAAACGACCTGCGGGCGCGAGACGGCGCATACCGGCTGGAGGAGTGGTCCGGTCACGGCGCCAGTAGGCACTGGTACGAGTCGGTCAAGTTTCCGCTGTATGACGGCGCAGGAGTTCTCTATGCAACGTGCGGCGTATCGCTGGAGGTGACTGAGCTTCATCGTCAGCGAGAGGAGGCTGACCGTGCGGCGGCTTTCTCCGCTGCGGTTCTGGCAGCCTCACCGGACGCGATCGTGGTGGACGAGCTCATCAGTGGGCGGTCGGTGTACGCGTCGCGAATGGCTGCCGAGATTGTCGGCGAAACCGCTGGAGTCACCGAT
>DASQEH010000087.1:0-3569 GCA_035633755.1 Nocardioidaceae bacterium | reverse complement strand
CCCCGGGACGCCCTGGTGGCCTTCGACTACGACGGCACGCTGGCCCCCATCGTCGACGACCCGGGGCAGGCGAGGCCAAGACCCGACGTGGTGGAAGCCCTGGCCGCCTTGTCACAGCAGGTGGCGCTGGTCGCCATCGTGACCGGGCGCCCAGCCCAGCAGGCGGTCGACTTGGCCGGCCTGGACGCTGCCGCCGGCCTCGAGCGGTTCGTCATTCTCGGCCACTACGGCGTCGAGCGCTGGGACGCGTCGACCGGCTCCCTGCACTCGATCGACCCTCCCGAAGGACTCGTGCTGGTGCGTTCGCGACTTCCGGGGCTACTGGCGACGCTGGACCTCGCTTCGGCCGAGGTCGAGGACAAGGGCCTGTCCGTCGCCGTGCATGTGCGCCGCCATCGCGAGCCAGCCGCTGCCTTCGCCCGGATGGAGCAGCCACTGCGGGACCTGGCCGTCGAGGCCGGCCTGGCGGCAGAACCCGGTCGCCACGTCCTCGAGCTGCGACCGGCGGGGATGGACAAGGGCCAGGCACTTCGGGGTCTGGTCGACGAGGTGGGTGCAGGGTCGGTGACCTTCTCCGGCGATGACCTGGGGGATCTGGCCGCCTTCGACGAAGTGGACAGGCTTCGGTCGGCCGGCAAACCGGGTCTGCTCGTCTGCTCGGGCTCGGCTGAGGTGGTCGCGGTGGCCGAGCGGGCGGACCTCGTGGTGGACGGACCGGACGGGATCGCAGACATGCTTGCAGAGCTCGTCCTCGCCGTCTCGGCCGGCCCGACGTAAGGGGCCGTCCACCTCTCGGATGGCCGTCCCAGTACGTGGACGGTCATCGCCGCGACGGACCGATATCGGTAGCCTGTCAACGACTCATCGAGAGGGGCAGAGGGACCGGCCCGTTGAAGCCCCGGCAACCGGTGACGATCGTGACCGCCTGGCCACGTCGCACGCGGTGCCAATTCCGTCTCGCGGCGAAGGACGTGGCGAGAAAGATGAGAAGGAGGCAGCGTGAGCACAGTCGTCGCAGCACCTGATACCCAGCTGAGGCCAACGTCCCAGCCGTTCGGGTTCGCCCGATGTCTGAGCTGCCGCGAATGCCGGGCCGAGCTGCCACTCGGCCCGTTCTACGCCTGCCCCGAATGCTTCGGTCCGCTCGAAGTCGCCTACGCGTTCCCCACGATCACGCGCGACTCGATCACGGCCGGCCCCCGCAACATCTGGCGGTACGCCGACCTGCTGCCCGTCCGGCCGGACATCGCCTCGATCCCCAACATGGAGCCTGGCCTCACCCGCCTCGTGCGCGCCGACAACCTGGCTCGGGAGCTCGGAATGAAGGCGCTGTGGGTCAAGGACGACTCCGGCAACCCGACCCACTCCTTCAAGGACCGTGTCGTCGCCGTCGCACTCGCCGCAGCCCGCGAGCTCGGCATGCACGTCATCGCGTGCCCGTCGACCGGTAATCTCGCCAACGCCGTGGCCGCAGCCGCTGCCCGCGCCGGCTTCCGCAGCGTCGTCTTCATCCCGGAGAACCTCGAGCGGCCCAAGATCATCACGACCGCTGCGTACGGCGGCACGCTGGTCGCGGTCAAGGGCAACTACGACGACGTCAACAAGCTCGCCTCCGAGATCGCCGGTGAGGAGGAGGGCTGGGCGTTCGTCAACGTCAACGTGCGTCCGTACTATGCCGAGGGCTCCAAGACGCTCGGGTACGAAGTGGCAGAGCAGCTCGGCTGGCGGCTTCCGCAACAGGTGGTCGTTCCCGTCGCCTCAGGCTCGCAGCTGACCAAGGTGGCCAAGGGGCTGGACGAGCTCGGTCAGCTCGGCCTGGTCGAACCCACTCCCTACCGCGTGTTCGGTGCACAGGCACAGGGATGCGCCCCGGTGGCGACGGCTTTCCGAGCCGGCCAGGACGTCGTCCAGCCGGTCAAGCCGGACACCATCGCGAAGTCGCTCGCCATCGGCAACCCGGCCGACGGACCGTATGTCCTCGACGTGTGCCGCCGAACGGGAGGGTCGGTGGAGTCGGTGACGGACGAGGAGGTCCGGGACGGGATCCAGCTTCTTGCCCGGACCGAGGGCATCTTCGCCGAGACTGCTGGTGGCGTCACCGTCGCCACGCTCAAGAAGCTGGTCGAGACAGGGCAGCTCGACCCCGAGGCCGAGACGGTGGTCTTCAACACGGGAGACGGCCTCAAGACGCTCGACGCGATCGCTGACCGGGTGGGTCCGGCAGCCACCATCGAGCCGACGTACGCTGCCTTCACAGCGACGAGATTGTGAGGCCTCGATGAGCGCACGGGTACGGGTCCCGACCATTCTGCGTACCTACACCGCGGGCGCGTCCGAGGTGACCGCGGACGGCAGCACGCTGAGCGATGTGCTGGACTCTCTCGACGCGTCGTACCCCGGCATCAAGGCACGCATCGTCGACGAGCAGGGCGGCCTGCGCCGGTTCGTCAACGTGTACGTGGGCAACGACGACGTGCGGTTCCTCGAGGGCCTCAACACGCCGGTGGGCGACGACGCGCAAGTGTCCGTCATTCCGGCTGTCGCCGGCGGCTGAGCCAGGGCTGTCCCTGCTTGCACTCCTCCCTGGCGAGTGCTAAGAATGGATTAGCACTCTCGACCCGAGAGTGACAGCCGGTTGGCTCGGCGAGGGCTCGGGTGGCTGCGGGAAGGGTCTGCAGTCAAGTCGTGTCCGTCCGTCGCGGGCGTCGCCCAACCATCGTCCACACCTCAAGCGCGGAGGAATCGCGTACATGCCCAAGATCATTGCATTCGATGAGGAAGCCCGACGCGGCCTCGAGCGGGGAATGAACACCCTCGCAGACGCCGTCAAGGTGACACTCGGCCCCAAGGGTCGCAACGTCGTCCTCGAAAAGAAGTGGGGTGCACCGACGATTACCAACGACGGTGTGTCCATTGCCAAGGAAATCGAGCTCGAGGACGCCTTCGAGAAGATCGGCGCCGAGCTCGTCAATGAAGTTGCCAAGAAGACCGACGACGTCGCCGGAGACGGCACCACGACGGCAACGGTTCTGGCTCAGGCGATGGTTCGTGAAGGTCTGCGCAACGTCGCAGCCGGCGCGAACCCGATGGCGCTCAAGCGTGGCATCGAAGCCGCGGTCGAGGCCGTCAGCTCACAGCTGCTGTCTGCCGCCAGGGACGTCGAGACCAAGGAGCAGATCGCTGCCACCGCCGGCATCTCCGCCGGAGACTCCACTGTCGGTGAGATCATTGCCGAGGCCATGGACAAGGTCGGCAAGGAAGGCGTCATCACCGTCGAGGAGAGCAACACCTTCGGGCTCGAGCTCGAGCTGACCGAAGGGATGCGCTTCGACAAGGGCTACATCTCGCCGTACTTCGTGACCGACGCCGAGCGTATGGAGGCCGTCCTCGACGACCCGTACATCCTCGTCGTCAACTCGAAGATCTCCGCCGTCAAGGACATGCTCCCGCTGCTCGAGAAGGTCATGCAGTCGGGCAAGGCGCTGTTGATCCTGGCGGAGGACGTCGAAGGTGAGGCGCTGGCGACCCTGGTCGTCAACAAGATCCGTGGCACGTTCAAGTCCGTTGCC
>DASQEH010000086.1:0-3506 GCA_035633755.1 Nocardioidaceae bacterium | reverse complement strand
GTCGGCGACTTCGGCGTCCTCCTGGCGGCTGCCACCGCGGCGCTGAGCTGCGCCTGGGCGGCTCGGCGGGCGACCGCCGAACGGAATGCCTGGCGCTTGCTGAGCGTGTCCGGCACTGTCTACGCCGTCGCTATGGCGGTATTCGCCACCTATGGTCTGACGCGCGACCATGTTTATCCCTACCCCTCCTTGGCGGACGCGGGCTTCATCGGATATGCGATTCCGGCAGCGGCAGCATTGTTCAGCTTCCCCGCGCCGGCCCGGCGCTTGACGTCGCGCCTGCGTACGGTCCTGGATGCGCTCTTGATCGCCATGGGCATTCTGTTCGTGAGCTGGGTCACCGTACTCGGGACAGTGGTGCATGCCGGCGGCGTGGATCAGTTGACCTACCTGACCAGCCTCGGCTACCCGGTGGTCGACGTGTTCATGCTCTCACTGGTCCTGACGCTCGGCATGCGCCGGCCTGCCGGCCAACGCATGCCGTGGCTACTGCTCGGCGGGGGCCTTGTCGTCCTCGCCGTCACCGACTCCACGTATGTCACCTTGCTGAACGACGGCCAGGGGGCCCTCACCGGAACGCTGCTGGCCGCTGGCTGGATGACTGCCTGGTTCCTGGTGGCTCTGGCGCCGTGGGTGCCCCGCTCGCGGACGGCAGCCGAAGTCAGCAGCGGGTCGGCGCTCGCCATCGACCTCATCCCCTACGTTCCCGTGTTCTTCGCCTTCGTCGTGTCCTCCGAAGTGATCCCCGGCGAGGACCGATTCCTCACCGTGAGCGGCACGGTCCTCTTCGTGGTCCTCGCCGCGCGCCAGGTGATGATCGTGTACGAGAACGTCCATCTGACTCGAGACCTCGAGGCAAAGGTGGCGTTGCGCACGCGCGAGCTTGCGGGGCTGGGCGCCATCGTCAACTCGTCACAGGACGCCATCATGAGCACGACCGTCGAAGGCGACGTGTTGAGCTGGAACCCCGGAGCCGAGCTGCTGTACGGATGGCGGTCGGACGAGATGCTGGGGCGCAACTTCAGCGCTGTCGTGTCGGAGGCCCGGCGCGATGAGGAGGCGGCGATCGTGCAGCGTGTGCGGGAGGGGGAGCAGATCAAGAGCGAGTTCGATCGGGTGCACAAGGACGGATCGCTCGTGCCGGTGGCTGCGACCATGTCGCCGATCCTCGACGACGCCGGAGTGGTCACAGGGATCGCCTCCATCGAGCAGGACGTCACGGGGCCGCGAGCGCGCGCAGCCGCATTGGCCGAAGCCCGTGAGAAGGCTCTGGAGACGTCACGTATGAAGTCGGAGTTCCTGGCGACGATGAGCCATGAGATCCGCACTCCGATGAACGGAGTGATAGGTCTGACGGGACTGCTGCTCACCACGCCGTTGAACGCGACGCAGCGGCAGTACGCCAACGGCGTAAGAGACGCCGGTGAGGCCCTGCTGACGGTCATCAATGACATCTTGGACTTCTCGAAGCTGGAGGCGGGAAAGGTTCAGCTGGAGGTGGCCGACTTCGACGTGCGCCGCCTGGTCGAGGACGTTGCCGCGCTGCTGGCCCCGTCGGCGCACGCCAAGCAGCTGGAGCTGGTCGCCTACTGTGTGCCTGAGCTGCCGCAGTTCTTGCGCGGGGACGCCGGCCGCGTCCGGCAGATCCTGCTCAATCTGGCCTCGAACGCCGTCAAGTTCACCGCCGAAGGCGAGGTCACCATCAAGGTGCGGTCGGTGGACTCGGGCAACGGTCATGCACTGGTGCGCTTCGAGGTCAGGGATACGGGCATCGGTGTCACCGCTCACGACCGCGACCGACTGTTCGAGTCGTTCTCCCAGGCCGACGCGTCGACCACCCGGCGTTACGGTGGCACCGGACTCGGCTTGGCCATCTCCACCAGCCTCACCAAGGCCATGGGCGGCGACATCGGCGTGGACAGTGAGGTGGGATCCGGTAGCACCTTCTGGTTCGCGATACCGCTCGAGGTTGCCGCAAACGTCGAGGAGGCACCCCCAGCGGCGGACATCGGCTTGCTGACGGGCTTGCGGACCGTGATCGTGGATGACAACGCCACCAACCGCCTTGTTCTCGAGACTCAGCTGACGGCGTGGGGGCTCAGTGCCGATGTTGTCGCAGACGCACAGACGGCACTTGTGCGGATAAGGGCTGCGGCCTTGGAGGGCAGGCCGTACGGTCTGGCGGTCCTGGACATGTGCATGCCCGGTATGGACGGGCTGGAACTGGCTCAGCACATCCGCGGGGACCGCACCCTCGACAACGACCTCAAGCTCATGATCCTCACCTCCAGCATGGCCGTCGAGGGTGGTGACCTGAAGGCGGCTGGAGTGGATGAGTGGCTGACCAAGCCGGTGCGCAGCTCGGACCTCTACGACCGCATCATCCATCTGATGACGCCGCCGGCACCCCCGATCCAGTTGACTCCATCGACAACGCCGGTGCGGCGCTCTTCCTCGACGTCTCGTGGCCATGTGCTCGTCGTCGAGGACAACACGTTGAACCAGCTGGTCGCGGAGGGGATCCTCGGCAGCCTCGGGTACGACGTGGACATCGTCGACAACGGGCTCGAGGCGCTCGCGGCCGTCGAGGCGAAGACCTACGCCGCGGTGCTGATGGACTGCCACATGCCCGTGATGGACGGCTATGCCGCCACGGAGGAGATCCGACGCCGACAAGCGGGAGGTCGCCGCACACCGATCATCGCGATGACCGCCGGCGCGATGGTCGAGGACCGAGAGCGCTGCATGGACGTCGGCATGGATGACTACGTGTCGAAACCCGTGACCGCCGAAGCGGTCGACACAGCACTGGTCCGTTGGATCGCGGAGGCGGACAGCGGTGCTGCTGGGGCGGGGATCGCTCCCTCAGAAGCGTCGGCTCCGACCACCCCTTCGGAGAACCCCATCGACGCCGACCGCCAGGCGGTGCTTCGGGCGCTAGGTCCGGACGACGGCTGGGGGATCCTGCCCGCCGCGGTTCGGGCCTTCCTGGCTGACAACCAGGTCACCATGTCCGCTATGCGTGCGGCCGAGGGCAGCGGTAACAGCGACGCTCTCAGCGATGCCGCGCACCAGCTCAGGGGCGCCGCGGCTAACATCGGCGCGTCCAGCGTGGCGGCTCTGTGTAGCGAGCTCGAGTCGCGGATGCGCGACCACGAACCCGAGAGCTGTCATGACTTGATCGACCAGCTCGGCACCGAGCTCGAACGCACGAACGGCCTCCTGCAAGACGCCCTCCCGGCCAGCGCGTGAAAGTCCTGGTCGCAGACGACGACGCGGGTGCTCGTCTGGTTGCCCAGGCATCCGTGGAACGACTGGGCCACGAATGCCTGGTCGCCGCCGACGGAGACGCCGCGTGGGAGCTGTTCGGTGCTCATCGCCCCGACGTGCTGGTTACCGACTGGATGATGCCGGGCCTGAACGGACCTCAGCTGTGCCGGGCGATCCGCGGCGCCGAACGTGACCGTTACACCTACATCGTGCTGCTGACGTCGCTGGCAGCACAG
>DASQEH010000085.1:0-2897 GCA_035633755.1 Nocardioidaceae bacterium | reverse complement strand
GTTGCGGTAAGTGGCGCATGGTGCCCCGGCAACTTTCCCTCCTCCTGCTGTCGTCGCTTGCCTCCCCTGGAGGCCGCCGTTGGTTGACGCGATGCGCTCATAAACGAGGAGGCTCTTGTTGGGATCCGGGGTGTTGGACACAGGGCTGGGGTAGCGTTTTGGAGGGGGTCTGTGATGATATGCGGAGGCGCGATAGCGAACTGTCCCGTGCGAGGAGCCCGTGGATCATGGCTGCCCCTGATCTGGTCAACCTCTCGGCGCTGATCGACGATGCCAAGTGCTTCGCCCTGGTGCGCCAACATCGCTGGCCGGAGGGTGTCAGCTGCCCTGTCTGCAGTAGCCGTGCCGTAGTCCGCGATGGCTTTGACGAGACCCAAGCTCACCGGCAGCGATATCGATGCAAGGCGTGTGCGGGGCGCTTTGACGACCTCACCGGCACGGTGCTGGCCGGGCATCACCAACCGCTGCGGGTCTGGGTGTTGTGCCTGTATTTCATGGGACTGAACCTCTCGAATGAGCGCGGCTCGGTGCGCCGCCTGTGGCGGGAGAAACGGGTGGGCGTATGATGGCTCCGGAGGGGCGCGGCCGCTCCGTTTTTGGTGGTCCAGAACCCCGTCTTCGAACTTGGCCCGTGGGCTGCTGCGCACTTGCGAGTGGTGACGTCCCCTGGGGCGATCCCGGTTAGGAAACTGATCTGTCGCGCAGCCCATCCCCTCCGCCCCTTGCGCAGCAGAGGAGGGTTTAATGAGCCAAGGCAAGCGGTCCAGCCGGAAGCGAGCGATGTCGCCTGTCCACCCTCATGCGGCCGCGGTGGACATCGGCGCCACCTTGCACGTCGCCGCGGTCGGGCCGGATCGCGACCCTGAGCCGGTGCGCAGCTTCGGCACCTTCACCGCCGACCTGCACCGGATGGCCGATTGGTTCGAGCACTGCGGCGTCAGGACGGTCGCCATGGAGAGCACCGGGGTCTACTGGATCCCGGCCTACGAGGTGCTGGAGCAGCGCGGCTTCGCGGTGGTGTTGGTCAACGCCCGGGATGCCAAGCACGTGCCGGGCCGCAAGACCGACGTCAGCGACGCCGCATGGCTGCAGCGGCTGCACGAGTACGGCCTGCTGCGGGCAAGCTTCCGCCCCGAAGCCAGGATTGCGACCCTACGGGACTATCTGCGCCAGCGCGAGCGGTTGCTGGACTACGCTGCGTCGCACATCCAGCACATGCAGAAGGCGCTGATGCAGATGAACCTGCAACTGCACCACGTGGTCGCGGATATCACCGGTGCGACCGGCCTGCGCATCATCCGCGCCATCGTGGCTGGCGAGCGTGACCCGGCCGTGCTCGCCGCCCTGCGCGACCATCGCTGCAAGGCCTCCGAGGAGACGATCCGCCAGGCGCTGGTCGGCAACGACCGCGAGGAGCACGTCTTCGCGCTGACGCAGGCCCTGGACCTCTACGACGCCTACCAGACCAAGGTGGCCGACTGCGACGCACGCATCGCGGCGGTGTTGGACCGGCTGCAGGCCGAGCGTCCCGCACCGGCGGCACCACTGCCCGCGCCCCGCTACCAGGCGCAGACGGCCAATGCGCTCGCCTTCCCGGCGCGCGAGGCCTTGCACCGGATCCTGGGCGTGGACCTGACCCAGATCCACGGCCTCGGGCCATATCTGGCGCTCAAGCTAGTGGGCGAGTGCGGCACGAGCCTCACGGCCTGGCCCAGCGCCAAGCACTTCACCTCGTGGTTATGCTTGGCGCCCAGCAACAAGATCTCCGGCGGCAAGGTGCTCTCGAGCAAGACCCGACGCTCGAACAATCGAGCCGCCGCCCTGCTGCGGCTGGCCGCGGTCGCGGTGGGTCGCACCGAGACGGCGCTCGGCGCCTTCTACCGCCGCCTGTCCGGGCGCGTGGGCAAGGCCAAGGCGGTCACCGCCACTGCGCGCAAGATCGCCGTGCTGTTCTACAACGCCCTGCGGCACGGCATGGCCTACGCCGATCCCGGAGCCTCCTATTACGAGGAGCGGTACAAGCAGCGCCTGCTAGCCAACCTCCGACGCAGGGCGAAGTCGCTCGGCTACGTGCTGCAGGTCACCGACTCCACGCCACCCGTCGCGGCAGTTTCTTAGGAACCGGCAGATCGCCCAGGAGCTGGGCCTCAACGGGTCGGACGTGCAGGCCATGACCGAGCAACTACGCCGCGGTCTGGTCGCCAAGGCTCCCCCGGTGCGGTTGGCGGGCGAGGTCGAGATTGATGAGGTCTATGTCGTGGCCGGGCACAAAGGCCAACCTGCGGCAGTTGCAAAAGGGGGCGGCTTGGACGCCGTCGCAGACTGGCGGGAGCGCCGGGCCGCGGCACGCTGGAGAAGGACAAGCCACCCGTCCTCGGCCTGATCCAGCGCGGTGGGCAGGTCGTCATGCGCATGCTGGCCAATGTGCAGCAGAAGACGATCCAGCCGGTCATCGAGGCGGCTGTCGCCAAGGGTGCCCGCATCCACACCGACGAATACGACATCTACGCCCGCCTGCCGGCCTGGGGCTATCGGCACGAGACGGTCTGCCACGCTCGGGGCGAGTATGCGCGCGACGAGGACGGCGACGGCTTCTGCGAGATCCACGTCAACACCATGGAAGGGACCTGGTCCTTGCTGCGCTCGTGGCTCCGCCCGCACCGGGGTATCTCGCAAGAGAAGCTGCCGCTCTATCTCGGCTTCTTCGAGTTCGTGCACAACGCCCGGCGCCGCGGCAAAGCCCTCCTCAGTACCCTTGTCGCCGCTCTGGTCGTGTGATGCGCCCCATCACCCCGGATCCCGACAAGAGCCTGCGTTTTTTGCGATACCGTTCTTACATAGGAACCGTAGCTCAGACAGTTGGTTGGACCTCAGTTAGTCCACAGTAATACCCCTCG
>DASQEH010000084.1:0-8072 GCA_035633755.1 Nocardioidaceae bacterium | reverse complement strand
TGGGCACGTCTCGCAAGCGGCGCACGCGGAACCTCGACGCCATCACGGTTGCAGTCGCTGCCGAGGTACCAGGACGCTGCACGGTGTGCCAGGGCAGTGTGGGCATGAGTGCCTCCCGGAGTAGTGGGGCCTCAACGGCTTCGGCATGGCAAGCCGCTGGGACCATAATCTTGACATTGACAAGTTGCCAAAAGTACAGCGGAGTTGTCAAGGGGGGAAGCCGTTGGCACCATTACGTTCGAAACAGGACCCCGGCTACCGCACGAGCCGCTGCTTCGGGATCGCCGCGGAACTCGGCCGGCAACGAGCCGTGCAACCAGAGGCTCGCGAATCCGTGCACGAGCGACCATGCCGCGACGCCCGCAACCTGGGTGTCGACCTCGCTCGGCGGGCGCTGGGCGGTGGCTACTCCGGCGTACAGCGCCTCTCCCGCGCGCTTGCGCGCCGCGACCACAGCCGGGTCGTCCAGGTGGTAGAGGTCCGGCCGGTACATCACTTCGAAGTACGCACGGTTCTCGATCGCGAACCGGACGTACGCCACGCCCACTTCCAGGAACTCACCAGTCCGCTCTTGAGCAGCGAGCAGCGTGTCGGCCAGCTTGTCGTAGGCCTCGGCCGCGAGGGCAGTGAGGACGCCCGCCTTGTCGCCGAAGTGGTGCGCCGGTGCGGCGTGCGATACGTCCGCACGACGGGCGAGGTCTCGAAGGCTGACAGCCGTCGGCCCCGACTCGGCAATGGCGTCTACCGCCGCATCAAGGACAGCGCGGCGCAGGTCGCCGTGGTGGTACGGACGGGTGGTCGCAGTCATACGCCAAGAGTACGCCAAATTAGCCATTGACAAGATGGTCGCGCCCGGGCATCTTTGCATTGTCAAGTTCATGTCATAGGAGGAACCGTGGAACCGCTCATCGTCTTGAGCACCGTCGCTGCACTGATCCTGGTTGCCGGAGTCGCCGGAGTGCGGCGCCTGCGCCCGTGGCACGTCGCCTTGCGAGGCGGCTTGGCCGCCATGTTCGCCTTCACCGGCGTATCCCACTTCGGGGCGTTCGGGGTGCGTGACGAGCTGGTCGCGATGGTGCCTCCGGCTCTGCCTGCGCCCGAGCTCCTGGTGACCGTCACAGGCGTCCTCGAGCTGGCCGGAGCAATCGGCCTTCTGCTGCCACGCACATGGCCGTGGGCGGCGGCCGGTCTGAGTGGGTTGTTGGTGGCGATGTTCCCCGCGAACGTGTACAAGGCGCTCGAGGACGCGACCCTGCGGGCCAGTCAGCAGCTAGGGCCCCGCACCGCCTTGCAAGCCGTCTTCCTCGCGGCGACGCTGGCCGTCTTCGCGCACTACCTGGCGACTCGCCGCCGCGGCGTGCTCGAGGCTCCGGCTGAGCGCAAGAAGGTTTCGGTGCAGCGCGGTGGATGAACTCCCGGCGGACCGCGTCCCCCACACTGGCGCAAGGCTTGTCGACGTGGGGGAACTCGAGCTCTGTTATGACACCTTCGGAGACTCGAAGGATCCGTCGATGCTGCTGATCATGGGGCTTGGCTTCCAGCTCATCCACTGGCCTGACGACTTCTGCCAGGCGCTCGCTGCCGAAGGCTTCCACGTGATCCGGTTCGATAACCGCGACTCCGGCGCCTCGACTCATCTGCCCGGACGTCGCTACACGCTGGAGGACATGGCTGACGACGCCGCTGGTCTGCTCGGCGTGCTGGGCGTCGAGTCAGCTCACGTGGTCGGCGCCTCCCTCGGGGGAATGGTCGGCCAGCTGCTCGCCATCAGGCACTCCGCTCGGGTGCTCTCATTGGCCTCGATGATGTCCACCACCGGGCGTCGGGGCCAGGGGCGCACGTCACTCAGGGTGCTCACACACCTGTTCGCCCGCCCGCCGCGCACGGAAAGGGAAGCGATCGAGCGCCGAGTGCGGGTGTTCGCCGCCGTCGGGTCGCGGGGATTGGCCCAAGATGTCGACCAGATCCGTTGTGTCACCGCGCTGGCGATGCGGCGCGACCCCGACGCTCGAGCCGGTCGCGGGCGTCAACACCGCGCGGTTCGCGGTGCCGGCGACCGTACAGCGGCGCTGCACCGTCTGACATTGCCGACCGTGGTGATCCACGGCACCGACGACCGGATGTGCCACCCGTCGGGCGGTCGGGCCACTGCCGCTGCGGTCCCCGGCGCTGAGCTCGTGTTGATCTCGGGCATGGGGCACGACCTGCCGCGAGGCGCATGGCCGCAGCTCATCGCCGCGATTGTTCGCAACGCCCGCCGCGCCGAGTGAGACCCGGCGCTCAGCCAGGACGCTTACCGGGCGCAGCGCACTCAGCGCCAAGCCCCAGCCGTCAGGGCGGCGATACGGTCGCTCCGGACATGCCGCCTGGGCTTAATCGCATTGCGGGGTACTCCCCTTGCGCCTTAGCGTTGCTTCCGCTCCGAGGTAGGCCCGACGGGCGCTGTCCGTGGCTGTGAGGCTGGCACAATCAGGGAGGCGTTCGAATGACCTGCAACTTGGTCGCGCTGTGTTTGGATGCGAACGACCCACGCAGCCTCGCAAACTTCTGGGCGGGCGTCCTTGGCTGGGAGATGGGCGACGACTCCGACGACGCCATTGCGCTCCTGCCGAGCGACGACACCGGATTCCGGCTCCGATTCCTCTCGACCCATGAGCCGAAGGTCGGGCTAAATCAGGCGCACTTCGACCTGACGAGCACGTCCCTCGACAACCAGCAGCAGACGGTGGCGAGGGCTATCGGGCTTGGCGCGCGGCACATCGACGTTGGTCAGAGCCCGGACGATGAGCATGTTGTGCTGGCAGATCCTGAGGGCAACGAGTTCTGCGTGATCGAGCCGGACAACGACTTCCTCGCCGACTGTGGCTTCATCGGAGCGCTTTCGTGCGAGGGTTCGCAGGAGGTCGGGTACTTCTGGAGCGAGGCGCTGGGGTGGCCTCTGGTCTGGGATCAGGACCAAGAGACAGCGATCCGCTCGCCGCACGGCGGGCCGAAGATCACTTGGGGTGGTCCCCCACTGACGCCGAAGACCGGCAAGTACCGGCTGCATCTCGACATCGCTCCCCTCGCCAATGGGAACCAGCAAGCCGAAGTCGACCGTCTCGTCTCCCTGGGGGCGACTCGTGTCGACATCGGGCAGGGCAAGGTCAGCTGGGAGGTCATGGCTGATCCCGATGGGCATGAGTTCTGTGTGTTGACCCCCCGATAGCCGAACGAGATCCTTGCTGCGTGCGCGTACTCATCGTCGACGGCGCGAACGTGGTGGGCAGCCGACCCGATGGCTGGTGGCGTGACCGCGCAGGCGCGGCAGAGCGGCTCCATCAGGCGATCGCCTCGGCTGACCTGGCTTGCGACGCGGTCGTGCTGGTCCTCGAGGGAGCCGCCAAGCGTGGGCAGCCGGCCGGTACCGACGGTGCGATCGACACGGTGCACGCGCCAGGCTCCGGCGACGACACGATCGTGGATCATGTCCGCGGACGGAGCACGGTCGGGGATGACGTGCTTGTCGTCACCGCGGACCGGGTGCTGCGTGAAAGGGTCGCGGCGGCCGGTGGCACTTCCGTGGGCCCCTCATGGCTGCTTGATCAGACGTCCTGATCAACCCCGCGTACCTCGATCGAGCAGTGCGTCAGGACCCAGAGCCCACGCGAGCCGGTTGGGTATCCTCCCGGACATGACGTCTTCCGCCAGCAGCAACGACGTGGAGGCCGTCGTACGCCACTGGGAGCCAGGCGGGACCTCGAATCATCGCGCACATGGCAGGACTGCTGACGGTCCGCGACGGAGTGGTCGTTGAACACGAGACCTTCGACTGCTACGAGCCCTTCTCGACTGCGTGATCAGTCCTTGGTAGTCGCTGCTGCGGCCAGCTCAGCGAACTTCCTGGATCCGTACCATGTTTCCGGCCGGATCCCGGAACGCGCAGTCACGAAGGCCATAAGGCTGCTCGGTCGGTTCTTGGACGACCTCGGCGTCGGTCGCCTGTAGCTTCTCGAACGTCTCGTCAAGATCAGGAGTCGCCAACAGGATCCAACCGAAGGTGCCCTTCGCCATCATCTCCGCGATCATGCGACGCTCGTCGTCGGTGATCCCGGGGTCAGCGCCTGCGGGAGCCAACAGGATGGAGGTACCAGGCTGCGTAACGGGACCGACGGTGATCCAGCGCATGGCGCCGTGTCCCACGTCGGTGCGCACCTCGAAGCCGAGGTTGTCGCGGTAAAAGCCAACGGACGCCTCCGGGTCGGTGTGCGGGAGGACGGTGGTGTGAATGGTGAGGTTCATGCCGCACACGCTAGGCGCGGCTGCCGCCGTCCGCTTCTCGATTCCTGATCGATCCCGTCGCTGCCCTCGCAGCGCCTCACCGGGGCAAAGCACCCGCGGTCGACGGCCATACTTGACGTGTTGGAAAGTTGACTTCATACTTTCCGATATGGAAAGTAGAGACGGAGCTCCATCACCGGAGCAAGCTGCAGCCGCGATCGCCGACGCCGAGGCCGGCAGGAACTCGCTGGTCAACGACCTCATCGTTCCCCGACTGTTCTTCGACTCGATCGGAGCTGCGGTCGCGCTTCAGATCGCCACCACTGCAGCCGGCTTGGCCGCGGCCGGGAGTAGGTCGGGTTGGATCCTGGTGGCTGGGCTCGTGCTCTTCCTCGCCGTGTCGGGGTATCAGCTGGCGCGCTTCCGCAGCCTGAACGGCGTGTGGCTCGGTGGGCTCGTCAACCGGGTGGTCGGTGGCACTGCGACAGCCGCCTCCGTGTCGTATGTGGCCGCACTCGGCGGGGCGACGTGGGCCGCGTTCACCGAGGTCTGGTGGCTGGTGCCGCTCTTCGCCATCGCTGGAGGCGCGGGCTATGCCCTCAGTGGACGAGCCTGGATGCGTAGGTACCGTTCCGAGCCGGCCAGCCACAGTCGCCCATACTCGGCGGCATCGCTGACCGTGGTCAGTGTGCTGGCCCTGGGCGGCCTCGTCTTGCTCGTGACCCAACGTTGATGGGAGACCTCGACCCTCACATTCACTCACCGGTTCGGCTCAGGCTGATGACCATGCTGACCGCGGTATCCGAGGTCGAGTTTGCAACGCTGCGCGAGGGCCTACAGGTGAGCGATTCGGTGTTGTCGAAGCACGTTACAGCTCTCGCAGGCGTCGGCTACGTCCGAAGTCGCAAAGGTGTTCACCGAAGCAGGCGCACGACATGGATCTCCCTGACGTCGCAGGGACGCCGGTCTCTGAGCGACTACGTCGCTGAGCTGCGCGAGATCATCGCCGACGTCACGTAGCGACGGCTCACAGGGGAGCCGGGTCGCCCGCTTCTCCGGTGGCTGACAGACTGGATCGCATGGCGCTCTCGTTGCCGCCCGGCGAGCCTGCCGCGGGTCCATGGCGGAGGCAACCGGTCGAAACGCTGGCGCGGCAGCTCGCCTCGACAGCAGCCGCGGGGAGGCGCACCCAGGTGGTGGCGGTGGACGGCCGTGGCGGCAGTGGGAAGTCGACACTTGCAGCGCAACTGCATGCCGTGACTGCGCGCTCCGCCGTGGTGCACACCGACGATGTCGCCTGGCACCACTCGTTCTTCGACTGGGCCGACATCCTCGCCGAGCACGTGCTGGAACCGCTCCGAGCCGGCCGTGCCGTACGCTACCGGCCTCCTGGCTGGGAGGCTCGGCAGCGCGGGGGCGCCATTGAGGTGCCCGGTGGCCTGGATCTTGTGATCGTGGAAGGCGTCGGCGCGTCCCAGCGTGGATTGTTGGGCCTCCTGGACGGCATCGTGTGGGTGCAGTCAGATTTCGTAGAGGCCGAGCGTCGCGGGATTGCGCGCGACGTGGCGGCCGGTGAGAACGGCGACGCCGCTGAGGTACACCGGTTCTGGCACGAGTGGATGGCCCAGGAGCTCCCTTTTCTCGCCGAGCAGCGGCCCTGGGAGCGAGCCACGGTCATCGTCCGGGGGACGAGCGCGTTCCCTCAGCACCCTGCGCACGTGATGACAGCCACGCCTCCCGCGCCCGCTGCCTGAGGCCCTGGCTCCGACCCCCTCTCGGGGTACGGTCTGTCATGCCGGGCCCGCCGCGGATCTGCTCGGAGGCTGATGCAGTTGATACGGTCTCGCAGGTGGTCATGCGGTACGAGTGGCGCGGAGCCTTCAGCAACGCCGAAGTGAACGGGCTGCACGCTCAGGCGTTCGACGTGCGCATCTACGACGAGAGCGAGTGGAACTGGTCGGACCAGGTGCATCGTCACAGCCTCGGGTGGGTGGTAGCTCGCGATGACGGTGCCCTCATCGGCTTCGTGAACGTGCCGTGGGACGGTCTCGTCCACGCCTGGATCCAGGACACGATGGTGGCTGCGCATGCGCGTCACCGAGGCATCGCCACCCGAATGGTCGCCGTCGCCCGCGACGCTTGCCGTGACGCGGGATGCGAATGGCTCCACGTCGACTTCGACGACCACCTCCGCCCGTTCTACTTCGGGGCGTGCGGCTTCCGGCCGACGAACGCCGGTCTGATCGCTCTGCAGGACGACGAGGCCGTGGACTAGCGCCCTGGCGCGCAGCGCCGTCCGTGCTTCATGCGTACAGGCTCGCTGTCAGAGGTTGTGGTGCCTGACCGGTGAGTTGCTCAACCTCGGCTCCAGCGCGATCCCAGCGTTGCTCACGGATCGAGGCGAACATGCTGCTGTACGCGTACAGCCACCACGGGTCCTCGGTGGACGCCATCTGCGACATGTGTTCGGCCGCCGTGATCGGCTGGTACACCACGGGCCGGCCCCAGACCTCCTCGGCGGTCGAGGCGACAGCATCCATGTCGAACGCCGACAACCCGGTGACATCGTGGCAGCGACCGGTCGGCGGCGACAGGGCCAGTGTGCTCATGCAGCGGCCCACGTCGACCCTCGACACGAAACCCACTCGGCCGCTGTCCGCTGGAACGCTGATCCGACCGGTTCGGCGTGCTGGCAGCAGGAAGTGGCGGAAGAACTCAGCGAAGATGGACGCCCTCACGATGGAGTAGCCGCATCCGCTCTCGCGGATGGCTTGCTCGGTGTACCCGTTGGTGACTGCGTAGCAGAACGGGGACTCCGTGTCGGCGTCGACGCCGCTCAACGCGACGATGTGACCGACTCCGCAATCGCGAGCAGCCGATACGACATTGAGGTGGTGCGTCAGTACTCGGGTTCCCTCTCCGTCGCTGCTCACGAAGACCAAGGTGTCCACGTCGGCCAGGCAGATGCGCAGGGCGTCCAGGTCTGCGTAGTCCGCAGTCCGCGACACCAGCGTCCGCGAGTTCGGCGTTGGCCGACGGCTGAGGGCGACGACATCGGCGTCGTGGTGTCCAGCGAGTAGTGAAACTATCTGGCCTCCGAGGCGGCCCGATGCTCCAGTCACGGCGATTCTCATCGTCGGCGTCCTTGTCAGGAGGAGTTGGTCAGTCGGCAGGGAGCGCCGCGAACTGCCGCTTCGTGTCCTTGTACCAACCCATTCCCTTCAGAGGGTGCTTCCAGCGACCCCTCATCTCCTTCAGGGCCGGCTCGTGCGCCGTATCTCCGGCCGCGACTGCCTCACGCAGGTGCTTGTCCTGGGCGTTGATCACCTCGTCGGCGGTACTTCCACGAAGTTGGAGGTGACAGGCCCCGCCGAGCTGCATGCACGTCATCGTCTTGGTCTGCGTTCCGGTGGCCATCTCAGCGCATCTCCTGGTTCTGGAAGCCGAGGCGTCGGTTGGGGAAGCCAAGGCAAGAGTCGTTGGTGTCGGGAAGGACGGTGGTGGAAATGTTGAGGTTCATGCCACGAACGCTAGGTGCCGCTTGCCCACATGTGCTTCTCGATTCCTGATCAAGCGAGTCGGCGGCTCGTGGAAAGCCGTCAGGAGAAGATGCCGGAGTATGCGTTGAGGGCGGGCTGACCGCCGAGGTGGGCGTACAGGACGGTGGAGGTGTCGGGTATGTCGCCGCTGCGGACGAGGTCGATGAGGCCCGCCATCGATTTCCCTTCATACACAGGGTCGATGATCATGCCCTCGAGCTCACCGCTCAGCCGGATCGCGTCGATCGTCGACTGCACGGGGATGCCGTAAAG
>DASQEH010000083.1:0-8365 GCA_035633755.1 Nocardioidaceae bacterium | reverse complement strand
GGGCCAACCCATGACCGAACGCGGCGTGCGAGTAGAACTCGGCTTCGAGGTACTCGAGGTTGAGTGCGAAGTTGAGGATCGCTCCGTCGCTCGGTCCGGCAGCCAGGGCGCTCCCTGCGCCGGTCGCTGTGATGGCTGAGGCCCCGACGACGCCGAGGCTCGCGACGCCGGCTGTACGCAGGAAGTTGCGGCGGTCCGCGTCGTTCTCGGCGCTGCGCGTGATCATGTCACGAATGAGTTGTTTACCGAACATCGATCCTCCAAGGAATCAGAAAGAAAAGCAGGCATGGCGAAAAGCCGCCATGTGGAGAAGTGACGAGTCAAGCCATTGGCTCGGGCGAAACATTCGCTTCCTGTGCTGAGCGCAACGCCGCAGCGTGTCGCGCGATACCGAGATGCTGATTTCTGGCCCGAGACGAGTAGCAGACATCGCACGATACCTGTGTGTAACGGTGTTGTCACTGTCCTGAACAACGATCGGCCTTCCTCGCAGGAGGTCATCAGGCACCCCCATAGGTGGTATTCGGAGTCCCCCTCCCTTTGGATTGGAGTGCAATGAAGCTTTCGCGGATTGGCTCAGGACGAGCGGCCATCGTGGGCGCTGTGCGGCATGGACACCGGCATGGCTATGGTGCAACTAGCTCGATGCGAGCGTCATTTGCCCGTAACGACTCACTCGGAGGACGGCGTGTGCGGACTCCCGTAGCAGCCGCTGCGCAGCAGCGGCCCGTGTTGGTGTGGGCCGAACGCTGATGGACCCCGGTGCTCAGACCACCATTCCGCGAGCGCGTGTCCGTGGGCCCCTCCCCTTGCTGGGCCCGGCATTCGTGGCGTCGATCGCGTATGTCGATCCTGGCAACTTCGCGACGAACATCACCGCGGGATCGACCTATGGCTACTTGCTCGTCTGGGTCGTGATTGTCAGCAACGTGATGGCGATGCTCATCCAGTACTTGTCTGCGAAGTCGGGGATCGCCACGGGCTCCAGCCTTCCGGAGCTCTGCCGCGAGCACTTTCCGCGGCGCGCCGTGGGCGGTCTATGGATTCAGGCCGAGGTGGTCGCCATCGCGACGGACGTTGCCGAGGTGATAGGCGGGGCCATCGCTCTACAGATTCTGTTTGATATCCCATTGGTCACTGGTGGGCTCATTACCGCCGTGGTCGCTTTCGGTCTGCTCGGTCTGCAGAGCCGAGGTCACCGGCCATTCGAGGTCGCCATCACCGGACTCCTGTGTGTGATCTTCTTCGGCTTCTTGTACAACCTGCTCGTGGGCGGCGTGACGCCGACGTCGGCAGCGGAGGGATTCGTACCGCGCTTCGACGGCACGGAAAGCCTTCTGCTCGCCACCGGCATGCTCGGGGCGACCGTCATGCCGCACGCGATCTACCTGCATGGTGCGCTGACCAACGAACGCTATGTCACCGACACCGAGGAGCAACGCCACGCACTGCTTCGCAGCCAGAAGGTCGACGTCCTCTCGGCCATGTCCCTGGCGGGCCTGATGAACTTGGCCATGGTGGTGATCGCAGCAGAGGTCTTCTTCGGCCTCGATCCGACGGTCGACACGATCGAGCTGGCGCACTCACAGCTCGCAGATCTGCTGGGATCCACCGCGGCCTTGCTCTTCGCCCTCGCTTTGCTTGCCTCGGGCTTGGCGTCGTCGAGTGTGGGTACGTTCTCCGGCCAGGTGATCATGGAGGGGTTCCTCCGGCGGAGGATCCCGTTGCTGGTACGTCGGGCGGTCACGTTGTCTCCCGCACTGCTCGTGTTGGCGCTGCAGGTGGATACGACGCGGGCCCTCGTGATATCCCAGGTCGTGCTGTCGTTCGGCATCCCTTTCGCCCTGGTTCCACTGGTGATGCTCACGCGGCGCGGCGACGTCATGGGTAGCCTCGTGAATCAGAAGCGGACAACGATCATCGCCAGTGCGGTCGCCGGCGTCATCATCGCAATGAACGTGGTTCTCATCGCCCTGACGATTCTCGGCTGAGCATCGCGGCACGTGCCCCATGCCCATGGCGCCCCTGAGCTGTGGCTCCGGATGCAAACCGACATGGTCGCGAGGGGGCGCTCCCTGACCTGTTCGCCCGATATTGTGCGGGTACCCCGTAACCACGGTGGCAATGACGAGGGCAGACGGTGAGACATGGCAGGCAAGAGCAACTCGAACGACACGCAGGATCAGGCGGGACGCGACGAGACCCGCGCGGAGCGCCTGGACCGTAACTGGGACGAGCTCATGCAGGAGCTTCGCGTCGCTCAGACCGGCGTGCAGATCCTCAGCGGCTTCCTGCTCACCCTGCCGTTTCAGGACCGCTTCTCCGACCTCAGCGACGTGGAGACGGCTATCTACTTGCTCGCCGTGATCCTTGCTGCCATCGCGACCGTGCTGATCATCGCGCCCGTCGCCTACCACCGGCTGCTCTTTCGCCAGCAGGAGAAGGATCTGCTCGTCCAGGCAGGCAACCGCTTCGCGCGTTCGGGTCTTCTCGTGCTGGCCTTCGCGGTGACAGCGGTGATCTACCTGATCTTCGATGTCGTCCTGGGCACCACAGCCGGGATCGTGGCGTTCGCCGCCCTCTTTGCGCTCTTCCTGACGTGCTGGGTCCTGCTTCCGTTGTGGTCCGCGCGCGACTAGCCAAAAGGGGTCGGCCCTGGGGCTGTCTTCGTCAACCCCAGGGCCTGGGGCTCGAGCCGCCCGGGCGACCACGAGAAACCCTTACGCAGCACCATGCCCTTTGACGCAGCCCTTATGCCGTTTCGGGCGCAGCGATGAGTGGCCGGGGTGCGGCCGATCGAGGTATCACCCCGCAACACGACCCACCGGAGCCGTTCCGTAGCCATGAGGCGCGGCACGTGGGAGGGTGTCACCGTGACGTGGTGGACGGGCGCTGACTGCAGCGGAGTGGGCCCCCGGCGCGTCCTATGAGGGCCCGATCGACTGTGGCGTCGTTGGTCGTACGGGCCGAGCGGGTCGTGGACCGCCGCCTCAGCGAGTACTTCCGCACGCGCCCGGGTTGGGGTGCGGTCGTGTCGCCGTACATCAGTTACGGGACGACGTCACAGGTCCATATCAGGGCCCGCGTCTTGCTGATGCGTCGTGACGTGGATCTGAGTCGGCCACGACTCGGCTTGACGGCCGGACTTGCGCACTTCCTCAGTGTGGAGATTCCCGACGAACCGGTGTCCATCTCCGTCGCCGGACACGTCCGGCATGCCAGCGCTGGCCCCGAGGGATACGTGGAGGTGACGCTGTCGCTCCCGGAGCTCGAGCCGGGATGGCACAGTGTGACGTTCACGCTGACGAGGGAACCCAGCTACTCCGTCACGGGGCGGCTGCTCGTCGTCGACCCAGCGGCGCATCTCGGTGTGGTGAGCGACATCGACGACACGATCATCCACACCGGGCTCACCCGGCTGCTGGACGCCGTACGCACGACATTGTTCGTCCCTGAGCACGGTCGTACGGAGATTGCCGGAGCGTCACAGTTCTACCGAGGGCTGGTGGAGGGAGCCGGCGGCCACGCGCAGTTCTTCTATGTCTCGACCGGAGCATGGAACCTGCACGCGGTGTTGCAGCGTTTCATGGTGCGTCACGGGTTTCCCGAGGGGCCGTTGCTGATGACCGACTGGGGGCCCAGCGGAGCCTGGTTGTTCCGCGAGGCCAGCGTCGCGTTCAAGGCGCGTGTCATCAGTCGGCTGGTCGAGGAGCATCCCTCCCTGATCTGGGTGCTGGTTGGTGACAGCGGCCAGGACGACCCAGCGGCATACGCTGCCGTCGCCCGGGCGCATGGGGACCGGCTCCACGCCGTCTACATCCGAGACGTCCCCCCGAGGTCACCGGTTCGCGCGCGAGAGGTGAGACGGCTTGCGACCGAGCTGGCCGACGCGGGCGTCACGCTGTTGCTCGTACCGGACCACGCAGTCGCGGCCGACCATGCGCACTCGATCGGACTTATCGACGTCGAGTCGCGCGATGCGGTTCGCGCTGCCGTCGAAGGCCGGGCGCCTACGGCGTCTCCGTCCGGCTGACGCAGCACTCGTTACGCCAGTGAGTCGGCGTGTGGAGACCCAGCCCGGTGTGATGAGCCCGTATGGGCTACACACGTGCCTATGGCCCTTCAGTGGTACGCCGAAACGCCCAAGCGCCGTGGGTTGCAGGTCTGTGCAGACATTCTGACCGTGCTGGGGTTGTTAGCCTGTTGGTGGCTCGGCCGCCTGGTGCACGACCTCGTCGGCAAGCTGGCCGACCCTGGTCGCCGCCTCGAGGACGCAGGGGACTCGCTGGCCGACGGGATGAGGGATGCCGGGGGAGCTGTTGACAACCTTCCGCTCGTGGACGACGGGGTTGCCGCGCCGTTCGGCACGGCAGAGGACGCCAGCCGGGAGATCGAGTCAGCGGGCCGACAACTGCAGGACGTGGTGGAGACGTTGGCGGCGACCCTGGGGTGGGTGACGGGCGCCATTCCTGCCCTGGCCATCGTCTGCGTCTGGCTGCTCTTCCGTCTCCATTTCGCCCGAAAGGCCGGCAGGGCTGTCCGACTGCGCGACGCAGAATGCGGACCGGAGCTGCTGGCTATCCGAGCCATTGCCCGCGGGTCACTTGATGATCTGGCGAGCATCAGCACAAAGGACATGGAGGGCTGGCGCACGGGTGATCCCGTCGCGATCAGGAATCTTGCGTCACTCGAGCTGAGACGAATGGGGTTGAGGCCTTATCCGAGGTGAGGAGGATCACACGTGGCGGCAACGGCCTCTTGCTCGGGGATGACGCCTCGGCAGAGAGTGGAGCAGGAGTGCGCCCGTCGAGGGAAGGCGGCCGTCGTTGCCACGTGCGTTCGGCTCATCGAGGGTAGGGAAGTGGAGGCGGAGCTGCTGGTCACACTGGGTGGTCCGGGCGCCAGGAAGTTCCTCGATGGCGGTGTGCATGCTGACACCTACTGGCTTCGCGTCTGGGGTGCCAGAGGCGTGCTCTGGGCGTGGGATGCCAGCGCAACGGAGGCTATTCGGGCCGCGCTGGAGGACGACGCGTGGCGGGTGAGGGAGATGGCCGCCAAAGTCGTAGCTCGCCATCGGATCGACGACGCCCTTGACAGGGTGGCGGCACTGGTGGACGACCCCGCCCCTCGTGTCCGGGTGGCAGCGACGCGGGCGCTCGTGCGGCTGACCACCGTTGCTTGACGGCGGTAGCGCCGACTACGCCAAGAGAGCCGGGGCGGAGTGGTGCGGGACGTTCAAGTCGTGTCGCAATCGGATGAAAGGCGCAAAAACGGGTACCATGTAAATGCCGTAAGTCGCGGCTCAGAAACATACGAGAGAGGTGGACGATGAGTATCATCGGAGTCATCATCGCGGGCATCATCATCGGTCTGCTTGGCAAGTTCGCCGCTCCCGGCGACAAAGATAATATCCCGATCTGGCTGACTATTCTGTGCGGCATCGGTGGGGTCCTTATCGGCTGGTACATCTACGCCGCATTCGGCGGAGATGGCAGCGGTGGGGTCGACTGGGTCCGCTGGATCGTCGCCATTGTGGTAGCGGCCGTGCTGGTCGTCATCGCATCCACGGTGACCGGCAGGAACACGACCAGGCGGGTCTGACACACCGCACTGACCAAGCCTGAACGGCCGCGACCTTTCGAGGTCGCGGCCGTTTTGCGTTGTCAATTGGTCAGTGAGGGCGGGCCAGGACCAAGGCGTGCCCAGCGTGGCGTCCTTGCTGCCTGGCTGAGCTGTAGGGAAACTGCCTCTATGCGCCCTGTGCCACTCGTGACATCTCTTCTCGCGTTGGTGGTCGCCACCGCGGTGCCGACCACCGCTGCGGCTGCGACCCTCAGTAACCCCCACCCGACTATGTCGCGCACGGTGGGGTCTGACGCGTCGTCGAGCGCTCGAGCCATCGACGTCCGTCTGCGAGCCGCCATCCGAATGCTTCCTGTGGCCCGCGAGATCCGAGTTGGCTACGACCGCGAGCTGTTCCGGCACTGGACTGATGCCAACGGGGACTGCCAGGACACGCGCGATGAGGTGCTGGCCGCCGAGAGCCTCGTCCAGGTGAGCGGCTGCGACATCACGCGCGGGAGGTGGTTCTCGTACTACGACGCCACGGTGTGGCGGGACTCCGGCGACGTGGATGTCGACCATCTGGTTCCGCTGGCCGAGGCCTGGGACTCCGGTGCTCGACGGTGGGCCGGGAGCACGCGGGAGAGGTACGCGAACGACCTTCGCGATCACCGCACGCTCGTTGCCGTCACCGACAACGTCAACTCGTCCAAGAGCGACCAGGACATCGCCGAGTGGCTCCCTCAGTACTCACACTGCCGTTACCTCAGGTCCTGGGTGGCGGTGAAGGTTCGATGGTCCCTCACCGTCGATCGCGCGGAGAAGCGCAGGCTGCACGAGCTTGCGACTGGCTGCCGCAACCCGATCCTCCACGTGATACGGGCACCGATCTAGCTCGCTGCTCACCTCGTGTGCAGCGACAAGACGGCTCGGGCGTACGCACATTCCGCGTCGATGTCGATGTGACGTTCCTCCCGCCCCCCCTGCTCGATGACAACGATGAAGCCGCCCGGTGTCGCCTGCATCGACAAGAAGGCGGTTCCGAGCAGCGTTCGAAGCTGCTCCTCTCGGGGTAGCCACACCACCTCGCTCTGCGCGATGGTATCCAGCGCCCACTCAGTCGTTCCATTGAAGTCGAAGTGTCGCCCGCCCGGTACCTCGTGCACCTCGACCACCATGTCGCTGATGGTGAAGACCTCGTCATCCATCTGAGCAGGGATGAAGAACCTGTCACCTGCGGTGGGTGTCCATGCAGCACCGGCCTGCTGGAGCCGTTGCGCCAAGTCGCGGCTGATCATCGGTCAAGTGTGCATCCCTGGGGGACCTACGTCATCTGGTCGGGAACGTTCGAACAGTTCCTGTTGCTTGTGCCCGCTCGCGGGTACCCGTTGGCGATGTCACTCCGGCGGGCAGGCCCGCCTTTGGCTAGTGCCTCGCAAGAAAAGCGAGCGACGGCGATGCAAGCCTTCCTGGTATCGGTATTGCGTCATCTGCGCGTGGGCACTGCGTTTTCGAGTACCATTTGCGTATGAACATTCTGTATATCCTTCTGGTGATCCTGGTTATCTTGGCGATTATCTACTTCGTCAAGCGCACCTGAGCCTAAGCAGGCAGTCGCACCAGGGGCCTCGACGCTGCCCGAACGGGCCGAAGCTAGAGTTTCGCTTCTTGCCACTGGCTACCAGCGCTATCGCTCGATGGCCGCATCATGTCCGTGGCGTCGACGAGCCAGGGAGCGAAGCGGATGACCATGGGCGACGAGGCGATTTCGTCCTCTCACGACCGGGACACTTCGCGGCGGCTGCTCGCGGTTGTCGCGCATCCAGATGACGAGTCGTTCGGCTGTGGGTCCCTCTTGGCCTACGCGGTCAGCAACGGCTTCATCGTCACCGTTTGCTGCGCCACCCGAGGCGAAGCCGGTGAGCCCACGGCCGGGTCGGTACCTGAAGGCCACACCATCGCCGCCGTACGCGAGAGCGAGCTTCACAAGGCCGCGGAGATACTTGGCGTCGCCCGAGTTGAGCTGCTGGACTTCGTCGACTCAGGGATGACCGGGCCGGCGCCGATCGGCTCGCTCGTCGCCGCGCCGCCCAGTGATGTGGTGACCAAGGTCGGCGGCATCATCGAAGCCATTGAGCCTGACGTAGTGGTGACGCTCGACGGTAGCGATGGCCATCGCGATCACGCCACCATCCGTGACGCCACGTTGGAGGCCGTACGCACAGCGCGGTGGCGGACTCAGGCGACCTACCTTTGGTGCCTGCCCCGCCACCTGATGCGCCAGTGGGCAGACCTGATGGCGTCACAGAATCCGGGATCTGACTACTTGGCACTGGGCGAACTGGGCACCCCTCTCGAGGAAATCACGACCGTCCTAGACACAGGGGAGTACCTCAGCACTCGAGAAGCCGCCATGGCGGCACACAGGTCGCAGGTCTCGCCGTACGAGGGTTTGCCCACCGACCTACGGAACGCGTTTCTCAGCGCCGATCACCTGGTGCGAGTTGATCCTGCTTGGACTGAAGGCCCCGTGGAGTCATCGTTGCTGTCGTGAACTTCGAGGCTATTGAATCTCGGCCAGGTAGGTAAGACCAGCGCTTCCGCGCGATTGTCAGCCGAGTCCCGTGTCCGAAGCTGCCGGACCCGCGGAACGTAGTCGCAGTGTGGTGAACCCACCGACGAGGGCCAGCAAGCCTGCGACGCCGAGCAGGACGAGGAACGCCAAGTACGACCGGGCAGCCTGCTCCCACCGATCAGCATTGAGCACAAAGCCCTCGGGCGTCACCTTGTCCGGGGGGTACAG
>DASQEH010000082.1:0-9266 GCA_035633755.1 Nocardioidaceae bacterium | reverse complement strand
GGTTTGCAGGGTGAGACCGGCGCGACCGGAGCGCAAGGCATCCAGGGAGAGCGCGGCATCCAAGGTGAGACCGGCGCGACCGGAGCGCAAGGCGTTCAGGGTGAGCGTGGTCTGCAAGGTGAGACCGGAGCCCAGGGCGTGCAGGGTGTTCAGGGCGAGCGTGGCCTCCAAGGTGAGACCGGCGCTCAAGGTGTCCAGGGAGTTCAGGGAGAGCGCGGCCTGCAGGGTGAGACCGGCGCGACCGGAGCACAAGGCGCCCAAGGCGAGACTGGAGCCGTAGGCCCGGCAGGACCGGCAGGCCCGGCTGGCCCGCAGGGCGAGGTTGGAGCCCAAGGAGCACAGGGTGAGACCGGTGCGACGGGCGCTACTGGAGCTGCTGGTCCGGTTGGACCGGCAGGCCCCCAAGGTGAGGCTGGCGCTGCTGGCCCTGTAGGTCCTCAGGGCTCTGCTGGTGCCGACGGCGACGACGGCGCCGCTGGCGCCGACGGAAATGACGGCGCTACGGGTCCTGCCGGAGCAGACGGCGCGATGGGTCCGCAGGGCCAGACTGGTCCGGCTGGTCCGGCTGGTCCGACTGGGGAGACGGGCGCCCAGGGTGAGAAGGGCGAAACTGGAGCAGCCGGAGCCGACTCGACGGTTGCAGGGCCGAGGGGTGAAACGGGAGCCACTGGCCCCGAGGGGCCAGCTGGTCCTCAGGGAGCTGACTCCACAGTCCCAGGTCCCGCAGGTGAGACCGGTCCGGCTGGACCGGCTGGACCGGCAGGACCGAAGGGCGACACCGGAGCAGCAGGTCCGGCGGGAAGCGTTGCCTCGACGACGATCGTTTCCGGATCGCCCGCCAGCACTGGAAACACCCTTGGCTCGACCTCGGGCACATCAACAGTGACGTGTCCCACCGGCACGAAGCTCCTCGGTGGAGGAGCGAGAATCGATCAGACAGGTAACACGAAGGCGGCCGTTTCGTCCTCGTACCCGAGCGGATCGTCCACCTTCTCTGCGACGGCGATCGTCACAGTCGCAGGAAGCGGACAGCCGACTATCACCGCATTTGCAATCTGCGGTTCGTAACAGCGAATAGGTAAGAAAGAGCAGGCTCGCCAGAGACTTGGTGGGCCTGCTCTTTCGTTGCCTCGGAAGCATTCAGCGATTCCGCTTCGTGGCTCGTCGGTCGCCCGTATTCTGATGGTTCTGGGTTGCGCCGCCTCTGCGGCGGAACTAGGGCGGCTTGAAGAGCTCCCGACGTGGCCGCCAGACGCGAAAGAGGCCTCGAGTCCGGCCTCACCTCCGCCCAACCACTCAGGAGAATCACCACGATGACGAACGCCACGCACATGCCCAGCACAGCCGGGCGCTTCGCGCGCGCATTCGCGGTCTCCGCGATTGTCATCCTGGGCGCAACGGCCTGCGGCGGAGGCGGTTCGTCCGCCGGCCCCGAGGACAGCAGCGCGGCATCCACGGCACCAGACGCCGAGAAGGCCACCGAAGCTCTCGACGCCGGCTTGAAGGCTCACGCCGACGGTGATCTCGAAGCGGCCGTCGAGAGTTACAACACCGTGTTGGACTACGACGCGACGAACAAGTTCGCGTTCTACAACTTGGCCCTCATCGACGAGTCCGAGGGGAATTACGGACTCGCCGAAGAGAAGTACCGTTCTGCACTAGAAGCCGATCCGGCATACGAGCCTGCGCTTTTCAATCTGGCGATTCTGCGGACGGATAACGACCCGGAAGAAGCTATCTCGCTCTACAAGCAGGCTGTTGCCGCGGACAAGAAGGATGCCGCCGCTTGGCTTAATCTAGGCCTGCTTCTGAGGAGCAACGGCCAGGAGCGCGAGGGCGACAGGGACGTTCTGAGGGCTATTGCCCTCAACCCCGACCTCGTCGATCCGGCGGAGGCTGTGTCCGACGACGAGACGACCAGTCCCTGACGGGGCAACAGACCCTGCCTCAGTGGAGCTGAACAGTAGGGTCAACACATGCTCGACGGACCGCTGCCGGACTACGCCTTCTCCGGTGAGGGCCACGACCGGCTGACGGACCGCAGATCGGACCCGGACTTCCTCGAGGCCGCCTGGGCGGACCAACGCTCCCGTGTGGTGCAGATGTACGGGCGCGAGCTGGCCGTCGAGCCAGGAGGCGATCGCCTGCGTGCTGTATCTCCAGCTGAGGCGCCCGAAGGTCAGCGAATGCTGCTCGGCGCAGTTGATGGCGTCGTGTACTTCCTCATCGTCGTCGACGAGGACATGCCACGTGAGTCCGAGAATGAGTACCGGGACCTGCGCGCCCTGGCCTCCCACCTCTCACAGGCCGACCTGGCCCTCGCCCTGCACGCAGTCTCGCTGGGCGGCTGGCATCAGCGCCACCCACGGTGCTCGGTGTGCGGCGTCGCGACGGAGATCTTCGAGGCCGGCGCCTCACGCCGATGCCCCGCGTGTTCGGCGCAGCACTTCCCGCGGACCGACCCGGCCGTGATCATGCTGGTCCTCGATGGCAACGACCGCTGCTTGCTGGGTCACAACGTCGCTCGCCCCGGCGGCTGGTACTCGACGCTCGCCGGATTCGTCGAACCAGGGGAGACACCTGAACAGGCCGTACGCCGTGAGGTTCGCGAGGAGACCGGGGTTGGAGTGGGCGCGGTCCGCTACGTCGGCAGCCAACCGTGGCCGTTTCCTTCAGCCCTCATGCTCGGGTACTTCGCCCAGGCGACGACAACCGACATCGAGGTGGACGGAGAAGAGATCACCCATGCTCGCTGGTTCAGTCGAGCCGAGCTCGCGCAGAGCGTCAAGTCCGCCGAGGTGGTCGTACCCACCAGGGTGTCCATTGCAGGAGCGCTGCTGACCCGCTGGTACGGCAAGGAGCTTCCGGTGGCACCGACATCGCCGGCTGGGCCGGGACGCGGCTGAACGCTCTCATTGGCCGGTCAGCTCATCGCGCCCGGTGCACTGATCGCATCGCCTCAGCGAGGAGAAGGCGGCAAGCCGTCAGCTCGCCAGTTCGAGGAGCCTGGCCTTCACCTGAGCAACGCTCGGATTCGTCAGCGCGCTGCCGTCAGAGAAGACCAGAGTCGGGACGGTCTGGTTGCCGCGGTTGGCCTTCTCGACGATCCCGGCGGCCTCGGGATGCTGCTCGATGTCGACCACGGCGAAGTCGATGCCCTCGCGCACCAGCTGCCCCTTGAGTCGGTGGCAATATCCACACCACGGGGTGGAGTACATGGTGAACGTGTCTGGCATCGAGAAGTGTCCCTTCGGGCGTCTAGGCTTGCCTTCCTTGTAACGCCTGACGTGCCCGATCGCTTCCCACGTCACATTTGCCGCCGGTTGGACACGGCCGACTGCGCTGTTGGAACGCCCGGCCGACAAGACCCTGACGTCCCGTGCATCACCAACCCGAGCACGACCAACGAGCCCAGTACGACCCGAACCGCACCACCGCCTGAGGAGGTTCCGTGGCCGAGGCCGACCGGCTGCTCGAAGCGTTGGACCCTGAGCAACGCGAGGTAGCCACCTGCCTGCGCGGACCCGTCCGGGTGCTGGCGGGGGCCGGCACAGGCAAGACGCGTGCCATCACGCACCGGATCGCCTACGGAGTCGCCACTGGCGAGGTTGCTGCCGGTGAGATCTTGGCGGTGACGTTCACGACGCGGGCGGCCGGCGAGCTCAGGCAGCGGCTCGCGAGCCTCGGAGCCGTCGGGGTGCAGGCCCGTACTTTCCACTCCGCCGCCCTACGGCAGGCCCGCTATTTCTGGCCGCAGGTGTTCGGTGGCGAGCTGCCGAGCATTGCCGGGTCAAAGATCCCGCTGGTTGCCGAGGCGGTTGGTCGCAACCGCCTCAAAGGCGGTCCGGCGGACCTGCGCGACCTCGCCGGCGAGATCGAGTGGGCCAAGGTCTCCAACGTCAGGGCTGGCGACTACCCCGCCGTCGCGCCCGCAGCAGGGCGGACGGTGGACGGCTACGACGCCGCCACCGTCGCGCATGTGTACGCCACGTACGAAGAGGTCAAGCGCAGCCGCAACCGCATCGACATGGAGGACGTCCTCCTGTGCGCCGCCGCAGTCCTCGCCGATGACGAGCGGGTCGCCGCCGCGGTACGCCGACAGTACGGCTGGTTCGTCGTCGACGAGTTCCAGGACGTCAACCCCCTCCAGTCGACCCTGCTCGACCTGTGGCTCGGAGGCCGAGACGAGCTGTGCGTCGTTGGCGATCCGGCGCAGACGATCTACTCCTTCGCGGGAGCCACCGCCGACCACCTGCACGACTTCCCTCGCAAGTTCGAGGGGACCACGACCCTCACGCTCGCCCGCAACTACCGCTCGACCCCTCAAGTCGTCTCCACCGCGAACTCCGTGATGGCTGGTCAGCTCGGTGACCGCGCCGTGGCCCTCAAAGCCGTTCGAGACAGCGGCTCAGCGGTCGCCTTCACCGGCTTTGCCGACGAGGTAGCCGAGGCCGCCGGCGTCGCGACCGCCATCGCGGCTGCCATCGCCCAAGGCACTCCAGCGGCAGGCATCGCCGTGCTCTTTCGCATCAACGCCCAGTCCGAAGCCTTCGAAGAGGCCCTCGCGGAGCGTGGCGTGCCGTTTGTCGTCCGCGGCGCCGAGCGGTTCTTCGACCGTCCCGAGGTCAAGCAGGCCATCGCCTTGCTGCGGGGGGCAACTCGCGGTGCCGAGCCGCGGACCGGAGGGCTCGTCGGTGACGTCAACGACGTCCTCAGCTCGATGGGCTGGTCCAGTGAGGCTCCGGTGGGTCGTGGTGCTGCCAGGGACCGCTGGGAGTCGCTGAACGCCTTGGTGTCCATGGGCATCGATCTGGCGGACGATCATCCCGACGCGACTCTCGAGGACTTCGTTGCTGAGCTGCGCCGTCGGGCGGAGGTTCAGCACGCCCCCGTGGCCGATGGGGTGACTCTCGCCACCTTGCACACCGCCAAGGGCCTCGAGTGGCCGGTCGTCCACCTGGTGGGGATGCACGAAGGCATGATGCCAATCGTCCATGCCGACACACCGGCCGCCGTCGAGGAGGAGCGGCGCCTCCTGTACGTGGGCGTGACCCGCGCCCGTGACCGGCTGCAGGTGTCATGGTCGATGGCCCGCAACCCGGGCGGCAGGGGGTCGCGTTCGCCGAGCCGATTTCTCGACGCACTCCTGGATCCCAGCCAGAAGCAGGCCGAACCAGGCAGTCGTGCATCTCGTGGGCGACGGGCCAAGGCCGGCCTGGCCCACTGCCGCGTGTGTAACCGGTCCTTGACGGACGCACGCGAACGCAAGCTCGGCCGGTGCCTCGACTGCCCCAGCAGCTACGACGAGTCGTTGTTCGACTCACTGCGGGAGTGGCGTCGCGAGCAAGCGGCTCTGGCCAAGGTGCCGGCGTACTGCATCTTCACCGACGCGACGCTGACGGCGCTGGCCGAGATGCAGCCCTCGGACCTGGCGGCACTGGTGCGCGTCCCCGGCATCGGACGGAGCAAGGCCGACAAGTACGGCGCCGACATCGTCCAGCTGTGCACGTCGGCCACCGCATCCACCCGGGCTCCGCAGCACCAAAAACTCGCCGAAAAATCAATCCATTAATTCATTTGCGCCCGTCGTCACGGCGCGCGTACCCTACTGGAACAGCAACAGTCGACCGATTGGTCGGCGAGACGCGAACTGATACGGAAGGAGGAGCAGACATGTTGATCACCCCAACCGCCACGGCCAACAACGGCGTGACGCGCCCGCGCGTGCCTGCCCTCCCCACCTACTCGGCCCTCGAGGCCCGCGAGATGGGTCTGGGCACAGGTGCGTCCGTGCTCGGTATCCACACGCCCGCATTTGCCAAGGACGTCTCGGGCGTCCGTGCTTGGAGTCCACCGGTCTAGAACCACACCATGGCCGGCACCTCCAAGCCGCGGACTCCCATACCGGGATCCGCGGCTTTTCCTATTCCCCGTCCGACCGACGTAACTCACAAGGAGGTGACCACACCATGACACTCAGCGTTCTCGACCCAGTCGCACAGGCGCAAGGCACGTCAGCGTCATCGCTGCCGTGTCGGTCGAACGATCCGGAGCTCTTCTTCGCGGAGTCACCAGTCGATGTTGAGCTCGCCAAGGCGCTGTGCCGCACCTGCCCACTCCAGATGGAATGTCTCGCCGGTGCTCTCGACCGCAGAGAGCCCTGGGGTGTTTGGGGAGGCGAGCTTCTCGTAGCCGGAGAAGTTGTCGCTCGCAAACGCCCGCGAGGCAGGCCACGCAAGTGCGAGGTTGCGGCATGACGAACGGCTCGACTCACGGAACGCGGTGCCCCGCTGGTCGGAGCATCGCCGAACACGAAACACACCCCATGTCCATTCGGCAGAACGAAGACTTGAACAGGAGCCACAAGATGCATCTCATGTATGAAGATCTGGCTCGCGCCCATATCGACGCGCGGCTGGCGGATGCCCGCGAACGCCGTGTCGGCGTTCAGCTGGCCCGTTCACGGCGTCTCGCCCGACAGGCCAAGCGCGTCAACGAGCAGGTCCGGCTGGTGCTGGCCCGCTCCGTGTGAGTGAGCCCCAACAAAGAGTGCCCGAGGTCCCAACAGGGACCTCGGGCACTCTTATGTCTCAGAACGAGTCGTGGGCTGTCTTCTGCACCCCGCTGATCAAGCGGATTGGCTCCTCGGGTCAGCGAACCCAGGAAGCGACTCAGCCAGTATCTCGGGGAACGGGGCCGACACCTCGAGCTGCGACAGGACGCCGATGGCGCCCAGCCACACCCGGTGGATGAGCAGGAACTCCGGCGGGAGGTTGATCTTGAGCATGGTGGTGTAGCCCGGCAAGCGCGGGTCGTTGATGCGCGCGAACTGCCCTCGCATCCACTCCCGCGAGAACCGGAACCGCTCCTCCGCGGCCGGCTCGACGAAGGGCGCCAAGTACTCGCGCAGGGCCTCGGTGTCGATGGTGATGTTCTCCTTGATGAAGCCGGCGTCGCGAAGCCCCTGGTGGACGGCGTCGTAGTCGTCGTTCACGGCATGGCGCAGGAGCGTCCCGATGATCTCCGGCAGCCCACCTGGCAGCCGGGATACCGCACCGAAGTCGACGACCCCCATCCGTCCGTCAGGCATCAGCCGGAAGTTGCCGGGATGCGGGTCGGCGTGCAGCATGCCCACGCGGGCGGGCCCGGAGAACAGGAACCGCACGTAGATCTGACCGTAGTGGTTGCGGTCGGCCTCGTTGCCGTCGGCTACGAGGCGGGCCAGCGACCGGCTGGACTCGAGCCAGTGCGTCACCAGCACCTTGTCGGTATGCATGATGACGTCAGGCACGACGATGTCGGGATCATCGGCGAAGGCCGCCGCGAAGCTGCGCTGAGCCGACGCCTCGAGGGCGTAGTCCAGCTCCTCCTCCACCCGGGCCTGCAGCTCCTCGACGAGTGGCTTGATGTCGATGCCCGGGATCCAGCTGGCGAACAGCTTCGCCGCCCGCCCGATCTGCTTGAGGTCGCTGCGCAGGGCCTCGCCCGCGCCCGGGTACTGGATCTTGACAGCCACCTTGCGGCCATCGCGCCAGACCGCCTTGTGCACCTGCCCGATGGATGCCGCGGCCGCTGGGATGTCATCGAACTCGATCAGGTCGCGACGCCAGGTCGCCCCGAGCTCGCGGGCCAGAACCTGATGAACCAGCGACGAGGCCATGGGTGGCGCAGCGTCCTGGAACTTCGTGAGGGTTGCGCGGTAGGGAGCGACCATGTGCTCTGGCAACGCCGTCTCGAAGACGGACATCGCCTGGCCGAACTTCATGGCGCCGCCCTTGAGCTCGCCGAGCACGGTGAACAGCTGGTCGGCGGTCTGCTGCTGGAGTTGCGTGGCGACGGCCTCGGCAGACGCGCCACCGATCCGCTTGCCAAGACCGAGCGTCGCTCGACCCGCGACCCCGAGAGGCAGGCCGGCCAGCCGGGCTGTTCGCGCCACTGTCTTGCGGGGAAGGTCGCTCATGCACCCATTGTGTCTTGCCAGAGCGGCCAACCACAGCCACACAGAGGATGCAGTTCGTAGTGTGCCGCCTCAACCGGTCCCCAGCCCTGAGGAATCTCGATCACCCGGTCACAGGTCTGCGGTCGGAGCTCGCTGGCCCACAGCGTCACATCTTGAGCGGCCCAGGCTGCCACCAGGGTGGCCAGCAGGCTGTCGCACGGCGGTACCCGCAACGGCCGGACGGTCGTCGAGCGAAGCAGCGTGGGCCAGGCCGGGTCGATATCGGTATGAGCCGCATCGACGCAGCGCAGGCAGGCACTGGTTCCCGGGAGCACGAACGGACCCACGACTCCTACGAGGTCGCGCACGTAGCACCACAGGTGCGGAAGGCCGGCGTGCATGAGGGTGTCAGCCTGGTCCCGCGACGGTTCCCGGTCGCTCGCTGCAAGAACAACCGTGGCCTTGGCGGGATCTGTGCAGACGGTCACCTGGGCGGTCGTCAGCAAGGACCGAGCCGCTTCGGCGACGACCCCCTCACCGTCGATCCACACCACGCAGCGGGCGCGTGCCTCCACGACGTCGGCGACACTGCGGCCAGGCCCGGCAAGCAGCCAGAGCGCCGACTCGGTGGATTCGCTGAGATGCGTTGGCCGCCGCAGCGCGTTGTCGACGACGGCGCCGGAGTCGACGAGGAGCACGAGTGCCTCCTCGCACTCCTCGTGCGACGGCCCAGCGGCGGTCGCCGCCAAGATCACCCCCGCGGCGTCACGGAAGCCGTCGATGGCCTCGAGGACGGCACGCAGCGCAGGTGTCTCTCGAAGCACCGTGAGCCCGGGCCAGTCGAGCCCGAGCTGGAGGGTATGGATGTCGCGGCGCAAGATCTTGAGACCCGGCCGCAGAAGTGGTCGCACGAGCGCTCCTGACGTCGAGGTGTGGGGACCTCGTCAGGGTGCCAAATGAGGCGGCTGCTTGGAGTTCGCCGTCCACAGCGGCGGCTTGTCCACAACGTCGTCTTGTCCGCGCGGCCTGGCCGCCGCAGTGGGACGTGCAGCCCGTCCGGTGAGTGGTCAACCCCCGGGCGGCCGAGTGAGTCTGGGAGGGCGGGTCAGTCCGGGGAGCCGGTGATCCGGGTGGCCCGGTGAAGCCGAGTGGCCGGTGGAGCCGAGTGGCCGGTGAAGCCTGAGGCCGGTGAAGCCTGAGGCCGGTGAAGCCTGAGGCCGGTGAAGCCTGAGGCCGGTGAAGCCTGGCGGCCATCAGTCCCAGGAGGGCCAGTCAGCCTGAGGAGGGCGGGCTCGCGTCGGGGACGGGCCGGCCCTCCGTCAGGCTG
>DASQEH010000081.1:0-4498 GCA_035633755.1 Nocardioidaceae bacterium | reverse complement strand
GCCCAGATGGCTGCCTAGCCTATTCCCCGCCCCGCGGTACCCACACCCATCGCCGTAACTCCGCTGAGGAACATACGAAGGACCGAGCGGACCTGGCGGCCCTCCGCTCGGTCATCGGTGATTCGTAGCGGCACACGCACTCGCGCCCCCTCAGCAGCAGCGCACTCTGGTGCGGGTCAGGTGTGAAGCGGTATAAGTAGCGGGTCACTGCTGGCCAAGGAGGGGCTAGATGAGTCTTGGCGCGAGCGAACCAACCGCTCACGAGTCCGTCGTCGACCGTTTTCCGACCAAGCATCTGCCGGGGCCGCAGATCAGGGAGATGCCGGCACCGCCGAAGAGCTGGTTCAAGCTGATCGGCCCGGGGATCATCGCCGCCGGTGTCGGCCTGGCGAGTGGGGAGTTCATCCTCTACCCCTACATCGCCTCGCAGGTAGGCCTGGTATTCGTGTGGGCGGCCCTGGTGGGGCTCATCACCCAGTTCTTCATCAACATGGAGATCGAGCGCTACACACTTGCCACCGGGGAGACCGCCCTCACTGGCTTCAGCCGGTTCTGGAGGCACTGGGGACTGGTCTTCGCGCTGATGACCTTCCTGGCCAACCTGTGGCCAGGATGGGCCACCAGCTCCGCCACGATCGTGACCTACCTATGGGGTGGCGACGCCAACTACATCGCCATGGCCATGCTGCTCATCATCGGCGCGACGCTGACCCTGGCGCCGGTGGTCTACGTCGCGCTCGAACGCATCGAGATGGTCAAGGTTGCCGCGGTCATCGTGTTGCTCGCAGTCGGCGCGACCGTCGCTGTCACCGCGGGGGATTGGGCCGACACGTCCCAAGTCGTCACGGATGCTCGCGTTCCACGCGAACTCGGGTTCGCCCTCCTCCTTGGTGCTCTCGCGTTCGCAGGCGGAGGTGGCGGGCAGAACCTCGTGCAGAGCAACTGGATCCGCGACAAGGGCTTCGGGATGGGTGCTTACGTTCCGCGGATCACCAGCCCCGTGACCGGTGAGGCGGAGGCTGCACCGAGCACGGGCTACGTCGCCGAGATGACGCCGGAGAACCTCAACCGGTGGCGTTCGTGGTGGAAGTTCGCCAACATCGAGCAGCTCGCCACCTTCGTCCTGATCACCTTCATCTCCATCTTCTTCACCTCGCTGCTCGCCTACTCCACCGTGTTCGGGGAAGAGAACCTGCCCGACGACATCGGATTCCTCGAAGTCGAGGGGAACGCGCTGAAGGACACCGTGGCGCCATGGTTCGGCACCTTCTTCTGGGTCATCGGCGCTTTCAGTCTCTTCGCCGCCGCGCTGGGGATCGTGGACTATACGTGCCGGCTGGTCGCGGACGTGATCAAGACCAGCTATGCCCGAGAGGCCAATGAGAGCAAGCTGTACTTCGGGCTGGTCTGGGCCATCGTGGTCATCGGCATCATCGAACTGCTGATCGGAATCGACCAGCCGCTGGTCTTGATCGTGATCTCGGCTTGCGTGGGCGGCCTCATGATGTTCATGTACTCCGGGCTCCTGATCCTGACCAACCGAAAGATCCTCGCCGGAGAGCTGCAGATCAGAGGGTTCCGACTCGCGGTGATGGTGTGGTCGATCGCTCTGTTCGGGACCTTGTCGGTTCTCGTCATCATCCAGCAGTACCAAGACGTGACAGGTTAAGTTTCACCGGCGGCCACGGCTTGCCTGACCAGGTGCTCGGCGGGTGAAGCCCTTGGTGTTGCGCGATGCCGCGGCCGGCGCTTACATGTAGCGGTATGTCGCGTCCGCTACTCATCCCGATCGCTGGTTCCCACCGCTCCGGGACCGGCGACGCCGTCCTACGCCTCCCGGGGGAATCGACCGGTGCGGACCAGGACGTGGCGATCGCCCAAGAACGCGGTCTCCCAGTCAACACCCGTGTGGAGGACATACCGGGGTATCGAGCCTCGTGAGCGCCGGATCCGCGGAGCGTCCGGGGCGGCCCGGTATCGATCTCCCTGACCACCGCGGCCGTACTGCATTGGATCAGGTAGGACGGGCACTTGATCGCAACCCGCGCGTCCGCATTCGTGACGTCGAACTCGTAGCCAGTGGTTGGCACGTCTTACGTGCGACGACCTTCGACTACCAGCACGGCGATGGAAGCTGGACGCGCGAACGTCGCGAGACCTACGACCGGGGCAACGGAGCCACGATCTTGCTCTACGACCGTGAGCGTGGGACGGTTCTGCTCACGCGTCAGTTCCGCTTCCCCGCCTACGTCAACGACCACCCTGACGGAATGCTCATTGAGACCGCTGCAGGACTTCTGGACGGCGACGATCCTGAGACGGCGGTGCGACGAGAGACCGAAGAGGAGTTGGGGGTGACCCTCGACGACGTTGAGCATGTCTTCGACCTCTACATGAGCCCCGGTTCCGTCACCGAGCGAGTTCACTTCTACGCGGCCGCGTATGCTCCCGCCAGCCGGACGGCAGCAGGCGGCGGGCTCATCGACGACGGCGAAGACATCGAAGTTCTGGAATTACCCATCAGCGAGGCGCTCGCGATGACCCGAGACGGTCGGATCGCTGACGGCAAGACCATCATCTTGCTGCAATGGGCGGCCCTGAGCGGACCGTTCGCTGAGAACGAGCATCCACGGATTCCATGACCGCGAGTCCCGGGGACCGCGACTCCGGGCGGGACCGACTTTCATGGACAGCGATCTCCCACGGGGGCTCCGGCCTGCGCCTCAGGCTTGATCGAACAACCGAGCGCGGTCGTATGTCGCTTCTCCGCCGACAAGCGTGGCGACGACGCCGATCTTCGCGATGTCGGCGCTCGCCGTCGTCGTGGGGTCGGCGTCAAGCAGCACCAGGTCTGCCAACTGACGCGGGGCGACGGTGCCGACCTCGTAGTCCATGCCGACCGCGTACGCCGCGTTGCGGGTGTACGCGCGGACGGCCTGCTCGGCAGTGACCCGTTCGTCAGCGCCGTAGGTCGCGCCGGTCACGGTCAGCCGCTCAACCATCGCCTGGATGCCGAGGAGAGGTGACCCAGGTGCGACTGGCCGGTCGGAGCTGGCAGCGACGACGATCCCGGCGTCGAGCAGGCTGGCAGCGCGGATCGACCAGCCGACCCGGTCGGCACCGAAATGGTGCGCGAGGGCGTCGCCGAACTCCCCGATGAACGCGGGCTGGATCACCACCACGATGCCCAGTCGTCTCAGCCTGTCGACCTGGTCGGGCCGGATCAATCCGCCGTGCTCGATGCGGTGCCGACGTCGGCGTACCTCCGACTCCGGACCCGCGTCCTGCAGCGCGTCGAGCAGGACGTCGACCGCGCGGTCGCCCATGGCGTGCGCGGCCACCTGCCAACCGGACCGGTGCGCGTCGACGATCATCCGGTGCAGGCGTCGGGGGTCGTCGACGAGGTGCGCGTCGGGGTCCTCGTCCTCGCGGCTCGCGGCCTTGCCGGCGGAGCCGGCGCCGTCGAGCCACACCTTCATCGCGGACATCCGGACGCGGTCGTCGCCGAAACCGGTGTGCACGCCGAGGTCAAGGCCGAACGTCTGGCGGTCGGCTGGGTTGTGCGGGAGGTCGTGGAAGAGCTCGTTGTAGACCATCAGGTGCGCGCGGGTGTGCGCCCGGCCCTGGCGGGAGGCGATCTGCCAGGCGCCGATCTCCAGGGGGCTGTGGTCGACACCCGGGCATCCGATCCCGGCCTCGGTGATGCGGGTGACCCCTTCGCTCGCGTACTGCCGGGTGGCTACGTCTATCGCGGTCACCATCTCCTCCACCGAGCCCGGCCCGACGACCTCCTTGACGAGCTCCATGGCAGCCTCCTCCAGCAGACCGGTCGGCTCGCCGGCGGCGTTCCTGCCCACGTAGTCGGCGGCGCTCGCCGGCACTGGGTCGGGCAGCAGGCGGAGCACCTGTGACGACACCGCGCACATGTGCCCGGAGCGGTGTGTGAGCCAGACAGGCCGCCCGCCCCCGGCCCGGTCGAGCTCGGCGCTGGTCGGGTGCCGTTGCGGTTGCTCGCGGTCGAGGTAGCCGACCCCGATCACCCAGGCTCCGTCCGGCATCCCCCGGGAGTGCTCCGCCACGCGGTCGAGCACTCGGTCGATGGTGGGGCTGTCGCTGAGCTCCAGCTGGGTCGCGGAGACGCCGTAGGACGTCACGTGGCAGTGCGCGTCATGGAAGCCGGGCAGCACTGTCGCGCCGCCGACGTCGACCACCCGAGCAGCGTGGTGACGGGCATCATCGTCGACAGTGACGATCCTGCCGTTCCAGACTCCGATGCTGCTGGCCCGCGGGCACCGCGGATCCATGGTGATCACCGCAGCGTTGCGGATCAGGAGGTCCAGCTCGAAGCTCATCCGTCCTCCGCGACGTCCGTCTGGGTGACCTTGCGCAGCCCGGGGGGTGCGTCGGGATCCAGTCCGAGGCTGCGGGCCAGTCCCTCGGCGATCAGCTGCCCGGCGACCACGAGCCCAACCGGAGCCAGCGACTCGGGGAGGTCCGG
>DASQEH010000080.1:0-95780 GCA_035633755.1 Nocardioidaceae bacterium | reverse complement strand
CGGAAACCGGTCTTCTTCGCTCGAGCGCCTCTGTTGAAGAGCCACGTGCACAGCCACAGCACGACCCCTACGCCCAGTAACCATGCCGCGATCTCGTACTGCTTCAGCTGCTCCTCGTCCCGCGCCCAGGGTCCGGTCATGAACGCGCAGAGCAGGGCACCCAGGATCGGCAGCCCCATCGGTGCGGTGAAGTGCGGACCGTCGACGCGATCACGACGCAGAACGAGGACGACGATGTTGACGACCGTGAATACTGCGAGCAGCAACAACGACGTGGTGCCTCCCAACAGGGAGATGGCGTCCTCATCAAGCCTGAGCACCACGTAGGAGATCAGCCCCACCGCGATCAACGTGGTGAAGATGATGGCGACGTACGGCGTGCGGCGTCCCTCGTGCACCCGGCCGAGGAAGCGGGGGAGCACGTCTTGCTTGGCCAACCCGTACAGCAACCGGCTCGCCATGAGCATGTTGATCAGGGCCGAGTTCGCGACAGCGAACAACGCGATGAAGGGAAAGATCCTGTCCATGGGGAGGTCCGGCGCACCGGCCCCCACGACCTGGACAAGCGCCTCGGGCAGGTTGTCGTCGGTGAGGTTGTCCACCGGCACGAGGGCGACCGCGGTGATCGAGACGAGGATGTAGATCGTGCCGGTGATGCCCAGACCGGTGAGCATGATCTTCGGGAAGATGCGGGAGGGGTCCTTCGTCTCCTCGGCCATGTTGACAGAGTCCTCGAAGCCCACCATCGCAAAGAACGCGAGCGTCGTGGCCGCGGTTACGGCGAAGAAGGCGCTCTTACCCTCCTCGGAGGCGAACACCGTCACCTCGGTGAAGTCCGCGCGTCCCTGTGTCATGGCGTAGATGCCGATCACGATGATCAACAGCAGGCCGGACAGCTCCACCAGGGTCAGCAGGACGTTCGCCTTCACGCTCTCGCCTACCCCGCGGAGGTTGATCAGGCCGACCAGGATCATGAAACCCAGCGCGATCACCAGTGTCCCGGCGCTGTTGGGGTCGAGCCCGAGGTCGAAGCCGTCGTTGAGGAAGCTCGCGAACGCTGCCGATGCGGTCGACGCTGACGTGATGCCGGAGCACATCACGGCGAAGGCGACGAGGAAGGTGAAGAAGTGGATTCCGAATGCCTTGTGGGTGTAGAGCGCGGCGCCCGCTGCCTGCGGGTACTTGGTGACGAGCTCGAGATAGGACAAGGCGGTGATCGTGGCGACGATGAACGCGCCCAGGAACGGCGCCCAGGCGGCCCCTCCGACCTTGCCGGCCACATCTCCGGTAAGGGCATACACCCCCGTGCCGAGGATGTCTCCGACGATGAAGAGAAGGAGGAGCTTGGGCCCCATCACCCGCTTGAGGGAGGGCTGACCGTCCTGGTCGCGTTCCACTTCTGCAGCCGCTGTGCTCATCGTGCCCTCCAGCTCAGGTGGCGTTGCGCCTGCCCCACCATGCTCCTGTGACACCGCCGGGGGCAAGCGCCCACACCGGCGGTGCCCTTCTCGTTACTGCGAGAGCGCCGGTTCGTTCAGCCGTTCGGCGCATCGCCAATCCACCCACAGGTGAGGGTTCCGTTCCTGGCTAATCACGCTATGCTTCCGTGGCATCACGCAAACACGTCTCGGACATTGATGGTCGGGCTGCCTGGGTGGCTGACGCCCGGCCCAGATGCACTCGGGGAGCGAAGCATGGCGCCAGGTCGATCGATGCTCGTCAGGGCCATGGCGAGCATCTTTTTGTCCGTGTCCACGGTGACCGCGTTGGTGGCGAGCCCGGCGCCGGCGGAGGAGCCGCCGCCCTTCATCGGGTGGAGCCAGATCATGCCTCCGTTGACGTACCAGTACAACCCGACCAGCGCCGACGACTGCGTCGCCGGTCGCGTGTCCTGCGTCAAGAAGACGATCCAGGACATGCAGCGCCGGTTCGCACGACTGGCACAGTCATGCGACCATGACGCCGTCTTCGCGTTGTCCTATCTGCGGACTACCGAGGAGTACCTGCGTGCGACTCAGACGCCCGGCTTCTTCATGGACCCGTCGTTCGTGAACCACCAAGACATCGTGTTCGCCAGGATGTACTTCAACGCCTATGACGACTGGGCGAGGGGCCGCGTCGAGCGGGTGCCGCCGGCGTGGCGGGTGGCACTGCAGGCGGCAGACACCAAACAGGTGAGCGGTTCCGGCAACCTGCTGCTGGGCATCAACGCGCACGTCCAGCGAGACCTGCCGTTCGCGTTGGCCGCGATCGGAATGACCACGGAGTCCGGACAGAGCCGCAAACCCGACCACGACAAGGTCAACAAGATCCTCAACCGCGTCGTCCGGCCGCTCATGCAGGAGGAAGCCGCACGATTCGACCCGCAGATGGAGGCCATCAAGACTCCCTATGGCATCGGGTATGCCGGGCTGCTGCAAACATTGGTGGCGTGGCGCGAGACGGCCTGGCGGAACGCCGAACGGCTGGTTGCGGCTCCCACCGCTGCCGCCAAGGACGCCGTCGCTGCGCAGATCGAGGAGTATGCCGTGACCAGCGCCCGCTCCATCGTGGCGGGTACGGCCTACCAGCCGCCGCTGACGACGACGGCTGCTCGCGACGCCCACTGCGCCGTTCACGGAGCGGGCTAGCCATCACGCCGAAGACGCGACCGCAGTGCCCAGGCTCCGCTTCGCCGACGGACCTTCAACCCGGCACGCGAGCGCGTCCTCGACGACGGGGCTGTCCCGCTTTCGCCGCCTGCAGAGGGCTATCACCGCGAACGCGAGCAGGAGCATGGACCGGCTGACCCGCGGCGGCTTCGACATCCTGCTGCTGGCGGTGAGTACGGCCATCGCAGCGGGAGCCTGGTTCGTGGTGTCGGAGCGCCAGTCCTTCGAGTTCTTGTTCCTCGCCGTTATCGCGTCGGCGTTTGCCGTCCTGCCGCAACGGCGCGCGCTCATCCAGGCGACGTACGTGGTGATCCTCGGGGGAGCCATCGCGGTTCACTCCGCCATAGACGCTGGTGACGGCTCAGCCGGCAGAGAGCTGGCGCGTTGGACCGTCCTCACCGGAACGGTGATCGTGGTGGGCTTCGTCCTGCAGCGGATGGCTCGATCCCTGCACCGGCGCACCGTGGTGGCCGAGGCAGTCGCGGAACTGGGGCAGCAGGCGTTACGGGCCACAGAGCCTGACGACCTGCTGGAGCGAGCCCTTCGTGTTGCCGTGGACCTGCTCGACACCGACTACGGAACCGCACTACGCCAGCTCCCCGACGGCAGGGTGCGCGTGGCGGCGGAGCTGGGACCGGACGCGATGCCTGCCGGAACCATCCTCAAGCTGGCGAGGTCCGGCTCCTACGCCCTCCACATCCTGAACTCCGGGCAGCCGCTGGCTTCCTCCGACCTGAGGCACGACTCGCGTATCACGGCCCCCGGCCCGTTGCTGGAGCGCGGTGTCGTCAGCGGGGTAGCCGCACCGGTACCAGGTGCTGACGGGGCGCTCGGAGTACTCGCGGTGCACAGCCGGCGTCGGCGTACGTTCACCGAAGCAGAGGTGGCAGTCGTCCAGACCCTCGCCAACGTGGTGGCCACTGCCTGGGAGCAGGCGGCGAACCGGGAACAGCTCCACCATCAAAGCCTTCACGATCCCTTGACCGGGCTCCCCAACCGGGGACTCTTCCTCGACCGGCTGAAGCAAGCCCTGGTCCGCCGCGAGCGCTGGGACGCCCGCAGCATGGACAACGTCACCGTCATGCTGCTGGACCTGGATGGGTTCAAGAGTGTCAACGACACCTACGGCCACGCCGCCGGTGACGAAGTCCTGCGCGCGGTGGCCCATCGCTTCGCGGCAGTGATCCGACCGGAGGACACCGTGGCCAGGTTCGGCGGCGACGAGTTCGCCGTGCTGTGCGGCCAGGTGCCCGACGAGACGATGGCGATCACGCTCGGGCAGCGGATTCTCACTGCCGCCGCCGCGCCGCTGGTCACGCCATGGGCCACCGTGACTGTGGGGGCCAGCTTGGGGATCACGATGGTCGAGTGGTCGGCCCGGCGCGAGGTCACCATCGAGGCCCTGCTCGCCGAGGCTGACGCCGCGCTGTATCGGGCCAAGGAACGCGGTCGTGGCCGACTCGAGGTGTTCAACGAGGACGTCAAGGCGCAGGCGCAGGCCCAGCTGGACCTGGAGTCCGAGCTGCGACATGCCATCGACAATGACGAGCTGACGCTGCACTACCAGCCCATCCGCTCCACCTCTGATCAGCACCTGCTGGGTGTCGAGGCACTTGTGCGGTGGAACCACCCCGAACGCGGCATGCTTTCGCCTGACCACTTCCTGCCGCTGGCTGAGCGCACCGGGCTGATCGTGCCGCTGGGCGAGTGGGTGCTACGCACAGCCTGTGACGAGATCGCGCACTGGCAACGCCGCGAGCCCCGCCCACCCGGCGAAGCCGTGCACGTTGCCGTGAACGTGTCGGCGCGGCAGCTCGAGGATCCAAGCTTGCCCCAGCAGATCCGGTCCATCCTCAACGAGGCCGCCATCGTGGACGGCACACTCGTCCTGGAGCTGACCGAGACGGCGCTTCTCGACGGCGGCGACGAGGCTCTGAGCTCACTCACGCAACTACGGGCTGCCGGCGCCCAGCTGAGCCTCGACGACTTCGGCACCGGCTACTCGTCCCTGGTGCACCTAGCCCGGTTCCCGATCTCGACTCTGAAGATCGACCGGTCTTTCGTCGCCGGGCTCGGCCACGACCACAAGAGCGCGGCCATCGTGTCGGCGGTGATCGCCCTCGGCAACCAGCTCGATGTGCACGTCATCGCGGAAGGAGTCGAGACGAGCCACCAACTGGCGACCCTGCGCCGGATGAACTGCTATGCCGTCCAGGGCTTCCTGCTCGACGAGCCCCACCCATTGCCCCCGTTGTAGCCGTCGAGCCACGAGCGCCGCCCGGTGGCGGCCGTCGTCGTGTCGCCGCTGGGGGCCCCTGCCCGCCAGCCGCATTCGTGAGACGCAACGCCGAGGAGGTGTGAAACCCTGCCTCATGGCTACCGATGACACGTCATGGGTCGACGAGGCGTTCGTGGACGTCGACTGGTACGGACGCGACCTGTCCGGCGGAACGTTCTCGCGGTGCATGTTCGACGGGGTAGACCTGACCGAGGCGACAACGAACGCGACGACATTCGACAGCTGTGCCTTCACCGACTGCCGATGGAACGCCTCGCATCACGTCGGGTCGGCCTTTGTGGCCTGCACGTTCCGCCGGACGTCCTTCTTCAGTGCTCATCTCGATGGCTGCAAGCTGGCTGGCTCCACCTTTGTGGACTGTACGCTGCGGCCGCTGTCGGTGAGGCGCGGCCAATGGCGCCATGTCGGGATGCGTGGGGCGCAGCTCTCGCGGCTCGACCTCGCCGACCTGGATCTGCAGGACGCAGACCTGTCCGATGCCGACCTGAGCGAGACGTCGCTGCGAGGGTGCGACCTGTCGAACGCCACTCTGAGCCACGCCAACCTGCGTGACGCCGACCTGCGGGGCGCGAGGCTCATAGGAACCGATCTTCACCTGGCAAGGCTGCGCGGCACCCGCTTCGACCTCGCCGGCGCAGTCCTGCTCGCCGAGGCTCATGGTGCCGTGGTCGACGTCGAGGCCCCGTAGTTGCCCATCCTCGGCTTGTTCCTCCGGACGTGAACGGCGCCCTTCAGCGGTCGGCGTGCGCCTGCCCCCGGGCCCGATGGCTCACCAGGCCGACCGTGTTGCCCTCGCTGTCCTTGACGAAGGCCATCCACTCGTCCGTTCCCGCCGGCCCCAGCGTGTCGTCGTCATGGCTGAAGATGACATGCGGTTGCGTCTCGACGTGGACGTCCAGCGCCCGCAGCTCCTCGATCCGGCTGTGAACGTCGGCCACCTTGAAGTACAGCAACGCGCTCGGTGCAGCCCGGTCGAGCAACAGCCGAACCTCACCGAGGTCGAAGAAGACCAGTCCGGGTGGGTCGAATGTCGCCACCGGGTCCATGCCGAGCAGCTGTGCATAGAACCGGCCGGCTCGATCGAGGTCTTGCGCGTGCTGAGCGACTTGCTGGAGCATTCGTCTCCCGCCTTTCATAGCATCCCTATTGATTGGTAGGCATGCTATACATGCGACGTGACCTCTGACAAGCAGACCGCCGAAGAGACGGCTCGGCTGCTCAACTCCGGTGCCATCCACCTGCTACGCGGACTGCGTCGGGTCGATCGGCTGACCTCGCTGAGTCCGGCCCGGCTCAGTGCCCTGTCTGTCCTTGCGTTCGGCGGCCCCTGCACGCTCGGACGTCTGGCTGCGGTCGAGGACGTCGCTGGGCCTACCATGACACGCATCGTCGACGGACTCGTCGAGCTCGGCCTGGCGGTCCGCAGCCCGCACCCCGACAGTGCACGGTCGGTGCGGATCGAGGCGACTGACCGCGGGTCGGAGCTGATGCGAGAGGCTGCCGAGCGGAGGGTCGCGGCAATCGTCCAGGCCTTGGAAGGACTGCCTCCGGGCGACCGGGCACGTCTGGTTTCGGCCGCCCCGGCGCTGGTTCGGCTGGGGGAGGGCGTGCGTCGCTGAGCCGAGTCGCTGTCATAGCGTGGGCTCATGTTGGAGACCGCTGAAGAGATAGCCGCTCTACAGACACTGCTGGACGCGTCCCGTGGGTCGTCAACCGAGCATCTGCGCAGCATCATCGAGGACGATCGCGCGTTGTCCGCGAACGACCTTGTTGCCTTGCTGACCGGCATGAAGGTGCTCAGTGTGGCAACGGTCACCGCCAGCGGAGAGCCCCGCATCAGCGCCATGGACGGTCATTTCTTGCATGCCAGCTGGACGTTCAGCACCAGCGGGACCGCGGCGAAGGCTCGCCACATGGCCGCCCGACCAGCGGTCAGCGTTGCGCACATCGACAACGAGGAGATGGCCGTGTTCAGCCACGGCCGCGTACAGCGGATCCGCGAGGGCGACCACGAATGGGACGAGACGATCGGGCACTGGACCGCCCACTACGGCAGCTCTCCGCTGAGCTGGGGTGAGGACATCCACATCTTTCGCTACCGGCCACACTGGATGGTCGGCTACGCCTGGAAGCGGGCGGACCTGCTCGCCGCGCGGGGTATCGAGTCGACCCGCTAGTCTGCCGCCTTCATCGTCCACCTCTGCAAGGGAGCATCCCGTGACCTCGCGACTCAATCCCTACATCAGCTTTCCCGGAAGCGCCCGGCAAGCCATGGAGTTCTACGAGAGCGTCTTCGGCGGCACGCTGACCCTGTCGACGTTCGGCGAGTACGGCGCGCAGGACACGCCCGACGCCGACAAGATCATGCACGGCATGCTCGAGGCCGACAACGGATTCACGTTGATGGGTGCCGACGCGCCCCCTGGAACGGAGTACACCTCGGGGAACAACATGGCCGTCAGCTTGAGCGGCGACGACACGGTCGAGCTGCACAGCTACTGGGACAAGCTGTCCAACGGCGGCAGCGTCTCGGTTGCGCTGGAGAAGCAAATGTGGGGTGACGAGTTCGGCATGTGTGTGGATCAGTTCGGAGTCGCCTGGATGGTCAACATCGCGCAGCAGCAGAGCTGACGCAGCACGAGCCACCGTTGCGCAATGGCACGGCCGACCCCATCGGCGGTCCGATGGCAGTCGGAGTAGACGTCGCCTTGTCGAGGGCTTTGGCAGGAGTCCAGCGCCTCACGCCGGTCGAGACTGTGCAGGCACTCATGAGAGGTGCCCTCGTGGTGGACACCCGCACTGAGGCGCAGCGGGCAGAGCAAGGCGAGTTGCCGGGCGCCGTCGTGATCGACCGGACCGTCCTGGAATGGCGGCTGGACCCCAGTTGTGGTGCCCGCATCCCCGAAGCCACCTCGTACGATCAGGAGGTCGTGGTCGTGTGCAGGCAGGGCTACAGTTCCGGGTTCGCCGCGGCCAGCTTGCGCGCGGTAGGTCTGTGGCGGGCGACCGACATGGCTGGCGGAGTCGAGGCTTGGATCGCTGCCGGCCTGCCGATCACGTGGGATACGCCCGACATACGCCGCTAGAAGCCCACCTCAGGACCAGGGCGTCAACGGCCGTGGTATCTCCTGGCCATCCACGGTGAGGTCGAGCCGCTCGGTGAAGAAGCAGATCATGTCCTTCACGGGGAGGGCGTCGTGCAGGGGGTCCTCGTAGCTCCAGGCGATGTCCGCTCGCGCCTCGTCGCCGTCCAGTGACCAGTAGGAGGCGACCCCCTTGTAGGCACATGTCGTCTGCCGGGTACTGGGGCGAAGCAGGTCCATCCGTACGTCGCCGCGAGGCAGGTAGTAGCGCATCGGCAACGGCGTCTCGAACAACAGCGTTGCGTGAGTGGTGTCCGCCAACACCTCACCGTCTACCGACACCAGGACGTGCCTGCTGGTGCGCAAGCAGTCGATGCGGTCGAACGGGTCGTGCGGATGTCCGAGAACGCGCTCGTCCTCTTCCATCCATTCGCTGAACGCCTCCCAGTCCAGGACCACATACCCGGCCAGGTCGGCGTCGTCAGGGGCGAATGCCGCGCCGGCCAGGTCCCCGTGGCTGGTCCTTATCGTGAGCGCCTCCCCTGCGCATGTGTGCACCGAGAAAGGCGTCCGCGGATCCAGCACCGGAGGAGCGTCGACACTGAGCTGGACTGGCATCTCGGTGGCGGCTTCGCCGCTGTAAGGGATTAGATCCCCGTACACATCGCCGATAGGTACGGCGTACGAGGGCACAACGCGACGCGGCTCCCAGACGACTCTCGCCTGCTTCGAGCTCACGACCGTCGTGCCGCGCGACGAGGCCCGGATCCACTTGCTGACGGGGTGTATGCGCAGGTCTCCCAGTGCGCTCATGACAAGGGTGCTCATGCTGACAGCCATGCGATCAGTCTGCCGAGGTCCCACGGGAATGGCTACCAGTCGCTGGCTCGATGTCTTCCGGATGCGCTGTCGCGATAGCACTCGAAGCAGACGAAAAGCCGCAGGTCAGGTACGGTCCCAGGATGAAAGTAGCTCTGCTCACCACGACGACATCCGCCCCGCCCGCCTCATGAAGGTCGTCCACACCAGCTTCGAGGGCCGCTACTCAGATAACCCACGCGCCCTCTATGAGGCTTGGATCGACCGGCGACCGGGCGACACGCATACCTGGATCGCCGACCCAGCGCATCTGCACGGCTTCCCGGCCGGTGTCCACACGGTGCCGCCGGCCGGACCACAGTGTGTGGAGGCGCTGGAGTCGGCGGACCTGCTGATCGGCAACACCCACACCGACCTCGACTGGGACAAGCGGCCCGGCGCGGTGTACCTGCAGACCTGGCACGGTACGCCGCTCAAGCGGGTGCACTTCGACGTGCTGTGGGCACCGCCAGGGCGCCTCGATCGGCTGACCCGCGACGTCAACCGCTGGGATCTACTGATCTCTCCGAATGCGCAGAGCACCGGACTTCTGCGCGGCGCTTTCGGGTTCACCGGTGAGGTCCTGGAGACCGGCTACCCGCGCAACGACGTGCTCAACTCGCCGAACCGCGATGAGATCCGTGCCCGCGTGCGCCGTGAGCTGGAGATCCCCGACGACACCCGCGTGGTGCTCTACACGCCGACATTCCGCGACGACACCGTCTTCGCTGACGGACGCCCTGACATCGAGCTCGGCATGCGGACCGGCCCATTGCTGGAGCGACTGGGCGACAACCACTGCCTGCTGCTCCGGCTCCACTACCTGATGACCGACCGCCGAGCGCCGGAGCATGGACGCTTCGTCCGGGACGTCTCGTACTACCCCGATGTCGCCCACCTGTACCTGGCCGCGGACGTCATGGTCACCGACTACTCGTCGACGATGTTCGACTTCGCGGTGACCGGGAAGCCACTTCTCTTCTTCACCTATGACCTCGACCGGTTTCGCGACGAGGTGCGCGGTTTCTACTTCGACCTCGCCGAGCAGGCTCCGGGGCCGCTGCTGTCCTCCCAGGACGAGCTTGCCGACGCCCTTCTCGACCTGCCTGCGGTTGAGCGGACCTACGCAGCCAGGTACGCGCAGTTCCGCGAGCGCTTCTGCCACCTGGAGGACGGGCACTCGACCGACCGGGTCCTGGAGCGGCTGTGGGGTTCCCCACCGGCCTCCTCGCTGTCAGCCCCAGGCCTGGAGGTCGTGTGATCGACGATCTCCCCCGCTTCGACCTCGACGGCCGCACCGCCATGGTGACCGCCGCGGGCCGAGGGCTAGGGCGAGCGATCGCGGTGGCCCTGGCCGCCGCCGGCGCCGACGTCGTGCTGGGACTTCGCGACGAGGCGAACGGCCGAGACGTCGCCGAGCACGTGAAGAGGCTCGGCCGGCGTGCGATCTCGGTGCAGATGGACATGACCGACCTTGACCAGGTCCGAGCCGCGATCGATGCGGCAGAGGCGCTCGCAGGCGTCGACATCTTCGTCAACAACGCGGGGGTCGCTCCGGGAAACCCCGCCGTCGACGTGAGCGAGGGCGACTTCGACGACACGGTCGCGATCAACCTCAAAGGCACGTTCTTCGCCAGCCAGTACGTCGGCCGTCGCATGCTGGCCCGAGGTTTTGGGCGTATCGTCATGATCGGCTCGCAGGCCGGTGAGGTCGCGCTGCCCGGTGAGTCCGTGTACTGCATGACCAAGGCGGCCATCGCTCATCTCACCCGTTGTCTCGCTGTTGAATGGGGTCCGGGGGGAGTCACGGTCAACAACGTCGCCCCCACGTTCATCGAGACTCCGGGTACCGAGGCCGCCTTGGCCGATCCGGAATTCCGGAACGACGTGGTCGAGCGCATAGCCGCACTGCATCGCATCGGTCGACCGATGGAGGTGGCTGGCGCCGTCGTGTTCCTGGCTTCCCCTGCGGCGTCGCTCATCACGGGCCATACCCTGCTCGTGGACGGCGGCTGGACGGCACGGTAGCCCGGTGCACGTGCGGGCTTAGAGTGGCTGACACGCCCACCACTCAGGGAGGATCGTTGCCATGACTACCACCACACCCACGGGTCGGCGTACCTGGTCCCTCAACGAGTCGGACTGCCGCCTCGAAGATCTGGTGGCGCTCGTGGAGCGCAGCACCGAGCTGGTGGACTACCCCAACGCCAGCTCAGTGATCGACAACGTGCCTATCTACGACAGCCAGCGCGTGCGTGACGAGATGGCGACAGCCGACGGACGCGACGGCCTGCAGGCGGAGCTGGTTCATGCGCTCACCGACGGCCCGGGGCTGGTGGTGTTCCAAGGGGCCTTTCCCGAGCTCACTGTCGTCGACCGGGCGTCGGAGGCATTCGACGCCATGATTGCGGACCAGAAGGCACGCGGTACGGCCGCGGGTGACCACTTCGCCAAGCCCGGTGCCAACGACCGGGTTTGGAACGCCCTGGAGAAGCTCGCCGTACGGGCACCGGACGTGTTCGTCGACTACTACTCCAACGATGTCCTCGCGTTGATCTTCACCGCATGGCTCGGACCGGCCTACCAGGTCACGTCGCAGATCAATGTGGTCAACCCTGGCGGGGAGGCCCAGAGCCCCCACCGCGACTACCACCTCGGCTTCATGACGAACGAGCGTGCGGCACAGTTCCCGGTCCATGCTCATGCCCTGTCACCCGTGCTCACGCTGCAAGGAGCAGTGGCGCACTCCGACATGCCGGTGGTCAGCGGCCCCACGATGTACCTGCCGCACTCACAGACCTACCCCTCCGGGTACCTGGCTTGGCGACGCCCGGAGTTCATCGAGTACTTCGAGCGGAACCACGTCCAGCTGCCGCTCTCCAAGGGTGACGCCGCGTTCTTCAACCCCGCGCTTCTCCACGGCGCCGGACACAACCGGTCGACTGACATCAAGCGGATGGCGAACCTCCTGCAGGTGTCGTCGGCGTTCGGCCGCGCCATGGAAAGCGTGGACCGCGAGAAGGTCTCGAACGCGATCTACCCCACGTTGGCGACGCGCAGGTCAGCCGGCGCTGACGCTGAGTCGCTTCGCAACGCTATTGCGGCCGCTGCCGAGGGCTATTCGTTCCCCACCAACCTCGATCGCGATCAGCCCGTTGACGGGCTGGCTCCGGACACCCAGGCCGAACTGGTGGAGCGAGCACTCCGGGAGAACTGGCCCGCAACGCGGCTGGCGGACGAGTTGAGCGACTACGCGTCGCGGCGTCGTACGGACGACATCTGACGGCGCCGGCGGACCCCGTCGCGATGACGTCGCGATGACCTTGCGATGACGTCGCGACATTCTCGGTGACGGCGCCTGGTGGTAGTGTCGCGAATCTTGGGACCTGCTCATCCGTCGCGGCTGCTGGCCGCTGTAATCGGAGGTGTGCCGTGACCACTGCTACAGACGCGACCTATGACGTCGACGAGATCACTCGTGGCCTCTACACCGACGGCATCATCGCCCTCAAGGGTGCCTTCGACCCTACGTGGGCCGACACCATGCGCGAGGACATCCAGGTGGCCTTCGACGATGCCATCACCCGGCCCGGTGGAGCGGTCGGTCGGGGACCCAAGCGCTACTACGTGGAGCTGCATCCCGAGCAGATCCGAGGCTTCGTCGATCTGGTGACGCACCCGTGGGTCGAGACCGTGTCAGAGGCGATCCTCGGACCGGAGTACGAGATCGTCGAGATCGGCTTCGACGTCCCGTTCCCCGGAGCCGTCAACCAGCCATGGCATCGGGATTTCCCGTCACCGGAAGAGACGTACTCGGGCCATCGGCTGACGTCGCTGGCGTTCAACCTGACAGGGGTCGACACCGTCCAGGAGATGGGCCCCTTCGAGATCGCGCCGGGAACGCAATGGGAGCAGGGCGACGACTGGGACCATCAGATGTTCCCGCCCCAGGACGAGTGGCCCCGGTTCGCGTCGCTGGCCCAGCAGAAGATGCCCCAGAGGGGAGACATCTCGGCGCGCTCTGCCCTGACCATCCACCGCGGGACGGCTAATGTGTCGACCGAGTCGCGCCCCGTCTTGGTTCTTGGGGTCGACGCTCCCGGCGCGGGGCACGCAGAGCTCCACGACATGATGGTCACGGCAGCCTTCCACGAGTCCTTGCCGGACTCCGTGCGTCGTCACCTTGATTGTCGAGTCGTCGACGAGCTCGAACCGATCGTGCAGAAGCACACCATCGAGGGCCTGGTGATGGGAGCTCCTTGAGCCGATGCTCGGGGCGCCGGCCGGCGGGGCTTGCCTAGGCCGACTGCAGCTCTGCCAGCAGGTTCTCGACCCTCCCGCGGATCTCGTCACGGATCACCCGCACCCTCTCGATGCCCTGCCCGGCCGGGTCGTCCAGCTGCCAGTCCTCATAGCGCTTGCCGGGGTAGATGGGGCAGGTGTCACCACACCCCATCGTGATGACGACATCCGACTCCTGCACCGCATCGGTGGTGAGGATCTGAGGTACGGCTTCACCGATGTCGATGCCTACCTCAGCCATGGCCGCCACGGCGACAGGGTTGAGGCTGCTGCCTGGCTGTGACCCGGCGGAGAGGACATGGACCTGGTTCCCGCCGAGATCTCGGAGGTACCCAGCAGCCATCTGTGAGCGACCAGCGTTGTGGACACAGACGAAGAGCACGGTCGGCTGGGTAGCCACGGGCACACCTTTCCTCGCGAACTTGCTAGCAGAACATATTGACATCCGTCTAAGTGTCCGGCAACCTTGCAGACGTTCATTGATAACTATCGATATATAGGAGCCTCTTGTGTCCCGCATCCAGCTCGCACTCAACGTGGACGACGTCGACGCCGCAGTCGAGTTCTACTCCGCTCTGTTCTCAGCCGAGCCGGCCAAGCGCCGTCCGGGCTACGCCAACTTCGCCATTCACGAGCCACCCCTCAAGCTTGTCCTGCTGGAGAACCCCGGAAAGGGCGGGTCCCTCAACCACCTTGGCATTGAAGTAGCCGACACGGACACGGTCGACCGTGAGCAGGACCGCCTCGCTGCACAAGGGCTCGCCTCGACCAGCGAACGCGGGACCACCTGTTGCTACGCGAAGCAGGACAAGTTCTGGGTCCAGGGTGCTCCGGACGGTGAGTCGTGGGAGGTCTACACGGTCCTGGCTGACAGTGCGACCTTTCGAGACGACGAGCCCTCGGACGCCGCCTGCTGCGGTTCCGGGTCCCCCGCAGACGAGGCGCGAACGGCGATCGCCTGCTGCTGATCGGCTTCCCGCCTGTCCCTCGGATGGCTGAAGTTCCTCCATCTATCAACGCGCACGGTGATTATCCAGTTACTCTCAGAACTCGTCATCGCCACCGGAGGCCCGCCGAATCCTGTCCACCGCCGGGGGCCCTTTCCGTCGACATCACGAACTCGTAGGGCAGGAGTGGGGAAACCACTACGCAGCGGACGTCGAGGTGCTCGTCGCCTTCATGTCCGCTCGGGGTGAAGCCGCGTGACGCGGCTGGGCACCTTCTCGCCCTAACCCGACAGCTAACCTCACAGGCGTCGAGGAGGAGTTCTCGATGAGAATCGCCGTCCGCGGTCGCCTGGCCGCCCTTCCCGTCATGCTCGCCATCGTGGCAGCGACCATGGTGTCCAGCCCAGCGCCTGCCCTCGCCGGCAGCGCCACCGAAGATCAGATCAAGCACGCGATGACGGTGGCTCTGCGTCAGCTGGGCGACCCATACGTCTACGGCGACGAGGGCCCCGACAGCTTCGACTGCTCGGGCCTGGTGCAGTTCGCCTACGGGAAGGCCGGCGTCGTCCTGCCCCGGGTCTCCAGCGACCAGGCCCGCTTCTTCGACCGGTTGCCGTACAAGAGGGATATTCGCGTCGGTGACCTGATGGCGGTCTACGACAATGGTGGCGTCTACCACGTTGGGCTGTGGACGGGTCGCTGGGAGAACGGGCGTCGGCTGATGCTGCATGCGTCTCGAACCGGCACCCCGGTCAAGATCGACGCAGTCTGGACCAAGTCATGGTTCGCCGGGACACTCCGCACTCCCTAGCACCCACCGCCGCCGCTGCGGCACCAACCCGAACCGGCCGCGATGCCTGACCACGGGCGTCCGAGCGGCTCCTCCTGCTGCGGCGCTTACCCGTCGGATGGCCGGCGAGGGCCTGGCAGGGACGGTACGCCGAGGCTGTACAGCTTGGGTGGTTCATCGCAGAGCCGAGTCAGCTCGTCAAGCAGGCGAGCAGCTTCGCCCCCCGAGCCCATCACGACGGGCGAGGTACCCGAGGGCAGTTCCACTATTGTCACGTAGGTACCCGGCTCGCGGCACGCGGTGATCGTGCCGCGCACGACCGAGCCCGCGCGCTCCCCCCGGCGCTCTCGAACCAGCGCTTCGATCTCCGCGATCCTTGTGGTCTTGAACTCGATTGCCTGCAAGGACGCTGTCATGGACCCCTCCTGAGAGCTGTGGCTCTCATCATGGACCCCGGAGTTACCGAAGGCAATAGTGCGGCCACTATCGGCAATTACCCGGACGGCGATACCGGTGATGCGTACACGGCGCCGAAGCCTGGAGCTAGGAGTCGCCGCCGGACACGCGCGGGGACTGGTCCCGCAACTCGTCGATCAGCTGTGAGGCCTCCGCTTTGGTCAGCTCGTCCGGCACGTCGGCACCGGTGTCGTTGGCCAGCGTCTCCAGGTACGAGCGCTGCGACGACGTCGCGGGCTCGTCGCCGGTCGCCCAGTCCTGAGGGTCCTTGAGTGGAGAGTCTCCGGGGGATGTAGTCATGATCCATGCATACCCGAGTCGCTGGCGTCGTACACCTGTCCGACCGCCCTCCCCGAGCGGCACGAGGTCCATCCGCGATGTGCCACCATATCGGCCATGCGGGCGACGGCGTTCCTGGACAAGATCGACCAGCGAATCGGCGACGGACTCGAGGCGGTCCTGCGTTCGCAACACCGACGCCGTCTGTCACGGCTCGGCTGGCTCGACGCCCTCGAACAGCATGGCGACACCTGGTGGTCCACCCGCGCGCCGGTCCGCAGCGGCAATAGTCTCGAGGTCCTCATCGACGGCGAGTCCGCTCTGCCGGCGATGGAGGAGGCCATCCGGGGGGCTCAGCGTTCGGTCACCATCGCCAACTGGCATGCGAGTCCTCAGTTCCGCCTGACCCGTGGACCCGCGGCTCCTTCACTTCGTGACCTGCTGGGCGAGGCAGCCGAACGTGTCCCTGTCCGGTTGCTGTTGTGGGCCGGCCCACCCGTCCCGCTGTTCCAGCCGACTCGCAAGACCGTCAACAAAGCCAGGGACGCCTTCATGGCCGGGACGAAGGTGCAGTGCGCCTTGGACGCCAGGGAACGCACGATGCACTGTCATCATGAGAAGATCGTCGTCGTCGACGACACGGTGGCCTTCGTGGGAGGCATCGACTTCACCGACCTTCAGGGCGACCGCAGTGACGCCTCTGCGCACCCGCCGAGGGCACCGATGGGCTGGCATGATGCCGCCGTACGCCTGACGGGACCGGCAGTTGCCGACGTCGCCCGGCATGTCAGTCAGCGGTGGACCGAGATCACAGGGGAGTCGATCCCGCCCGCCCCCGCTCCTGCGCCGACCGGCAGCGTCGACGTGCAGGTGCTTCGGACGGTGCCTGAACGGACCTACGAGTTCGCTCCTCGCGGGGAGTTCACGATCCTCGACGCCTATCTCGAGGCGCTTCGGTCGGCGCAGGATTTCATCTACCTCGAGAACCAGTTCCTCTGGTCGCCGGAGGTCGTGGATGTGCTCGCGTACAAGCTGCAGAACCCTCCAAGCGACGACTTCAGGGTGCTCCTGCTCCTCCCGTCTCGGCCCAGCAACGGCGCCGACACCACCCGTGGGCAGCTGGGCCGACTGCTCGAAGCCGACGACTCTGCCAACCGACTGCTGGCCACGACCATCAGCGGCTACCGCGACGTCGACAGCGTTCCCGTGTATGTGCATGCCAAGATCGGCGTGGTCGACGACCGGTGGTTGACGGTGGGCTCGGCCAACCTCAACGAGCACTCCCTGTTCAACGACACCGAGCTCAACGTGGTGACCTGTGATGGAGCCTTGGCGCGAGATACCCGGCTGCGTCTGTGGTCCGAACACACGCAACGCCCTGTGGACCAGCTCACGGGGGACCCCACGCGGGTGATCGAAGAGGTGTGGCGTGCTACCGCCGAGGAGCAGTCGCGCCGGATCGAGGCGGGTCTACCACGCACTCATCGGTTGTCCCTGCTCGCAAATGTGTCCCGGCGGAGCGATCGTCTCCAGGGCCCGGTGAGAGGCCTGGTCGTCGACGGCTGACGAGGCGGTGCCCGGGCCTTTCGCGCCGCCATGGACGAGTGCTGAAGGCGACAAGGTCCAGCGCCGGCCGAATGCGCCGGGCCGGTGACCGTGGCTCAAGGGGCGCGACGACGTTCAGCGTCGCCTCCACGCGACGATGCACGCGAAGACGACAACGAGCAGCACGATCAGGAGCACGGTCAACCGCTGCGACCCGAGTCCCAGTACGCGCAAGGGCGGGCGGGTGCGTCGCGCGGCGTCCAGCACTGGCTGCGCTGAGGCGACCGTGGCACACAGGTGGTGCAAGGCCGTCACGATGCGGTCGCGCCTATGGCCGAGACGGGCCAGACGTAGGGCAGATCATCGGGAACACCAGGGAAATGTGCGGCATACACCGCGGGGTCTTTGCGAATGAGATTGGACTGATGGGAGCGGTGCAACGACTCGGTTCCGAACCACGGCGGGAGCACGACGTCACGGGGAAGCCCTGAGGCGGCCAACAGGCCGGACGTCTTGGCCGCACAGGTGTCGTTGAAACCTCGCTGCGTCCACGAGTGACACACGGCGTCCTGGTAGGCCCCTAACGCTGCTTCGAAGCCCTTCCACATCAGCACCACGGGATGGGTGCGCCAGCCCTTGGGCTGGTAGCGCTCTATAGCCCCCACGGAGTTGTCCCAACGCAGCGCGGTAAGTACTTGCATGACCTGAAGTGTCTCGACTCGTTGCTTGCCGAGACGTCGGGCATCGAGTACTTCCGCGCTGCGTGCGAAATCCGCGAAGGGTAGGAAGGTTTGGATGGCGGCAGGTTATCGGACGCGCGAGCCGTCCGACGTGACGGTCTTGGCGAGCGCCAGGCCAAGGCCGATCATGCCAAGACCGAGGAAGAGGTGCAGCCAGTCGTCGGCGTTGTTCAAAGGCACGAAGTTGGCTTCGCTCGTCTTGTCGATCAAGAGGCCGTAGATCCAGAGCACGATGTAGATGGCGCCGCCACCGATCAGGTAGCTGCGTGAGGCGCTGGCCGAAGCCCTGCTTGCGGCGATGCCCGCGATGCCGAAGAGCAAGTGGACGACGTTGTGCAGGATCGATACCTGGAACAAGCCGAGAAGCTTGGCTCCTGAGTCGTGGCCCATGAACTCGAGGTCTCCGGAGTTCGTGGTGATCCCGGGCACGAAGCCGAGGATGCCAACGAGGACGAAGACAGCACCGACCAGCATGGCCGCGGTGCGGATGAGGGACTGGGAGCGTCCAGTTGTGGATGGCGACGTTGACATTGCAGGGCTCCTACGAAGCGATATTAGGTTGACTCTATTCAGAGTACCCAATAAGAACGGAAACATGCATAGGTTGTGGTGCGCGACACGCATAGAGCTTCGCTGTCCACGCCCCCCGGTGCAGCGACCTCAGTCGACGGAACCTACGCCGGACGCGAACTCTCCAGTGCGCGCAGGTCCGCCAGCTTGGGCGTCCAGAGGCGGTGTCGGGTGACCCGCGCCACGCCGAAGCCCCACCAAGAGGTCCTGAAGCGCATCTGACGCGGACACCTGAGGACTCCAGCCGAGTTCCTGCCTTGCCCGCTCATTCGACATCATGGGCAGCCGCATCAGGGCATCGAACAGGTCCGGCGGAGCCGGGACCGTGTGCGCTGTCCACGCTGCCCGCAGGCCGGCTCTCAGCACCTTCGGTGGGATGGAGACGGGGCGCGCATCGAACAGGGACGCAAGATCCTTGCCTTCGAGCACCCCGTCAGCACAGAGGTTGAACGCTCCAGAGGTACTGGAGACAACGCCGGTAGCGAAGGCCCGCCCGACATCGTTGGCGTGAACTGCCTGCATCAACAGTCCCGACGGAAGAGGCAGCACTGGCACGAGGCTCGGTCGCACCAGACTGCCGGGGACGAGTGGGCCTCCGAAGAGCCGGCGTTGCTGACTCGCTGCCCGCTCGTGGAAGACGAAGGCGGGGCGCATGCGAACAACCCGGCACTGCGGCACTCGGGCCTGGAAACCGTCCAGCAATCGCTCGATGTAGGCCTTCTCCCGCGTGTACGAGGCAGGAGACGCACCGTGAGTCGGCCAGGACTCGTCCACGAGGTCGCTGCTCGTCCGTGGCGAGTACGCGCCCACGGACGAGGCATACACCAGAGCAGGTACCCGGCCACGCTCGAGCGCCGCGAGGAGCCGGACGGTGCCGATGACGTTGTTGTCCCACGTCTGCGAGGGGCGGTGGGTGGGGTGGAAGAGCCAGGCGAGATGCACGACGACGTCAGCCCCGGCGACGATGTGGTCGAGGTCATCGCGGGAGATGTCGGCCGATCGCCACTCGACCGTCGGGCTCAGGCCTTGCCCTTCGATGCTGGGGAGCCGCCGGGCCACTGCCACCACATCGGTGACCGCCGACTCCGCGTGCAGAGCTTCGAGCAGCGCCGTCCCGACATTGCCGCTGGCACCGATGACGACGACTCTCACCTCGGGGTGATACCCGTCTAGTTCCGGCCGCAAACACGGGCAACAAACGGCTGGTTTGCGGCCAATCAGCCGGGGTACGAGCCGGATCTACCCCTACCTGAGGAGAGTCGATGAGTGGCGCTTACCCGAGGCTCGCGATTGTGACAGGTGCCGACTCCGGCATGGGCAGGGCGACAGCCTTGCTGCTGGCGTCGGAGGGCTTCGACGTCGGCATCACGTACAACACCGACCACGATGGGGCCCTCGGCACGCAGGAGGAGGTGGAGCGTCGCGGGAGTAAGTGCTTCGTCGCCCACCAGGACCTGGCCTCGGAGCAAGCCGCGGCTCCGATTGACGAGCTGATCGGGCACCTCGGAGGCCTGGGTGTCTTGGTGAACAACGCAGGCACCGGACAAAGCGAGCCTGTCATGTCCACGCCGTACGAGCGGTGGCGACAGGTCCTGGCCACAGATCTCGACGGCCCGTTCCTGTGCGCGCAGCGCGCCGCGCGTACGTTGATCGACGCCGGCAGTGGCGGGCGCATCATCAACGTGACGAGCGTGCACGAGCACGTCCCCCGGCTCGGGGCAGCGGCCTACTGCGCAGCCAAGGCGGGGCTGGGCATGCTGACCAAGGTGCTGGCGCTTGAACTCGCCGAGCACGCGATCACGGTGGTCTCCGTCGCGCCCGGCGAGATCTCGACGCCGATGACCGGTCAGGACGAGTCCGCGGCGTACCACGAGGACCGGCCCGGCAACCCGCTTGGCAGACCGGGCCACGTCAACGAAGTTGCCTCCGTCATCGCCTTCCTGGCGTCACCGCGTGCGTCCTATGTCACGTCGACGTCGATCGTGGTTGACGGTGGCCTCACGAGCATGGCCGCCCACGGTCACGACGCCGCCGGCGCGCAGTGGCGCCAAGTCTGACCCAGCCAGTCGTCGGACGGTCCACACAGTTTCGGATCCTAGGTTTGCTGCTGATCACTCAGTCGGCGGACGATCCATGCAGCGGCAGTCCCCGATCCTAGTTCGGCCGCTGACTCATTCAGTCGTCGGACGGTCTGCGAGCAGTGGCAGTCCCGGATCCCACACGCCGCCAGTGGCAGCGTCTCGCCGACGGCGAGCGATGGCGCTCAACGACTCGAGCACGACCCGGTTGGCCAGAGCCGCCGTGATATCGGCGTGGTCGTACGGCGGGCTGACCTCGACGACATCCACGCCGACGACCGGTAGCTCCAGGCATACTCGGCGTACGGCGTCCAGCAGCTCGCGCGCGGAAAGCCCTCCTGGTTCGGGAGTCCCCGTCCCGGGGGCGTGGCCGGGGTCGCAGACGTCGATGTCGACGGACAAGAAGACGCCGTCGCACTCATCGGTGGCGATCCCGAACGCCTCGGTGAGGCAGGCCTCCAGGCCCCGGTGTCCGATCTCGGTCATCTCGTAGGAACGCATCGCCTGGGCAGCCATCCAGTCCAGCGTTTCGGGTGGTGGCCAGTAGCCCCGCAGCCCGATCTGAAGGAAGCGGTCACCACGCAGCGCGCCACTCTCGATGAGCCGGCGCATCGGCTGCCCATGTCCCCAGAGCGACCCGAACTCGATGTCTCCCGTGTCAGCGTGCGCGTCGAAGTGAATCATCGATACCCGCCCGTGTCCGAGCACATTCGCGACGCCCTTCGCGTCGGCGAAGGCAATCGAGTGGTCGCCACCGAGTACGAGGGGGAGAGCGCCGGCACGGGCTACTGTCTCGACAGCCGACTCCAGTGCTCCTAGGGCCGTCTCGATGTCGCCCGGCGGCATCTCGACGTCGCCTGCATCGACGACGCGCAAGTCGACCAGGCCGTCCGTGCGCAGAGCGAGGCTCGGCCTCGACCCGTCATGAGGCAGATAGTCCGTCATCCGTATCGCCATCGGCCCGAAACGAGTGCCGGGCCGGTGCGAGGTGCCGCCGTCGAACGGTGCGCCGACGATGACGACATCTGCGTCGCGCATGCTGTCGGGGTCGGCGAGGTCACACGGGGGAACGCCGAGGAATGTGATGTCAGGGCCGAACTGAGCGCCGTATCGGGTCATGCAGCTCCCCACCTCCGTTGGTCGCGGTCCCATGGCTGCCACAATGTCACCGACAGACACTCCGTCACCATGGCACGTCATACGGGCGGCCACCATGGCTGAGGTCACGTACCTTGCCACCTCCGGATGGTCGGGGAACGCCCAGGTAGCCGCGACCCGGAATGGTAAGACAGCAGCTATGACGCTCAGCGTCATGGGCTATTCGTAAAGCGTTGACTCCGAGGGCCCAGGGGCATCGATCGTCACGGGTAGATTTCCGATTTGTCGCATAGACTGCACTTCCGTGGTCCTCATGACAACGGCTATCACAGGGCGTCAGGAGGTGTCATGTCACCGGAACCGCCGGCGGCACCTGGGCCTTCTTGGGACGCACCACCTCCCGAGGACACGCTCATCTATCCACCGACTCAAGAGCATCGACCGTCCGCTGGCCTGATCGTTGTTGCCAGTCTGGTCGTCTTGTCGCTTCTCGTCGCTGGCGGCCTGCTTCTCGTTCGGTCTACACAAGGCGGCTCAGGCTCAGGTGCGTCCGCCGGCGCGACCAAGGCTGGTGGCACACCGGCGAGCAACGTGCCAGTCAGCGCAGGCCAAGGTGTACTCACCTCACACGTCGCCTTCGGGCCGGATCAGGTGCTCACAGGGTTGCAGCACATCGAGTTCACGGCGCCCGTATCACGTCTGCGGCTCAAGGTCCCCTCCACGTCGCACACCGCTGACGCCGGCGACTTCAGTCCGCACGTCGACAACCTCCAGATTCTGCTTGATCTGACGGTTCCGTTGCGCCCGGAGGCCGCACAGGTGATGGCCCTGACTGGAAGCACGTACGGCACGAGCTCGGAGCTGATTGAGGTCCTACCTCGGTCGCTCGAGACCGGAGCAGTCGTCACCGTGGATCTTCCAGTAGGCGCGAGCCAGATCGACATCGTCTACGCGGCCTCTGGCGTGGTGGAGTCGTCCGCGACGCAATCCGCGGGCAGCGCCCCGGCACTTCTGACGCCGCTGGTAGTGACGCGCCCGCGCGGCATCCAAAGCACCCTTCACCTGCGGGACATGGTGGTGTCGGACGTCAACTGCGGTCCTGAGAATGGCACGTATGCAGCCTGCGGCTCAGAGTCCGCCAAGGGCTACACCGTCGATCTCGGTCGTGACAAGCCGGACGTGGGCGTCGTCGCTCAAGTCGAGCTGACGAGATAGCCCTCACGCATTCCCCGGCCGGGCGACCTTGAAAGGTGCCGCCTGGCTCGCTGTTTCGATATCGCAAGCTCTGCGGGCTACCGCTCCGCTTCGACGCACGAGCCTCCAGATGTGACCGGTCCTCGTGCGCCCTTTGAGTCTTGTCAGGCCTCGGGACGGCCGAGGTAGTACCCCTGGGCCAGCGGACACTCCTGCTCACGCAACCAGGTCGCCTGAGCGGCTGTTTCGACGCCCTCGGCGACCGCCTCCAGGCCCAAGCCGCTGCACATTCGCAGCAGGGCCGAGACCATCGCGCAGGCTTCCCGGTCGTCGGGCAACCGCTCCACGAAGCAGCTGTCGAGTTTCAAGGTGCTGATGGGCAGCCGCTGAAGCGTGGTGATGCTGCCGTAACCCGTGCCGAAGTCGTCCAGTGCCAAGGCGACGCCAAGACTGGTGATCCTGGCCGTCGACCTCAGTGTGGACGAGGAAGCCTGCAGGATGGACGTCTCCGTCATCTCGATCTGCAGACGGCTTGCCTCGAGCCCTGCCGCTCCCAGCGCCTGCTCGACGGTGTCGGCGAAGTCGGGCTGCGCCAAGTGGCGGGCGGAGATGTTCACCGACACGACCGCGTCGTCAGCCCAGCCCACGGCGTCGCGGCAAGCTTGGGCGAGCATCCAGCTTCCGATGTCCGTGATGAGCCGGCTCTGGTCGGCCACCGCAATGAACGCCGATGGCGGCAACAACCCTCGGCTCGGGTGCTGCCATCGAACGAGTGCCTCGCGAGCGCTGATGCTGCCGTCGCTCAACCGCCGCACGGGCTGGTAGTGGATGCGCAGCTCGTTGCGCTCGAGTGCCACAGTGAGCTCCTGCTCGAGCGTTGCGTCGTCGGCACTCGGCTCAGCGGCCTCGTTGAACACACTGATTCGAGCACGCCCGTCCTCTTTGGAGCGATACATCGCGGCGTCGGCTTGCTGCATCAACGTTGTCGCGTCGGGACCGCTCCCCACGGTGAGACCCAGGCTGCACGAGATGCTGACCTCACCATGCGGCAGTGGATAAGGCTTGTTGAGCGCGGCGAAAAGCTGGTCGGCTTGAGCCCGAAACGTTGGGAGGTCGTGCTGGTCCTCGCAAAGGACCACGAACTCGTCGCCGCCCAACCGAACGGCGATGTCGTCGTCATGGCGCGTCGACTCCAGTCGGGAGGCGACCTGACGCAGCACTTCGTCACCCGCGTCGTGGCCGAACACATCGTTCAGCACCTTGAAACGGTCCAGGTCGATGAAGATCAGCCCGACCTGGCTCTGGTCGCGTTGGGTGCGCACGAGTGCCTGCTTCAGGCGGTCCTGCAATACGGACCGATTCGGTAGGCCCGTCAACGGGTCCGTCGTGGCCCGCCGGGCCAGCTGCTCCTGCACCCTCATTCGATCCGAGATGTCCACGATCTGAAGGACGAAGTAGCTGGGAGAACCGCCGGTGTCGCGGACCAACGTGGTACTGCGCTCGGTCCACACCACGCCCCCATCGCGGGTGGTCATCCGGACCGATGAAACCGACGTCTGCATGCGCCCGTCGATCATCGCCGACATCGTCGAGCTCACGACCTCGCGGTCGTCGGGCTGTACCAGGTCGAGCATGGACAGGCGGCGGAGCTCAGCCGCGGAATGTCCGGTGATCCGCGGCATCGCTTCGTTCACGGTGATCCAGCGCCCGTCGAGTCCGATGACTGCCATCCCGATCGGGGCATGCTCGAGCGCAAGCCTGAACACCTCCTCGGCGGACCGGCGAGCGTTCTCGGCAGCCACCCGGGCGCTGATGTCGCGAACACTGGACTGGATCTCGGTGACCACTCCCGAGGCGGACCGCACCGCGTGCATGGCCACCTCGACGTCGATGTAGGCCCCGCCACGTCGACGCAGGCGCATCGTCACCATCTCGTCGCTGTCATTCTCTGCCTCGAACAGTGCCCTGAAAGCCTGCACGGCCCGAGGCAAGTCCTCTGGGTGGATCAGCGCCGCGGACGGCGCCCCCACGAGCCCCTGGGGCGAGTAGCCCATGAGGCGGCGTACCGACGGTGAGACCCAGGTAATGACCCCGCGACGCGACGTGCGCGTGATCACATCGCTGCTGTTGTCCGCGAGCAGTCGGTATCGCGCCTCCGACTCGCGAAGCGCGAGCTCCGCCTGGCGCCGCTGAGTGACGTCCTTCAAGGAGGCAACGACCGCGTACGGTCTGTCGTCGGCCGATCGATACAGCGGCTCGCAGCTGGCCTCGATCCAGACGTAGGTCCCGTCGCCATCTCGGGTGGGTCGGAAGACGCCGAGAGTCGCGCGTCGAACGGAGGCACCGGTCGCCAGGACGCGCGACACAGGCGCGTCCTCGGGACGCATCAGTAGTCCGTGCTCGTCCACCATCGCCCATCGGGCATCCGTGCTCGCACGTCCCCGGATATCGTCGAGAGCTACGCCAAGCAGTCGCTCAGCGGCAGGGTTGGCGGAGACGATCATGCCGTCTGCATCGCAGAGCAAGAGCCCGCTGTCGGTGTTGTCCACCAGCAGCTTGTGATGCTCAGACAGCACAGCTGTCGCCAGCGAGTCGAGTGGTCGCTGGCGTTGTTGTGGCTCAGCCGAGGGTCCGGTCGGACCCACGTCCCGTCTCGGCACCGTCCGCTGCCCTCCGAAGTCCCAGGCTTCCCCCACTGGGCGGCCCTTGCGTCATTAACGAAGCGCCACTACAGCGCGTTACGGCTGTATACCACCGGGGTACCCACAATCGTTTGACCTAGCCGTCCGGCTCGCACATCCGAGGCGCCGGTGTCGCAGCCAAGCAGATCGCTAGCGGGAAGGGGCCAAGCACACCCCGTCCGTCGGCGTCGGCCTACCCGACCCTGCTAGTCGTCAATGTGATACTCGCTTACCAGGTTGAGCTGGCACTCGTCGGCCGCGCTCTCGCTGGGAACGCCCTGCTCCCACCACATCGACAGCCGCCGACCCTGTGTCTCGAGCGTGGCCAGGTTGTTGTCGAACCAGGGTCCCTTGACGATCTTCCAGGTGTAGGGAGGGTCTGGGAGGCGCACTGAGCGTGCGAGCGCGCGCCCGAAGCGAGCCCCGCCCTCTGTCGCGAACGCAGCCTGGCCCTTCTGCACGATCGCGGGAAGTGGGTTCCGGATGGGCGAGCACACGGCTTGAAGGATGCGGCCCCGGGCTCCTTCCCGCTCTACTTGAGCCACGTAAGAGTTGTGCACATCTCCGGAGAGGAAGGTGACCGTCGCAGGCGCCTCTCCGCGCCTGCCGTCGATGACTTCGCACGCCATGTCGGCCACCTGGCGGAAGGTGTTCTGGAACGCTGCCCAGTGCTCCATGTCCATCGACTGCCGTACACGCTCACTCACGCGGCTCGCCAGGCCTCCCCAAGCTCCCTGCGACACCGCCTCGTTCCAGGCTTCCAGGTTGTGCAACCCGGGAGACAACAGATACGGCAGAGACGTCCCGATGAAGATGTGGTCGACGTCGCCTTGCATGCGCTTGTCGAGCCACGCGATCTCCTCGTCGTCGAGCATCTCTCGCGCATCGGGCGTCAGCACGCGAGCCGCTCGGGAGTCGACGACGATCAGCCGACAGCCGCCGACGTCGCGACTGTAGCTCCATCGATATGTGTGTGGCTCTCTGTCGACCCGCGACGCGAACTCGTCGAGCACGGGGCCGAGATCGCTGTCGTCCCCCGCCTCCTGCCGCGCTCTCACCTGGGTCCAGAGCTCGTCTTCGGCTCGATCCTCCGGGCTCATGTTCCCGAGATGCTGATACACCCAGTAGGAGGACAAGCCTGCCTTGATGCGCTCGTGCCACCAGGGCTTCGCGTGCATCTGGGCTCGCCAGTCCGCCGAGGTGTTCCAGTCGTCGCGAATGTCATGGTCGTCGAAGATCATCGCGCTTGGCAACGTTGAGAGGAGCCAGCGGTTGGTGGGGTCCGTCCAGGCCAGGTGGTAGAGGTAGGAGTACTCCTCGAAGTCCTTGAGCTCCTTGCCGGGCGGCTCGTTCATATCGCGACGAGCGTCGATGAAGGCGCGCATCTCGTCTGACGTCTCGTCCGCATAGACCTGGTCGCCCAGGAACAGGATGAGATCCGGCCACTTCTCGTCGCTGGACATCATGTGCAAGGCGTAGGCACGCATCGCGTCGATGCCGTACTTGCGGGTGTTCTTCTCATCGTGGGGGGCGCTCTTGCGGCACGAACCGAATGCCATCCGCAGCTTGTGGCCGGGCTCCATGGTGGCGATCCGGCTCGGCGGAAACCGGCTGTCCGCCTGAGGCCACACCTGCACCCCGTCGATGTCGACTGTGTAGTCGTTGATGCTCCCCGGCTCGAGCCCGTCGAGCTCGACGAGCGCAAAGTGGTGCCCATGCACCATGAACGTCGGGGCGGTCCACTTCTGACCGGCGAGGTGGACGGTGACGTGCGACCCGTCCCTGGTCTTGACCCAGACGCTGGCATTGGTCTGGTCCACGTAGCGCACGAGGGGACCAAGCAGCAGCGGATCGGGCGTCATACGTTCCTTCATACACTGCCGCGCAGGGGCGGGTCAGGCATACCCGAGTTCGTCGAGCCGGTCGTCGTCGATGCCGAAGTGGTGAGCGACCTCGTGTGCGACCGTGACCTGCACCTGATGACGGACCTCGTCGCGGTCGGCACACAAGGCGAGGATGGGTCTGCGGTAGATCGTGATGCGGTCGGGGACGACAAGCAGGTACGACGACGTGCGTTCGGTCAGCGGGACACCCTCGTACAGACCAAGCAACCGCCGGCCGTCCGGTGACTCCTCCTCCACGAAGACGGCCACGTTGTCCATGAGTGCCGCGAGGTCCGGCGGCAACGAGTCGAGGGCGTCGGCCACCAGCTCCTCGAAGTCCACCGGCTCGATGTCGACCATGGCCCCAGGGTAGTTACTCTCGCCGCCCTTCACGGATCGCCCACGGTAGTTAGTCTCGTGGCTATGTCGTGGATCGCCCGGTTGAAGGACACGCCGTCGGCCGCTCTGCTGTTCGTTCAACTTGGTGGGCTGCTGGCATACCCGTTCATGGAGGGCACGAGGCCGGGGCGGGCGGCATTCTCCGTCGTCGGCATCGCAGTACTGGCCCTCGCGGTCCTTGCCGTGCGCCGCACATCGTCGGTCACGTGGGTGAGTCTCCTACTCGCGGTCCCCGCCGTGGTGCTCCTGATCGCGCAGATCTTCTCGCCGGCAGCCTGGCTGACGACCTGGAGTGCCGGCTTTGAATCGCTGCTGTACTTCTATGCGGCCATCGCCTTGATCCGGTACATGTTCGCTGACCATGTCGTCACGACCGACGAGCTGTGGGCGGTAGGCGCCACCTTCACGTTGGTGGCGTGGGGGTTCGCCTACACGTACGTCATCGTGCAAGAAGTCAGTCCGGGAAGCTTCACCGCCGCGGTGGACCCGGAGGGGACTCGGAGCTGGATGGAGCTGTTGTTCCTCAGCTTCACCACCTTGTCCAGCACCGGCCTGAGCGACGTCGTGCCCATCAAGCCCTTCGCACGTTCAGTCCTGATGATCGAACAGCTCGCCGGAGTGCTGTACATCGCGATGGTGGTGGCGCGGATGGTCGGCCTTACCTTTGCGCGCATCGGCTCGGGCTCCACCGGCGGCGAGAAGTCGCCACTCAACGGTCCGTGACGTTCGCGTCCTTCGGCGCTCCAACCGTTGCCCCGTAGTTGGACCGTTCTACCTCCGGTCTCTGCCTTCCCCATTTGTGACCGTTGGCTGCCCTTGGGGCACGCAGCCTGCTCAGCTCAGCCGCATCCTCGGCTCACCGTTCACCAAGCCCCTGCCGGCGATGGTGCACGAGCCACTACGAGGAGCGCCGCGGTGATACACCTTGCGAACGCACCGTCGCAGAGCGAGATGCCCCCAGTAGTTCGGATGCAGTGACTCCTGGATGTCGTACGGGCCCAGGAGGGCCGACAGCGTTCGGATCTGGTTGACCCACTCGGTCCGATCCACCGCGCCTGGTTGCTGCCACGACGTCAGGCCGACTTCCTCGTACAGACCCACACCGGACTCGCACAGTCGTCGGCCGTTGAAGGCGGCGGCCAGGTCGAGCACCTTGGTGCCGGCGATGCCACTGCGGCTCGCAGCCGCCTCGACGGTGTCGTTGATGGTGGCGAGGGCCTGGCGGTTGGCCCACCGGGCGTCTGCGTTCCAGAAGCCACAGCCCCCGGTGCTTTGCCGAGTGAAGCCACGCTGGGGATACCGCCACAGCCCCCGTCGGCCGGGCAGAGGCGAGGGATACGTCTGCACCACGAGTGACCACGCGGCGTCGCGGTAGCCGGCACGTCTCATGGCGTCGCGGACCCGCCTCAGGGCCAGTGAGATGTGAGCCGTGACCATGGCGGCACGATCGTCAGAGAAGTTGTCGACGACCTCCGCATCATCGGAACACAGGTCCTTCGCCCACGACGGCGAAGTGAGGAAGGCCGTCACGCAGCGGCGAACCACCGAACCGAAATCGAAGTCGTTTCCTCCGATGGACACGACGACCATGGCCACGCGGTGAGTGCTTGCGAACCGCATGAGGGCCCGTGCCTGACCGACGTGGCCGTCGGCGTCGCGATAGAAGTCGAGTCCGGGCTTGAAGTCACCGCTCCGCGCGAAGTAGGTGGTCGTCCGTGCGCCGGAGCAGGAGAATGTCGCACCGCCGACACCACCGCCGATGTGAGCCTCTGAACTGCGGCTGCGGTGGCAACCGGGCACGCGTTCCGCGGTGCGCGAGGCGTTGTCGAAGTACGCGGTCGGCCCCAGCGCGTCGGCGGCGGACACGGAGTCGTTGGACGAGCCCGCCCATCTGCCTGCCTCGCCTGAGCTGTAGGAGTCCCCCAGCGCGACGACGTAGGGCTTGCCCGTGGGCAAGCCTGGGGCTTGGGGATTCGCGCTGACGGACACGACCGGTAACGACGTGCCCGGCGCTGCCGCGGTCGGCGGGACGGCCACGGCGATCAGACAGAAGCCGGGAAGCATCGCTGCGACTATCCCTACCCAACGACGTGCCGCGGACATGGCGAGATCTCCCCTCGTTGCGAGCTCGTAGGCCTCGATCCTCGTGCAGGCAGCCCGCTGAGGCGAGCCTCGTGCAACAAAGTGTGGAAGCGATGTCGCTCTCCCGTGAGCTGGGGACCGCACCCTCCGGCGCCAGCGTCGCACCGATCGCACGAGTTTGGTCGGGTCGACGGCACCCCCTATGCTGGGGCGGTCCCCGACGGTATTCATCGGATGCCCGGGCTTAGGCCCCCATCGTCTAGTGGCCTAGGACGCCGCCCTTTCACGGCGGTAGCACGGGTTCGAATCCCGTTGGGGGTGCTTCGTGCGCTATCGTTTGCGCTCGATACCGCGTACGAAGGTACGCTCATGGCCCCGTAGCGCAGTTGGTTAGCGCGTCGCCCTGTCACGGCGAAGGCCGCGGGTTCGAGTCCCGTCGGGGTCGCTCCGCACGCCTCACCCCTCACCGGGTGGGGCGTTCGTATGTGCGCAGCCCACGGTGATGCGGTCGCCTCGCCCTACTGCTGTAGGGTTTCCGGCGCGGACGGTGTAGGTGCCCCGCAGCGGCCAGGTAGCTCAGTCGGTACGAGCGTCCGCCTGAAAAGCGGAAGGTCGCCGGTTCGATCCCGGCCCTGGCCACCACCTACGAGAGGCGTGCCGCGTCGCGGACTGCGCAAACACCACGAGACCGGTCTCTAGCTCGCCATGCGGCGTGCCTGACGAAGGTCAGGAGTTCCCCCTGTGAGCCGCCGATGGCCGTTCACCAGGCAACCGGCATCGCCTCGACTTGACGCAGCGGGGTGCTGCCCAGCCAGGTGAGGGGACCCTCGAGTCGAAGGCCCGGAAGTCGGTCGATGAGCATGGGCAGCGCCACCTGTGCGTGGAGGCGGGCAAGGGGGGCGCCGAGGCAGAACGTGGCCCCTGCTGAGAACGCAAGGTGCGGATTCGGAGTGCGGGAGGCGTTGAAGGAATCGGGATCCGCGAACACCGCTGGGTCGCGATTGGCGGCTGCGTAGGCGACGATGCGCTGCGCCCCAGCAAGCATGTGGTGACCCTCGACGACGGCGTCGGTGGTGGCGGTGACCCCGGTGAGTGTGACGGGGGAGACATAGCGCAGGATCTCTTCGATGGCCGGGTCCCAGCCGCTTGGGTCCTGCCGCAGCCGGCGCAGCAGGGCCGGGTCCGCCAGCAGTAGCTCAAGGCCGGCACAGAGCATCGTGGTGGTCGTGGCGTGCCCAGCCAGGATGAAGAACAAGCAGTTGGCGAGAAGGTCGGCCCGCTCCTCCCCCGAGCTGTGCTCGGTGGCCAACAGTGACACCAGATCCTCGCGCGGCTCCCGAGCCCGCTTGCTCAGCAGGTCGTCGAAGTACGCGGTCATCTCGGCGGCTGCGGCGTTGCCTGCCTCGACCGGCGGACGAGAACGCTGACCCGCGAACGCCCGCCCGAGAGTGGCCATGGAGGACCGCAGCCATTCCTGGCGGTCCGGGTCGACTCCGACGACCTCTGCGATGACTGTGAACGGCAGCGGTGCCGCGAAGGCCTCGACGAGCTCGCAACGGCCGCTCGCTGCCATCTGGTCGATCAGAGCCGCACTGCGACTGTGCACGACACCTCGATAGCGGTCGATCCGGCGAGCCGTGAAGATCCCGGAGAACCGATGCCGCACTGGGGCGTGTCGTTCCGGCGGGAGGCGAGGCATGAACCGTGCCAAGAGGTGAAACATCAGGTCCGAAGACTCGGGCACCCTCGGTGCAACGAAGCGTCGGTCGTGCAGGACCTCCCGTACGAACGCGTATCCGATCCCTGGAATCGACGCCGCGCGCAGGACGGCATGCGGATCACTTCGCCCCTCGTCACTGAACAACCCGTCCATGACCAGCTTCTCGGCCGCTGCAACTGTCGCGTCGCCGTCTCCTCGGTTCACCTGGACAGTGTCCGATAGGCATCGCCTGGCTGTGAAGTGAAGGAAGAGCCGCGACCGTGGTGCCGCGTGTCGACCTGGCGCTGCGTCGATTGGCCGCTCACCCGACGGAACCGCCAGCGGCATAGCCGCGTCACATGGCGGACGGCAAGGAGGGACGCGCATGCGGGTGCGATCAGCGGCAGCATCCGTTCTTGCCCTGCTGGTGCTCGCTGCATGCGGGCAGACTCCGCAGGTGCAGCCACCGGACGAGGCTCGTAGTACGCCATCCGCAGCCCCCGAGCCCCCAACCGGCATGCGTCTGGTTGGCCGGGGACGCGCCGTTGTGGCGGTGCCGCAGACGTGGGCAATACAGGAGACCCACTGCGGCCAGACAACGAGAGACACCATGTACGTAGCCGACCGGAGCGGACGGTCCTGCCTCATCGACCATGCGGGCATCGCGTCGCTCGAGATCGCCGGTTCGGACGTGCCGCCAAGCGGCAAGGTCACCCGTACCACCACGAAATCAGGGAAAGTCGACGGAGTCGACGTACGTTGGAGCGCCCCAACGTGTCGTACCCCAGAGGACCGACTCTGCGCCATGAGCCTCGTGGTCCCGAGCGAACAGGCCACGTTCACGTTGCGGGTGCCCAAGGGACGCGGGGCGCCGACAGCCCTTCTGGCAGCGTTTCGGGAGTCCCTTGCCATCCTGCCTACCGGCTATACCACGGTGCCCTTCGTCGAATACGGGATGTCGGTGGACGAGGCCCAACAGGTAGTGGCCGCCGTGGGTCTCGAGAGCGAGTCACCCGACGTCAACTTCCCTCATTACGCCACCGGTACTGAGCCGCCTGCAGGCACCGTTGTCGCCATCGACGAGGTTGTACTGCTGACCATCGGCGACGGCTGAGCCGCGGAGCAGTCCGACGTGCGTACGCGTCACCGCTCCGGTGCATCTATGACCGTTGCCTTGACGACGTCGGCGAGGGCAGCAACGTCGACCGGTTCTTCCGTATTCACCACCATCAGTGGACCAACGCCCAACGGAGGAACCTCCGTCCCCCACAGTTCGGTCTCGGTGCGCAGCCGGTCCAGATGCCGCTCATCGCGGATCCGACTTCGGTAACGCTCGCGGGCTACCTCGATGCGGACCCGGCACCGAACCTCGACGAGCGGCCCAGGGAGGTCGCGAACCAGTGGGAGCGTGTAGGGATACCACGTGCTGTCGATGACTGCTCCGGGGCAGCCCCGCGCCACTCGAAGCAGTGCCGTCACAGCGGCGCTGCCGAGTTCCCGGGAATCCTCAACGGTGGCGGGAGCCCCGAGGCGGTCCATCAGGGCTTCCTTGACCTCGTCCTTGGACAGGAAGGCGACTCCCAGCTGCGCTGCGAGGGCACTAGCCAGAGTCGTCTTTCCGGAACCCGGCCAGCCGCCGACCAGCACGAACGCCCTCACGGGCACCAGTCTGCCGCGAAGACGTCAGCACCGAACGAACTCTCCGTGACGACCACGCGAGCAGCTCGGGCTCACGAGCAATACTGGGTATCCCTTGGATCCGGTTCGCCCTCCTGCGGCCAGGACGCCATGTCCACGAGGTCGCTGCAAGACGCCTGACGGGAGCTCAACCGGTACTGGGTATCGCTGCGTAGGCACGGACCGGGAAGGTACCGAAGCCGGCAACTCGCGGGGGCGCGGCCGTGAAGCGAGCACCGTGCGGCGGCACTTGATCCAACCCGGTCAGGTGTTCCACGACAGGAACGCCCGCCGCGAGGAGGACGCTGTGTGCGGGTCTGTCACCCCCACCGGCGGCGTCGTCGATGTTGACCGCGTCGATGCCAACCAGACGCGCTCCGTGCTCGACGAGCCACCGGGCCGCTGCCTCGGTGAGGTAGGGCGCATCGTGCGTGTACGCCGGGGTGCCCCAATGGCGGTCACCTCCGGTGTGCAGCAGCACAGCCCTGTCCGCGACCTCCAGGGCGGCCATGGCACCGACGTCCACGGCGCGTGTGCCGCTCCCCACCGTGCGGGCGACGACGGTTGGAAGGTCTGCCAGCTTGTCCAGGGGCAGTCCGGCAAGGTCGGCACCGTCGCCGTAGCGGTGGAATGGGCTGTCGAGGTACGTACCGGTGTTGCCGACCATGCTGATCCGGTCGATAGCGAACTCGGTACCCGGCGCGTACACCTGACGGGAGGCCTCACGCGTCAGGTGCGGTGTGATCTCGGGGGCGGGCAAGCCGGGGTAGGTCACCATGCCCTGGGAGATGACGTGGTTGAGCTCGACCCAGCGCCATGCCTGGGCACCGACACCAGCCGTTGCTCGGTCACTGGGACCGGCGCGGGTCCCCTTGTGTGGCTCGGCCACCAGGGACAGTCGCTCCACCTGTATGCGCTGGACCATCAGCAGGCCCAAGGACGCCACGAAGAGCGCGCCGACATCATCCTCCGTGACGGAGGGGCTGGGTACGTCGATCCGGAACCCTTCGGTGTGCAGATGTCCGCCGTTGGAGAAGGTCACGTGGGCGTCGAACTGTGCCCGGAGCTGAGTGGTGGTCATGACGCCAGCCTGCCGCCTCGCGAGGCCGGACGATCCTCCGGGTCGCTCGGGGCAAGGTGAACACGCCGGCCTCCATGTGCGAGCAGATCCGGCGGTGACCAGGCCCGCCTCCCTGGCTCACAGGGCCCGACTGGGATAGCAGTACGACCAGTGCCCCGGGGGTCGGCCTCGCCCGCGTGTGCCCTTGTCCTAGCGTTGCCCCGTGGATGAGCTGTTGAGGACATCCCGACTGGTCCTGCGTCAATGGCGCGAGGACGACCTGCTGGCATTCCTCGATATCTACGGGCGGGACGAAGTCGTACGGTGGCTCGGACCCCACCCTCGCCTGCCGGTGACGACGCCGGAACAGGCGCTGGAGCGTATCCGGCGGTGGCGCGGCCGTCAGGCGGAGCTGGATCCCCCCATGGGTCTTTGGGCCGTCGCCGAGGCGCTGCAGGACACGAGGCCGGTGGGAACCGTCCTGCTTCTCCCGCTCCACGACGCCACGGGTCCCACCAACGAGGTCGAGGTTGGCTGGCACCTGCATCCAGAACACCAGGGCCGCGGGATAGCAAGCGAGGCGGCTGGTGCCCTCCTGGAAGTTGCCGCGCGGGCCGGTCTTCGAGAGGTACTTGCGTTGACCGATCTCGACAATACGCGCTCACAGGCCCTTGCCATGCGGCTCGGCATGACGGATGAAGGAATCACGCACCGCTGGTTCGCACTCACGACGCGGCAGTACCGCAAGGCTCTGGCCAGTTCGACGCCCGCCTGACCGTGCGACGCACGGCTGGCTCAGCCACGCCTGCGCTGACGACCCCCTCGCCAGGGCCCATCAGGAGCCAAAAGGAATCGGCTGCTCAGTAATAGCCCGTATTGACGGGACAACGTCTTGCCATTAGTGGGCTCAACCGATATGCATGAATGCGGACCCTTTGAGAGAAAGGAATGTCATGCGAAAGAAGTTGACATTGGCGGGCGCTATGGCAGCGCTGGTCCTGGGCACTACCGGCGCCCCCGCTGCCGATGCCGAGACAGTGAGGCCGCCTACCCCCACAGCCAAGGTGATCAGCGTCAGCAAGGTCTACCTGGTCAACGGTCAACCTCTGGTGTCGGGGACCTATCGGTGCACTGGTCGGCTGTCGCACCTGTGGGTCTCGTCCAAGCAGGGGAAGGGCGACCTCACGCAAGAGGGCAGCGGCGCCATGGCACGCTCGTGGTACCAGCGCACCTGGGACAACAAGCTCAAGTGCGACGGCGTGCGGCACACGAGAATCTTCCGGTTGGAGCCAACCGAGGGGGGCACCGGACGCGTACGGGCAAAGCACCGCTCCTACGTGCAGTTCTGCCTGCTGACCGGCAACAAGCCGGCGGACTTCCAAGAGGGCGGCAGCTCATCCTTCGCCTCCAGCCAGCGGTACCGGGACGTCACCAAGCTCAGCTAGGCCGCCGCAGCACGGATGATCTCGACCGCTTCATCGACCCTTTCTGGTGTGGACCGGTGCGAGAGGATGCACATCCGCACATAGGTCTCGCCGCGTACTGGAGCCGATGACAGCCACACCCTGCCGCTCGAATTGACTCGTCTCAGGAGGTCTTCGGTCTCCTCGTTCGTGCCGTGTCGCGGCTTGAACGCGACGAGTGACAACTCGGGCGGCCAGGGGGTGTGCAACGCCGAGACCTGGCTCAGCTCGCCATGAACGAAGCGAGCCAGGTCCAGCTTGTCGTCGAGCGCGCGCTCGAACGCGCCAACGCCATGCAGGTGCAGAGGCAGCCACAGACGCAGCCCCCGGAAGTCCCGGGTCAGCTCCGGTGAGAACGATGCGAAGTCCGGAAGCCCCGCATCGTCCGACGGCCGCGGCAGGTACCCGGCATGCGCCTCATGCGCGGCACGGAGAGCGCCGGCGTCCCTCGCGAGCAGGCAGCCGGTCCCGTACGGCAGGAACAGTCCTTTGTGCGGATCCAGCGTGATGGAGTCCGCTCGCTCGATTCCGTCCAGAGCCGCGCGACCCCGCGCGGTGAGGTTGAAGAACGCGCCATAGGCCCCGTCGACGTGGAACCACAGCTCCTCCTCGGCGGCAACAGCCGCCACCTGCGCGAGCGGGTCGACCGCTCCTGTGTTGATGGTGCCGGCACTCGCGACGACCATGAACGGCCGACGACCACGGCTGCGGTCTTCGCGCACCGCCACACGTAGCGCCTCGACGTCCAACCGCAGGGCGTCATCGGTGCCGACGACGCGCACGGCGTCGCTGGGAAGCCCGGCGAAGCGGGCCGACTTCACGATGGAGTGGTGAGCTTCCTCTGACGTGTACATCACCCCGTCGAGGAACTGCTCGCCCAGGTTCGCTGTACGCGCCGTCACGATCGCGGACAGGTTGGCCATGGAACCGCCCGGCGTCAGCACCCCCTGCGACGTGCTCGGCAGCCCGAAGACGTCGCACAACCACCGCAGCACGCTGGCCTCCATCTGGACCAGGGCGGGCGCCGGGTTGGCGATGCCCGTGTAGCGGTTCACGCAGCAGGCGATGAAGTCGGCCAGGGCAGCCGAGTACAGGCCGCCTCCCGGGATGTAGGCGGCGAAGCCAGGATTGGCCGTGTCGAACCCTTTGCCGGCTGCCGTCTCCACCCGAGCCAGCAGCTCGGTGAGAGCGACCCCGTTGTGGCCAGGTGGCTCGGACAGCGACGAGAGCAGATCCTCTAGCCCCGAGTAGTCGGCGGACGGAGCCGAATAGCGATCGTCGATGAATCGGGTCACCAGCTCGACGACCTCAGACCCCATCTGCCGCATCTCGGCAATCGGTGCATCGAACGGTGAACGGGTGCCGTCGGTCATGGTCGAATCGTAGGGGTGCCTCACCGGCGTCGCGCCGGTGACGGCCAGCGGCTCGGAGATGCGCTGGTGGGGGACCTCAGCTGAGGGCCATGTCGAGCGCCGCCTCCACATGCAGCGTGGTGGTCGGGAAGATGGCCACGTCGGTGTGCGACTGGTCAACGAGCAGCTCGATCTCGGTGCAGCCGAGTATCACGCCCTGCGCCCCACCCTCCGTGAGTCGGTCGATGACCTCGAGGTAGGCCTCACGGGAGCTGTCCGCGACGATGCCGACACAGAGCTCGTCGTAGATCACCCGATGGATCAACTGGCGGTCGCCGGGCTCAGGCACGAGAACGGTGAGCCCGTGAGACTCCAACCGCTCACGGTAGTACGCCTGGTCCATGGTGAACGCCGTGCCGAGCAGCCCAACGGTCTGGCGCCCACTTTGCGTGACGGCTGCCGCGGTGACGTCGGCCAGATGCAGCAGAGGGACCCCCACAGCGTCCTGCACCTGCTCGGCCACGATGTGCATCGTGTTCGTGCAGAGGAGGAGCAGCTCCGCTCCGGCTCCTTCGAGCGTTCGGGCCGCCGAGGCCAACTGGGCACCGGCTTCTTCCCACTCACCCCTGACTTGCAGCACCTCGATGCTTGCGAAGTCAACCGAGTACACAAGACACTCGGCCGAATGCAGCCCTCCCAAGCGTTTGCGAACCCCTTGGTTCAACAATCGGTAGTACTCAGCCGTGCTCTCCCAGCTCATGCCCCCGATGAGCCCGATCCGTCGCATGCATGACCCCTTTCCGATCCGTCGGACACCGTAGCGGGGCAGTACGGCTCAGCCTTACGGTGTCGTGACACCCGGAACTTTGCGCAACGTCGAGGAGGGACGCTTGAGTGCACGACTCGAGGAACTCGCGTGGGCCGACACCCCTCTGGGGGTCATCACCCTTCGCCGACGCCTGGAGCCGTCGCTCAAGGTCGACGTCTACGAAGTGAAGCTGGACGATGAGTTCCTCATGTCGAGCCTGTTCACCGTTGCCGAGATCGCGCTCGCGCACCTCGGTTTGGCTGCGGTGAGGGGCCCCGACCTCGATGTCGCCGTGGGCGGGCTCGGCCTCGGGTACACCGCGCGGGCCGTCCTCGAGGCGGATGACGTAGGTTCCCTCACCGTCGTCGAAGCGCTCGGTGAGGTGATCCGGTGGCATGAGCAGGGGCTCCTCCCGGACACCGCGGGGTTGGCAGCGGATCCACGGACCCGGCTTGTCAACGGGGACTTCTTCGAGCTGTTGGCGACCGACGGTCTCCGCCGTGCCCCCCATGAGCAGTTCCACGCGATCCTCGTCGACATCGACCACTCTCCACGTCACCACTTGCATCCCCGCCACGCCGCGTTCTACACACCGAGCGGCCTGCGTAGGCTCACTGAGCACCTTCATGACGACGGCGTGTTCGCTCTGTGGTCCGACGACCCTCCGGACGCCGAGTTCACCGCGGTGCTCAGCAAGGTCTTCGACGAGACGCAGGCTCACGTGGTGCGCTTCCCGAACCCCTTGACGGGAGGCGTGTCGGCCAACACGGTCTACGTCTCGCGGTGACGGAATAGCCACCAGGCCGCGGCCGAAGAAAGCAGCTCTCGCCGGCAGCAGCCCCCCTAGTGGAAGCGTGCTGGGTCTCCGGCACCCACCCGAACCACCTCGGGGTGGCCCTGCGACCAGTCCACGACCGTGGTGGGATCGGTCCCACAGTCACCGGCATCCACCACCGCATCGATCAGGTGGTCGAGCTCCTCTTTGATGCTCCAGCCGTCAGTCATCGGATCTTCGGCGTCAGGCAGTAGCAAAGTGCTGGACACCAGGGGTTCCCCGAGCGAGCGGAGCAGCGCACGTACCACCGGATGGTCAGGGATGCGGACGCCGACGGTGCGCTTCTTCGGGTGCGACAACCGGCGGGGCACCTCCGAGGTCGCCGGAAGGATGAACGTGTACGGGCCGGGAGTCGCCGCCTTGATGGCGCGAAAGGCCGCGTTGTCCAGCTGCACGAGCTGACCGAGCTGCCCGAAGTCCGCGCACACCAAGGTGAAGTGATGCTTGTCGTCGAGCGACCGGATTCCCCGGATGCGCTCACCGCCGGCCGCGTTGCCGAGCTGAAAGCCCAGGGCGTAACACGAGTCCGTGGGGTAGGCGATCAACGCATCATCGCGGAGGAGCGCCGTGACCTGAGCGATGCTTCTCGGCTGTGGATCCTCCGGGTGTACGTCGAAGTACCGCGCCATGTGCCTAGCCTACGAGTGGGCGCACGAGAGCCGCTCTATCAGGCCATGCGGTGGCGCTTGACCGCGTCGTAGAACGCACTGGACGGTTTGCTCCACAGCAGCGCGAGGATGACAACCGCCAGTACGAGGTTGGCGAGCGTCAAGAGCAACTCGAGCGCCCCCGGTGATGACGAGATGGCGAACATGCTGGACAGGAGGTTGAGGCCCCCCAGGACCGTGGCGACGATGCGCGCCCAGGAGCGACCCTGTCCGTTCTTCCAGGCCATCCACAACCAGAGCAGCGCCCCCAACAAGGCTGTGATGACGGCGAAAGCGACGAACACGCCGATCAGGCCGTCGACGTCCTCGGCCGTCAAGCCAGTGTCCGAGGCTGTCAGCTCGCGCCGCACTCGCGACTCCATGGAGTCCAACGACAGAAGGGTCACGAGCAGCGACAGCAGGCTGAGGGCGGCGCCTGCCCACATGAGCCGGACCGCGTTTCGGATCGTCGAAGGCTGCTCCGGGGCAGCCGGTGAGGGGTCACCCCATTGCGAGCCCGGCGCAGCCGACGACGCCGGATAGGTCGGGTACGTCGGGTAGGACGGGGAGCCGGCATACGCGGGCGGCGGTTCAGGCGGGTGTCTGTCGGCGGCGCGGTCGCCTGACGCTTGGTTGTCGCTCATGGGTGTCCTCCTCGTACGGGCGGTTCACGCCTTCGGTGGCGGACCCGCAGCAGATACCGCTGTCGCCGAACGAGTGCCGCGTGGCACAGTCTCGCAGGTGCAGGTGGTCGGCCCCAATCGAATGGCCAACTCCCCGCGAGGCGACAGGTCGGGTACTGCCTGTCGGTCCTCGATGCTTGAGCGGCTCGGCTTCCCTCCGATCGGCAGTCACGGCCGGTCCGTCGCCGCACGACCGCGCTGACAACGCTTGAGGCGGAACGGCCGGGGTACTACTGCCGTTTGTGACGAGTAGTGACGACAACGCGGCCCACCTCGACCCATCCACCACCGCCGAGCTTCATCGCGCCGCCGAGGAGCTGTTCGGACACGACGAGCTGCGCCCGGCTCAGGTCGACGCGGCTCATGCGCTCGTTGCAGGTCGCGACGTGCTGCTGGTGCTGCCGACCGGGGGTGGGAAGTCCCTCGCCTACCAGCTCCCAGCGGTCCTGATCGACGGGCCGACCCTGGTGATCTCGCCGCTCCTGGCTCTCCAGCGCGACCAGATGAACCACCTCGCCGAGGGCGGGGCGCGGACGCGGGCAGTCCGGCTGAGCTCCGCGGAAACCCCGACGCAGCGTTCCCAAGCTCTCGCCGACATCGCTGCGGGAGCCGAGTTCTTGTTCCTCTCCCCCGAACAGCTGGCCATCCCCGAGGTCATGCAGCACGTGCAGAGACTTCGACCCACTCTGGTCGCTGTGGATGAGGCCCATTGCGTCTCGACCTGGGGCCACGACTTCCGGCCGGACTACCTTCGTCTCGGCGAGCTCCTGCAGGTCGTCGATGCCCCTCGCGTCATTGCCCTGACCGCGACGGCGGCTCCGCCTGTGCGAGCCGACATCATCACGCGACTGCGGCTTCGGGACCCGCTGACGATCGTGCACGGGCTGGCGCGCGACAACATCCACCTGAGCGTGCAGCGCGCCATTACAGGGGACGAGCAACGTCGAGCCGTGATCGAGGCGGCCGTGTCGACGCTCGGGCCGGGCATCGTCTACGTGCGCACGCGGAAGGCGGCGCAGGAGTATGCCGATGCGCTGGCTGATGCGGGCCTGTCCGCCGCGTCGTACCACGCCGGCCTGCCGCGACGAGAGCGGGACGACGTGCATGCGCGGTTCTCTCGCGGAGACCTCGACGTCATCTCGGCGACGTCGGCGTTCGGGATGGGCGTGGACAAGAGCGACATCCGATACGTCGTGCATGCCTGCGTGCCGGACTCTCCCGACAGCTACTACCAGGAGGTCGGCCGCGCCGGACGCGACGGGGAGCCCGCGATCGGCGCCTTGTTCTACCGCCCGGAGGATCTCGGTTTGTCGCGCTTCTTCTCCGCTGGGATACCCGCTGAGGACGACGTGCGGGCAGTGGTGGACGCCCTCGACACGGCCGATCCCGGCTCAGTGGACCGCAAGGAGCTGGGCGCGCGGCTCGATCTCGGCCCACGCAAGCTTGGCCGTATCCTCAACCTCGTCGCCGAGGTCTGCGACGAGGTGACCACGCCGGTTGACATCGTCGAAGCGGCCCTGGAACGCGCCGAGGCCTACCGCTCCCTGCAAGAGTCGCGCATCACCATGATGCGCGCGTACGCCGAGACGGCTCAGTGTCGCCAGCAGTTCCTGCTCGGCTACTTCGGCGAGCAGAGCAGCGAACTGTGCGGCAACTGTGACAGCTGCCTGGCCGGAACCGCCACGACCTCATCAAGCTCCGACGTGTACGCCGCACAGGCTCAGGTGAGCCACGCCGAGTTCGGTGATGGCGTGGTCATGGACACCGACGACGACGTCGTCACGGTCCTCTTCGAGGACGTGGGCTACCGGACGCTCCACCTGCCGACGGTCCTCGAACGGGGCCTGTTGACGCAGACCGACACCGATGAGGCGTCGGAGATCCCCGCTTAAGCGCGGTACGCAGCGAGCCTCGCGTCGACCTGTTCACGGCTGGGAATCGAGGGGACGGCTCCGTCGCGCTCGACACTGATCGCCGCGGCCACGACCGCTCGACGCGTGGCCTCGGCAACGGACAACCCCGACGCCATACCCGCAGCCAGCACACCCGTGAATGTGTCCCCGGCTCCGGTCGTGTCGACCACCTCGGCTGGAGCGGCCGGGATGTGCTCAACCTCTTGGTCGCGCGTCGCCACCACGCATCCCGAAGCGCCGGTCGTGACGACCACTGCCGGTACGCGATCCAGGAGCCGGCGCGCAGAATGCATAGGTTCTGGCTCGGCAGTCAGCGTCGTCGCCTCATGCTCATTGGCGACGAGGACATCGACAAGTTCGAGGACGTCGTCGTCCAAGGACTGTGCCGGAGCAACGTTCAACACGAATCTGGTGCCGCTTCCGCGAGCCACTTCCGCTGCCTCTACCACCACCTCGAGCGGCACCTCGAGCTGGGCCACCAGTACGGCGGCGTCCGCCACGGCGTGACGCTGCACATCGGTGAGGCTGACCAACGTCGCGTTGGCGCCGGCCGCCACCACGATCGCGTTGTCGCCGTCGTCCTGAACGGTGATGAGGGCAGTCCCCGTGGGCGTGTCGACACGGCGGACGGTGGATGTGTCGATGCCGGCCTCGAGGATGACGTCCATGAGATCGCCACCCGCGGCGTCATTGCCGATACAGGCGACGAAGGCCGTTGGGGCACCGGCGCGTGCCGCTGCCACGGCCTGGTTGAGGCCTTTACCCCCCGGATGGCGACTCTCTCCAGTCGCCAGGACTGTCTCTCCCGCTCGAGGGATCGCCGCTACGCGGTAGACGACGTCGAGGTTGGCACTGCCCAGCACCACCAGTCCCGGGGAATCACTCACACCTGCAGGCCCCTGAAGTCCTGCAGTCGTTGCTTCACTGGCTCAACCCTCAGATCAGGCTTCCGGCTGACGCTGGGTGGGGATGCCCGCCAGCAACTCGCGGACCTCTGACTCGCGGTAACGCCGGTGCCCGCCAAGCGTGCGAATCGAGCTGAGCTTGCCTGCCTTGGCCCAACGCGTGACCGTCTTCGGGTCGACGCGGAACATGGCCGCGACCTCCGCCGGCGTGAGCAGGGGTTCTGACTCCGTGGGTCGTGTGTTCACGTGGGCTCCTTCGTTGTCCAAGCGGGGGACAGACCGAAATTCTGACGTCGAGTCCCGCTTGCGTTCGGACTCTTTCATGCTCGTCCGATGCGCGCAATACAGGGTGTATGTCTTGTCGGTCGAGATTGCGGTCTATTCCGCCTAAAGCATAGTGCAGTCACTTGGTTGTCCGGGTCGACATGCCAAGCCGGGGCACGTCGAGTTCCGCGAGCAGTCAGGTCAATTGGCTCGCTCGAACGCGTTCACCCGCCGCCAGCGCTCCTCGAAGCCCCGGTAGGTAGCACCGGCCGTGGCCAGATCGCCGCGCTGGATCGCGTCCAGCGCCTGGTGTATCTCGCGAGCCGAATGATCCTCGGCGAGGTGCTCGCCGAGGAGCTGAGCCACGCCCGCGTAATCCAGCTCCACCCAGCTAGCGGCGTGGAACGAGGCCAACCAGCGCTCCAGACTGGCCACCTCGTTGACGACCTCGGAGTCGTCCAGCACCTTGACCAGGATGCGACGCGCGGCCGCGACCCGTCGCCGGGCGTCCTCCATACGGGCGCGGTACCGCACGCTGACAACGGGACCTGCGTCGTAGCCAGTGCGTTCGTCCTCGACGACGAGAGAAAACCAGGTGCGGGGGACGCCCCACGTCACCTGCTGGATGTGCGGCACCGCGGCGGGGTTGTCGCGGCGCCACCGCAGGAACTGCTCGTCGGCCAGGGCCAGGGACTCCGCCGGCATGATGGCCGTGGCGGCAGCTCCCCCGATGCTGTCGATGAGCGACGTCATCGACAGCCACGAACGAAGGGGCATGTCCACGGGGCAGAAGTACGTACGCCCCTCACGCCGCAAGACGTAGACGTCAGCCGGCCGGGCGGGCTCGACACTGATGGTGGATGCCGTGACGGCACGGGTGAGCACGGTCTGCTGCTCGGCGGCGAGGGTGGCCGAGATGTCGGCGAGCGCTTGACCTCGCGCCGTCAGTGCGCGGCGCAGTTCGCTGTTCAGCGCCTGGAAAGGCTCGTAGACCCGCAGGTACGACGCGTACGGCAGCACCTCGCCACCCTAGCGACCGATACCTCCACAACGGCGCTCCTTGCCCCGACCGGCATATCGTGGAGCCCTTCGGCCCGACACCCCCATCCGGGGCATCGCCTGAAGGGAAAGGTGACAACGGTGGCGGAGTCGTCAGAGTTCTCGGTGTTCGACCAGAGCAGCGGACACGAGCAGGTGGTGTTCTGCCAGGACGAGGCGTCGGGCTTGCGGGCCATTATTGCGATCTACTCGACGGTGTTGGGGCCGGGACTGGGCGGGACTCGCTTCTATCCGTACGCAACCGAGGCCGATGCCGTTCGCGACGTCTTGAACCTGTCGAGGAGCATGGCCTACAAGGCGGCCCTTGCGGGTCTCGACCTCGGCGGAGCCAAGGCCGTCATCATCGGTGACCCGTTGCGGGACAAGTCAGAGCAGCTGCTGCGGGCCTACGGCCGCTTCGTGCAGTCGCTGCATGGCCGCTACCTCACGGCGTGCGACGTGGGAACGTACAGCAACGACATGGACGTCGTCGCCCGGGAGTGCGACTACGTCACCGGCCGCACGGTCGAGCACGGCGGCGCTGGCGACTCCAGCGTCCTCACCGCCTACGGCGTCTTCCAAGCCATGCGCGCTGCGGCCGAGGTCACCTGGGGTCACCCGACCCTCCAGGATCGCCGGGTCGGGGTAGCCGGGGTCGGAAAGGTCGGCCGCCATCTCGTGGATCACCTTCTCGACGACGGTGCTGAGGTCGTTGTCACCGATGTCCACGAGCCCGCTGTGGCGCGGGTGCGAGAGGCACATCCGGAGGTCGGCGTCGCCGCCGACACCATGGATCTGGTCACCGGCGACATCGACGTCTATGCTCCGTGCGCGCTCGGTGGAGCGATCAACGACGACACGGTGAATGTGCTGAAGGCAGTCATCGTGTGTGGTGCCGCCAACAACCAGATCGCCCACCCCGGCCTCGACGAGGTGCTGGAGGCGCGCGGGGTGGTGTACGCCCCGGACTTCTGCGCGAACTCGGGCGGCCTGATCCAGGTCGCCGACGAGTTACAGGGCTTCTCCTTCCCACGGGCCAAGGCCCGCGCCGAGATGATCTATGCGACCACGAAGCGGGTTCTCGAGATGGCTGCCGCCGATGGGACTACCAGCGCTGCCGCGGCCAGCCGGATAGCCGAGGCGCGGATGGCACAGGTGGGTCGGCTGCGCGGCCTCTGGGTCGGCTGAGTCGTTCGCCTGTCAGTCGGCGCGGACCGCCGCCATCCACCCGGGACCGGTCAGTAGCGTTGCGCGGCCGACTCGGCGCCGTCGTCGTACAAGTCGACGTCATCGTCGATGGCCGTGCCGTCGAGCTCGGTGGCTGCGGCCGGTGCCGTGGCCTCATCGCCGTGGAGCTCTCGCTGCAACTCGCTGAAGTCCGTGTTGTACTCACGGTACTTCAGCTCGCGAGCGACCTTGGTCTGCTTCGCCTTTGCCCGGCCGCGCCCCATAGACTCGACCCCCTCGCACGTCCTGCCGGGGTCGCCTCGAGGGTGCCCGGTCTTTCACCGACTATTTCGTGAAGGCAACGATACCTGCCCGGCCGGTTCTACACACAACCGACTCAGCGCAGTCGCCTTCGTCGTCCCGCGCGGAGTCGACCGACCTGCGCTACCAGTCCTGGTAGTGGCCCGACAAGGCGACCGTGCCGCCCGGGGTGGGCGTCACCTCGCCACAGACCCAGGCGTCGAGCCCGCGAGCCGTCAACAGCGCGAGTGCCCGATCGGCGTCGCCGGGAGCGGTCAGCGCGACCATGCCCACACCCAGGTTGAACGTCGACTCGAGCTGCGTCACGTCGAGCGACCCGGCGTCTCGGAGGAACGCGAAGATGGGCTGCGGCGCCCAGGTGGAGCGGTCGACGACCGCACTCAACGTCGCGGGGAGCACCCGCTGCACGTTGGCGGCAAGTCCACCTCCGGTGATGTGGGCCATGGCGTGCGTCGCGGTCCCTCGAGCCAGCGCCAGACAGTCCAAGGCATAGATTCGGGTGGGCTCCAGCAGCTCCTCCCCCAGGCTTCGGCCGAAGGTGTCGACATGCCGGTCGAGCGACCAGCCGCCATGGTCCACGATGGCGTGGCGGACGAGGGAGTACCCGTTGGAGTGCAGTCCGCTGGATCTGAGGGCGATCAGGACGTCACCTGAGCGGACCCGGTCGGGGCCGAGGAGCTCGTCGGCCTCCACCACCCCGGTCGTGGAGCCGGCCAGGTCGTACTCGTGTTCGCCGAGCAGCCCGGGGTGCTCGGCCGTCTCGCCGCCGAGCAGCGCGCAGCCGGACACCACGCATGCCTCCGCAACGCCCTGAACGACGGCCGCGATGCGCTCGGGAAACACCTTGCCGCAGGCGATGTAGTCGGTCATGAACAGCGGTTCCGCGCCGCACACCACCAGGTCGTCGACGAGCATCCCGACGAGGTCGAACCCGATGGTGTCGTGCTTGTCGAGCTGCTGGGCGATAGCGACCTTGGTACCGACGCCGTCGGCGCTGGTGGCGAGCAACGGCCGGCGGTAGCCACGCAGTGCCGAGGCGTCGAAGAGGCCGGCGAAGCCGCCGATGCCTCCGACGACCTCTGGGCGGCGGGCCTTGTCGACCCACTCTCGCATCAGGGCCACCGCTCGGTCGCCGGCGGCGAGCGAGACGCCGGCTTCGGCGTAGCGGGACGCGGAGTCGTCGGCTGGGACCTCGACGGAGGTGTGTGGGCTCGCGGGCGACTGCGTCACGGGCGAGCCAACGCGTCAGCGGCTCCGCTGCTCCCCAACGAGGCTGCCAACCCGTCGACGTCCAGCGCCACGACCGGCTCGAGCTCGAGCATGTGCTTGCCGAGGAACTGCGGCTCCGGCAGGTCGACGGGGTAGATCCCGTCGAAGCACGCTCGGCAGAGGTTGTCCTTGTCGACTCGAGTTGCTGCCACGAGCTCGTCCAGCGAGACGTACCCGAGGGAGTCGGCGTCGATCGAGCGGCAGATCTCGGCGCTGCTCAGTCCGTTGGCGACGAGCTCCGCAGGGCTGGCGAAGTCGATGCCGTAGAAGCATGGCCACTTGACAGGCGGGCTGGCGATGCGCACATGGATCTCCCGCGCGCCCGCCTCGCGCAGCATCCGTACGAGCGCGCGCTGAGTGTTGCCTCGCACGATGGAGTCGTCGACCACGACCAGGCGCTTGCCTTCGATGACGTCGCGCAGGGGGTTCAGCTTGAGGCGTATCCCGAGTTGTCGGATCGTGTTGCTCGGCTGGATGAACGTTCGCCCGACGTAGGAGTTCTTCACCAGACCCTGGCCGTAGGGAATGCCACTCTCCTCAGCGAAGCCGATCGCAGCCGGAGTCCCCGACTCGGGCACCGGGATGACGAGGTCCGCGTCAGCGGGATACTCCCTGGCGAGTCGCCTGCCGATCTCGGTGCGGACCCGCTGAACTCGTTGCCCGCTGATCAGGGTGTCCGGCCGAGCGAGGTAGACGAACTCGAACAGGCACCCCTTGGGCGCCGGGTCGGCGAACCGCATGCTGCGCAGGCCGTGCTCGTCGACGGCGATGAGCTCACCAGGCTCGACCTCGCGAACGAAGGAGGCACCGACGATGTCGAGCGCAGCCGTCTCGGACGCGACGACCCAGCCGTGCTCGAGCCGGCCGAGCACGAGCGGTCTGATGCCTTGCGGGTCGCGAGCGGCGTACAGAGTCCCCTGGTCCATGAAGACGAAGCAGAACGCCCCTCGCAGGGTCGGCAGCACCTCGAGAGCAGCAGACTCCAGCGTCCGGTCCGGGTAGGAGGCCAGCAGCGCGGTGACGAGGTCGGTGTCGGTCGAGGCGTCGGGCTGGTAGTCGGCGATGTCGAGCCGCCCGCTCGAGCGCGCCAGGACAGCGACCCGGGCTGCCAGGTCGCCGGTGTTGGTGAGGTTCCCGTTGTGCGCCATGGCGATCGACCCGGCCGGGGTGGACCGAAAAGTGGGCTGGGCGTTCTGCCAGACGCTCGAGCCGGTGGTGGAGTACCGCGAGTGGCCGACAGCCACGTGACCCTGCAGGGACTCCAGCGTGGGCTCGTCGAAGACCTGCGCGACGAGGCCCATGTCCTTGTAGACCACGATGCGCTGGCCGTTGCCCGCCGCTATGCCCGCCGACTCCTGGCCACGATGCTGCAGCGCGTACAGCCCGAAGTAGGTCAGCTTGGCGACCTCTTCGCCCGGTGCCCAGACACCGAAGACCCCGCAGGCGTCTTGGGGTCCCAGGTCGTGCGGATCGAGGTCGTGGGTCAGTCGCCCATCAGCGCGCGGCACCCGTTCATGCTACGCCCGCAACCACCTCGTCATCTGCCGCCGAGCCGGGCCAGCCTCTCCAGCAGGAGTGCCTCCGCCAGGCACACGCGCTCGAACTCGGCCAGATGCAGGCCCTCGTTGGCGCCGTGCGCCCGCGTGTCGGGGTCCTCGACACCCGTCACGAGGATGGATGCGTCCGGGAAGATGTCCGCGAACTCAGCGATGAACGGGATGGAACCACCCACGCCGATGTCGACCGGTGCCGTCCCGTCCCATGCGTCGCGGAACGCCTCGCGCGCCGCGTCATAGGCCGGCCCCTCGGCGTCGATCGCGAACGGCCGGCCCAGGTCTCCGGCGCGGACGGACACCTGGGCCCCCCACGGTGCGTGGCTGGTGAGGTGGTCACGCAGCTTGACGAAGGCGGCCTCGGCGTCGTCCGACGGGCTGATCCGAAGGCTGATCTGGGCGCGAGCCACTGGCAGCAAGGTGTTGCTCGCATCGACGACACGCGTGGCGTCGAACCCGATGACGGCGATCGCGGGCCGGGTCCAGAGCCGGTCGACAAGGGTGCCGGAGCCGATCAGCTGGACGCCGTCGATCACGCCGGCTTCGGCCCGCAACCGGTCCTCCGGATAGGTGAGATCGGCGGCCGCGCCGGTGGCCAGGCCCTCGACGGCGACGTTGCCCTCGTCGTCGTGCAGTGTCGCGATCAGCCGGCACAGCGCCGTGACGGCATCGGGGACGACACCGCCCCACATGCCCGAGTGCACCGCATGGTCGAGCGTGCGCACCTCGACGAGGCAGTCCACGAGACCGCGCAGCGACGTCGTCAGCGCCGGGGTGCCGATGTCCCAGTTGGTCGAGTCGGCGATCACGATGACGTCGCTGTCGAGCTTGTCGCGGTGGTCGGCCAGCAGCCGGCTGAGGCTGGGCGAGCCAATCTCCTCCTCGCCTTCGACGAAGACGGTCACGCCGACGGGAAGGCTGTCGCCGTGAGCGCGGACGGCGGCCAGATGGGCGGCGATACCTGCCTTGTCGTCGGCAGCACCACGGCCGAACAGGCGCGCCTGCCGCCGCGTCGGCTCGAACGGTGGGGACTCCCACGCCTCGTGGTCCCCCTCAGGCTGGACGTCGTGGTGGGCGTAGAGCAACACCGTGGGGGCACCTGGTGGCGCCGGCTTCCTGGCGATGACCGCAGGCATTCCGCCCTCAGCCACGATGTCGACCTCGAAGCCTTCGGCACCGAAGAGCTCTGCCGTCGCCGCCGCCGACTGTGTCACCTGCGAATGCCGGGCCGGGTCGGCGCTCACGGACTCGATCCGGACCAGCGCCTCGAGGTCGCGATAGACGCTTGGCATCGCCGCAGCCACGGCGGCTCTCAGGTCAGGCATGGCGGAACCCTACTGCCGGGGTTCACAGCAGGGGCAGCTGCTCGCTCAGGTCGGAGCGTTCTCCCGACGCCCGTACCGTGCCAGCCGCCACCGCCTCCGCGAACGTCATCTCACCGCGAGCCAGGGCGAGCCACGTGGTGGCGTCGGTCTCCACCACAGCCGGCGGGGTACCCCGGGTGTGTCGCGCACCGGTTACGCACTGAACCGCGGCATAGGGAGGCACGCGGACCTCCACGCTCTTGCCGGGATGTCGGGAGGCCAACACGGCGAGGAAGTGCTTGACCGCCAGGCGCTCGTCGTCCACGAGTGCCGGGGCGCGACCACCGCCGGCGGTGTCCAGGCGCCTCAGCACCTCGGCGAGATCGGCGGCCGGGAGCGGCCGTAGACGCGCAGGCATCGGTCGAGCCTAACGGCCGACGGCCGAGCGCGTCGGCCGACGAGGGCGGTACGCGGGAGCCTTCGGATCACCCGAAGGCGTCCGGCAACGTGGCGCTCCAGGCCCGCCGGAGCTCGGCCAGCGGCACCTGGAAGCACCCGGCCACCTCCAAAGCCGCGTCAGTGCCCCGACCGAGCGTCCGGCCGATCCGGACAACGGGTAGATCCTCGCCGGCGCACAGTGCAACGAATGCGGGCTCCTCGTGGGCCGCGACCGCAGCCAGAACGCGACCGGCCGACTCACTGAAGAGAGCGACGAACGGGTCCTCGCCTTCGGGTAGCCGAACGTGGGCGCCGACGCCGTAGCGCAAGCAGCACTCGACGAGCGCCTGCGCGAGCCCGCCTTCGGACAGGTCGTGCGCCGCCTCGACACAACCCTGGTGGGATGCACTGACCATGACACTGGCCAGGCGTTGCTCTCGAGCCAGGTCCACGTGTGGTGGCGTCCCGCCAAGATGGCCGTGCACCACCCGCGCCCACTCGGAGCCATCGAGCTCGTCCTGCGTGGAGCCCACCAGGTAGACCGACCTGCCCTCGGCGGCGAAACCCATCGGAGTGCGGCGTCGAACGTCGTCGAGGACGCCGAGGACACCGACGACAGGCGTGGGCAAGATGGCCGTGTCGCCTGTCGAGTTGTAGAAGCTCACGTTGCCGCCGGTGACCGGGATACCGAGTGCGCGGCATCCCTCCGCCAGGCCGCGCGTCGCCTCGGCGAACTGCCACATCACATCGGGGTCCTCCGGTGAGCCGAAGTTGAGGCAGTCCGTCACAGCCAGCGGCCGAGCGCCCGTCGTCGCCACGTTGCGGTAGGCCTCGGCCAGGGACAGCTGCGCCCCTACGAACGGATCGAGCTGCGAGAACCGGCCGTTGCAGTCGGTCGAGAGCGCCACTCCGAGGCCGGACTCCTCGTCGATGCGCAGTACGCCGGAGTCCTCGGGCTGTGCCAGCACCGTGTTTCCCCGGACGTAGCGGTCGTACTGGTCGGTCACCCAGGACCTGTCGCAGAGGTTCGGCGACGCGACCATCGTGAGCAAGGTGGAGCGAAGCTCGTCGCCAGTACGCGGCCGGGCCAGGCGCGTCGAGGAGTCGGCCTGCAGGGCGTCCTGCCACGCCGGTCGGGCATAGGGGCGCTCGTAGACCGGCCCGTCGTGGGCAACGGTCCGCGGAGGAACGTCGACCACCGTCTCGCCCTGCCAGTCGACGACGAGGCGACCCGTCGAGCTGACCTCTCCGATGACCGTGGCCTCGACGTCCCATCGCCGGCATATGTCGAGGAAGGCAGCGACATCAGACGGCTCGACCACAGCCATCATCCGCTCCTGGGACTCGCTCATCAGGATCTCTTCGGGCGCAAGCGAGGCGTCCCGCAGGGGAACCCGGTCGAGCCATACGTGCATGCCGCCGTCACCCGCACTGGCGAGCTCCGAGGTCGCGCAGGACAGGCCAGCGCCGCCGAGGTCCTGGATGCCCGCGACGAGGCCCGCGGCGAACAGCTCGAGGGTGCACTCGATGAGGAGCTTCTCCATGAACGGGTCGCCGACCTGCACGCTGGGACGCTTCGTCGGCCCGCCCGCGTCGAACGTCTCCGACGCCAGCACGGAGACGCCGCCGATACCGTCGCCACCGGTGCGTGCCCCGTACAAGATGACCAGGTTGCCCTCGCCGGACGCCTTGGCGAGGTGGATCTGCTCATGCCGCATGACTCCGACACACAACGCGTTCACCAGCGGGTTGCCGGCATAGGAGCTGTCGAAGACCACCTCGCCGCCGATGTTCGGCAACCCGAGGCAGTTGCCGTAGCCGCCGACCCCGGCCACGATCCCCGGCAGCACCCGGCGGGTGTCGTCCGCCTCCAAGGGCCCGAACCGCAGCGGGTCCATGACCGCCACCGGTCGCGCACCCATTGCCAAGATGTCGCGCACGATGCCGCCGACGCCTGTCGCGGCCCCCTGGTACGGCTCGACGAACGAGGGGTGGTTGTGCGACTCCACCTTGAAGGTCACGGCGTACCCCGACCCGATGTCCACCACGCCGGCGTTCTCGCCGATGCCCACCATCAGGTGCTCGCGCATCGAGTCGGTGAGGCTGTCCCCGAACTGCCGCAGATGCACCTTGCTCGACTTGTAGGAGCAGTGCTCGCTCCACATGACCGAGTACATCGCAAGCTCGGACGCCGTCGGCCGCCGCCCGAGGATGCCGTGCAGGCGGGAGTACTCGTCGCGTCGCAGCCCGAGCTCGGCCCATGGCTGGGCTGCGTCGGGTGTGGCATGGGCTGTGCGGACGGTATCGAGTGAGCGTGGAGCGGTCACCGTGCGAGCTCCCGATGGTCGGAGGGGCCGAAGTGAGCTGTCGACGCACGCAACGCTACCCGTCCGGCACCAGTGCCCCGACGTTTGCGTCCGCGACTGAAATAGGTTGGCCAAGCGCGTTGGATCTCGACCTCTCCCGGCGATATGCCGGTAGAGGTTGCCAACACACGAGGAGACCCCGGTGACACAGACGCCCGCGACCACGACGACGTCCTGGTTCCCCGACGAGCGAACACGTCAGCGGCTGGTCGCGGTCTGCACCTCGATCACCGGGGATCCCCAGGCCGCCGAGGACCTGGCCCAGGAGACGTTGATCGAGGCCTGGCGCAACCTCCACAAGCTCAGCGACATCGATGGGGCCGACCGCTGGTTGAACGCCATCGCTCGCCACGTCTGCCGGCGCGGGGCTCGGCGAGCCGCTCGGGACTCGGTCCGACGTGCCCCGTTGGACGAGGTGGACGTCGCGGGCCCGCCGCACGAGGTCGAGATGGAGCTGGAACGGGCCGAGCTCGCCGACCTTCTTGACCGGGCGCTCGGCCTCCTCCCTCCGCAGACTCGCGATGTTCTGATCCACCGTTATGTGCACGAGGCCTCGTGCACACGCATCGGGGCGGCGATGGGCCTGTCACCCGACGCCGTGTCGATGCGGATAAGCCGCGGCAAGGTCGTGCTCCGCAAGGTGTTGGAGACGGAGCTTCGCGACTCCAGTGATGCCTACGGCCTGGCCGCACTCCCCGACAACGACTGGAGGCAGACCTCCGTCTGGTGCACCGACTGCGGGCAGCACCGACTGGCGATCCGGCGCCATCCGGCGCTGTCCACCATCGCCTTGCGCTGCGGTGGCTGCGACCAGGGCTCCATCTCCTCGCAGTTCCGCTTGGACAACCCGGTGTTCGGCCGGCTGATGCGCGACGCGGCTCGACCCAGCACGGTGATCACACGAGCAGCCGACTGGGTTCATTCCTACTTCGCCGCGGGCTGCGAGTCGGGGAGAGCATCCTGTACGCGGTGTGGACAGCCGGTCTCGATGTCACCCTATGTCCGGCGCGGCGCGGGCGGCGACGCCTTGACGCAGCGCGGGCTCGTGGCTGAGTGCTCCGCCTGCAACGAGGCGGTGTCGTCGTCGCTGGGAGGGCTGGCCATGGCCACTCCCGCTGGTCGAGGCCTGCGTCGACGCCATCCCCGGCTGAGGGCCCTGCCAGCAGCAGTGCCCCCGTCAGGACCTATCACCGCGAGGTACCAGGACGTCGCGGGCCGGGAGTGCGTCGAGGTGGCCTTCGCCCCTGACACGTTACGCATCCTCAGCGCCCGCAGCCGAACCCTGTAGCGACGTGGCCATGTTGGCGCTGCTGCGCCGCCGCGATTTCGCGCTGCTCTGGACCGGCGGTCTGGTGTCCGTCGCGGGTGACTACGTCCTGCATGCCGCACTGCCCTTCTTCGTGTACGCGCAGACCGAGTCCACGGTCGCGACGGCTGGGATGATCGCAGCCCAGCTCGCACCGGACGTGGTCCTCGGCACCGTCGCCGGCGTCTTCGTCGACCGCTGGGACCGTACCCGCGTGCTCGTGATCTCCAACCTCCTGCAAGCGGCGGCAGTGGCGTTGTTGCTGCTCGTGCCTCTCGACGGGTGGCTGTGGGTGGTGTTCGTCGTGGCTGCTGTGCAGTCGGCCGTGGCGGCCTTCGCTGTGCCGGCAGAGGGTGCGCTCCTCCCGTCACTGGTGGACAACGCCGACCTGGTGGCCGCAAATGCCCTCAACGCCCTCAACAACCGGCTCGCCCGGCTGATCGGCGTGCCTGTCGGTGGAGTCCTGCTCGCCGCATTCGGGCTCCACGAGGTGGTGCTGGTGGACTGCGCCACGTTCGTCGTCGCCGCCGTCCTGATCGCGCCGCTCGGCGCCCGCCCGGCGCGGCGCGACGGGGCGGACCAGGTCGTTCTGGGCGCCGCTGACGAGACGGCGGGTGAGCAGGCGCGGACAGCCTGGGCGCGGTTTTGGAGCGAGTGGGTCGGCGGCATGCGCCTGATCCGCGGCGACCGGATCCTGTTCACGATCTTCGCCGTGCTGGGTCTGATGACCTTCGGCGGCACGATGCTGGATCCCCTCACCGTCGCCTGGGTACGAGACGAGCTGCTTGCCGGCCCCGAGATCTACGCCCTGCTGATGAGCGTGCATGCCGCGAGCGGGATCGTCGGCACGCTGGTCGTCGGGCACTTCGGCGCGACGCTGTCCCCGCGGCACCTGATCGGGTGGGCATCCCTGGTGGCGGGGCTGACCAACCTCATCTCGTACAACGTCCCACTCATCACGCTGGCCGTGGCCGTTGCTGCGAGTACCGGGGTCTCCTCCGTCTTCTCCTCGGTCGGCGTCGAGACGATGGTGCAGCGCGGCGTCGCCGACGCGTACCGCGGACGGGTCTACGGCGCCCTCGGTGCGTCGGGAAGCTTGTTGAGCCTGCTAGGGGCCGCCACAGCCGGGATCTTCGCCGAAGTCGTCGGTGTGGTCGTCATGCTCAGCGTGGCCGCGGGACTGATCATGCTGGCCGGCGTCGTCGTGCTGTGGGCCTTCGCCGGCGAACGGGCGCTACCGGCGGCCAACCGTGGCACCGGGGACAGACCTCAGGCGACGGCCAGCGAGGCCAGTACCGACGTGAAGAACGCCAACCCGTCCGTGCCCGGCCCGCACAGTGACTCCACCGCGTGCTCAGGGTGAGGCATCAGCCCCACCACGTTGCCGCCCACGTTGGTGATCCCGGCGATGTCGTTGAGTGACCCGTTGGGATTCACGTCAAGGTACCGCGCGACCACCCGGCCCTCGGCCTCCAGCATGGCGAGGGTCCCGTCATCGGCGACGTAGCTGCCCTCCCCGTTCTTGAGCACGATCGTGACCTCGTCGCCGGAGGTGTAGCCAGACGTCCAGGCGGTGGAGGCGTTCTCGATCCGCAAGCGCTGGTCACGGCAGACGAACCTCTGGGAGGTGTTGCGCACCAGTGCGCCTGGCAACAGGTGCGACTCGCACAGGATCTGGAAGCCGTTGCAGATCCCCAGCACGGGCAGTCCCGCCTGCGCGCCCCGGACGACCTCGGTCATGACCGGGGCGAAGCGGGCGATGGCTCCGCACCGGAGGTAGTCACCATAGGAGAAGCCGCCGGGCAGGATCACGGCATCCACGCCGCGGAGGTCACTGTCAGCGTGCCAGAGAGCGACCGGCTCACCGCCGGCGATGGCCACCGCCCGGCGTGCGTCCACGTCGTCCAGGGAACCCGGGAAGGACACGACCCCGACCCTCATCGGTCCTCCACCCGGACCGTGTAGTCCTCGATGACCGGGTTGCTGAGCAGGGTCGCGGCCGCCTCGTGCACCTGCGCCAGGCGTTCGTCGGTGAGGACCCCCTCGAGCTCGAGCTCGAAGCGCTTGCCCTGGCGGACGTCGACGACCCCGCTGAAACCCAGCCGGGGAAGCGCTCCGTGAACCGCCTTGCCCTGAGGGTCGAGGATCTCGGGCTTGAGCATCACATCGACGACGACGCGGGCCACGTGTGCTCCTCGGGCTCGACCATGACGGCGGTAACGGTCCTATCCTAAGCGGTCGTCGTCCCGCCTCCGCCGACGTCGGAGCTCCAGCCGGTCATCCCGCCGTTCAGAAGGCCTGGCCCGTGAGCCGCTCGTATGCCTCGACGTAGGTGGCCCGGGTCCGCTCGACGACCTCCGCCGGCAGCTCCGGCGGCGGCGCACCACTCGCCCGGTCCCAGCCCGCTTCGGCCGAGGTCAGCCAGTCGCGGACATACTGCTTGTCGTACGACGGCTGCGAGCCGCCCGGCTGCCAGCGCGCGGCCGGCCAGAAACGAGACGAGTCCGGAGTCAGCACCTCGTCCGCCAAGACGATGCTCCCGTCGGCACGTCGGCCGAACTCGAGCTTGGTATCGGCCACGATGATGCCGCGCTCGCGAGCCGTCGCGTCGGCGCGGGCGTACACCTGCAGGGTGAGCGCCCGCAAGGACGCAGCCGTGTCAGCACCGACCACGCTCGCCACGGCCGCGTACGAGACGTTCTGGTCGTGCTCCCCTGCCTCCGCCTTGGTGGCGGGCGTGAAGATGGGCGCCGGCAACTGCGACCCTTCCACGAGGCCGCCGGGCAGGTCGACACCGCAGATCGCGCCGGAGGTGCGGTAGTCGCCCCATCCCGAGCCGGCGAGGTAGCCACGGGCCACGCACTCGACGGGGAACATGTCGAGGCGTTCACAGATGACCGCACGCCCAGCGACCGCGGCCGGCACGTTCGTGGAGATCACATGGTTCGGAGTCAGGTCGCGCAGCTGGTCGAACCACCACAGCGACATCCGGGTGAGAATCTCCCCCTTGTCGGGGATGGTCGGCGCCAGCACGACGTCGAAGGCAGAGATCCGGTCCGACGCCACCATGAGCAGCGTGCCCCCGTCGAGCTCGTACAGATCCCGTACCTTGCCCGAGTGGAGGTGCCGCGCGCCATCGATCCCGTCAACCATGCATGCATCCTGCCAATGGCGCCCGGCCCCTCGCGACCGGCCACCTCCCGGGAGACACCCACAAGTGACACCGGTCCAGTCGGGCCTGGGGTCACGCTGCAGGGTCAGCGACCACGGACGACAATGGTCGATGTGACGGATGCTGTGGTGATCGGCTCGGGCCCCAACGGCCTGGTAGCCGCCAACCTCCTCGCGGACGCCGGATGGTCGGTCACGGTGCTCGAGGCGCAGCCGACCCTGGGTGGAGCGGTGCGCACCGACACCGAGGTCTATCCCGGCTTCCGCCATGACACGTTCAGCGCCTTCTACCCGTTGGCGGCCGCCTCTCACACCATCCGGTCGCTGCACCTGGAGGACCACGGGCTGACCTGGCTGCACGCCCCCGCCGTGCTCGGGCACCCCCTCACCGACGGCACCTGGGCGATGCTCTATCGCGATCGCGACAGCACCGCCGCCTCACTGGACCGGCTGCACCCAGGCGATGGTCAAGCGTGGCTGGACCTCTGCGCGAGATGGGACATCTTCGGCGACGACCTGATCGAGGCCCTGCTGCAGCCGTTCCCCCCGGTGCGGGCTGGGTCCCGCTTCCTGCTCAACCTGCCCCGGGCCGGTGGGCTTTCCGCCTTCGGACTGCCCCTCGTCTCGGTGCGCCGGCTGGGTGAACGGCTCTTCGGCGGCGAGGGCGCCCGGCTGCTGCTGGCGGGCAACGCCCTGCACGCGGACTTCGCGCCCAGCAACGCCGGGTCCGGCATCTTCGGGCTGATCCTGGTCATGCTGGGCCAGACCGTCGGCTTCCCCGTCCCTCAAGGCGGAGCCGGTGAGCTCATCGCCGCACTGGCGCGTCGGCTGGAGTCTGCGGGCGGCACCATCGTCACCAACGCCGAGGCTGCATCCGTCATCATCGCCGACGGCCGCGCAGTAGGGGTGCGGCTGGCCGACGGAGAGCAGGTCTCCGCCACCCGGGCGGTGGTGGCGAACGTGTCAGCACCGGCGCTCTACGGCGGCCTGGTGTCGCTCGATGACCTGCCGGCGCGTACCCGGTGGGGGATGAAGCGGTTCCGCTGGGACCCCTCCACGATCAAGGTCGACTGGGCCCTGTCGTCCCCGGTTCCGTGGGACCCGGCTCCGCCCGACGCTCCCGGCACCGTGCATATCGCCCACTCGGTGGACGAGCTCGCCGGCTTCGCCGCCCAGATCAAGGGCTCGACCGTCCCGGCGGCCCCGCTCCTGCTGGTCGGGCAGATGACCGCGACGGACCCCACCCGCTCACCGGCGGGGACGGAGTCGCTGTGGGCCTACACCCACGTACCGCAGCAGACCCGCTCGGACGCCGGCGGGGCCGGCATCCGAGGGGTCTGGGACAGCTCGGACCTGGAGCGGATGGCCGACCGGATGCAGGCTCGCATCGCCCGGTTCGCGCCAGGTCTGGCCGACCGCATCCTGAGCCGGCGGGCGATGGGACCACGCGAGTTCGAAGCCGCCGATGCCAACCTGCACGGAGGGGCGATCAACGGCGGGACGGCGGCACTTCGACAGGAGCTGGTGCTGCGTCCGGTGCCAGGAATGGGCCGACCCGAGACTCCCATCAAGGGGCTGTTCCTGGGGTCGGCATCGGCTCATCCGGGGGGTGGTGTCCACGGCGCTCCCGGCGCCAACGCCGCGAAGGCAGCCTTGGCGCAGGATCGCTCCCGCCAGTCGCGCCGGCAGTAGCGGCCTCGGTCGAGACGACTGGCAACGAGCTCCCGCCGGAACGGGCAGTCCCGGTTCCGGCGACAGCAGTGACCGCAGTGCGGCGACGTCACACGATGGCTGCCGGCCGGTACTGCACCGCGTCGGGGTAGGCAGCCACCAGGTCGTCGATCCGCTGTACAACAGCGGCCACCTGAGACGCCGCCGCGCCGGTGAACGACAGCGGTTGAGACAGCAGCGTGTCCAGCTCCCCAGCGGTCAGCTGCAGCCGCTCGTCGGCCGCCAGTCTCGCCAGGAGGTCGTTGTCCTGCGCGCCCTTCTCACGCATCTGCAGGGCAACCGCCACCGCGTGCTCCTTGATCGCCTCGTGCGCGACCTCACGGCCGACCCCGCGGCGAACCGCGGCCATCAGTACCTTCGTGGTCGCCAGGAACGGCAGGTAGCGGTCGAGCTCACGCTGTACCACCGCGGGAAACACCGCGAACTCGTCCAGGACGACCAGCATCGTCTGGAAGACGCCGTCTGCGGCGAAGAAGGCGTCTGGCAGCGCGACCCGGCGTACGACGCTGTCGGACACATCGCCTTCGTTCCACTGGGTGCCGGAAAGCTCGCCGACCATCGCGAGGTTCCCTCTGAGCACGACCGCCAGGCCGTTGATCCGCTCACACGACCGGGTGTTCATCTTGTGCGGCATGGCGCTGGACCCGACCTGTCCCGCCTGGAACCCCTCGGTGACCAGCTCGGCGCCCGCCATCAGCCGGATCGTCGTCGCCAGGCTGCTCGGGCCGGCCACGGCCTGGACCAGCGACGACACGACGTCGAAGTCCAGCGAACGCGGGTACACCTGCCCGACGCTGGTGAAGGTGCGGTCGAAGCCCAGGTGGCGAGCCACCTCACCCTCCAGCTCCGCGAGGCCCTGGTCGCTGTCGAGGAGGTCGAGCTGGTCCTGCGACGTGCCCACGGGGCCTTTGATCCCGCGCAGGGGATAGCGCGCGATGAGGTCGTCCATCCGCTCCAGCGCCACCAGGAGCTCGTTGGCAGCAGACGCGAACCGCTTCCCCAGCGTCGTCGCCTGGGCTGCGACGTTGTGGGTGCGGCCGGTGATGACCAAGGTGCTGTGCGATGCGGCGAGCTCACCCAGCCGCGCCAGCGTGGCGACCATCCGGAGACGGATCGCGCGCAGCGACGAGCGGATCTGCATCTGCTCGACGTTCTCGGTCAGGTCGCGGCTCGTCAGGCCCTTGTGGATGTGCTGGTGCCCGGCGAGAGCGCAGAACTCGTCGATGCGCGCCTTGACGTCGTGGCGGGTGCGGCGCTCCCGCGCAGCGATCGATTCGAGGTCGACGGTGCCGACGACAGCTTCGTACGCCTCGATCGCCTCGGCCGGGATATCGACCCCGAGGCTGCGTTGGGCGCGCATCACGGCGATCCACAGCTCACGCTCGGCAACCACTTTGCTGCGCGCGGACCACAGCTCGCGTAGCTCCGTCGAGGCGTAGCGGTCGGCGAGCACATTCGAGATCGCAGTCACCCGACAAGTATCCTGCAGCGCCGTCACGACCAGTCGACGCTCGACCGCTCAGCGCGACCCGACGGCCGAGCCGATGTCGTGGCGGTACACGGCTCCGGAGAAGCTGATCTCGGCCACCCCCGCGTACGCACGCTCCCGTGCGACGTCGAGAGAGGCTCCGGTGCCCGTCACGGCGAGCACGCGTCCCCCGGAGGTGACGAGCTCCCGCTCACGGATCCCACCGAAGGCGATGCCGGCATGATGGACGCGTACTCCGTCGAGGGCCTCCGCCGCTGCGATGCCGTGAACGGGGTCGCCCGTGCGTGGAGAGCCCGGATATCCGGCCGCGGCCATCACGACCGACACCGCGGCGTCGGGCCTCCAGCGCAGCTGGTCGACGTCGCTCAGCCTGCCGCAGGCGGCAGCGTGGAGAAGCCAGCCGAGCGGGGTGTCCAGACGCTCGAGCAGGGCCTGCGTCTCGGGGTCACCGAACCGGGCGTTGAACTCGACCACCCTTGGACCGGCCGCAGTGAGGGCGAGGCCGGTGTACAGCAGTCCCACGAAGGGCGTGCGGCGGCCGGCCAGCTCGGCGAGGGTCGGCCCGATCACAGCTTCGCTGACGCCGTCGACCAGATCGCCCGGAGCCCACGGCAGCGGGCTGTACGCACCCATGCCGCCGGTGTTCGGCCCGGCGTCGCCATCCCCCAGCCGCTTGTAGTCCTGCGCCGGCTGCAGCGGCAGTGCGGTGCGGCCGTCGCAGATCGCGAACAGCGACACCTCGGGACCGTCCAGGAACTCTTCGATCACCACCCGCGAGCAGCCGGCGGCGTGGTCCGCAGCCGCACGGGGGTCCGGCGTCACCAGCACGCCCTTTCCGGCCGCCAGCCCGTCATCCTTCACGACGTACGGCGGCCCGAAGCGAGCGAGGGCCGCTTCAACCTCGGCCGGGGTCGTGCAGACCCGGGACTCCGCCGTCGGGACGCCGGCGGCCGCCATGACCTCCTTCGCGAAGGCCTTGGAGCCCTCGATCGCGGCCGCCTCCCGATCAGGCCCGAAACACGCGAACCCCGCGCTGCGCAGCGCGTCGGCCACTCCGGCGACGAGCGGGGCCTCCGGGCCGACGACCACGAGATCCACCGTCAGGCGTCGGGCCAACGCGACCACGGCGGCCGGATCGAGGACGTCCACGTGATGCAGGTCCGCGACGGTGGCGAGACCAGGGTTGCCAGGGGCAGCGTGCAGTGCGTCGACCTCAGGGTCGCGGTCGAGGCCGAGTGCGAGCGCGTGCTCGCGACCACCGCCGCCGACTATCAGGACCTTCACGGCTCTCCTCCCAGGATCCGGCTCAGAGCAGGTCGTGCACGACCACGGTCTCTTCGCGCCCGGGACCCACCCCGATCGTCGAGATCCTCGCTCCCGACAGCTCCTCGATCGTCTGCACATACGCCCGGGCCGTCGCCGGGAGGTCGTCCAACGTCCGGGCATCGGAGATGTCGTCGGACCAGCCAGGCAGGCGTTCATAGATCGGCCGTGCATGGTGGAAGTCGGTCTGGTTCACCGGCATCTCCTCATGGCGCACCCCGTCCACGTCATACGCCACGCAGACCGGTATCGACTCCAGGCCGGTCAGCACATCGAGCTTCGTCAGCACGAAGTCGGTGACGCCGTTGACGCGAGCCGCGTACCGGGCGATCACGGCGTCGTACCAGCCGCAGCGTCTCGGCCGGCCGGTGGTCGTGCCGAACTCAGCACCAGCCGTCCGCAGGAACTCTCCGTTGTCGCCGTGCTGCTCAGTCGGGAACGGACCGGCTCCTACCCGGGTGGTGTAGGCCTTCACGATGGCGATGACCCGGTCGATGCTCGTCGGCGGTATACCGGAGCCCGTGCAGGCCCCGCCTGCTGTGGCGGACGAGGAGGTGACGAACGGGTAGGTGCCGTGGTCGACGTCCAACAGGGTCGCCTGCCCCGCCTCGAGGGCCACGTACTCACCTCGGCTCAACGCCGAGTTGAGCACGAGACTCGTGTCGGCCACCATCGGGCGCAGCCGGTCGCGGTGCGACAGCAGGTCGTCCATGATCTCGTCCGGGTCTATCGCGCGACGGTTGTACACCTTCGTCAGGAGCTGGTTCTTGAGGTCGAGTGCCCCCTCGACCTTCTGCCGCAGGATCTTCTCGTCGAACACGTCCTGGATGCGCACGCCGATGCGGTTCATCTTGTCGGCGTACGTCGGACCGATGCCGCGCCCGGTGGTGCCGATCCGGTTGGCTCCCAAGAAACGCTCAGCGACCTTGTCGAGCGTGCGGTGGTAGTCGGCGATGACGTGAGCGTTGGCGCTGATGAGCAGCCTCGACGTGTCGATGCCGCGGGCCGACAGAGCGTCGAGCTCCTGGAACAGCACGGTGAGGTCGACCACCACGCCGTTGCCGATCACCGGCACACAACCCTCGGTGAGGATCCCGGAAGGCAACAGGTGAAGGGCATACGTCTCACCCTCGATGACGACGGTGTGCCCGGCGTTGTTGCCGCCGTTGAACTTGACCACGTAGTCGACGCGGCTACCGAGCTGGTCGGTCGCCTTGCCCTTGCCCTCGTCACCCCATTGGGCTCCGACGATCACGATCGCGGGCATGTGCGCCCCCTTCTGGGCTGTCGACGGCGCAGTGGGCCGCTAAATGCTAGCGGCGACCAGGGCACCGCAACGAAATAGACCCAGCAACTACCGTCGGAACATCACCGTTTGTGGTGAAAACGGCTCCGCAACCACTACCGTCATAGGTATGGAGGACGTGCTGCTGATCGCGAACGCCGAGGCAGGAGCCGGCGAGACCTCCGCCGTGGAGTCCGCCGTCAGTGCCTTGTCGTCGCATTGTCGCGTCGACGTGGTGGCGACGACCGACGCCGACGAGCTTGACCGGGCCCTGGAGAAGCTGGCCGGCCGTATCCTCGTGATCGCCGGAGGCGACGGCAGCCTGCACGCCGCGATCGCCGCTCTGCATCGCCGGGGCGAGCTGGATGTGCCGACCATCGGCCTGATTCCCCTCGGTACCGGCAACGACTTCGCCCGTGGAGTCCACCTCCCACTCGACCCTGTCCTGGCGGCTGACGTCATCGTCGCCGGCCGCGCCACCGACGTCGACGTGCTGGTCGACGACGAGGGGGGCATCGTCGTCAATGTGGTGCATGTGGGGGTTGGCGCCGACGCTGGAATGGAGGCCCGGCCGTGGAAGGCCAGGTTCGGCAAGGCCGGCTACCTGGTCGGCGCCGTGGTCGCGGCAGTGAAGTCCAAGGGTCACTACCTCCGCGTGGTCGCCGACGACACCGTGCTGGCAGACGGAAAGAAGAAGGTGCTCCAGGTCGGCATCGGCAACGGTGACCGGGTCGGAGGCGGGACCGAGCTGACTCCCGACGCGGATCCGACCGACGGCGTCGCCGACGTCCTCGTCTCCTTCGCTGCCGGGAACTTCGCCCGCCTGCTGTACGGCGTCCACCTGAAGCGCGGCACCCACGACGACCGGCACAACGTACGGACGGCCCGGGCCACGACTGTCACCGTGAGCGGCCAGCCCTTCTGCTGCGACACCGACGGCGAGCTCGCCGGTCCGATGACGAGCCGTACCTGGCGCCTGCTCCCCGCAGCTTTCACGATGATGTTGCCGACTGCGCAGCAGGCCGCCGAGGACCACCAGTAGTCCCACGGTGCGGCCCACCCTGCTGGCCCCATGGCGGCGTCGCGCGTGACGGGTCCCAACGGGCAGAATGGACACCATGAGCTTCGAGAACCTGCTCGGCGGCGTCCCGCCGACGTACCTGCCGGTCGACCCCGCTGCGGCTCTGCTGGACCGCGAGGACGCGCGAGACGTTGCTCGCACCCATCCGTCGTCGTCACTGGCGTGGGGTGTGCTCGCCGAGCAGGCGTTGTCCGAGGACGACCTGGCGAGCTATGCCTACGCCCGGGTGGGCTACCACCGCGGGCTCGACGCGCTCCGGCGTAGCGGGTGGAAGGGCCACGGACCCATCCCCTGGTCCCACGAGCCGAACCAGGGGTTCCTGCGTTGTCTGGCGGCACTGGCCGCAGCTGCCGATGCCATTGGCGACACTGAGGAGGCGGTGCGGTGCCGCGACCTGCTGGTGGACTCTGATCCCTCCAGCCCGCTGGCATAGCCCCCTCCAGCCCGCTGGCATAGCCGAGGGCCTACTCCGGCTCGTCGTCGGCGGCCTGGCGACGAAGCACGTCTCGGCGCTCGGACTCCTCGTCGTACCTGGGATCGCGCTTCTCTGACCTGGCCTTCAACGCCTCGAAGAGGATCGGCAGGAGCGACAGCGCCACGATCCCGATCAGCATGAAGTCGAGGTGGTCTCTGAGGAAGGCGATCTGCCCCAGGTAGTAGCCCAGCAGGGTGATGCCGGTGGCCCACAGGAAGCCGCCGATCGCGGAGTAGGTGACGAACCGACGCATCGGCATGCCGCCAACGCCTGCGGCCAAGGTGATGAACGTCCGGACGATGGGCACGAAGCGCGCCAGCACGATCGCCCGAGGGCCGTACCTGTCGAAGAACGCGAACGTCTTGTCGACGTGCTCCTGCTTGAAGAAGCGGGAGTCGGGTCGGTTGAAGATGGCCGGACCGACCTTGGCGCCCACGAGGTAGCCCACCACGTTGCTCAAGATCGCAGACACGGTCAGGATGGCGCAGGCCTGCACGATGTTCGCGTCGACCTTCTCCTGCTGCGAGATGAACAGCCCGACGACGAAGAGCAGCGAGTCGCCCGGCAGGAACGGGAAGAGCCAGCACTCGATGAAGATGATGAGCGCGACTCCCCAGAGCGCGTAGGTCCCGAACCTGTCGATCCAGGTTTCCGGGTCGAGCAGGCCGTTCAGCAGCAGCAGGTGCTGGAGGTCGTTGTACACAGGCTGAGCGTAGCCGTCGCCTTAGGCTTTGCTTCGTGGAAGGACCGAACGGGCACGACATCGGCGTCGGACCGTGGCCCGGCCCGTGGCCGGAGGACCGCCGCCTGGATCGCGACCTCCTCGAGAACGGTGACCGGCGCAACGTCGTCGACCGGTACCGCTACTGGAGCCTCGATGCGATCGTCGCCGACCTCGACGAACGGCGCCACGCGTTCCACGTCGCGATCGAGAACTGGCAGCACGACCTCAACATCGGCTCGGTCGTTCGTACGGCGAACGCCTTTCTCGCCGCCGAGGTCCACATCGTCGGCCGCAAGCGGTGGAACCGGCGCGGCGCGATGGTCACCGACCGGTACCAGCACATCACGTCCCACGGCCGTGTCGAGGAGTTCGTCGCCTGGGCCGAGGTGGCCGGGCTACCGCTGCTCGGAATCGACAACCTGCCCGGCGCGCAACCGCTGGAGGTGGCCGACCTGCCACGGGCCTGTGTCCTCGTCTTCGGGCAGGAGGGGCCGGGACTCACGGAGCAGATGCGGCTGAGCTGTGCCGCCACCTTGTCCATCGCGCAGTTCGGGTCGACCCGGTCGATCAACGCGGGGGCGGCGGCCGCCATCGCCATGCACACCTGGATCCGTCAACACGCGGTAGCCGACAGGCCCTGACTCCCCGCACGTCGAGAGGCACTCACTCCTCGCTCACGCCGAGACGCCGGCTCCTTGCACGACGACATGATTGACCGGCATCGAGTATCGACTGCGGGCTCGGCCTACGAGGTCCTGGCTCAGCCAGGAGGAGTACTCCTCAGGATGAGTGGAGATCACGAGCCGATCCGGGTCGAACTGGGAAACGGCCGCCTCGAGGGCCGTCATGGGCCGGTAGTCTCCCAATGCCCCGTCGGCCTTGAAGCCCTCGCGGTGCAAGATGTCGAGAGTGGCGTCGAGCCGTTCCTGCGCGGCGTTGACCGTGGCTTCCCAGATGAACACGGCGCCCTTGAACTGCGCCTGGTGAGTGTCGACGGGGTTCGCGGGGACGCAGACGAAGTACTCCGCACGTGTCGAGCCCTCGATGCGGCGCAGCTCTTCGAGGAGCTCATCGGCGCCGACGGTCTCGTTGGCGAGCACAAGGACGCGGTGAGCCTCACCCGTCGAGGGAGAGTCCGCGAAGTCAGCTCCGACCGAGCCGCCGCGCCAGCGCGTCACCGCGTACAGGCCGATCACCACCGCCCATGACAGGAGGCTGAGCAACAGTTGGGTGCGGGTGTCCTCGTTGGTGTACATCGAGATCAACACGCCCATGATGCCGGCGATGGTGGCGATCGTCAGGATGGGGAAGAGCCACATCTTGACGAGCAGCTTCTCGGGGTCGGTGCGCCGCCGAAGAATGAGCTGGGACACCGCGATGAGCAGGTACACGAACAAGATCACCGCACCGCTCGAGTTCAGCAAGAACAAGAAGACGGTCTCCGGCGATATCGCGGCAGCGATGACGCACAGGAACCCAACGACAGTCGAGGTCAAGATGGCGTTCACGGGGACACCTCGGCCGTTCACGGTGATCAGCTGCAGGGGCGCCTCACGGCGGGCGGCCAGCACGAACAGCATTCGGGAGGCGGTGTAGAGACCGGAGTTGAGGCAGGAGAGTACGGCCGTCAGCACAACCGCGTTCATGATGTGGTCAGCGGCCGGGATGCCCATCTCCTTGAAGGCCGCAACATACGGTGACGCCCCGAGCTCGGTGGAGTTCCACGGCAGCATGACCACCAGCAAGAAGATCGAGCCGACGTAGAACGTGCCGATGCGCACGACGACGGAGTTGGTGGCCTTGGCGATGGCCCGCTTGGGGTCGTCGGACTCCGCGGCGGCGATGGTCGCGATCTCGGCGCCGACCATGGAGAAGATGACCACGACGATGGCCGAGAAGATCGCCCCTCCGCCGTTGGGGAGGAAGCCGCCGTGACTCGTCAGATTGCTGAAGTCAGGGCTCTGGTTCGGCCACAGCCCGATCACGAACAACGTGCCGAGGACCAAGAACACACAGATTGCGAAGACCTTGATGCCGGCGAACCAGAACTCGAACTCCCCGAAGGACGACACCGAGAACAAGTTGCTCGCGGTCATCAAGATCATGAGGCCGAGGGAGAGCAGCCACAGTGGCGCATCGAACCAGTACAAGAGGGTCTTCGCTCCGGCGACGGCCTCGAAGCCCACAACGATGACCCAGAAGTACCAGTAGAGCCAACCCACGGAGAAGCCGGCCCACCCACCGAGCGCCTTGCGCGCGTAGTCGGCGAACGAACCCGTCGACGGGTTCGCGGTCGCCATCTCACCCAGCATCCGCATCACCATGATGATCAGCACGCCGGTGATCGCATAGGTCAAGAAGGCGCCCGGTCCGGTCTCGTTGATGACCACGCCGGACCCGACGAACAACCCCGCCCCGATGACCCCGCCGATGGCGATCATGGTCAGATGACGTTGCTTGAGTCCCTTCTGCAACTCAGTCGGCGGTGCGGCCATGGGGTTCCTCCTCGTACGACGTACGTCCCCGCCGGGTCCGAAAGGGACGAGCGAAACGCTGGCGTAACTTCGCCGTGTGCGCAAGTGCTGACGCGCCGTTGCGTCAACTTGGTCTGCCCGCCTCGCCACCCAGCACCGGCTGGCAAGGCGATGGCGATAACGAGATACTGGAGCAGTACCGACCTTGCTCGCGGAGATCTCGCGAACCCAGCCGAGACAATGACCGACGGAGACCGCTATGCCCATCGCCACCCCTGACGTGTACAACGCCATGATCGACAAGGCGAAGGCCGACCAGTTCGCCTACCCTGCGATCAACGTGACGTCCTCCCAGACGCTGCACGCCGCGCTGCGTGGCTTCGCCGAGGCCGAGAGCGACGGCATCGTCCAGGTGTCCACGGGTGGCGCGGAGTTCTTGTCCGGAACCACCATCAAGGACATGGTGTCGGGCTCGCTGGCCTTCGCCGCGTTCGCGCAGGAGGCCGCGAAGAAGTACCCGGTCAACGTGGCCCTGCACACCGACCACTGCCCGAAGGACAAGCTGGACGCCTTCGTGCGGCCGCTGCTCGAGGAGTCCGGCAAGCGGGTCGCCTCGGGTGGACTGCCCGTCTTCCAGTCGCACATGTGGGACGGTTCCGCGGTTGAGCTCGAGGAGAACCTGTCGATCGCCCGTGAGCTGCTCGAGACCGCCGCTGCCGCGCACGTCATCCTCGAGATCGAGGTGGGTGTCGTGGGCGGCGAGGAGGACGGCGTGGTGGGGGCCATGGACGAGAAGCTCTACACCACGCAGGGTGACGCGCAGCGTGTCGCCGATGTGCTGGGGCTCGGGGACAACGGCCGCTACCTGACGGCGTTGACGTTCGGCAACGTGCACGGCGTCTACAAGCCCGGCAACGTCAAGCTACGACCGGAGATCCTCAAGGAGGCGCAGCAGGCCGTCGCTGCCGACAACGGGCTGGACGACGGCGCCAGGCCCTTCGACCTGGTGTTCCACGGCGGGTCCGGCTCGCTGATCGAGGAGATCCGTGCGGCCCTCGACTACGGCGTGGTCAAGATGAACGTCGACACGGACACGCAGTACGCCTTCACCCGTCCCGTCGTCGACCACATGTTCACGAACTACGCCGGCGTGCTCAAGGTCGACGGGGATGTCGGCAACAAGAAGATGTACGACCCGCGCAGCTGGGGCAAGGCGGCGGAGGCCGGCATGGCGGCGCGGGTAGCGACCGCGTGCGAGAACCTTCGCTCGGCCGGTACGTCGCTGAGCTCCTAGTCGGGCAGCTCCAGGTCCGAGCGCTCGTAGGCGGCGAGGTAGCGCAGGCCTTGTGCCTCGACCGCTGCCCGTGCCCCACGGTCGACGATGACCGCCACCGCCACGACCTCGGCTTCGGCGGCTCGCAACGCCTCGACCGCTTCCAGGACGGAAGCACCGGTCGTCGACGTGTCCTCTACCGCCAGCACGCGGCGGCCGGCGACGTCGGGACCCTCGATGCGGCGCTGCAGGCCGTGGGCCTTGCCCGACTTGCGGACGACGAAGGCGTCCAGCGATTCGCCTGCCGCGGCCGCGGTGTGCAGCATGGCGGCAGCCACCGGGTCGGCGCCCAGGGTCAACCCACCGACGGCGTCGTACGCCACGTCGCGGGTCAGCTCGCGCATCACCCGACCGACGAGCGGTGCTGCCGCGCCGTCGAGGGTGATCCGGCGCAGGTCGATGTAGTAGTCCGCTTCTCGTCCGGACGACAGGGTCACCCGTCCGGTCACCACCGCCTTGGAGGAGATCTGGTCCAGCAGCTGCGCGCGATCATCCATGCAGCGGACCCTATCGGCCACCCATGGGAGCACACGCCCACCGCCTGCACTCATCGGGCCGAGTGTGGCCATCCCGCACTCCGTCGTAGGGTTCATGCGGCACACCGGAGTCGAGCAGGACGGAGGCGACGGCTCGCATGCGACAGCCCGCTAGGCGCTTGCAGGGTTTGGGCACCACGATCTTCGCCGAGATGTCAGCTCTCGCGCTGCGCACGAACTCGATCAACCTCGGGCAGGGCTTCCCCGACGAAGACGGCCCGGAGGAGGTCGTCGAGGCCGCCGTCACGGCTCTGCGAAGTGGTCGCAACCAGTACGCTCCCGGCCCGGGAATCCCCGAGCTGCGTCGCGCCATCGCCGGCCACCAGGCGCGCTTCTATGGGATGGAACTCGATCCGGACTCCGAGGTCGTCGTCACGACGGGGGCCACGGAGGCGATCGCGGCAGCGTTGCTGGCCCTGGTCGAGCCAGGCGACGAGGTCGTGGCGCTGGAGCCGTACTACGACTCGTACGCTGCGTGCATCGCGATGGCGGGCGGTGTTCGCGTCCCGGTGACCCTGAGGGCCCCGACGTTCCGGCTGGACCCTGACGCCTTGCGAGCCGCGATCACCCCGCGCACGACCGTGCTGCTGATCAACAGCCCGCACAACCCGACTGGAACGGTGCTGAACGCGACCGAGCTGCAGGCCGTTGCGGAGGTGGCCCGCGAGCACGACCTGCTCGTGATCACCGATGAGGTCTACGAGCATCTGACGTTCGGCGACGCGGTGCACGTCCCGCTGGCGACGTTGGACGGTATGCGCGAACGTACGCTCACGATCTCCAGCGGCGGCAAGTCGTTCTCGTTCACGGGCTGGAAGGTGGGCTGGGCCGTCGGCCCGCCCGACCTCGTCCGGGCCACCCTGATGGCGAAGCAGTACCTGACCTTCACATCAGGCGCACCACTGCAGCCCGCCATCGCAGTAGCGCTGGGGATGGATGACTTGTACTTCTCCGAGTTCCGAGCCGGGATGCAAGCGAAGCGAGACCAGCTCTGCGAGGGGCTGCGGGCGATCGGGTTCGACGTGTTCGAGCCCGAGGGCACGTACTTCGTCACCACGGACATCCGGCCGCTCGGGTACGACGACGGTGCCGACTTCTGCCTGCGGTTGCCGGAGCGCTGCGGCGTGGTGGCGATCCCGCATGAGGTGTTCTACGACGACAAGGCAGCAGGCCGGCCACTCGTGCGGTGGGCGTTCTGCAAACGAGAGAGCGTCCTGGACGACGCCATCGGCCGCCTACGCCGCCTCACCGCCTGACGCGACGCATGCTGAGGCTCATTCGCTCATCACTCGGAACCACTCGCGCGCAGGCCGAGTGACGTATACCAGGGCTGCCGAGGTGAGCGCCCAGATCAGACCGATGCCACCGGGAGTCGCGGAGTTTCCCGTCCTCGTGCCGATGAACGAGGCCACCACGTATACGGCAGCCATGCCCACCAAGGTCCATGCCGCCCATCGTGCTCCACGGTAGGCGAAGTAGGCCGCCACCATGACGAGCGGACACCAGACGACGGAGATCGCCCCCACCGTACGAAGGGCCTCGGCGGTGTCGGCCCGATCGACAGGCGCCAGCCCGTTCAGCGCCGGTGAGTCGGCGGACAGCGACAGGAGGAACAGCCCGATGACAAAGCCGACAGCTCCGCCCAGTCCCGCCATCAGGCACCCCGCTGCGACCGCCGAGGGCCGGGCAGCGATGCGGGGGTAGTCGTCCGGAAGCGGTGGGAAGTGAAAGGCCGGCGCCGGGTCCGCTGGTGACGTAGGCGACGGCCGCCTCCCGGCTCCGTCATCGGGTGGCTGAGACGACGACATGTAGTCCTTCCGGTTCATGGGGCCGACACCACGCTAGCGTGCCGGCGCGTGCTCGCGGGTGATGGTCACCGCGGTGGCGGAGGCGGCGGGAACGACGCTGGTGGCGATGTGAAGGCCGACGGCTCCGAGTCGGAGAACCAGGCACGGGCCGGCTTGGACCACAGCATCACCACGGACGCCGCGACATATACCGACACCGCCCAGCCGGGCGGGCCTGCGAGCAACGTCGCCAAGGCGACCAGCACTCCCAGGATCGTCAGCGCCACCCGCGCGGGTCGGTGCCGGCGTAGGACGAAGACCCCCAGGACCAGCGACGCGACGCTCAGTACTCCCATCACCATGATGGTGTACTTCGCGATCGTCCGAGCCGTCTCGACGGTGATATCGAGCCCTGCGGCGCGCGGGTCGGCCAGCGCTTGCTCGAGTGCCTCGGTCATCGGCTGCTCATACAGCTGCTGCGCGGTCGCGATGAGCAGAATCGTCGAGAGGGCACCGCCGACGATCGCCTGGGTCCCTCCGAAGGTCACCTGGCGAGGACGGGCGCTGGACGGGCTCGTCACCTCCGGGACACCGTCAATCCGTCACGGGAGGGGTCGAGGTCCACCCGGACCGTGTCCGCGTCGGTCACCTCGCCGGCCAGCAAGGCTCGCGCCAGCGCGTCGCCGATCGCGCTCTGCACCAGGCGACGCAGCGGTCGGGCACCGTAGGCGGGGTCGAAGCCGGTCAGGGCCAGCCACTCCCTCGCAGCGTCGGTCACCTCGAGGGTGATCCGCCGAGGCGTCAGCCGCCGCGCCAGCAGGTCGATCTGGAGACCCACGATGCGGCCGAGCTCCTCGGTCCCGAGCGGATCGAACAGCACGACCTCGTCGAGCCGGTTCAAGAACTCCGGCTTGAACGCAGCACGTACCGAGGCCATCACGGCGTCCCGCTTCTTCTCCTCGTCCAGCAAGGGATCCACCAGGTACTGAGAGCCCAGGTTGCTCGTCAAGATCAGCAACGTGTTGCGGAAGTCGACGGTGCGACCCTGTCCATCGGTGAGCCGGCCGTCGTCGAGGACCTGCAGCAGGATGTCGAAGACCTCGGGGTGTGCCTTCTCTACCTCGTCCAAGAGCACCACCGAGTACGGCCGACGCCGCACGGCCTCGGTGAGCTGACCGCCCTCGTCGTACCCGACGTAGCCGGGGGGAGCGCCGACCAGTCTCGACACGGTGTGCTTCTCGGAGTACTCGCTCATGTCGATGCGGATGATGGCGCGCTCGTCATCGAACAGGAAGTCGGCCAGCGCTTTGGCGAGCTCGGTCTTCCCGACGCCGGTCGGCCCGAGGAACAGGAACGACCCCGTGGGCCGGTCCGGGTCGGAGACCCCTGCACGCGCCCGGCGTACCGCGTCCGACACGGCGGCGACGGCGGTCTTCTGCCCGATCAGGCGGCGGCCGATCTCGTCCTCCATCCGCAGCAGCTTGCCGGTCTCGCCTTCGAGCAACCGCCCGGTCGGGATACCGGTCCAGGACGCGACCACCTCGGCGATCTCGTCTGCCCCGACCTCCTCGTGGACCATGAGGTCGCGGGTGTCCAGCTGCGACTCCGCGGCGGCTGCCTCGTGCAGCTCCTTCTCCATGGCCGGGATGCGGCCATAGAGCAGCTCCGAGGCACGGGTGAGGTCACCGTCGCGTTGAGCCCGGTCAGCCTCGGTGCGCAGCTCGTCGATCTGCTCCTTCAGCTCACCGATGCGGTTCAAGCCCTGCTTCTCCTGCTCCCAACGGGTCTCCAGAGCGCGAAGGTTCTCGGACTTGTCGGCGAGCTCGGCCCGCAGAACCTCGAGGCGCTGCACAGAGGCGGGGTCGTCCTCGCGCTCGAGAGCGAGCTCCTCCATCTTGAGCCGGTCGACGGTGCGGCGCAGCTCGTCGATCTCGACCGGACTCGAGTCGATTTCCATCCGCAGCCGCGACGACGCCTCGTCCACCAGGTCAATTGCCTTGTCAGGGAGCTGGCGGCCGCTGATGTAGCGGTCGGACAGGGCCGCAGCGGCAACCAGAGCGGCGTCGCTGATGGAGACCTTGTGATGGGCCTCGTAGCGCTCCTTGAGGCCGCGCAGGATCGCGATCGTGTCCTCGACACTCGGCTCGCCCACGAACACCTGCTGGAACCGGCGTTCGAGAGCGGGGTCCTTCTCGATGCGTTCGCGGTACTCGTCGAGCGTGGTCGCGCCGATCATCCGGAGCTCGCCGCGGGCCAGCATGGGCTTCAGCATGTTGCCCGCGTCCATGGCGGAGTCGCCACCGGCCCCAGCCCCGACCACGGTGTGCAGCTCGTCGATGAAGGTGATGACCTGCCCCCCGGATTCCTTGATCTCGTTGAGGACGGCCTTCAGCCGCTCCTCGAACTCGCCGCGGTACTTCGCGCCGGCGACCATGGCGGCCAGGTCCAGCGACAGCAGGCGTCGGCCCCGCAGAGACTCGGGGACGTCTCCCGCCACGATGCGCTGAGCGAGCCCCTCGACGACGGCGGTCTTGCCGACGCCGGGCTCTCCGATGAGGACCGGGTTGTTCTTGGTACGCCGCGACAGCACCTGCACGACCCGGCGGATCTCGCTGTCCCGTCCGATCACTGGGTCGAGCTTGCCCTCGCGCGCTCGAGCCGTCAGGTCGACGGCGTACTTCTCCAGCGACTGGTAGGTGCCTTCGGGCTCTGGACTCGTCACCCTTGCCGAGCCGCGAACCGTCGAGAACGCATCGGCGAGTGCCTCCGCCGTGATGCCTGCGGCCGCGAGCAGCTCTCGCGCGGGGCCGTCGACGGAAGCCACCGCCACCAGCAGGTGCTCAGTCGAGACGTACTCGTCGCCCAGTGACTCCGCATGCTTCTCGGCCTCCTGCAGCGCGAGGATAGTCCCCCGCGCGTACGACGGAGAGGTCACCGTCGACCCCGTCGCAGAAGGAAGCCGACGCAGAGCGGCGCTCAGAGGTGCGGAGAGGCCTGCCGGGTCCGCTCCCACAGCACGCACGAGGTCGCCGGCGATGCCGTCGGGTTGCGCGAGCAGTGTCGACAGGAGGTGAAGGGGCTCGACTGCTGGGTTACCGGCCGTCGTAGCCAGCTGGACTGCAGCGCCGATGGCCTCTTGGCTGCGACGCGTGAACTTGTTTGCGTCCATGGGATGTCCTTTTGAGGTGTCTACAGAAGATCAGTGAGAGTCGGGTTGCGGTTTCGTCGTCGGCGCCGGTGGTACCGCGGACCGCTGCTCCGTGGGCCGGGTGCCGGGTGCCGGGAAGGGGCCGGGGTGGTACCGGGTCAGCGCGGCCGTGGCGCGTAGCACGGGGAGGTTGGGCAACGCCGCTTGCATTGCGGACGTCAGTTCCGCTTCGAGCTCGGCCACCCTGGACTGCAGTGCAAGGACCTGGTTCTCGAGGTGGAGGATCCGCCGGACGCCCTCGATGCCGATGCCGGCAGACGTCAGCTCCGCCACGACCCGCAGCCGCTCGACGTCGCGAAGGGAGTAGCGGCGACCGCCGCCTCCCGCCCGGCCGGGACTGACCAGACCCATCCGGTCGTAGCTGCGCAAGGTCTGGGGGTGCATGCCGGACAGCTGAGCCGCCACGCTGATGACGAACACCGGGGCGTCGGGGTTGCCGACGCTGAATCCACCTGTGGTTCTGGCCACGGTCATGCCTCCCTTACCTCAGTAGCCCGGCCCGAGGGTCGTGTTGTGCGCTGGCGTCTCGAAGGGCCTCGATGGCTGAGCGAGCGGCCGGATCCAGCGTCTTGGGGGTCTCGATCTCGACGGTGACGAGCAGGTCGCCGACCGTGCCGTCGCGGCGAGGCGCCCCGCGTCCCTTGACGCGGAACGTCCGGCCGTTGTCGGTGCCCGGCGGCACTCTGAGCGTCACCCGGTCGCCCTTGATCGTCGGCACGGAGATGTCAGCGCCGAGCGCCGCCTCGTCGAAACGCACGGGGACCGTCAACGTCAGGTTGTCATCGCGGCGACCGAAGACCGGGTGCGGCGCCACCTGGACCTTGACGAACAGGTCACCGTTGGGCCCACCTCGCTCGCCGGGGGCGCCTTTCCCACGCAGCCGGATCCGCTGGCCGTCGCGAACCCCCGCGGGGATGCGGGCCTGGATGGGGCGGGTCGACTGCCCGCGACCCGACCCGCGGCATACCTGGCAGGGGTCGTCGACGACGAGCCCGCGGCCGAGGCACTCCCGGCACGGTTCGGTCAGCGCGAAGACGCCCCCTTGGCTGGACGTCTGCATCCCGGAGCCGTCGCAGTTCGGACAGACGCGGGGCATGGTGCCCGCTCGGGCCCCCGTTCCCGAGCAGGCCCCACACGCAGCTTCGCTGCTGAGCTGCAGCGAGACGGTGAGCCCCTCCAGCGCCTGTTCGAAGGTCAGCGACGTCTCGGACTCGACGTCCTGGCCGCGGCGCGGCTGTGCAGACCGGGTGCGAACTCCGCCGGTGCCGGTGCCGCCTCCGAAGATCCCTCCGAACAAGTCACTGAATCCGCCCCCGTTGGAGAACGGGTCCCCGTACTGACCTGCGCCGCCCTGCCCGGGTCGAGGAACACGGAAGCCGCCGGCACTGAAGAGGGCTCGCTGCTCGTCGTACTCTTTGCGCTTGTCCGGATCCGACAGCACCGAGTACGCCTCAGAGATGGCCTTGAACCGCTCCTCAGCCGCCGTGTCGCCTGGCTTGGAGTCGGGATGGTTGGCACGCGCGAGCTTGCGGTACGCCTTCTTCACCTCGTCAACCGAGGCGTTCTTGGACACACCCAGGACCGAGTAGAAGTCCTTGGTCGACCAGTCTGCTGGGCTCATGCGGGCCTGCCTCCCTTCGCCATGTCTGTCGTGGTGAGTGTCGTGCCGAGTCAGCCGGCTTCCGTGCGGTCGATGCGCTCGTCACCCGGTGCAGTTCGGACTTCGTGTGCCTCGCCACCGCCGGGCTCGTCAGGGCCATGGGCAGCAGGCTGCGTGCCGTCCGGTGCGCCAGGGACCGGCGCCGGCTCGGACGCAGCGAAGGACGCGGACCCGTTCTCGGCCACCGGTGGCGCCGCTTCTGGCTCGACGACGGCTACCCGGGCCGGTCGCACGATCCGGTCGCCGAGGCGGTAGCCGACCTGGAGGACCGCGGAGCACGTCGGGCCGGACACCTCGTCGGAGTAGCCGTGCATGAGCGCCTCGTGGATGCGCGGGTCGAACTCGTCGCCCACGTCGCCGAAGGACTCCAGTCCCAACGCGCCAACAGTGCGCTGGAGAGACTCTGCGACCGCCTTGAACCCGCCCGTCAGCTCGTCGTGCTCACGTGCACGATCGATGTCGTCGAGCACCGGCAGCAGCGCCGTGAGAACGGAGGCGATCGCTGTCTGCCGGGTGGCCTCGCGATCGCGGTCCACCCGTCGCTTGTAGTTGACGTACTCGGCCTGCAGCCGCTGCAGGTCGGCTGTCCGCTCCGCAAGGGCCTCTTCGACCTCGGACGCGGCCGGTGTCTCAGGAGGCGCAGTGGGTGAGGGAGCCGCCGCTTCGCGCGGCTCCCTCACCTCTCCGGTCACAGGGTCGATGCGCCGCTTGTCGCGGATCACCGGGCCTTGCTCCTCGAAGGGCTCACTGCTCACTGGCCATCCCGCGCCTCGGCGTTGGAGGAAGCGTCCTCGGAACCCTCATCCACGATCTCGGCGTCGACGATGCCCTCGTCCTCAGGCGTCGCAGCGCCGTTGGAGGCGCTTGGCCCGCCATCGGCTGCAGCGGCGTTGGCGTACATCGCCGCACCCATGGACTGGCTCGACGTGCCGAGCTTCGACGTTGCGGCCGCGATCGCGTCCACGTTGTCGGACTCCAGGGCCGTCTTGAGCTCGGCGACGTCCGCCTCGACCGTGCTCTTGACGTCGTCCGGGATCTTGTCGCCGTTCTCACTGAGGAACTTCTCGGTCGAGTAGACCAGGGAGTCGCCCTGGTTGCGGACCTCGACGGCCTCCTTGCGCTTGCGGTCCTCGTCTGCGTACTTCTCCGCGTCGGCGATCATCTGGTCGATCTCGTCCTTGGAGAGCGCCGAGCCACCGGTGATGGTCATGGACTGCTCACGTCCGGTGCCCCGGTCCTTGGCCGACACGTGGACGATGCCGTTGGCGTCGATGTCGAAGGTGACCTCGATCTGCGGCACCCCGCGCGGAGCCGGCGGGAGCCCGGTCAGGTCGAAGTTGCCGAGCAGCTGGTTGGACGACGCCATCTCGCGCTCGCCCTGGTAGACCTGGATCATCACCGACGGCTGGTTGTCGTCGGCGGTGCTGAACACCTCGGAACGCTTGGTGGGGATGGTGGTGTTGCGCTCGATGAGCTTGGTCATCACTCCACCCTTGGTCTCGATACCGAGGCTGAGCGGGGTGACGTCGAGCAGCAGGACGTCCTTGACCTCTCCCTTGAGGACGCCGGACTGCAGTGCCGCGCCGACGGCCACGACCTCGTCGGGGTTGACGCCCTTGTTGGGCTCCTTGCCGCCGGTCAGCTCCTTCACGACCTCCGTCACGGCCGGCATCCGGGTGGAGCCACCGACCAGGATGACGTGGTCGATCTGGCTCACGCTGATGCCCGCATCCTTGATCACCTGCTGGAACGGCTTCTTGGTGCGGTCGAGCAGGTCTTCGGTCAGCCGCTGGAACTCGCCGCGCGTGAGCTTCTCCTCGAAGTGCAGCGGTCCGGTCTGGCTGAGCGTGATGTAAGGGAGATGGATGCTCGTCTCAGAGGAGGACGACAGCTCGATCTTCGCCTTCTCGGCGGCTTCCTGGAGCCGCTGACGGGCGATCTTGTCAGCGCCCAGGTCGGTGCCATGGGCGTTCTTGAACTTCTCGACCATCCAGTCGACGATCCGGGCGTCCCAGTCGTCACCACCGAGGTGGTTGTCACCGCTGGTCGCCTTGACCTCCACGACACCCTCGCCGATCTCGAGCAAGGACACGTCGAAGGTTCCACCACCGAGGTCGAACACGAGGATCGTCTGGTCGGACTCCTTGTCGAGGCCGTACGCCAGCGCCGCAGCCGTGGGCTCGTTGACGATGCGCTGCACGTTGAGCCCGGCGATCTCACCAGCCTCCTTGGTGGCCTGGCGCTGGGCGTCGTTGAAGTAGGCCGGCACCGTGATGACGGCATCGGTGACGGACTCGCCCAGGTAGGACTCAGCGTCTCGCTTCAGCTTCTGCAAGATGAAGGCAGAGATCTGTTGAGGGGTGAACGGCTTTCCGTCGAGGTTCTGCGACCAGTCCGTTCCCATGTGTCGCTTCACCGACCGGATCGTCCGGTCGACGTTGGTGACGGCCTGGCGCTTGGCGACTTCGCCGACCAGCACCTCGCCGTTCTTGGCGAAGGCGACGACCGAGGGGGTTGTGCGGGCACCCTCGGCGTTCGCGATGACGGTGGGTTCTCCACCCTCCAGGACGGCAACAACGGAGTTCGTCGTACCGAGGTCAATACCGACCGCACGTGCCATGGTTGGGTTTACCTTTCTCGTTGAGTCGATGATGCTCAAGTCTTACCGTCTCACTCGGCCCGCTTCAAGAAGGTTGAGCCGAGTAAGCGCAACTATGGGTACCAACGCATCGTCGTGGCGATTCTTCCCGCTCCTCGACCCCGAAGGTTGTGACCTGGCTCACATGCATCCGGTGGCGGCTCCCCTCCTCCTAACCGCTCGCCGGTCGGCAACTCCCGGTGATCGCCTCTGAGGCGCCTGGGGTCAGCCAGGCCTCGCTGAGGGCCACCGATCTGCCGGATCTGGACTAGAGTGTTCACCGTGAGTAGGAGTGCGGATGCAGACAGGTGAGCCTTCTGCGCTTCCTCGCGGTAGAGAGCGGCGGTCCGGGAACCCCGGGCTGGCGGAGATGTTGAGCGCGACAGCGCGCTTGCTTCAGGCTGAGCCCGACCTCGACACGACCATGCAAGCCGTCGTCATCGTGACGAAAAGCAATGTGCCGGGAGCCGAGCACGCTGGGATCACCACGTTCGACAAGGCCCGCCGGCCTCGCACGCCGGTCGCCACCGACTCACTCGTCGACGCCGTGGACGAGATGCAGTACTCGATGCGAGAAGGGCCTTGCCTGAGCGCGCTGCACAGCCAGAGCACCATGGTCAGCGACGACATCTCCAACGACGACCGATGGCCACAGTTCGGGCCACGTGCCGCCGAGTTGGGCGTGCACTCGATGGCCTCGTTCCACCTCTTCGTCCATTCAGGCACCGTCGGGGCACTCAACTTGTACGCCACGAAGCGCCACGCGTTCAGCGACGCATCCGTGGCGTTGGGACGCCTGATCGCTGCTCATGCCGCGATCGCGCTGGTGGCCGCCCGCAACGCCCAGCAGCTCAAGGCCGCGCTGAGTACGCGGGACATGATCGGGCAGGCCAAGGGGATCCTCATGGAGCGGCACTCGATCAGCGCCGACGCCGCGTTCGGCTTGCTGGTGAAGGCCTCGCAGGACAGCAACCGCAAGCTCAGCGAGATCGCCGAGATGGTCAGTACGACCGGCCGTGACCCCAGCGGCCTTCGGCGGTGACGAGGTGAAGCCTTGGGGGAGACTTCGACGTGAAGCCCTCGGTCGCCGCTCAAGCAAGACAGAGGTGGGGGAATGAGTTTCATCGAGCCGGGTTCGGGCGCCTCGTCGTTCGTGCATCGGGGAGCCTTCTACTCCTCGACCGACGACGTCGTCGAGCAGGTCGTCGACAGGACCCGCGAAGCGTGGTCGCGCGGGCGGCACATGATTGCCCTGCTCGACTCCGAGGTCGAGAGCGCCTCGGCCGAGCGGCTCGGATCCAACGCCTCCGACGTGGACTTCCGCCCGCAGGCCTGGCTGTCCACTCGGTCGGCACCAGCGATCATCGCAACCTGTCTGGGCGGCGGCGCCGACATGGTCGCTCACGAGCCGCTGGCGATGCTGACGCAGTCGCCTTTGGCCAGCAAGGACAGCGACGAGGCGTACTGGTACCACTGCGAGCGTCAGCTCGCGACGGATCTCGCCGCCCGCGCTGTCGACCTGGTGTGCATGTTCGACGCGGTCGCCAGCACGGAGTCCCACCTCCATACCGCTCGGGTCAGCCATCCCGTGCTCATCGTCGACGGGGTCGACTGCCCCAACCCGGACTTCCGGCCGTACGACGAGCTGTTCCCGCCGTACGAGCTCGCCGATTCCGACGAGCTCGGCGCTCCCGACCAGGTGGTGGGTTTCGGGCCGTACGCCAACATCGCGGTGAAGCAATGGCTGGAGAGCCAGGCCGCCAGCTCGGGACTGCGGGGCGACGTCGTCGACGACCTGACGCTCGTGGTGAACGAAGCTGTGACCACCAGCTGGGAGACCGGCTACGACCAAACGGTGCAGTACCCCGCCTCTGTCGAGGACTGGCCTCGGCTGCCGCTCACCCGAGTGCACCTGTGGCGCCAGAGCGGGGCGATGGTGTGCGAGGTGTACACACCTCGACCACTGGCGGCACTGTCACCGTTGTCACTGCCGCTCGACTCACGGCTGCGGATGCTGTGGTTCGCCGAGAAGGTGTCCTCGCAGGTCAGCGTGTCGGTGCACGACGGGGCTCCCCACTCGTCCGGGAGTCGCATCCGCATCCGAGCCTCGCGCTAGCGAGGATCGGCGCTCGGCGCGCCAGCGACGGTCATCGGGTGCCGGTGACCCGGCGGTGCCAGGTCCGAGGCCAGCAGCTTCATGAGCAACCGCCGCAGCTCGAGATCGCCGCGCTCACCGAGCCGGGCCACCACTCGGCCCTGGACGTGGACGGCTGCTCGCTGCGCGGCCTGGAGGCTGGAGCGCCCGGCCGTGGTCAACGTCACGTCGTACGCACGGCGGTCCGAAGCCTTGCGCACGCGCGACACCAAGCCCCTCTCCTCGAGCGCGTCGACGAAGCCGAGCATGGCCGGCGGCGAGACGCCGAGCAGGGCCGCGAGGTGGCTTTGGGAGCACGGTTCCTCCTGGCCGAGCGTCGCCAGCACCCCGAACTCACGCGGATGCAGCGCGAGGTGGTCGAGCCCGGTCAGCGCCCAGTCCCGCAGCAGTCGGTGCGCATGGGCGATGAGGTACCCCGACCGCTCGGTGAGGGACTGCACCGAGAGCGCACTGTCCTCGGCGAGCAGTCTCCGCAGCTGAAGCTTCAGCCGGTGCACCTCCGCGGGAGTCAGCACTTGTGTCAACTCTGCCTCAGCCCGGTCGAGCTCAGTGTGCATCTCCTGCAGAGAACGCGACCCTGCGGCGGTAAGGCGCAAGGCATACGACCGACGGTCCTCCGGGTTGCGCTCGCGCGCCACCCAGCCTGCCGTCTCCAGCTCATCCACCAGCTTCACCATGAGGCTGCGATTCACGCCGGTGAGATCGGTCACCTTGCTCTGCGACACCGCGCCGTGCTCGGCAAGGATGGTCATAAGGGCCACCTGCCGGACATGGGCGTCGGGCATGCACGCTTTGGCCACTCCCGTCGCCTTGACGAAGGCGCGACGCAGCAGATACCCGGTGAACTGCGAGAGCTCGGGAGAAGGAGAGCCGGACGTGGTCATGGGCCGCTCACCTCCGTTCATCAGGCTGTCACGAGAAAGGCTGTGCCCAGCACCAAGAGTTTACGTAGTTAACTATTAACTGGATTGACTAGTCCAGGGCAGGTCGGTACCTTCGCTGGCGGACATCAATTCGGAGGGTACGCATGAACCGCTCGGTCGCCGGACTGCTCACCAGCAAGACGACGAAATGGATAGCACTCGTCTTCTGGATCGCCGTGGTGGCCCTCTCGGCTCCGCTCGCCCAGAAGCTGACTGGCGCTCAGCAGAACGATGCAATCTCGTGGCTTCCAGGGGACGCGGAGTCGACTCGCGCGCTCACGAAGCTTGAGGTGTTCCAGGATCCCAACGAGCTCCCCACTGTCGTCGTCTATGAGCGACCCGAAGGGCTGACCGACGCCGACGTCGCGAAGGCGACCGAGGACGCGCGCGCCTTCGCCGATCTCGAAGGCGTCGAGCGCGAGGTCCAGGGGCCGATCCCGTCTGAGGACGGCCAGGCCCTGCAAACGGTCGTCCCGCTCAACCTTGGCCCGAACGGCTGGGAGAAGGCCGTCGACATCGTCGACGAGATGCGTGCGACGGCCAACGCGGGCGACGACGGGCTTACCGCCTACATCACCGGCCCGGGCGGTATGGCTGCCGACTCCGGCAAGGCGTTCGAAGGCATCGACGGGACACTGCTGTTCTCCACCATCACGGTGGTCATCATCATCTTGCTTGTCACCTACCGGAGCCCCGTGCTGTGGCTGCTGCCGGTCGTGTCGGCAGGCTTCGCCTTGATGGTCGCCCAAGCGGTGATCTACCTGCTGGCTGAGCACCGCGGGCTGGTCGTCAACGCCCAGAGCGCCGGAATCCTGACCGTCCTCGTCTTCGGGGCGGGCACCGACTATGCCTTGCTGTTGGTGGCGCGCTACCGCGAGGAGCTGCGCCGCCACTCCGACCGCCATGCGGCCATGGCGGTCGCGCTGCACCGCGCCGGACCTGCCATCTTGGCCAGTGCCGGCACGGTGATCGCCGGAATGCTCTGCCTGGTGTTCGCCGAGACCAACTCCACCCAGGGCCTTGGCCCAGTCGCAGCCATCGGCGTGGCCGTCGGGTTGCTCGTCATGATCACCCTGCTGCCCGCGCTGCTCGTGATCTGCGGTCGCTGGATCTTCTGGCCCTACAAGCCGCAGCTAGGGAGCCCGGAGCCCACCGCCACGGGTATGTGGGCGCGCGTAGGCACGCGGATCGCCCAGCGACCTCGTGCGGTATGGGTGACGACATCGGTGATCCTCGCCGTCGCCTGCATCGGGCTCGTCAAGCTCGACGCCACGGGTCTGACGACCGAGGAGCAGTACACCACCACCGTTGACTCCGTCACCGGTGAGGAGGTGCTGTCACGGCACTTCGACGCGGGCGCCAGCGATCCGGTGTCCATCGTGGCCAACGCCGACGCCGCCGAGCAGGTGACGCAGGCGGTGACAGCGACCGACGGCGTTGCCGCGGCAGCACCGACCGCCGACAGCGACGGCGTGGTCTTCGTCCAGGCGACGCTGTCGGACGCCCCCGACAGCCCCGAGGCCTACGACACCATCGACCGGCTCCGCGACTCGCTGCAGGCCCTGCCGGAAGCGGACGCCCTGGTGACGGGCACGACGGCGATCCAGCTTGACGTGCAGCGAGCTGCCCAGGCCGACGAGAACCTGATCATCCCCATCATCTTGGTCGTGGTCTTCCTGATCCTGGCGGTGCTGCTGAGAGCCATCGTCGCGCCCCTGCTGCTGATCGCCACCGTGGTCCTGTCGTTCGGGGCAGCGCTCGGGATCAGCGCACTGATCTTCGACTACATCCTCGGGTTCGGGGGGGCGGACAGCTCGCTCCCGCTGTTCGTCTTCGTGTTCCTGGTGGCGCTCGGCATCGACTACAACATCTTCCTGATGACCCGGGTACGCGAAGAGGCGCTCACGTACGGGACGAGGCGGGGAGCGCTGGTGGCCCTGGCGGCAACCGGTGGCGTGATCACGTCCGCCGGTGTGGTGCTGGCCGGAACCTTCGCAGTCCTGGCAACCCTGCCCCTGGTTGCGTTCGCCGAGATCGGTGTCGCGGTAGCGCTGGGCGTACTCCTCGACACGATCATCGTTCGCTCGGTGCTCGTCACCGCCATGAACCTCGACTTCGGTCGGCGCATGTGGTGGCCGAGCCAGCTGGGCCACAAGCCCGACATCGACGTGGAGAGCATCCGCGAGAGCTCGTCCAGCGCCTCGCAAGGGTCGCACCAGTCAACGCACTGACCCATCAGGTTCGACGAGGTCGGCGCCGCACCTCAGGCCACCCGCCGACCGGCGGCGTAGACGGCAGACACGAGAGGTACCCCGGGCCGGTAGGCCAGATGCAGGTACGACGGGGCAGCGAGCACGGCGAGGTCGGCGCGGGCACCGGGCCCTAGATGTCCGACGTCGGAGCGGCGCAGCGCTGCGGCACCGCCGGCGGTGGCTGACCAGAGGGCTTCGGCGGGCGACATGTGCATCTCTCGCACGGCCAGCGCGATGCACAGGGGCATGGACGACGTGTAGCAGGACCCGGGGTTGCAGTCGGTCGCCAACGCAACCGGCACACCGGCCGCCAGCAAGGCCCGTGCATCGGGATAGGGCGAGCGGGTCGAGAACTCCACCCCCGGCAGCAAGGTGGCGACCACTCCGGCGTCGCGAAGGTCACCGACGTCGGACGGGCTGAGGTGGGTGCAGTGATCGGCCGAGGCGGCGCCCATGTCACAGGCAACCCGCACGCCAGGACCGGGGCCCAGCTGGTTGGCGTGGACCCGGGGCTGAAGGCCCGCGGCGACTCCGGCTCGCAGGATCGTGCGCGCCTGGTCGGCGCCGAAGGCGCCCTGCTCGCAGAACACGTCGATCCATCGGGCGTAGGGAGCAGCCGCCTCGAGCATGGGGCCTGCCACGAGGTCGACGTAGGCAGCCGGATCGCCGGTGAACTCCGGAGCTACGACGTGCGCGCCGAGGAAGGTCACCTCAGGGGTGAAGCGCTGGGCGATCGCAACGGAACGGGTCTCGTCTGCGACGGTGAGCCCGTAGCCGCTCTTGACCTCGACAGTCGTCGTACCCTGCCGCCGCATCTCGCCGACCAGCCGGGCCACATTCGCCATCAACGCGTCGTCGGAGGCCGAGCGGGTCGCTGTGACCGTCGAGATGATCCCGCCGGCCGAGTAGGGCTTGCCTTGCATCCGCGCCGCGAACTCGGCCGCCCGGTCCCCGGCGAACACCAGGTGGGCATGGCTGTCCACGAATCCGGGGATCACGGCGGCTCCCTGAACGTCGACGACCTGATCGGCTGCCGGTGCGGATCGGCGCGGACCTACCCACGCCACGCAACCGTGGTCCACGAGCAGTGCCGCCGCGTTCAGCAAGCCGAGCACCGACCCGTCCCCCGAGGAGGAGTCGTTGGTGGTCAGCTCCCCGATGTTGTCGAAGAGCACCGACGTCACGGAAGCTCCACGCGTCGCATCACGACCATCACCGCGAGCTCCCGATCGCGTCGACCGCGTCCCGCAGGCGCCGGCCGACGGAGTCAGGGTCGCGCGGCAGCAGCCGGCCACTGGCGACGACGCTCGTGATGTCTGCCGGGGTTGCCGCGAACACCACCGACTCGGGGCCCGCTCCGGTGCCCGCGGTCCTCGGCGAGCTCGTGTCGAGGGTGACCAGGTCAGCCCAGGCGCCGGCGGCGATGCGGCCACCGTCGCCGAATCCCAGCGATCCGTGGCCGGTCGTGGTGGCCGCGGTCAGCAGGTCGTCCGACGACCAGTGACCGCGCCGTTGCGACACCAGCCGGGCATCGAGCTCGACGGCCCGCATCTCCTCGAACATGTCGATGACCGCGTGGCTGTCTGTCCCCAACGTCAGGGCGGCGCCCGCCTGCGCCAGCAGCCGCGCGGGACCGACACCGTCGGCCAGGTCGCGCTCGGTCGTGGGACACAGGTCGGCGAAGCATCGGGCGCGCCCGAGCAGGCTGATGTCGTCGGGCTCCAGATGCGTCGCGTGGACGGCGGTGGTGCGCGGTCCCAGCACACCTGCGTCACCGAGCAGCTGTGTCGGAGTGCAGCCGTGGTGGTGCTGGCAGTCCTCGTTCTCGGCCACCTGCTCGGACAGGTGGACGTGCAGCGGTGCGGTGGGGAGGGCCGCGGCCACGGTCGCCAGGTCGGTGCGCGGAACCGCCCGCACGGAGTGGATGGCGCTGCCCACGACGACGGTGCTCTCGTCAGAGTCCCGGCTGAGGTCGGCCACTCGGTTGACCCAGTCGTCGGCGCTCGCATCAGCAAACCGGCGCTGGGTCCCCTCGGGCGGTGAGCCGAACCCCGACGACAGGTAGCAGGTGTCCAGCAGCGCGACCCGCAGGCCGGCGGAGCCAGCAGCCGCGATGAGAGCCTGACCCATCACGTTCGGCTCGTCGTACCGAGCGCCCTGCGGCCCATGGTGCAGGTAGTGGAACTCACCGACAGCCGTGATGCCGGACAGTGCCATCTCTTCGTACGTGGCGAGTGCGAGCGCGTGGTAGGTGTCGGGGTCCAGGTGGTCAGCGACGTCGTACATCGCCTCCCGCCAGGTCCAGAAGCTCCCGCCCGAGGCTGCCTGGGTGCGACCCCGCAACGCCCGGTGAAAGGCATGGCTGTGGCAGTTCGCGAACCCGGGGATCGTCAGTCCAGCGAGTCGCCGGGCCCCCGCAGGCGCAGCCGGGCTGCGGTGAGTCGAGGCGATGTGCGTCCCTGTCACTTCGACGACGAGCCCCTCGACCAGCTCTGCAGGCCCCACCCACGCGCGCTCGCACCAGTACGTCGTCATGTGGCGAGGTCCTCGAGCACGCTGGCCAGGGCGTCGACGCCGTCCAGGCAGTCGGCGGGCTCCGCGAACTCCTCCGGGGAGTGGGACACGCCTGTGGGGTTGCGGACGAACAGCATGCCGCAGGGAAGACCCGTCCGCTGGAGAACGGCGGCGTCGTGCCCAGCGGCTGTAGGGATCACCGGTGCGTCGCCGAGGATGCCGGCCATCCGCGATGCCAGGGCCGCATCGAAGTCGACCGCCGGCGACGCGGACTCCTCGCTCACCGTGAGCGATGTGCCGTCGCGGTCGGCCCGCGCACTCGCCTGGGCGGAGATGGACTCGACCAGCCGGCCGAGCCCCTCAGCGTCCGGCGACCTGGCGTCCAACCAGCCCCGCACACGCTGGGGTATCGCATTGGTGGCGTTGGGTTCGACGCTCACCCGTCCGAAGGTGGCACGTGCGTCGATCAGCCGCGCCTGCTTGTTGGCAGCCAGGGCGGTCATCGCATAGGTGAGCATCGGGTCATGGCGGTCCTGCATGCGGGTCGCCCCGGCATGGTTCGGCTCACCATCGAAGTCGAAGCGCCAGCGCCCGTGCGCCCAGCTCGATGACGCCACCGCGACGGACCGGCCCCGGTCGACGAGGTCCCGGCCCTGCTCGACGTGGAGCTCCACGAAGCAGCCGACGCCGGTCAGCAGCGACGACGGACCGAGATCGGGTTCGAGGCCAGCCGCTGCCATGGCGTCGAGCAGGAAGACGCCGTCGCCGTCGCGGAGCTCCGTGGCTCGTTCCCGCCGCATGCTGCCGGTGGCCAGCCGCGACCCCAGGCAGGCGACGCCGAACCTCGAGCCCTCCTCCTCGACGAACATCGCGACCCCGATCGGTCGCGACGGCACCACCCCACCGGCGCGGAGGCGATCGATCGCTGCGAACGCCGAGACCACGCCGAGCGGGCCGTCATAGGCGCCTCCGTCGACGACCGAGTCCAGGTGGGACCCCACCAGGACCGCCCCTGGCGGGGAGGCTCGGGGCGGGGAGGCCGGCTGCGACTCGTTCCCGTCGCCCGGCACGGGACGCCACCAAGCGACGGTGTTGCCTTGGCCGTCCACCTCGACGTCGAGGTCTCGACGAGCAGCCTCCTCGGTGTACCACGCCGCGCACTCCCGCTCGGCGGCCGTGAACGGGGCCCGCCGGTAGCCGCCAGTCCCTGCAACCCGGCCGATGGGGAGGAGCTCTCGCCACATGCGTTCGAAGGTCACAGCAGCAATATGTCAGAACCGGCCGCCCAAGCGGCCTGGCAGTGCTCGCGGTCGGTCACCGACGACGCCAGCGGCCCGTGTGACAATGGCGCGCAGACCCCGGTCGCGGCCGGCGTCGGTCTGGTGGCCGCCGCTGCTTCCACGAGAGGACGCTTGTGTCGAGTCGGTTGCGACTAGTGCTCGCGAGCGCCCTGATGCTGTTCCTCGAGCTCGCGCTGATCCGGTGGTCGGGCGCCGAGGTCGTCCACCTCAGCTACTTCAGCAACTTCGTCCTGCTGGGCTCGTTCCTCGGAATCGGCCTGGGGTTCCTCCGTGCCGCGCGCCCCCGGCGACAGCCGCCGTACTACTCACCGGTGGCGCTGCTAGGGCTCGTCGGGTTCCTGTCCGCCTACCCGGTCGCCGTGGACCGCGAGGACAGCTCCGTCATCTTCTTCACCAGTCTCAGCACGTCAGGTCCGCCGCTCGAGGTGACACTTCCGGTGATCTTCCTCGCTGTCGCGGCGATCATGGCCGGGCCGGGCGAGCTGGTGGCGGACTGCTTCACCCAGATGCCGCGATTGGACGCCTACCGATACGACTTGCTGGGCTCCCTGGCAGGCATCGGCGCCTTCACGGTCTGCTCGTTCACCGGCATGCCTCCGCTGGTCTGGTTCGGCGTCGTCGCGCTGCTGTTCACGGTGCTGCTGGGTGCCGCCGGGTTGTCGGTGACCCTCACCTTGGCGGTGGCGACCGTCGCGATGTTCGCCTATCCGCTGGTCAGCGACGAGGACGAGGGCGTGTTCTGGTCGCCCTACTACCGGGTCTCGACCTTCCAGGAGGCCGCCGCCGACGGCGGCACCCAGTGGCAGGTGTACGTCAACGGCATCCCCCACCAGCGACTGACGACGGCGGCCACCCGCTTGGCGGAGGAGCCGTTCTACGACGAGCCCTACCGTCGGATCACGCGTCCTCCGAAGCGCGTGCTCATCGTCGGCGCCGGTACGGGCACCGACGTGTCCATCGCCTTGTCGCACGGCGTCGAGCACGTCGACGCCGTCGAGATCGACCCGACTCTGCTGGAGTTCGGTCGCCGCCACAACCCGGACGACGCCTACGCCGACCCCCGCGTGTCGACCTACGTCAATGACGGCAGGGCGTTCCTGGAGCGGACGACGTCGACCTACGACCTCATCCTGTTCGCGCTGCCCGACTCGCTGACGCTGGTCTCCGGGGCGAGCGCGCTGCGCCTGGAGAGCTACCTCTTCACCGAGCAGGCCATGCAGGCGGCCCGCGAGCACCTGGCCCCCGGCGGGGCGTTCTCCATGTACAACTTCTACCGCGAGCCGTGGCTCGTCGACCGGCTCGGCAACACGATGGACCGGGCATTCGGGCATCCGCCCTGCTTGTTGTCCCAACCCGAGGCGATCTCGCTGGCGGTGTTCGTGGTGGGGTTGACCCCCGGCGACCAGTCCTGCGACGCCACCTGGCAGCCCACTGCCACGGCGCCGGCACCGTCCACGGACGACCATCCCTTCCTGTACGTCGACGACGACGTGGGCCTGTTCGGGATCCCGACGATCTACCTGGTCACTCTGGGCCTCATCCTGGTCGCGAGCGTCATCTCCATCGGCGTGGTCGGCGGCGCCCGGCAGGTTCGCCGGATGTGGGACTACCGCGACCTGTTCCTGCTGGGTGCGGCGTTCCTGCTGCTCGAGACAAAGAACGTGACCGGCTTCGCCTTGTACTTCGGCACCACCTGGCTGGTCAACGCTCTCGTCTTCGGTGGCGTGCTGGTAGCCGTGCTCGCAGCAGTCGAGGTGACCCGCCGCTTCGAGGTTCCTCCGCTTCGGATCATGTACCTGGCGCTGTTCGGCGGGCTCGCGCTGGCCTGGCTGGTGCCGACGTCGTGGGTGTTGTCGCTGCCGCTGTTCGCGCGCCTGGTCGTCGCGGTCCTGCTCGCGTTCATCCCGATCATGGCGGCCAATGTCATCTTCGCAAAGCGGTTCAGCCTCAGCCGGGACCCTACGACGGCCTTCGGGACGAACCTGCTCGGAGCCATGTTCGGTGGGTGCCTGGAGTACCTGGCGCTCGCCACCGGTTACCGTGCTCTCCTCATCGTCTGCGCGGCCCTCTACTTGGCGGCGTACCTGATGTCACCATCGACCGAGCGGCAGGCCACCGGGGCGGTGCGGGGACCGGCCACGTCGGCGGCAGGATAGGCGGATGGAGTTCCAGGCGGTCGTCAGCAGGCGCCGGATGGTGCGCAACTACAGCAGCCGGGCAGTCGAGCCCGCCGTCATTGAGCGCATCCTCACCAATGCCCTGCACGCCCCCAGTGCCGGCTTCAGTCAGGGCTGGGCGTTCCTGCTCCTCGACTCGGCGGACGACATCGCCCGCTTCTGGGACTGCACGACTCCGGCGGGTGAGGGTAACGACGCGTGGTCCGTGGGCATGCGCCGCGCGCCGGTGGTCATCGTCCCCTTGTCGTGCAAACGCGATTACCTGGATCGGTACGCCGCCGCTGACAAGGGCTGGACGGACCGCGACGAGTCACGCTGGCCGGTGCCCTACTGGGACATCGACACCGGCATGGCGGCCCTGCTGATGCTGCTCACCGTGGTCGACGAGGGCCTCGGCGCGTGCTTCTTCGGCATCCCGCCGGAGACGACCGCCGCCTTCCGCGACGAGTTCCACGTGCCCGACGACTACTCGCCCATCGGTGCTCTCACCATCGGGCACCGGGCCGAGGACACGCCCTCTCCCTCCCTCAAGCGTGGCCGCCGCTCGCTGGACGCGGTGGTCCACCGCTCGTCGTGGTGACGGGTGCGGTTGAGGGGATTACCCCCGCATGGGGATCGGGACGTCACGCTCGGCCGCGACCTCGTCGGCGCGGTCATATCCCGCGTCGACGTGGCGTACGACTCCCATGGCGGGGTCGTTCGTCAGTACCCGCTCCGCCTTGCGGCCGGCTAGCTCGGTGCCGTCGACGACGACCACCTGCCCGGCATGAATGGACCGTCCGATTCCCACCCCACCCCCATGATGAATGGAGACCCAGGAGGCTCCGGAGGCGACGTTCACCATCGCGTTGAGCAATGGCCAGTCGGCGATGGCGTCCGAGCCGTCCAGCATGGACTCCGTCTCGCGGTAGGGCGAGGCGACGGAGCCACAGTCGAGGTGGTCCCGGCCGATGGCCAGAGGTGCCTGCAGCGCGCCCGACGCGACCATGTCGTTGAAGCGCATCCCGGCGAGGTGGCGTTCGCCGTACCCCAGCCAGCAGATGCGTGCCGGTAGCCCCTGGTACGAGACCCGCTGACGTGCCTTGGAGATCCACCGGGCCAGCTTGTCGTCGTCCGGGAACAGGTCGAGGATCGCCTTGTCGGTCGCCTCGATGTCCCTGGGGTCGCCCGACAGCGCCGCCCAGCGAAAAGGGCCCTTGCCCTCGCAGAACAACGGGCGGATGTAGGCGGGGACGAAACCCGGGTAGTCGAAGGCCCGCGTGTACCCCCCGAGCTGGGCCTCGGCGCGCAGCGAGTTGCCGTAGTCGAATACCTCGGCTCCGGCGTCGAGGAACCCGACCATGGCCTCGCAGTGCGCGGCCATGGATTCGCGGGCACGTTGGGTCATCCCTTCGGGGTCCTTGGTCCGCAATGCCTCCCACTCGTCGTGCTCGACGCCGATCGGCAGGTACATGAGCGGATCGTGGGCTGATGTCTGGTCGGTCACGATGTCGATGGGGGCGTCCAGCGCGAGCAGCTCGGGGACCATCTCAGCGGCGTTCCCGAGGACGCCGATCGACAGCGGCTTACCGGCATCGCGTGCCTCGACCGCCAGCGCGAGTGCGTGGCTGAGGGAGTCGGCCCGGACGTCGAGGTAGCCGTGCTCGATCCGGCGAGCGATGCGGGTGTCATCGCACTCGATGCACAGACACACGCCCTCGTTCATCGTGACAGCCAACGGCTGCGCCCCTCCCATGCCGCCGAGCCCAGCCGTCACGGTGATGGTGCCGCGCAGTGTCTCGTCGACCGGCCGGCCGGCTCCAGTGGCGGCGGTTCGGGCGGCGCGGCTGGCGGCGATCGCCGCAAACGTCTCGTACGTCCCCTGCAAGATCCCCTGGGTGCCGATGTAGATCCACGACCCGGCGGTCATCTGGCCGTACATGGTCAACCCGAGTGCCTCGAGGCGGCGGAACTCCTCCCAGTTGGCCCAGTCCCCGACCAGGTTGGAGTTGGCGATGAGCACGCGCGGCGCCCACTCGTGAGTACGCATGATCGCGACGGGGCGGCCGCTTTGGACCAGGAGCGTCTCGTCGAGCTCGAGATCGACAAGGGAACGGACGATGGCGTCGAACGACGGCCAGTCGCGTGCCGCCTTGCCCGAGCCGCCGTAGACGACGAGGTCCTCGGGGTGCTCGGCGACCTGTGGGTCCAGGTTGTTCATCAGCATCCTCAGCGGCGCCTCGGTCTGCCACGACTTCGCGGTCAACTCCGTTCCTCGCGCGGCTCGTACGACGCGGGACTGGGTCATCGACATCTTCCTCTCAGTCGGTCAGGTCGGTCACGGGGTAGCTGGTGGCCCGTACTCACTCACTGCGGTCATTCGAGCGGGAAGTCGGCCGGGAGGGCGGCATTGGCAGCGGCGACCAAGGCGCCCGACGTGACCAGATCGACGGCGGCGGCGATCTCCGGTGACAGGTGCCGATCCGGCCCCGGTCCTGGCACCCGCTGTCGAAGAGCCGCGATGACAGCCGCCGTGGCAGGCGCCGGGGTCAGCGGCGCACGCAGGTCGAGCGCTCGGGCTGCCGTGAGGACTTCGATGGCGAGGACCGTCGCCAGCCCGTCGACACTTCGCCGCAGCTTGCGCGCCGAGGACCAGCCCATCGACACGTGGTCCTCCTGCATGGCGCTCGACGGGATCGAGTCGACACTGGCCGGGTTGGCGAGCCGCTTGAGCTCAGAGACGATTCCCGCCGAGGTGTACTGCGCGATCATGTGCCCGCTGTCGACGCCGGCGTCGAAGGCCAGGAAAGGCGGCAATCCCGAGTTTCGGGCGCGGTCGAGGAACCGATCGGTCCGACGCTCGGACATGCTGGCGACGTCGGCGACCGGGATGGCGAGGAAGTCCAGCACATAGGCCAGCGGTGCGCCGTGGAAGTTGCCGTTGCTCTCCACGCGGCCGTCGGGCAGGACGACAGGATTGTCGATAGCCGACGCGAGCTCACGGCCGGCCACGACGGCGGCGTACTCGACCGTGTCGCGGGCGGCCCCCTGCACTTGGGGCGAGCACCGCAGTGAGTACGCGTCCTGGACGCGGGTGCAGTCATCCCCCCGGTGGCTCGCCACCACTGCGGAGCCGCTCAACAGCGCGCGAAGGTTCCCCGCCGAGACACCTTGGCCCGGATGCGGGCGCAGCGACTGAAGGTCGGCGGCGAACACCCTGTCGGTTCCCAGCAGTCCCTCGACTGACATGGCAGCGGCGATGTCGGCGACCTTCAGCAGGCCACGCAGGTCGGCAATGGCCAGCAGGAGCATGCCCAGCATTCCGTCGGTGCCGTTGATCAGGGCCAGCCCCTCCTTGGCGGCGAGCTCGACGGGTGAGATCCCAGCACCAGCCAGCGCCTCGGCCGCCGGCATGAGCCGGCCACAGCCGTCGCGAGTGTCTCCCTCGCCCATCAGCGCCAACGCGCAGTGCGCGAGGGGTGCGAGGTCACCGGAGCATCCGAGACTGCCGTACTCATGAACCACGGGAGTGATACCGGCGGTCAGCATCGCGGCCAGCGCCTGGGCGGTCTCGAGCCGGATTCCGGTTCGTCCGGTCGCCAGCGTGGACAACCGCAGCAGCATCAGCGCCCGGACCACCTCGGCCTCAACCTCGGGACCAGCGCTGGCTGCGTGGGATCGCACCAGCGACTTCTGGAGCTGGGTCCGCTTGTCGGGGGGTATGTGCCTCGTCGCCAGCGCTCCGAACCCGGTCGAGATGCCGTAGGAGGGCGTTGAGGCGGCGGCGAGGTCGTCGACGGCACTGCGTGATGACGCGATGGCGTTCGAGGCGGCGCGAGTCAACTCGACGGCTGCGCCGTGGCGAGCGACGGCCACGATGTCATCCGGTGTCAGCGGTCCGACGTCGACTCGAACGGTGTGCGTCATCGCTTCCGATCATCGCACTCCCGCATCCCTCGGGATATCCCGCAGCCGCGGTCGTGCCGCGTCCCTCCTCCGGGCGCCGTACCAAATTGTGACAGCTTCGTCACAGTGAGGGGTGACGGGAGTCACATTTGGGTCTAAGGTCAGTCCGTCTGGGGGACGGTCCCCCACCGTCCTTCTGGAGGCACTCATCGTGTCAGCAAGCCGCGCCCGCCAGGGCGCCGTCGCCACCCTCGCCGTCAGCGCAGTCGCTGGCCTGGTACTGAGCGGCCTGCCGCAAAGCAGTGCCACCGCTCCTTCACCGAACGATTCCGATCGGCTCAGCACCAAGGGGCCCGACCATAGCCAACGTGAGCGCAAGGGCAACTTCGACGCTCGCGTCCTGGATGCCAAGTCTGCCCTGGCCGCCACCAGCGAGGCACTCGCTGAGAACAGCAAGGCGATGCAGGCCCTCCGGGGGTCCCTCGGAGTCGAGGCGATCGTCGATATGGACCCCTTGACGCGGACGCCTCGCAATGTCGGCAGGCTCGACGGCTTCCTGACTGCTGCGAGCAGCCGGCCGGCGCAGGCGATCGCGCTCGGTTACGTCCGGGCGAACAGCGCAGCTTTCGGCTTGACCTCGGCCGATCTGTCCACGCTCCGGCTGCGACAGGACTACGTGGACGTCATCGGGACGCACCACATGTCTTGGGAGCAGGTCAAGGATGGCGTCCCGGTGTTCGGCAACGGCCTCAAGGTCCATGTCAGCGCCCGGGGCCAGGTCATCTCTGTCCAAGGCTCACCCGTGTCGGGCTTGACGAAGCAAAGTGTGTCTGCGTCGCCCAAGACGGTTCCCGCCCAGGCACGTGCCTCTGCAGTCCGCGATGTGAACGGATCGCTGCAGTCAGCCACTGCCTCCAAGTCGTCCGGCAGCGCCACCTCATGGTCGAATGGCGACAGCGCACGACTGGTGTGGTTCACGACTCCCCGTGGGCTGCGACTCGGTTGGCACACTCTGACCGACGCAGGTGCCACTCTCGCCTACAGCCATGTGCTGGACGCTGAGACCGGCCAGGTGCTGTACCGGCGTGACCTGGTGCAGTTCGACCAAGGGGAGGCTCGGGTATTCGACTACTACCCGGGCGCGGCGCGGGGCGGCAAGCAGCACGTCGTCGACCTGGTCAAGCGTGGCTGGATCAAGCCGAAGGCCACCTGGCTTCGAGGAGCAACGGTCAGCGCGTGGGCGGACCTCAACGACAACGATCGGGTCGAACCGCGCGAGCGCACGCCGGTACCTGGCAACCGGACCCGGGCTCAGTTCACCTTCACGCCGTTCGACTCGAATCCCCGCTGCAGCCGGGCCTTCAAGTGCTCGTGGAACCCGCGGGTCCCGTTCTCATGGCGAGCCAACAAGAAGCAGGACGTCTCGAACGCGTTCTACCTTGCCAGCAAGTACCACGACTACCTGGCACGCCGTCCGATCGGCTTCACCGCCAGGGCGGGCAACTTCGAGCGCTCCGGCCGCGACCCCGTGCTGCTGCACGCCCTGGACGGCGCCAGCACCGCCCGTGGCCTGCCGGACGGCAACCACATCGACAACGCCTACATGGCGACGTACCCGGACGGCACACCGCCCACCATGGCGATGTTCCTGTGGC
>DASQEH010000079.1:0-41846 GCA_035633755.1 Nocardioidaceae bacterium | reverse complement strand
TCGGGCAACCGGCTCCTGCCCAGGATGCCGGCGCCGACCCTATTGGCGCTCAACCCTTCGCCCAAGACCGGAGTCCTCGTGCCATGACCAGTCCCAGCTTCGCCGTCGCACGACGAGGCGGCTACGAGAAGGCCGCCGTCGACGCCTTCGTGGCCCAGCAGCAGTACGAGTCAGCGTTGGCGGCACAACAGCTGCAAGCGGCTGGTCGCGAGGTTGCCCGGCTGCAGAGCATGGTGGCCGATCTGGAGAACCGGATCGCCGAGATCGAAACGCCGACCTTTGCTTCGCTCGGCAGCCACGCTGCCACCATGCTGCGGATCGCCGAGGACGAGGCCGCGAAGATCTCCGTCGAGACGCAGCAGGCTGCCGCTCAGCTGCGTGCCTCGGCCGAACGGGAGGCAGCCGACATCCGTTCCGCCGCCGAGCAGGAGGTCGCAAGCATGCTCGAGGCCACCAGCGTCGACGTCGGGCAGCGCCGCGAAGCAGTCCTCACCGAGATCCAGAACGAACGTTCGCTGGCGAGTGCGGAAGCCTCCGACATCGTCGCAGCGGCGACACGTGAAGCCGAACAGATCCGGATCGCGGCCCGCCAGGAGGCCGCGACACTCCTGCAAGGCATCAAGCGTGAAACCGAGCAGGCTCGTGCAGCAGCGGACCGAGAGACGGCCGAGTCGCGCCGCATGCTTGCCGTCGAGAAGGAGCGCCTCGCCCGAGAGGCGACCGAGCGTCACTCGACCGCGGTCGAGGAGACCGCCCGGCTCGTGCAGGAGGCTGAATCGCGCGCCCAGGTCGCGGACAACCGCACCCGCGAGGCCATTGCCGCGGCCGTGCGCCACCGTGAGGAGACGGTCGCCTCCATCGAGGAGTCGCTGGAGCGGTCACGGCGCGAGGGTGCCCACATCATCGACGCCGCCCGGCGCCACGCCGCACAGATCGTCGCCACGGCGTCGACTGAGGCCGAGCGACAGGTAGCGGCAGCGGGCACCCAGCTGGCCATGCTGCAGAAGCGACGCGAGGGGATCATGATGCAGCTCAGCCAGCTGCGTGATCTGGTGGCGTCGTTCGGCCAGCCCGACGAGCTGCTGCCATCGACCGCGCCGCAACCAACGCCTCTCCCGCCCGCACCGACGCCGCCGCAACCAACGCCTCCCCCGCCCGCACCGACGGCGCCGCAATCGGACACCGGGTTGGCCGAGACCCAGCCCATGCAGCCTCCGTCGCCGTCCACGTCGGCGCCCGAGCGCCCGGAGCAGCCGGAAACGGCACGGCCGCCGGCCGACTCGGCGTCATCGGCTCCGGGCTCTGTCACCACGCCGTCCTAGTCCCTCGTCGCACCCGCAACGATTCGACACTCGGCCGCGTGCATGCCGCACGGTGTGAAAAGGTGTCGCCATGCCTGAGCGCGACGACACCGAGCTGGCCAGACAGGCCGCCCAGCAGGCTCAGCTAGCGCGCGACGACGCCCTGGCTGCCCGCCGGGAGGCCGACGAGGCGCGCGCAGGAGCCGAACAGGCAAGCACCGACGCCCGCGAGGCCGAGCAGACCGCTGCCGAGCACGAGGACCGCGCCGAGGACGCCGCCGAGGACGTCGAGTCGGCCACCGACACCTCGACGGTTGCTGCCGAGGACCTGCTGATCCATCCCGACGACATACCCGACGCCGAGGCCGACGACCCCTTCGGGACGCCCGGTCCGCCGATGAACCGCCGGGCGGCGTTCTACGTCGGATTCTCGGGGACCCTCGGCGCGCTGCTCGCGCTCGCTTTCGGACTGGCGATCCGCGAGGTCGGGTCCGTGCTCGTCCTCGTGCTCGTCGCGATCTTCCTCGCCGTAGGTCTGAACCCCGTGGTCGAGTGGCTGATGCACGGTGGCGTCCGACGCAAGTACGCGGTCCTCGTGGTCACGGTCGGCGTCCTCGGGCTCGTCACGCTGTTCATGGTCGCGCTCGTGCCCGTGATCCGCGAGCAGATCACTGCCTTGGTGGCGACCGCGCCAGAATGGCTCGACCAGGTGAGCGAGAAGGCGTGGGTCAAGACGCTCGACGAGAAGTACGACGTCATCACCAAGATCCGGGACAAGCTGACGGCGGCCGACTTCGCCCAGACTGCCTTCGGCAACCTCTTCACGGTCGGGCTGGCGCTGGTCAACGCCTTGTTCAACGCGTTCATCGTCTTCGTGCTGACGCTGTACTTCCTCTCCGCGCTGCCCAACATCAAGCGCGCCTGCTACTCCCTCGCACCGGCATCGCGGCGCACCCGGGTGACGTACCTCGGCGACGAGATCCTGCGCCGCGTCGGCGGGTACGTCGCCGGCGCCTTCGTGGTGGCGGCCTGCGCCGGCGTGAGCTCGTTCATATTCCTCGAGATCGTGGGACTCGCGTCGTACGCCGTCGCCTTGGCGTTGCTGGTGGCTCTGCTGGACTTCATCCCGCTGATCGGCGCCACGATCGGTGCGACGGTCGTCGTCCTCATCGGGTTCGCCACCTCGCCCACGATCGGGGTTGCGTGCGCCATCTTCTTCCTGGTGTACCAGCAGGTGGAGAACTACCTCATCTACCCGCGGGTGATGAGCTCGTCGGTCAACGTGCCGGGCGTTGTCACGGTGATAGCGGTCCTGATCGGTGGCAGCCTGCTCGGCGTGGTCGGGGCCTTGCTGGCTATTCCCACCGCTGCGGCTGGGCTGTTGCTGACCCGCGAGGTCTTCCTGCGACGCCAAGACACCAGCTAGCCCGATGAGGGGTCCGCCGTCGCCGCATGTCAGCGCTCGGCGACGATGCGCGGCTTCTCGTGCGACATCGGGCCGTCCCAAGTCGGCGGCAGGGGGGAGGCCGCAGGGTTGATCTCCGCGACGATGAGATCGAGTACGGTCTCCGCCTGGCCGACCCACAGATGTTTGCCGTCGGGCACGTCGACGACCTTGGCGGTGGGGACAGCCGCGAACCTTCGTCGCGCCTCGTCCGGTCGCAGGTAGTCGTCGTACTCAGGAACGACTGCCACCAGCCGTTTGCCGCTCGTCGCCCATGCCGCAAGCTCTTGGTCGGTGCAGTACCGCAGTGGTGGCGACAGCAAGATGGCACCGACGACGCTGGGGTCGTTGGCGTACTTCAACGCCAGGTCGGTGCCGAAGGACCACCCGACGACCCATATGTTCGGTAGCTCAGAGAACTCGGCGTACTCAATCGCGGCCGCCACGTCGAAGCGCTCGGAGTCGGCCGCGTCGAACGCTCCTTCGCTCGTTCCCTGCTGGCTCGTGGTGCCACGCGTGTTGAAGCGGAGCACGGCGATGGACGCCAGAGCCGGCAGCCGAGCCGCCGCCTTGCGGAAGATCGAGCTGTCCATCATGCCGCCGTGCGTGGGCAGTGGGTGCAGGCAGATCATGGTGGCGAGCGGTGCGGCTTGAGCGGGCAGCGCAAGCTCGCCGATGAGCTGCAATCCGTCCGCAGTGGTCAACCTGAGCGGCTCCCGGCGTGCCGGAAGCACCGAGTTGGCCCGGATGCGCGACGCGGAAGGCATGCCGGAAGTGTTGCATGGCGGAGCTGCCGAGAGTCGCGTCTCGTGGCGTACCACCAGCCCGGCGCACCAGGGACCGACCTCGGTAAGGTCGGCGCCGTGCGTCTCGTGATCGCCCGCTGTCAGGTCGACTACACCGGTCGGCTGGTGGCACATCTACCGATGGCGTACCGGCTGCTCATCGTGAAGGCGGACGGATCGGTGCTCGTGCATGCTGACGGCGGGTCGTACAAGCCCCTCAACTGGATGTCTCCCCCATGCACCCTCACCCACGATGTGAACGACGAGGGCATCGCGCAGTGGGTCGTGGAGTCCAAGAACGGGGACATGTTGCGCATCCTGCTGCAGGATGTCGTCAGTGACTCCACCTACGACCTGGGCATCGACCCAGGCTTGCAGAAGGATGGTGTCGAGAGACACTTGCAGGAGCTGCTGGCCGACCATCCGTCCACCTTGAGCGACGGGATGACTCTGGTACGGCGCGAGTTTCCCACTGCGATCGGCCCGGTCGACCTGCTGTGCCGAGATCGAACGGGCGCCACCGTCGCGGTCGAGATCAAGCGGCGGGGGGAGATCGACGGCGTGGAGCAGCTGACGCGATATCTCGACCTGTTGAATCGGGACCCATTGCTCACCCCTGTGCGCGGAATCCTGGCGGCCCAGGAGATAAAGCCGCAGGCGCGTGTTTTGGCAGCCGACCGCGGGATTTTGTGCATTACCGTCGACTACGACATCCTAAGAGACATGGATGACCCGAGCGTTCGCCTGTTCTGAACGCGCAAACAGCCACGTGGTGTCCCACCGCTTGTTATTCGGCGTCGAACTTGGGCACAAGCATGGCACCAACAAAAGGAGCAACTGGCATGACGACACCCCCCCACGATCCACTCGACCCGTTGGGGTCATCCACCCAGTCCCTGGGTGACTCTCCGACTGTCGACACGTCCGCGTACACCACCGGGCAGTACGACAGCGGCAGCTCGACCAGCTCGGGCACCAAGGAAGCCGCAAAGCAGGAGGCCCAGAACGTCAAGGCTGCTGCCGCCGGGGCGACGCAGCAGGTTGCCGGAACCGCGAAGGAGCAGGCCGGACAGGTCGTCTCTGACGTGCGCGAGCAGACCCGCCAGCTAGCGGGACAGACGCGCACCCAGCTCTCCTCGCAGTTCAACGGGCAGCGCGACAAGGCCGTCGACAGCATCCGCTCCGTCGGCTCAGAGCTGCGTACGATGTCCGAAAGCGGACAGTCTGGCGTCGTCACCCAGCTGGTGCGCGAAGGCGCCGAGCTCACCGACAAGGTCGCGGACTTCTTCGAGTCACGCGAGCCTGCCGACCTGCTCGACGACGTGCGCCATTACGCCTCCCGTCGCCCGGGCATGTTCCTGATCGGGGCCGCCGTCAGCGGCATGGTGGTTGGCCGGCTCACCCGCGGCGCAGTCGCAAACCGGCAGGAGCAGAGCGGCGACTCGAGCTCGCGCTCCTACGGCAGCTCGTACGCGCAGACCACACCCTCGAGCTACGTCGGTACGACCGGCGACGCCGGCACCTACGGCAGCTACACCGACGCCGGACCCGGTTATGGCACGGCGCAGATGGACCAGCTGGCCTACCCGGCCGAAGGCACCGGCTACCCGGCCGAGACCACCGGCTACACGGCTGAGGGCAGCGCATACACGCCTGAGGAGCCAGGTCCATACGACGTTGTCGGGGAGCAACCCTCGACGACCAACCCGCCAGAGCAGGGGTACCGCCCGTGAGCAGCCCATACTCAGGAGGCTCAGTGCCACCGGACTACGGTGACGCAAGCTTCACCGACCACGGTGCCAGTGCGGGCGCGACCGCGGCCGCTCCGGCGTCGGACTACACCACCGGCTACGAAAGCGGCGGCTACGAGGGTGGGGCCACAGCGGCCCACCAGCCGCCCGATGTCGAGGACGAGTCCGTCGGAAGCCTTGTCGGTCGTCTCACCACGCACGTCTCCCAGCTCATGCAGCAGGAGCTCGCGCTGGCGAAGGCCGAACTGCGCGACGAGGTCAAGCAGGCCGGCAAGGGTGCGGGGATGCTCGCTGGAGCCGGTTTCGCCGGCTGGATGCTGGCGATCTTCGCGTCACTCACCCTGATGTACCTGCTCGACATGGGCATGAACATCACGCTGGCCGCCCTGATCGTCTCACTGTTGTGGGCCGCCGTCGCTGCTGCTCTCTTCGTGATGGGTCGCAAACAGCTCAAGCAGGTCAACCCGAAGCCCGAGCAGACGGTTGAGTCTTTGAAGGAGGACAAAGAATGGCTCAAAGCCCAGAAGAACTGAGGCGCGAGATCGAGCAGACCCGGCGTGAGCTCACCTACGACGTCGAGGCGCTCAACGAGAAGGTCAGCCCGAGTCGTATCGTCAGCCGTCGCGTCGACAAGACGCGTGGGGCCATGTCGCAGATGAAAGAGCGAGTCATGGGGACGGCCTCCTCAGGCACCTCGTCGCTGAGCGATCGCGCCAGCGCACTGACCGACAAGGCCAGCTCGCTGACAAGCAGTGGAGGATCAGGAGGGTCAGGAATGACATCAGGTGTGTCGTCGACAATGTCGTCGGTAGGAGACACGGTGAGCGGAGCCCCTGGGGCTGCCGTGCAGCGTGCCCAGGGCAACCCGCTGGCCGCTGGCCTGCTCGCCTTCGCCGGCGGCTGGCTCGTGTCAAGCCTCCTCCCGGCAACCAAGGTCGAGCAGCAGGCAGCTCAGAACCTGCAAGACAAGGCCTCCGACCTGGCCGAGCCGGTCAAGGAGCAGGCGAAGCAGGTGGCCATGGAGATGAAGGACCAGCTCCAGGAGCCGGCACAGCAGGCCGTTCAAAACGTCAAGGCCAGTGCGACCGATGCTGCTGAGACCGTCAAGCTCGAAGGTCAGATTGCAGCGCAGGACGTTCAGAGCGAGGCGCAGTCCTCGGCTCAGAACGTCAAGGACGCCCAGCAGAACAGCTAGTCGCGAGGCCCACCCGAGTAGAGGTGGACACCGCAACACTCACCAACGCCATCAGCCGCGGACGACACCGTCCGCGGCTGATGGCGTTGTGGGCTCAGAAATCGCCACCGCCGAAGTCGCCGCCGCCGAAGCCGCCACCGAAGTCACCCCCGCCGAAGCCACCACCGTCGTAGCCACCACCGTCGTAGCCACCGGCGGTGTCGTACCCGCCACCGTCGTAGCCCCCGTCGGATCCACCACCATCCGAGCCGTCGCCCGACCCTCCGTCCTGGCCGGCGTCGTAGCCCTCTTCGTAGCCCTCCCCGTAGCTGCCGTCACCACCGAAGCCACCGAAGGCGGCGCCCATCATGGTGCCGATGAACATCATCTCCATCAGCCCGAAGGCGCCGAAGTACCCCGCGGCCCACGGGGCGTAGGCCGGACCGGCCTGCCAGTACGGGACCCGGCGAGAGCCCACCATCACTTGGCGCGACGCCGGCTCGGCGCCGGCTTCGACCCGTTCCGCATCCGCCGCACAGGCAGGCACCTGGCGTGGCGCACCGCGCTCGGGGCTCCACGCGACGTCGCGAACCGACGGCCCGTGCTGGGGGTTGAAGAAGCAGGGGGCTCGACGCTGCGGGAGCGGCTCTCCAGCGACGCGCGACTTCACGCAGGCCACCGCATACCGGCCGTCCTCCAGGATCTCGGTGACGTGACGGATCTCGTCAGGCGTCGTCACCGCGTCCACGGACTTCTTGGCGTCCTCATAGGAGTCGAGCGCGCGCTGGTAGTCCTGACGGGCGGCTTCGTCCAGCTCACGGCCGGCAAGATCGATGTCGAGACGCTGAAGCTCCTCGCCGAACTGCGTGACGTCCTCGTCAGCAGCCTCCTTGACGCTGGCCATCTCCTGTGCGGAGACCTGCTGGCGCCGACGGTGCTCGACGGTTCGGCGGTTGGACGCGCTCGTGATCATCAGCACCGCCACCACCAAGATCGCGATGAACAACCAGGTCATGTCGCACTCCTCAACGCAGCGGCAAGGTCGAATGGATGTGACACAAGGGTACGCGGAGCCCACAGATCCGCTTGCCGGCCGCTGGCCGGCGCCCAGCCAGGAGCATCGGTTGCGCGCACGCCATGTTTGCCGACACGATGTGCAGGTGAGCGAGCATTCGTACGACTTCGACCTGCTCGTGATCGGCACCGGTCCCGGCGGCCAGCGCGCCGCGGTCGCGGCCTCGAAGCTGGGCAAGAAGGTGGCCGTCGTCGACCGGCGCACGATGGTTGGTGGCGTCTGCATCAACACCGGGACGATCCCGAGCAAGACGTTGCGCGAAGCGGTGCTCTACCTGACCGGGATGTCGCAGCGCGATCTTTACGGCGCGAGCTACCGGGTCAAGGACGAGATCACCATCGCCGACCTCACCGCGCGCACCCAACATGTCATCGGCCGCGAGGTCGAGGTCGTGCGCAACCAGCTGCTGCGCAACCACATCCAGATGCTCGCCGGCACCGCCGCCTTCACCGATCCCCACACCATGCAGGTCGAAGGGGCGGAGCGTGTCACCGTGTCGGCGGACAAGATCGTGCTCGCGCCTGGCACCTTGCCGGCGCGGCCCTCTGCCGTGGAGTTCGACGATCGCTACGTCCTCGACTCCGACGGCATCTTGACACTCGAGTCGATCCCCGCCTCCATGCTCGTGGTCGGGGCCGGTGTCATCGGCATCGAGTACGCGTCCATGTTCGCCGCCCTGGGGACTCGCGTCACCGTCGTCGACCAGCGCCCGACCATGCTCGACTTCTGCGACGAGGAGATCGTGGAGTCCTTGCGCTTCCACCTCCGCGACCTGTCGGTCTCCTTCCGGTTCGGCGAGTCGGTCGAGAAGGTCGAGGTGGGCGAGCGAGGCACCGTCACGAGCCTGGCCAGCGGCAAGCGCATCGCGGCCGAGGCGGTGATGTACTCCGCGGGCCGGCAAGGCGCCACCGACCTCCTCAACCTCGAGAAGGCCGGGCTCAGCGCCGACAAGCGGGGCCGGATCGAGGTGGACGACAACTTCCGCACCGAAGTCGAGCACATCTACGCCGTCGGCGATGTGGTGGGCTTCCCAGCGCTGGCGGCCACCGCCATGGAGCAAGGTCGTCAGGCGGCCATGCACGCCATGGGGGAGCAGTCGACCTGCATCCCCGACATGCAGCCGATCGGCATCTACACGATCCCGGAGATCTCCTACGTCGGCCGGACCGAGGCCGACCTGACAGCTTCGGCCATCCCCTACGAGATCGGCCTGTCGCGCTACCGCGAGCTCGCCCGCGGCCAGATCGTGGGTGACTCCTACGGCATGCTCAAGCTCATCGTGCATGCGCGGGATCGCAGCATCTTGGGGGTACACATCTTCGGTACCGGTGCCACCGACCTGGTGCACATCGGTCAAGCGGTGATGGGATGCGGTGGCACGGTCGACTACCTGGTCGACACCGTCTTCAACTACCCCACACTGTCGGAGGCCTACAAGGTCGCGGCGCTGGACGCCACGAACAAGCTCCGCACATTGGACCGGGTGCTCAGCTGAGTCGAGGGCTGCGGCGTGCGTTCGATGCGCAGGATGCGATTGAGGTGCGTGACCGCGAGGACGCGTCGGATGTCGTCGGAGCAGTTGCGCAGGATCAGACGGCGGCCCGCGCGCTCGGCTCTCACATGGGCGGCCGTGAGCATGCCGAGACCCGCTGCGTCAACCAGGTGCAGCGATGCGATGTCGAGCACGACGTCGCACGTCCCCTCCTCGAGTGCCTCGTTGAGGACACTGCGTACCTGGGCGACGTTGCGCACGTCAAGGTGAGTGTCGCGGTGGATGAACTCCACTTCGCACGTGCTGTTGACCATGATGCCCCCGACAGGGATGCCTTGTCGCACCCTGCGACGCACCACCTGAAGGCAAAGGGTCCCACCCGAACTCGTCGCCGTCCAGCAAAGTCACCAAACTGCAACAATCGGTGCGATGAACATCCGGCGGCTCAGCTCCGGGTGTGCTCGCCCCCGGGTTGCCACAGCACGTCCCCTCGCTCGCGATTGGCATAGCGCGCCAGGATGAACAGCAGGTCGCTCAACCTGTTGAGGTAGGTGAGGGCGAGGGCGTTCATGGTGTCGCCATGCGCGCCGTACGCCGCCCACCCGGACCGTTCGGCCCGGCGAACCACCGTTCGAGCCACGTGCAGGCGACACGCCCCCGGGGTACCGCCAGGGAGGATGAACGACCGGAGGTCGTCGAGCGGCTCGTTGTAGGAGTCGCACCAGGTCTCGAGCCGGTCCACATAGCCTGCCTCGACACGCAACGGTGGATACGGCGGTTCCTCGACGACGGGAGTGGCGAAGTCGGCGCCCACGTCGAACAGGTCGTTCTGGACCAGGACCAGCAGGTCGATGACGTCATCGTCGAGTCCGCCGACACTGATGGCGTATCCGATATGCGAGTTGGCCTCGTCCACATCGGCGTAGGCAGCCAACCTCAGGTCAGTCTTGGCTACCTCGCTCATGTCACCCAGTCGAGTCGTGCCCTGGTCGCCGGTCCGGGTGTAGATGCGCGTGAGGTTCACCATGGGGCCACTCTACGGTCGGTACGGCTGGGCCGCCCCCCGCCCGTCACGGCTGCTGCGGGGGATGCTCACGTGGGAGCGATCCGACCTCGCCGGGCAACGCCGCCTCGGTCCACGCCAGGAAGCCGGTGAAGGCCGGCTCGCTCATGCCAAGCTCGATCCGGCGGTCACCGTCGAGCGCGACCTCGGTGACCAGATGTCCCGCATGCAGCGCGAAAGCCTCTGCACCCTTGGGAGTGCGCCGGCCGACGACGTGCATCGAGCGACTGAAGACGTGGCGAGGACGCGGCGAGAACGAGAAGACCCTGAACCACTCCAAGTTGTCGCCGGCATAACGCCCGACTCCGAGCGTCCATCCACGGGTGGACGTCGGCGCACGCCCTTGCGTGACAGCCCTGAGCCGGACGCTGCAGTCGAAGGTGCTGCCACGTCGGCTGAGCCAGCGACGCCGCCCGAACAGCCAGGCGAAACAGAGGGCCACCAGGGCCACGATGGTTCCGAGACTGTCAAGGAGGGCCTGCCACCACGGCATGAGCACCTCCTCTCTCGCGTCCACGACTTCCTGGACGTTCCCGTCCGCCGACGGGCACCTCCCAGGCGCCGCGTGGGAAAGGGCTCGTCCCCTCCCACGAGGCTACGACCTCTCGGCCGCTCTGAGGCGCGCCTCGGCGTGTCGACGCAGCGACTCGTCGGCTTCGTCGGAGTCTCCTCGCCCGGCAGCCGCCTCGAGGTCGCGCCGAGCCGCGTCGACGTCGATCTCGCTCGACAGCTCGGCATTCTCGGACAGGATCGAGACCCGGTTGTTGGCCACCGACAAGAATCCGCCGTTCACGACGGCGGTGACATCGTCACCGCCACCCGTCCTCACCTCGACGACGCCCTCGACGAGTACTGCCAGCATCGGCGCATGGTTGGCCAAGATTCCGAGGTCTCCCTCGGTGGTGCGGGCGATGACCATCGACCCCTCACCGGACCAGACCATCCGGTCCGCCGACACCATCTCGATCTGCAGGCTGGCGTCAGCCATCAGAAGTCCTTCTGGATCTCAGCCCACTTGCGGTCGACGTCCTCGAGTCCCCCACACATGAAGAACGCCTGCTCTGCGACGTGGTCGTAGTCACCGTCACAGATCTTCGTGAAGGAGTCGATGGTCTCGTCGAGCGGCACCGTCGATCCCTCGATCCCGGTGAACTGCTTGGCGACGTAGGTGTTCTGGGACAGGAAGCGCTGGATGCGCCGGGCCCTCGCCACCACGACCTTGTCCTCCTCGGACAGCTCGTCGACGCCGAGGATCGCGATGATGTCCTGCAGCTCCTTGTTCCGTTGCAGGATCTGCTTGACCCGCACCGCGGTGGCGTAGTGGTCGTCACCGATGTAGCGCGGGTCCAGGATTCGCGACGTCGACGTCAGCGGGTCCACCGCTGGGTAGATACCGAGCGAGGCGATCTCGCGTGACAGCTCAGTGGTGGCGTCCAGGTGAGCGAAGGTCGTTGCGGGTGCCGGGTCGGTGTAGTCGTCGGCCGGCACGTAGATCGCCTGCATCGAGGTGATTGAGTGGCCCCGGGTAGAGGTGATGCGCTCCTGCAGAACTCCCATCTCGTCGGCGAGGTTCGGCTGGTAACCCACGGCCGAAGGCATCCGGCCGAGGAGCGTCGAGACCTCCGAACCGGCCTGGGTGAACCGGAAGATGTTGTCGATGAACAGCAGTACGTCCTGGTTCTGGACGTCGCGGAAGTACTCCGCCATCGTCAGCGCAGCCAGTGCCACGCGGAGCCGGGTGCCCGGGGGCTCGTCCATCTGGCCGAACACCAGCGCGGTCTGCCCGATGACGTCGGTCTCCGTCATCTCCTCGATCAGGTCGTTGCCCTCACGGGTGCGCTCCCCCACCCCGGCGAACACCGAGACGCCGTCGTGGTCGCGTGCCACCCGGGCGATCATCTCCTGGATGAGCACGGTCTTGCCGACGCCGGCCCCGCCGAACAGTCCGATCTTGCCGCCCTGCACGTAGGGCGTCAGCAGGTCGATGACCTTGATGCCGGTGTGGAACATCTCCGTCTTGGGTTCCAAGGCGTCGAAGGCCGGCGAGCTGCGGTGGATCTCCCACCGCTCCTTCACGTCGAGCTCCTCGCCCTCCTTGAGGTTGAGGCACTCCCCGATGGTGTTGAACACATGACCCTTGGTCACGTCGCCCACCGGCACGCTGATGGCGCTACCGGTGTCGGTCACGGGGGCGCCGCGTACCAGGCCGTCCGTGGATTGCATCGAGATGGCCCGGACCATCCCGTCGCCGATGTGGAGGGCCACCTCGAGCGTCAACGTCGTGGTCTTGTCACCCAGCGTCCGGTCGACGGTGAGGGCGTTGTACATGTCCGGCATGTTGTCGCTGGCGAACTCAACGTCGACGACAGGTCCGGTCACCCGGGCGACCCGGCCGACTGCTGCGTCCTTGCCCTGTCCGGTGTTGGTCTCAGTCACTACGGTGGCCATGCTGCTCACTCACTTCCGGCATTCGCGTCGGCGAGCGCGTTCACGCCACCGACAATTTCGCTGATCTCTTGGGTGATCCCGGCCTGACGGGCCTGGTTGGCGGTACGGGTGTACTTGTTGATCAACTCTTCGGCGTTGTCGGTCGCGGCCTTCATCGCGCGCTGGCGTGCAGCCAGCTCCGACGCTGATGCCTGCAGCAGGCAGAAGAAGATCCTGCTCTGCACGTATCGCGGCAGCAAGGCGTCGAGCACGTCTGCGGGAGACGGCTCGAACTCGTACAACGGAAGGACGTCGGTATCGGTTGGTCGGGCATCGCTCTCGACGACCTCCAACGGCAGCAGTCGCACGGCCGTCGGCTCCTGGACCAGCATGGACCTGAACCGGGTATACACCACGTGAACCTCGTCGACGGCGGTGTCGCCCTCGACATCGACGAACGCCGCGATCAGCGCGTCGGCGATCTCGCGGGCTGCCTCGTACGTGGGTGTGTCGGAGAACCCGGACCAGCTCTGCACGATGGGACGTTGACGGAACGAGTAGTAGCCGACGCCCTTGCGGCCGCTCACATACAGGTCGACCTCTCGGCCTTCCGAGCGCAGCTTCTCACCCAACCGCTCGGCATCGCGCAGCACGGCCGACGAGTAGGCGCCGGCGAGCCCCCGGTCGCTGGTGACGACCAGCACGGCGGCCCGTTTGGGATTGTCCGGCTCCGTGGTCAGCGGATGGTCGACGTTGCTGTAGGTGGCCACGGCCGACACCGCCCGGGTCAGCTCCCGGGCATACGGGGCGGCCGAGGCGGCCCGCTGCTGCGCCTTGACGATCCGCGACGCGGCGATGAGCTCCATGGCACGCGTGATCTTCTTCGTCGCCTGGACGGACTTGATCCGGGCACGCAGCTGACGCAGCGAGGCAACCATGTCAGCCTCGCTTCTGCCGAACGATCTGCTCCTGCTCGACGTCTTCGTCGTCCATTGCCTCGAACTCCTCGTGACCGGCCTGCAGCGACTTGCCCTCGCCTGTCTCGAACTGGCCGAGGAAGGCGTTGTACGCGTCCTCCACCGCGCTCCGGGTGTCGTCGGAGAAGTCGCGCGACTCACGGATCGCGTCGAGCGTGCCCGAGTGCTCCCGGTGCAAGAAGTCCAGGAACTCCCGCTCGAAGCGCTGGACATCCTCGACCGGCACGACGTCCAGCTTTCCGCTGGTTCCGGCCCAGATGGACACGGCCTGCTCCTCCAGCGGGTACGGCGAGTACTGGCGCTGCTTGAGCAGCTCCATCAGCCGTCCCCCCCGGTCGAGCTGCTGCCGCGAGGCGGCGTCGAGGTCCGAGGCGAACATCGCGAAGGCCTCCATGGCCCGGAACTGCGCCAGGTCGACCTTGAGCGACCCAGTGACGCTTCGCATCGCCTTGGTCATCGCAGCGCCGCCCACGCGAGACACCGAGACACCGACGTCGATAGCGGGGCGCTGGTTGGCGTTGAACAGGTCGGACTGCAAGAAGATCTGGCCGTCGGTGATGGAGATGACGTTGGTGGGGATGTAGGCCGACACGTCGTTCGCCTGCGTCTCGACGATCGGCAAGCCGGTCATCGAACCCGCGCCGAGGTCGTCCGACAGCTTCGCGCAGCGCTCCAGAAGCCGGCTGTGGAGGTAGAACACGTCGCCGGGGTACGCCTCTCGGCCCGGGGGCCGACGCAGCAGGAGCGACACCGCGCGGTACGCCTCGGCCTGACGAGTGAGGTCGTCGAAGATGATCAGGACGTGCTTGCCGGCATACATCCAGTGCTGGCCGATGGCTGAACCGGTGTAGGGAGCCAGGTACTTGAACCCCGCGGCATCGGAGGCCGGCGCCGCGACGATCGTGGTGTACTCCAGTGATCCGGCTTCTTCCAGCGCGGCGCGGACCGCGGCCACCGTGGAGCCCTTCTGGCCGATCGCCACGTAGATGCAACGCACTTGCTTGACCGGGTCACCGGAGTCCCAGTTCTGCTTCTGGTTCATGATCGTGTCGATCGCGATCGCCGTCTTACCGGTCTGCCGGTCACCGATGATGAGCTGGCGCTGTCCGCGGCCGATAGGTGTCAGGGAGTCGATGGCCTTGATCCCGGTCTGGAGCGGCTCCCGGACGCTCTGGCGCTGAACCACCGAGGCGGCCTGCGTCTCGAGCGGGCGACGCTCGTCGCTGCTGACCTCACCGAGTCCGTCGATGGGGTTGCCGAGCGGGTCCACTACGCGGCCCAGGTAGGCGTCGCCGACCGGGACGGACAAGATCTCACCGGTCCGGCGCACCGTCTGTCCCTGGTCGATACCGGAGAAGTCGCCGAGCACGACGACACCGATCTCGCGGGTGTCGAGGTTCAAGGCGATGCCCAAGGTGCCGTCCTCGAATTCCAGCAGCTCGTTGGCCATCGCCGAGGGCAGACCCTCCACGCGGGCGATGCCGTCGCCGGCCTCGGCTACGGTGCCGACCTCTTCGCGAGTCGCCGCGTCGGGCTGGTAGTCGGAGACGAACCGCTGTAGCGCGTCCCGGATCTCGTCCGGGCTGATCGTGAGCTCCGCCATGGATCTCTACCTACTCTCTCGTGCTCTGATGGGTGAACGACCCTGCGTGATCGGTCCGGCTGGACGGCTCACGTCGAGTCATCCGGTCATACGTCTGCGTGCCTCATCGAGGCGGGACATGATGGTTCCGTCGATGACGTCGTCGCCGACCTCGATCCGGATGCCACCCAGGACCTCGGGGTCGACTGCGACGTTGAGGGTGATCTGCCGCCCATACTGCACGGCCAGGGCAGCCGCCACCCGCTCGCGCTGCTCGGCGGTCAGGTCGACCGCCGAGCGAACGACCGCAACCACTCGTGACTGTCGCTCTGCCGCGAGCTTCTCGTAGTCCTCGAGCGCGGCCTCCACGGACCGGTGCCGCGACGAGACCGCCTGAACGGCCAGGCCCACCGTGGGTGGTGACGCCTTGCCCTCGAGCAGGCCCCTCACCAGAGCCTGACGATGCTCGACGGGAACCTGCTTGTTGGTGATGGCATCGCGCAGATGCGGACTGCCCACCATGAAGCGGCCGAAACGGAACAGCTCGTCCTCGAGCTCGCCGAGCTGGCCTTGCTTTTCGGCCTCGACGACCAGGCTCAGCGCGCCCAGGAGCTCGACGGTGTCGACGAAGTCACCCGCGGACGACCACCGGGCGCCCGCAGCGGTGGCGACGGCTTCGACCGTGTCGTCGCTGACGCGGCTAGCAAGCACCCCGCGTGCCAAGGAGCGCTTAGCCTCCGCCGACGCGGACGGGTCCGTCAACGCGCGGCGCAGACCGGCCTCGCGCGAAAGCAGGCCGGCAACCGAGAACAGCTCCGTGCCCAGGTTCTGGGCGTCGCCTTGCATCGCGAGCGCCTCAACCCGCTCGCTCGCGAGCGCGAAACCCTCGGCCGAGGTGCCCCGCATCAGGTCCGCTGGCTTTCGGCGGCGCTCCGCTGGCTCTCGGCGGCGCTCTCGAGCTCGGCGATGAACCGTTCGACGGTGCGGCGTTGCCGCGCCTCGTCCTCGAGCGACTCTCCGACGATGCGTCCTGCCAGCCCGGTCGCCATCGCACCGACCTCGGTTCGCAGCTGGGTGAGCACCTGCTGCTTCTCGGCGTCGATCTGCGCGTGTGCGTTGGCCGTGATGCGCGCCGACTCGGTCTGCGCCTGCTCGCGCATCTCCGCGACGATCTGAGCCCCTTGTTCGCGAGCATCCTCACGAATCCGCGCGGCCTCATGACGGGCCTCGGACAGCTGCCTCGTGAGCTCCGCGAGCTGTGCGTCAGCCTCGGCCTGCTTGCGCGCCGCCTCCGCGAGCCCGCCCTCGATCGCTGCGGTGCGGGCCGCGAACGTGCGCTCGAAGTTCGGCATCACGAACTTGCGGATCAACCAGACCAGGATCAGAAAGACAACGATCGCGAGGATCAGCTCAGCAGGGTGCACGGCGAGCGGGCTGGGCTCCTCCGTTGCGACGAACATACTCATCAGCCTCTCACCGTCCTTCGGTCATTTCTCGCTGAACTCATCGGTCCGTCAAAGCACGAAGGCGAGGGCGATACCGATGATGGCCAGCGCCTCGGCGAGGGCGAAGCCCAGAATCGCGATCGTCTGGAGAGTTCCGCGTGCCTCGGGCTGCCGGGCGACCCCGTTGATGTAGGCGGCGAAGATAAGGCCGATTCCGACACCAGGGCCAATGGCCGCCAAGCCGTATCCGATCATGTTCAAGTTGCCATCCATTGCTGCTTTCCTTTCGGTGAGGTATTCAACTCAGTGTTCTTCGGCGAGGGCGCCGGAGACATATATGGCGGTGAGAAGGGTGAACACGTACGCCTGCAGAAACTGCACCAGGATCTCCAGGAAACTGATGGCAATGGCCAGGATGAACGCGATGATGCCGACCGGCTTGTAGAGCGCGTTGTCGGAGTGCAGCAGGAGGTACTCCCCGCCGAGCGTGAACAGCACAAGCAGCAGGTGGCCGGCGAACATGTTGGCGAAGAGCCGCAGCGCCAGCGTCGCCGGACGGACGAGGATGTTGGACGCGAACTCCAGCGGAATGATCAGTAGCAGGATCGGACCCTTGATCCCGCCAGGGACCGTCGCATGCTTGATGTAGCCGAAGAATCCGTGCTTGTAGACCCCGATCCCGTTGTACAGCAGCCACACCAGGGCGGCGAGGCCGTAGGCGAAGCTCGCCCGCGAGAAGGTCGGGAACTGGATGAACGGGACCACGCCGAACAGGTTGTTGACGAGGATGAAGAAGAACGTCGCGACCAACCACGGCACGAACTTCATGAAGTCGCGCGAGCCGATCACGTCGCGGGCGATGCTGTTGCGCACGAAGCCATACGCCTGCTCGCCCATGTACTGCGCCTTGGACGGGACAAGCGCCGTCCTGCGCGAGGTGATGTAGAAGAAGCTGAACACAAGGCCGGCCGCGATCACGAGCTGGAACTGCGGCTTGGTGAACAGGTTCGCGGTGTCGCCGAAGATCGGCGGCAGGTTGAAGACTCCCGGCCCGGGGGGCGTGAAACCCTCAGCCGCCACGCTGTCGCGTGTGCTACTCACTCGCACTCCTTTCCTGACGAGCCTGTCGGCGAGGACGTCGCAATCCGGCTCGTGACACCGGGCCTACCCCCTCGGGCTGCGCGCTTGCCTCCGTCATGCATTGAGATACAGCTTGAACACCAGGTACAAAGCAAGCGCTATCCCGAACAGCAGCCCTATCGGCAGTAGAAAGGACGTGTCGAGCCATCGGTCGAGCAGCCATCCCACGCCGCCGTAGAACGCTGCCCCGCCGACGAGGTACCCGAATGGCACCCACGGGTCCCCGGAAGGCCGCCGCTCGGGATTGTCGCTCATGTGGCACCGGACGATAGCAGTCTCCACCCGGCGTGCGCACACCCATCACGCCCGGCCGCTGGCGTCATACAAGGGCACTCGGGAGAAATGCGAGGCTACGACCAGGCCAACCGTCCAGATGGCGGTACACACAATGACGGTGACACCCAATGCGGTCCCGGACACCTGCTCGGCCCAGCCCGCCCCTCGCTGAAACGACGCGAAGACTGCGAGCAAGGCGACCACCTGCAGGGTGTAGGTCAGCAGCCCCACCACGAGGAACAAGCCGGGGGCGATCGTGCGGAGCGCGTGCAGCACGACCTGCCCGAACCAGAAGAAGCCGGTGACCAGGACGGTCCCGAGCAAGGCCCCCCACAACGCCTCGGACCCGGCTGTGCTGGCCGCGACGGCGGCACACCCGAGGCCGGCCACGACGCTTGGCACCAAGGCCAGGCGCACGAGCGGCGCAAGGGGCCTATCGGGGGTGCCTGCGGTCGTCATCTGGCGGCCGATCCTCGATTGCTCGGGGGGGTCATTACGGCAGGTGAGAGGGGTTCCCAGCCCGCTTGTGAAAAATAGCACAAAGTCGTGGACCAGTGCCAATCGAGAGCCTCCCACGCGGTCCGCGACGCTGTCACCTCCGACTACGCCTCGTCTGCAGGGATGATGCCCTCGTGACCCGGGACGCCGAACGTCACCAGCAGTGCAGTGGCCGTCATCGCGGTGAGGCCCACGGCGGACCACCAACCCGAGAACAGGCTCACCACGACGGACCCGAAGGCGACGAGCGATGCCCAGAGGTACATCACCATGACGGCCCGTCTCTGAGAGTGGCCGATCTCGAGCAGCTGGTGGTGCAGGTGCTTCTTGTCCGGCGCGAACGGCGAGAGGCCGGCTCGGGTTCGTCGCACGATCGCCAGGACCAGGTCGAGGAAGGGCACGAGCAGGACCGCGACGGGCAAGATCAAGGGCAGCATCGCCGGGAGCAGGCTCGCCGAGGCACCGAACAGCCCTTGGGGAATGCGCGAGGTGGGGTACTGACCGGTCAGGCTGATGGTCGAGCAGGCCAGCAGGAACCCGATGAGAAGCGCACCGGAGTCGCCCATGAAGATCCGGGCGGGAAAGAAGTTGTGCGGGAGGAAGCCCAAGCAGACCCCGGCGAGCGCGGCTGTCAGCATCGCGGCCGTCGTGGCCTTCTCCTGATCATTCACGAACACCAGGAGAACCGAGTAGGCGAAGAACGCGACCGCACCGATACCCACTACTCCCGCTGCGAGACCGTCGAGACCGTCGAGGAAGTTGACGGCGTTCACGGTGGTCACGATCAGCAGGATGGTCAGCAGCGCGGCCTGCGACCCCCCGAGCGAGAACGTCGGGAGCGTTCCGATCCCGGGTAGTGGGATCCAGTAGATCTGGACCCCCTGGGCCACCACGGTCGCCGCCGCGAGCACCTCGCCGACGAACTTCGTGACCGCATCCAGCTCGAAGAGGTCATCGAGTATCCCCACCAGGCAGATCACGGCGCCTCCCAGCAGCACCGCACGCGCATCGTGGAAGATCACGTCGGCGCTGGGCGAGCTGCTCAGCGAGGGCAGCTTCACCGCAACGGCGTACGCGGCCAGCAGACCCGCCATCATCGCCACACCGCCGAAGTACGGAATGGGGATCTCGTGCACGTCACGGTCGCGTACGCGCGCGAAGGCGCCCGTTCGCATGGCCAGCTCACGTGCCAGCACGGCCAGGAGGTACGTCACCGCAAGGGCGACGAAGAAGATCAGCAGGTACTCGCGCATCAGTCCGGTCGTTGCGACGAGTCGTCCGGCTCGGCGCCCGGCGCAGAGCTCTCGCGGGCGGCCTCAGAGGCACTGCCGTCCGAGGATGCCCGGCTCTCGTGGTACCTCGTGGCCTCCGTCGCCCCCGTCGGTTCGGTCAGCATGGGTTCGGTGCGAGGATCCTCGTCGTAGCCGTCATCCTCGGACTCGTCGGGAGGCGAGGCGAACTGCGCGAAGGACTCCGGCCCGTCCTCTTCCTCGAAGTCCTCCGGCGCCTCGATATCGGTGACGATCTCGCGCAGTCGGCCGAGGCTGATCACACCAAGGCGGACCACGCGGAGCACCTCTCCCGTGGCGTCGACGATCGTCGACGGTACCGGGCCCGCGGTCGGGCCCGCGTCAAGGTAGACATTCACGGCGTCGCGCAGCATCTCTTGCGCCTCGGAGACCGTGGTGGCCGGCGGCATCCCGGTGGAGTTCGCCGAGCTGACCGCCAACGGCCCGTTGTCGAGGAGCAGCTCGATGGCGTCGGGGTGATCCGGGACACGAAGCGCAACGGTGCCACGGCTGTCGCCGATGTCCCAGCGCAGCGAGGGCTGCTGACGGCAGATGATGGTCAACCCTCCCGGCCACAGGGCCGCGGCGAGCTCGCGTGTCTGGGCGCTCACGTTGGTGGCGAGCGCCCGCATGGTGTCCACCGACGCAACAAGGACCGGTGTCGGCATGTCCCTGCCGCGACCCTTGGCCCTCAGCAGCCGGCGCACCGCTGTCGGATCGAATGCGTCGCAGGCGAGACCGTAGACCGTGTCGGTCGGCATCACCACCAGTCCGCTCGCCGAGAGCGCCGCCTTCGCGTCGGCGAAAGCCACCGAGCGCTGCTCGGGATCGGCGAGCGTGTACACATTCGTCACAGGGCTATGGTGCCAGCAGCCTTCGGTCGGCGGGCACTCGCCGCGCACTCACGAACCGCGGTCGGCGGCTCAGATCGAGGTTGTCGCGAACCTGCGTCCATAGCCCACTGGAGGCGAAGACCGCCGGCGCCGCAGTGCCTTGGGAGTCAGCGTGCTCGCACACCACCAGGCCGTTGTCGACCAGCAGGTGGGCGCCAACGCGCGCGACCACCCTGATGACGTCCAGACCGTCCTCGCCGGACCACAAAGCCAGCGGCGGGTCGAAGTCGCGCGCCTCCGGGGCAACCGACTCAAAGGCGCTCAGCGGGATGTACGGGGGGTTGGCAGTCACCACATGAACCTGCCCGGCGAGGTCGTCGACCGCATCTGCGATGTCACCGAGCCGGACGTCGACGCCGTAGGGTTGTGCGTTTCGTACCGCGAAGGCATGGGCTTGCGGCGACAGCTCGACGGCAGTGACCGTCGCTTGGGGGACCTCTGAGGCCATTGCCGCGGCAACCGCCCCCGAGCCGGTGCACAGGTCGACGGCTACCGGCCGCTGGACTCCGCTGTCAACGAGGCGCGAGAGCTCGTCGATCGCCGCCTGCGTGAGCACCTCCGTCTCTGGCCTCGGGACGAAGACCCCCGGTCCCACCACCACGTCCAGGTAGCGGAAGGCTGATGAACCGGTGAGGTGCTGCAGGGGTTCGCGCCCGGCTCGCCGCTGGACCAGTTCACGAAAGGCGTCGGCCTGCTCGACCGTTACGTCACGTACCCGGGCGAGTGCCGGTCGATCGACGTCGAGGACGTGCGCCAGCAGCACCTCGGCGTCGAAGCGGGCCGAGTCCACCCCGGCTCGCTCCAGGTCGACAATTGCAGGGCCGAGAATCTCACGGACGAGGTGGTGCATCGCAATCTCAGGGCTGGGGAGGCGACTCGACCGCAGCGAGCCGGCTTTCGAGATCCGCCGCGACAAGGGCATCGATCACGGCCTGCATGTCACCGTCGAGCACCGCGTCGAGGTTGTGTGCCTTGTAGCCCACCCGGTGGTCGGTGATCCGGTTCTCGGGGTAGTTGTAGGTGCGTACCCGCTCCGACCGGTCAACGGTACGGATCTGGGAGCGTCGAGCGTCGGACGCCTCGGCATCGGCCTCGTCCTGGGCGAGCTGCAGCAGGCGAGCCCGCAGCACCCGCATGGCTTGCTCCCGGTTCTGCAGCTGGCTCTTCTCGTTCTGGCAGGAGACGACGATCCCCGTCGGCACGTGGGTGATCCGTACCGCCGAGTCGGTCGTGTTCACGCTCTGGCCTCCCGGACCCGACGAACGGAACACGTCGATCCGCAGGTCGTTGTCGTCCAGGCTGACATCGACCGGCTCAGCCTCCGGCATCACCAGGACGCCGGCGGCGGAGGTGTGGATGCGTCCTTGCGACTCGGTCACCGGAACCCGCTGCACGCGGTGGACGCCGCCTTCGAACTTGAGTAGCGCGTACGGCGCCTCTCCGGGCTCGGGGACGCCTCTCGCCTTCACCGCGACGGTTGCGCTCTTCACGCCTCCGAGGTCGCTCTGCGTCTCGTCGAGCACCTCGAGACTCCAGCCCCGCCGCTCGGCATAGCGCCCGTACATGCGCAGCAGGTCGCCGGCGAACAGCGCCGACTCCTCACCGCCTTCGCCCGCCTTGATCTCGAGAAGGGAGTCCTTGGCGTCGACGGGGTCGCGCGGAACCAACAAGTGCCGCAGGCGCTCCTCGAGAGCCAGCCGTTGGAGCTCGAGCCGGTCGGCCTCGGCGGCGAACGTGTCGTCCTCGGCGGCCAGCTCACGCGCTGCTTCGATGTCACCGACGGTCGCCTGCCACTCCCGATACGTGCGTACGACCGCGCTCAGGGCGGCATAGCGCTGGTTCAGCGTGCGGGAGCGAACGGGATCGGAGAAGACGTCGGGATGGACCAGCTGCTGCTCGATCGCGGCGTGCTCGGCGACCAGGCTGTCGACAGCTTCGAACATCGGACCTCCCTCACTCCACCGGACATGACGACGCCGGCCCCTCAGACGAGCGGGGGGCCGGCGTCGGTGGAGCTACTTGGCGGCCTTCTTGGCGTACCGCGCCTCGAAGCGGGCGACGCGGCCACCGGTGTCCAGGATCTTCTGCTTCCCGGTGTAGAAGGGGTGGCAGTTGGAGCAGACGTCGGCGTGCATGGAGCCGCTTGTCGCCGTGCTGCGGGTGGTGAACGAGTTCCCGCACGTACATGTGACCGTCGTGTCGACGTACGAGGGGTGGATGTCCTTCTTCATGAGTGTCCTTCGTCTCAGGGGCGCCGGGTCGCCTGCGAGGTCGCGAGGCGTGAACCGGAACCGACGGGTCAGTCTGTCACTGACGCCGCGTACAACGCCAATGCGGGGCGGCACATTCCGGTGTCCTCAGTCGTCGCCACTACCGCGCAGGCCGCTTGCTGTTGGCGTCGTCTTGTTGACCTGCATCAGGAACTCGACGTTGCTCTTGGTCTGCCGGAGCTTCTCGAGCAGGAGCTCGAGGGCCTGCTGCCCGTCCAGGGCTGACAGGACCCGGCGCAGCTTCCAGACGATCTGCAGCTCGTCCTTGCTCATCAGCAGGTCTTCTCGACGGGTCCCCGATGCGTCGACGTCGATGGCCGGGAAGATCCGCTTGTCGGCGTACTCACGGCGCAGGCGGAGCTCCATGTTTCCGGTGCCCTTGAACTCCTCGAAGATGACCTCGTCCATCTTGGACCCGGTCTCGATGAGCGCCGTGGCCAAGATTGTCAGCGACCCCCCGTCTTCGATGTTGCGTGCCGCTCCGAAGAACCGCTTCGGGGGGTACAGCGCGGAGGAGTCGACACCACCGGAGAGGATGCGCCCGCTCGCGGGAGCTGCGAGGTTGTAGGCCCTTCCCAGCCGGGTGATGGAGTCGAGCAGCACGATCACGTCGTGCCCGAGCTCCACCAGTCGCTTGGCTCGTTCGATCGCCAGCTCGGCGACCGTCGTGTGGTCCTCGGCCGGCCGGTCGAAGGTGGAGGCGATGACCTCACCCTTGACCGCGCGCTGCATGTCGGTGACTTCTTCAGGTCGCTCGTCGACGAGCACGACCATCAGGTGGCACTCGGGATTGTTGGTGGTGATGGCGTTCGCCATCGCCTGCAGGATCAGCGTCTTGCCCGCCTTCGACGGCGACACGATCAGGCCACGCTGACCCTTGCCGATGGGGGCGACGATATCGATGATCCGGGTCGCCACGATGTGCGGCTCGGTCTCCAGCCGCAGCCGCTCAGCGGCGTACAGCGGGGTGAGCTTGGAGAACTCGATCCGGTGACGCGCTGCCTCCGGCTCTGCGCCGTTCACTGTGTCGATGCGCACCATCGGGTTGAACTTCTCGCGTCGCTCACTGTCGGTGCTCTGCTGACGTACCGCACCGGTGATCGCATCGCCCTTCCGCAAGCCGTACTTGCGGACCATCGACAGGGCCACGTAGACGTCGTTCGGTCCGGGCAGGTACCCGGTGGTGCGCACGAAGGCGTAGTTGTCGAGCAGGTCCAAGATGCCGGCGGCGGGGATGAGAACGTCGTCCTCGCCGACCTGCGGCTCGGCGTCGTTACCGTCGCGGCGCTTGTCGCGGTCGCGGTACCGGTCGCGGTTGCGGTTGCGGCGACGGCTGTTGCGGCTCCCGCCCCGGTCGTCGTCGCGGTAGCTGTCACGGCCCGGCGAGGAGCTGCCGTCGCGGCTCTGCTGTGTGCTGCTCTCGCTGCGGCCCTGCTGGGAATCGCGGTTGTCACTGCGGCTCTGCTGTGTACTGCTCTCGCTGCGGCCGTGCTGGGAATCGCGGTTGTCGCTGCGGCTCGGCTGGCTCGACCCGTTGTCGCCTCGACCCTGCGTGGAACTGCTGTCGCCGCGGCCCTGCGCGGAGCTGCTGTCGGTGCGGCTCTGGGAGGCGCCGCTGTCGCTGCGGCTCTGGGAGTCGCGGTTGCGGTTGCGGGCGGATTCGTTGCGGGTGCGGTCCGGGCGAGCGTCGGAGCTCTGCGCGCTCGTCGCGGGCGCAGAGTCGGCCTCGGACGCGGGTTCGGACGGACCGGAGGTACCTCCGTCGGTGTCACTGGTCGCTGGCGTCGAGGTCGAGCTCGAGTCGAAGTTTCCGTTCATCTCGTCGGTCGAGAAGGGTGCCGTCGCTGGCTCTGACCCGGCCGGCTCCGAGAGGGACGCGGCGGGCGACGTGGCCGCTGGCTCGCGAGACGGGCTCGCTGGCGCGGATGGCGCATTGGCTGGCTCAGCCGACGTGGCGGCGAACGAGGTGGAGCTGGGGGCCGTGCCGGGCGATCCGGTCTGTCGGGCCGAGATGGCTTCGATCAGTGCGCTCTTGCGCATCGTCGAGGCACCTTTGATGCCGAGTGTGCCGGCGAGCTGCTTGAGCTCTGGCAGAAGCATCGAGTTGAGGCCACCGCTCTTCTTGCGCGTCGCCGCTCGGGCGACGGCAGGGGCGGTGGCTTCGGGGGTTTGAGTCACGTGAGGTCCTTCCCACGTCTGGGGGAGCGTCCGATGACGCTCAAAGAGGAATGCTCCGGCGGGAGAAGCAGAGGTGCATCCAGCCCTGAAGGCTCCTCGCACAGCGAAGAGATTGACTTGAGGGTGTTCTGAACGCTCCCAGCGAAACCCGCTGGAGGAGATCGGTCATAAGAGACCGTCGCTGTCGCGATATTACCACTATGCAAGCGCACTCGTCGCAATCACCAAGGGACCTCGGTAGCGCGTCGCAAGTTCCGGGGAGCCTAGGAGTCCGTCACCACCGAGGCGCCCGTCGCATTGACGGCGATCTCTCGTCCTACCCATGACGCCGGCGTCCAGGCCATCGGGTCCAGAGGCTGGGCGGTGGTCCCCAACGCCAGCACGCTGGGGCCGGCACCTGAGATGACGGCGGGTACGCCGGCGGCGCGCAGAGAGTCCACCAGCTCGAGCGAATCCGGCATCGCAGGTCGGCGAAATTCCTGGTGCAGGCTGTCTTCCGTAGCGGCGAGGAGCAGCGCGGGCTGCGTCGTGAGGGCCGCGACGAGCAGTGCTGCCCGGCCGGCATTCGCGCTTGCCACCGCGTGGGGGACGTCAGACGGCAGCAGACCACGTGCCAGAGCGGTGGACAACGCGTTCGGGGCGATGAAGGCAGCAGGACGTACCTCGGCGTGAACGTCGAGACGCACAGCACGCGCCACGCCGGTCTCTCGCCACGCCAGGGAGAAGCCTCCGAAGAGACAGGCAGCGACGTTGTCGGGGTGACCTTCCGTCGCGGTGGCCAACCCGAGGGCCTGGTCTGGAGTCACAGCGCCGCCCCCTACCAGCGCATCGGCCAACAGGACACCCGACACAATGGCCGCTGCCGATGACCCGAGCCCCCGCCCCTGCGGGATGCGGTTGTGGCACGCCAGTCGCAGGCCCGGTTGCGAGACCCCGAGCAGGTCGAATGTCGCCCGCATGACGGAGACGACGAGGTGGGATCCGTCGGTCGGCAGTTCGGATGCGCCTTCGCCGGCCACGTCGACGTGCACCCCGTGGCTGACCACGCGGGCCTCGACGACGTCGTGGAGGCTCAGCGCAAGGCCGAACGAGTCGAAACCCGGGCCGAGATTCGCACTCGTCGCGGGCGCCTGGACCCGTACCGTCGACCCGACGAAGTCACCCATCGATGAGGTCTGCCGCTGCTGCTGCCTGATCGACGTCGGCGTCGATCACGCGGTCGACGCTCACGTCTCGGAAGCTGAGCGGGGTCTCCAGGTCTTTGAGGCCATGCCCGGTCACCGTGACCGAGATCGTCTGCCCTGGATCGACGGCACCGGTGCCGGCCCGCATCAGCAACCCTGCGACGCCCGCGGCAGAGGCCGGCTCGACGAACACCCCATCTCGCACCGCGAGATCGCGCTGTGCCCGGAGGATGTCCAGGTCGGAGACCGCTTCGATCACCCCGCCGGACTCGTCGCGCGCGGACTCTGCGAGCAGCCACGATGCGGGGTTGCCGACGCGGATCGCCGTGGCCACCGTCTCGGGGTACCGAACAACAGTCCCCGACACCAAAGGAGCGGCGCCCTCCGCCTGGAAGCCCCACAGAGCAGGTCGGCGGCTGGCCCGGCCGGAGTCGGCGTACTGGGCGAACCCCTTCCAGTAGGCCGCGATGTTGCCGGCGTTGCCGACGGGCAGCACGTGGACGTCGGGCGCCTCACCGAGGAAGTCGATGATCTCGAACGACGCGGTCTTCTGGCCCTCGAGCCGAACAGGGTTCACCGAGTTGACCAGGGACACCGGGTAGTCCTTGGACAGCGCCTGCGCGAGCTGGAGGCAGGCGTCGAATCCGCCGCGGACTTGAATGATCCGCGCCCCGTGCATGACGGCCTGCGCCATCTTTCCGGCAGCGATCTTTCCCTGCGGGACCAGCACGATCGGCGTCAGGCCCGCCCGGGTCGCGTACGCCGACATGGAGGCCGACGTGTTGCCGGTCGACGCGCAGACGACGGCCTTCGCGCCCTGCTCGGCGGCGTTCGAGACGGCCATCGTCATGCCACGGTCCTTGAACGAGCCGGTCGGGTTGTTGGCCTCGACCTTCAGCCAGACCGAGCAGCGCGTGACCTCCGAGAGCCAACCGGACTCCACGAGCGGCGTGCCGCCCTCACGCAAGGTGATGACGGGGGTCTCGTCCGATACCGGCAGCCAGTCGCGGTACTCCGCGATGACCCCACGCCACTGGTGCGGCCCCTTCAGGCTCATTCGCTCACGCCTTCGACGCGCATGACGGAGGTGACCTCGCGCACACTTGTCAGACCCCGCAGTGACTCCACCGTCGCCGACAGGGCGCGGTCGGGCGCGGCGTGCGTCACGACCACGAGGCGGGCGTCGTTGCCACGACCCTCCTGGTGGACGGTCTGGATGGAGACGCCGTGCGACGCGAACAGCTCAGCGACGGACGCCAGAACTCCAGGCTTGTCATCCACGTCGATCCCGACGTGGTAGCGGGTCACCGTGTCGCCCATCGATGCGATCGCGAGCTCCGCATAGGTGGACTCCCCCACCCCGGTGACGCCGTTCAGACGGTTGCGGGCCACCGTGACGACGTCGCCGAGCACAGCGCTGGCCGACGGCGCGCCCCCAGCGCCCGGCCCGTAGAACATCAGCCGGCCGGCGGCATCGCTCTCAACGAAGACGGCGTTGAAGGCCCCTCGCACGCTTCCTAAGGGATGTGAGCGCGGGATCATCGCCGGGTGAACCCGTACCGACACGGTGTCCGGGCCGTCTCCTTGGGTGCGGTCACAGATCGCCAGCAGCTTCACCACGGAGTCTCTGTCGCGAGCCGCCGCGATGTCGGTGGCTGTCACGTCCGTGATGCCTTCGCGGTGCACGTCTGCGGTCGTCACTCGCGTGTGGAACGCGAGACTGGCCAGAATGGCCGCCTTCGCCGCGGCGTCGAAACCCTCGACGTCGGCGGTGGGGTCGGGCTCGGCGAAACCCAGTGCCTGGGCCTGCTCGAGGGCGTCGTCGAAGCCCGCGCCGGAGGTGTCCATGGAATCGAGGATGAAGTTCGTCGTGCCGTTGACGATGCCCAGGACCCGGTGCACCGAATCGCCGGCGAGCGACTCGCGCAAGGGCCTGATGATGGGGATGGCGCCCGCGACAGCCGCCTCGTAGTACACGTCGCGTTCGGCCTTGGCGGCGGCTTCGAAGATGGTCGACCCGTCCTCGGCGAGCAGCGCCTTGTTGGCGGTGACCACCGATGCACCGGAGTCGAGGGCCGCCAGCACGAGTGAGCGGGCTGGCTCGATTCCCCCGATGACCTCGATGACGACGTCAATGTCGCCTCGAGTCACGAGGCCTTGGGCGTCGGTCGTGAACAGCTTGCGAGGCACATCGACACCGCGGTCGCGGTCGATGCGACGGACCGCGATACCCACGAGCTCCAGCGACGTACCGACCCGGGCGGCCAGGTCGTCGGCGCGCTCGAACAGCAGCCGAGCCACCGAGCTCCCGACCGCACCACAACCCAGCATGGCTATGCGCATCTCATTCCACCTCCAAGCGCAGCAGGTCGTCCTCAGTCTCGCGACGCACGATGACTCTCGCCCGACCCTGCCGGACCGCCACGACAGGCGGTCTCGGCACATGGTTGTACGTGCTCGCGAGGGCGCGGCAGTAGGCACCGGTTGCGGGCACCGCAATCAAGTCGCCGGCGTCAACATCGAGAGGAAGGAACTCGTCCTTCACCACGATGTCGCCAGACTCGCAGTGCTTGCCGACGACCCGGGCGAGCATCGGCCCGGCGGTGGACCGGCGTGAGGCCAGCGCGCACGAGAAGTCGGCGTCATACAGCGCAGGCCGGATGTTGTCGCTCATGCCGCCGTCGACAGAGACGTACAGACGGCTGGCCCCAGCGTCGAGAGCCACGGCCTTGGCAGTCCCTACCTCGTACAAGGTGAACGTGGACGGCCCGGCTATCGCCCGCCCGGGCTCGATCGACAACTGGGGCACGCCGATCCCGAGCGTGCGGCATTCGGCGGCGACGATCGCGGTGATCTCGCCGGCCAGCTGCGCGGGCGAAGCCGGGTCGTCCTGAGTGGTGTACGCGATCCCGAAGCCACCCCCGAGATTCAGCTCGCGCAGGTTCATACCGAGCTCGAGGCCGGTCGAGTAGAGGGCCAGCACGCGCCGAGCCGCAACCTCGAAGCCGGCGGTCTCGAAGATCTGGGACCCGATGTGCGAGTGCAAGCCGACCAAGTCCAGGGACCCACTGGCCTCGACGAGCCTCATCGCGTCGAGCGCATCGCCACCGGCAATGGAGAACCCGAACTTCTGGTCCTCGTGAGCGGTGGCGATGTAGGCATGGGTGTGCGCCTCGACTCCGGCAGTGACCCGGACCAGCACGGCCTGTCGTGTGCCGCGCTGTGCCGCAATGGCGCTCAGGCGGTCCACTTCGGCGTGGGAGTCGACGATGATGCGTCCCACCCCGGCCTCCACGGCGCTGATGAGCTCGGGGACGCTCTTGTTGTTGCCGTGGAAGCCGATGCGTGCCGGGTCGAAGCCGGCCCGCAGCGCCACCGCCAGCTCGCCGCCGGAGCACACGTCCAGGTCGAGGCCCTCCTCGTCGATCCATCGCACGGTGGCCAGGCAGAGGAACGCCTTGCCGGCGTAGTAGACGTCGAACCCGTGGAAAGCACGCCGGAACTCCCGAGCCCGAGCGCGGAAGTCGTCCTCGTCCACGACATAGACCGGAGTGCCGAAGCGGGCAGCCAAGGTGTCGGCACCGACGCCCGAGACGCTCAAGACACCAGACTCGTCCCGCGCGACGTTGCGAGACCACAGCTCAGGAGTCAAAGCGTTCAGATCATGGGGGGGCATCAACCACGCCGGGCCTCGCGCCGAGGTGGCCTCGGCGTGCAGGGCCCCGGCTTCATGGGCGCGCATGGTGCATCCCCGCCGGCAGGAGTGAAGTCGGCACGCTACATCCGCTCAGGCGCAGACACACCCAGGAGGTCCAGTCCGCGGGAGATCACGATTCGAGTGGCGTCGACGAGGACCAAGCGAGCGCGATGGATGTCACCGGGCTCCTCCTCCCCCATGGGGAGCACCCGGCAAACGTCGTAGAAACGGTGGAACGTCGCCGCCGTCGCCTCCAGGTAGCGGGCGAGGCGGTGCGGCGCCCACAGCTCCGCCACCGACGCCACGACGCTCGGGAACTCCGCCAGTGCCCGGAGGAGGTCACCTTCACGCTCGTGCGACAGCGCTGCCGGGTCGAAGCCGTCGTGCGAGGTAAGGCCGAGATCCGCCGCGTTGCGCAGGATCGAGCACAGCCGCGCATGCGCGTACTGCACGTAGTACACCGGGTTCTCGTTGCTCGCGCTGGACCACAGCGCGAGGTCAAGGTCGATGTTGCTGTCGCTGGAGTAGCGGAGCAGTGCGTATCGTGCGGCGTCGGCGCCGACGGCCGCGATCAGGTCGTCGATGGTGACGACTGTCCCGGCCCGCTTGGACATGCGTAACGGCTGGCCGTCGGTGACGAGATTGACCATCTGGCCGATGAGGACCTCGAGGTTGACGTGGGGCTCGTCGCCGAAAGCGCGGCACATGGCCATCAGTCGGCCTACGTAGCCGTGGTGGTCGGCGCCGAGCATGATGACGACTTGGTCGAACCCCCGTTCACGCTTGTCGAGGTAGTACGCCAGGTCGGCGGAGATGTAGGCGGGTTGGCCGTTGGACTTGATGATGACGCGGTCCTTCTCGTCACCGTACTGCTGGGACCGCAACCACAGCGCCCCGTCGGCCTCGTAGGTGTTGCCCATATCGGTCAGCCGCTGCACTGCACGCTCGACGGCACCCGAGTCGTGCAGGGACTGCTCGTGGAAGTACACGTCGAAGTCGACCCCGAAGGCGTGCAGCGTGGACTTTATCTCGGCGAACATCAGGTCGACGCCTTCGCGGCGGAAGACCTCCTGTGCCTGGTCATCGGGGAGGTCGAGGACGTCGGGATACGCGTCCACCACTGCCTGCACGATCTCCACGATGTAGTCGCCGACGTAGCCGTCTTCGGGCGGAGCCTGCCCCTTGGCTACCGCCAGCAGAGATCGGGAGAACCGGTCGATCTGTGCCCCGTGATCGTTGAAGTAGTACTCCCGCGCAACGTCGGCGCCAAGAGTGGCGAGCACTCTGGCCAGGCTGTCCCCGACCGGAGCCCAGCGCCCACCGCCGATGTGGACCGGTCCGGTCGGGTTCGCCGACACGAACTCCAAGTTGATCCTGCGGCCGGCCAGCGCCGTGGAGGAGCCGTAGTTCGTACCCTGCTCGAGGATGGACCGCGCGATCTCGCCCTGAGCCGCGGACGCCACGGTGATGTTGACGAACCCCGGACCCGCGATTGCCACGTCGGCGATGTCAGCAGACGCCTTGAGCTCGGTCGCGAGCAGGTCGGCCAGCTCACGCGGAGGCAGGCCAACCTTCTTGGCCAGCTTCAGTGCCACGTTCGTGGCGTAGTCGCCGTGCTCCTTGACTTTGGGACGCTCGACGGTGACCGTCGAGACGGTGACTTCGGGTGGCAGTCTCAGCACGCCGCGGGCGCTCAGCGCGTGCAGAGCGTCGACGATCGTCTGGGAGAGCTGCTCGGGGGTCACCGGCCAATCGTATCCAGGCCCGGAGACCCCTTTTGCCGCCCTGACCTCATGGACTGCGACGTTAGGGCGGCGTTGGCCGCCGCTGCTACCCTTTTCCCGCCTGAGCCCCCGTAGCTCAGGGGATAGAGCACCGCCCTCCGGAGGCGGGAGCGCAGGTTCGAATCCTGCCGGGGGCGCTTAGTGACATTGTCGCTCAGCAGCCGCCTTCCACGCGGGCATCGTGACGGACGTCTTCCGACAAGGCGCCGACCGCGTCGCTATCGAGGAAGACCACGCTGGCAGCTCCGACGAAGCCCACATCACCGTCGAGGACGCACACACGGACACGGGCGGGGTTCACCTCGAGCACGGTGCGGCCCAGGCGGTACAGCTCCACCGGGTTCAGGTTGGTGTCGGTGTAGCGAGCGAAGTGGGATATGGCTCGCTCGAAGAACCCTGGTCGGCCGAGCTTGCCGAGGACCGTCGCCAACCCGCCCTTGAGAAGCTGGCCCTGGTCAAAGGACCGGTCGAAGTCGCCGCGCGGGAGGCCGTGGCGGATTCGCGCGAACTTCAGGGCCTCTCCACCGGTGAACTTGTGCATACCTGGCGCAAAGGTCACGCCCTGGTCGGCCATCTCGTAGGTCACCCTGGCGCGGATGCCGTTGATCTTCCCGACCATATGGATCAACCCGGGGAAGCTCGTGACGAACACGTAGTCCGGCGTGATCCCGGTAAGGGCAGCGATCGCGTCGGCTGTCGCGGCCGGCCCGCCGTACGTCATGGCCGCGTTGATCTTGTCGCTGCCGTACCCCGGTATGTCGACGTAGGAGTCGCGCGGAACCCCGATCGTAACCGCAGAGCGGGTGGCTGCGTCGATTCCGACGAGCTGGATCGCGTCGGAACGGCTCGCCAGCACGGGCTCCCCCGGCCGGGCGTCGGACCCCAGAGCCAGGATCCAGATCACGCCGTCTGTCGCGTCGACTCCATGCACTCCCCCGAGCTCCACCAGGGCGTACTGCGCCTCGAGCCGGCTCGAGTCCGGCACGGCGAGACTGAGCAGTATCAGCGACAACGCTAAACCGATCGTCCGCTTCAGGGCATGCAGGCGCCGGCGCAGCGGAACTGCCTTCGCACGATTCATCGGTCAAGCACCGACCGGTGCAGGTCGTAGCCGAAGATCCGCCAGCCGTCATCCCCGGGAGTCAGGTAGAGGTCTCCCCAGACCTTGAGGTGGATTCGCGGGGGGCCGGACAGTCGTTGTCCGGTGAGCTCGAGCCTGACTCTGGCCGTGGCACCTCCCGACTGGCCCCGACTACCGAATATGGACAGGCTCACCTGTCGGCTATCGGCCACGACGGCTGCAAGCCTGGGGCCCAACGCCTGGTTGGTGGTGACGTCACGATCGCGGTGCGACTGGTCCCTCGAGCCGGGGGTCCAGGAGGCGAAGGCGGCCGTGAAGTCGGTGGCGGGGTAGGCCACGTCAAGGAAGGCGTTGTCGAACCACGCCGACACTGGTGCGGCGATCGCCTTCGCGAGGAGGGCCTGCTTCACGTCCGGTAGCCGACCGCGCACCTGGTCGACCCTGATTCTTACGGGAGCGTCCGCCCGCCGCAACGTCACCACCGGGGTGGACGTCGTGGTCTTCGCGACGGCTGAGGGCGGCTGGGTGGAGGTTGCGGGATCCTCGTCCGCAGCACTGTCAGCATCGCTGGTACACGCGGCGCAGGCGAACAGGACCAGTCCCAACAGGGCCGGCAGGCGGGTCCTGCGGTGTCCGGGCATCACTGCGAAGAATGGCGGACGCGCCCGGGTGACTCAAGGATCCACGCCGCGATGTGGATACGCGTGAGGTCCTGCCCAGTGCTGGATCGGCGGGCTAGCCTTACAGTGTCCCCACAAGAACCTCAGCGGAAGAGGCGAAACGCGAGCCGTGTCCCAATCCCCGCACAACGCTGCATTATCAGACTTCGGAGCCAACGAATGGCTCGTCGACGAGATGTATGAGAAGTACCTCGAGGATCCCGACTCTGTTGACGAGGCATGGCGAGAGCTGTTTCAGAGCCGGGGCGCGGATGCCCAGCCTGGCGGACATGACGATGGCGGCCCAGACGGGACGAGCAAGAGCGCGACCGACGCCGCAACGACGCCGACGAGCAAGAGCTCGACGAGCGACAAGCCGACGCAAGCAGTCGAGGACACGACGGTCGACGGCGACGCACACATGGGCACGGCAGCGAGCAGCAACGGAGAGTCGCGGCCGGCGGGAGCGCAGCCCGCGGCCCGCCCAGAGGCCCACACCCCTGCGTCGGCAACACCACCAGCCGCCAAGCCGGAGCCGGCCCTTCCCGGACCCGCGCCCACTCCCAAGGCCACGACCGCCAGCCAGTCACCGGCTGCAGAGACAGGTTCTGCCGCAGCCTCGGCTGTTGCTCCGGGTCAGACCCGCGACTTCCCGCCCGCCCTAGCCGCGAAGTCGGTACCGGCCGACCGGCTGCCCGACGAGGGATCGGCCCCGCCGAAAACCGGCTCGGTCGAGGAGCAGGAAGACGGGAATGACGAGCCCCAGCGCGTCGTCCTGAAGGGTGCTTCGGCACGCACGGTCGCCAACATGGACAGCAGCCTCTCGGTCCCGACTGCCACAAGCGTCCGAACGGTTCCGGTGAAGCTGCTCATCGACAACCGGATCGTCATCAACAACCACCTCGACCGTGCCCGCGGCGGCAAGGTGTCCTTCACTCACATCATCGGCTTCGCTCTGGCGAAGGCGCTCAAGGCGATGCCCGAGATGAACATCGGCTTCGAGGTGGTCGACGGCAAGCCGACCCTGGTCAAGCCGGCCCACGTCAACCTTGGTCTCGCCATCGACGTCCCCCGGCCGGACGGCACCCGCCAACTGCTGGTGCCGTCCATCAAGGGCGCAGAGCAGCTCGGCTTCGCGGACTTCTGGGGCGCCTACGAGGACGTCGTCCGCCGGGCGCGCGACAACAACCTCACCGTGGCCGATTTCCGCGGCACCTCGGCGACCCTCACCAACCCAGGCACGATCGGCACCAACCACTCCGTGCCGCGGCTGATGAGTGGTCAGGGCTGCATCATCGGCGTCGGTGCGATGGAGTACCCGGCGGAGTACCAGGGCGCATCGGAGGAGACGCTCACCCGCAACGCGATCAGCAAGGTCATGACGCTGACCTCGACGTACGACCACCGGGTGATCCAGGGCGCGCAGTCCGGCGAGTTCCTCCGGCGGTTGCACGGCCTGCTGCTGGGCGAGGACGGCTTCTACGACGAGATCTTTCGCGCCCTGCGCATCCCGTACGAACCGATCCGCTGGGCCTCCGACATCTCCACGAACCATGACGACGAGGTCAGCAAGCAGGCCCGCGTCCTGGAGATGATCCACGCGTACCGCGTGCGCGGCCACATGATGGCCGACACGGATCCCCTCGAATACCGGCAGCGAAGCCATCCCGACCTCGAGGTCGGTACCCATGGTTTGACGTTGTGGGACCTGGACCGTGAGTTCGCCACCGGCAACTTCGGCGGGCAGCGGTTCATGAAGCTGCGCAGCATCCTCGGGATCCTGCGTGACTCCTACTGCCGCACGACCGGCATCGAGTACATGCACATCCAGGACCCTGAGCAGCGTCGCTGGATCCAGGAGCGGGTCGAGCGCGGTCACACCAAGGTGCCGCGTGAGGAACAGCTCCGGATCCTGCACAAGCTCAACCAGGCAGAGGCGTTCGAGACCTTTTTGCAGACGAAGTTCGTCGGCCAGAAGCGCTTCAGCCTCGAAGGCGCCGAGACCACCATTCCGCTCATCGACGAGATCTGCGCCGCGGCGGCCGACGCGAACCTGGACGAGGTCGCCATCGGGATGGCGCACCGCGGGCGGCTCAACGTGCTGGCCAACATCGTCAGCAAGGGGTACGCCCAAATCTTCCGGGAGTTCGAGGGCAACATCGACCCGCGCACCGTGCAGGGCTCCGGCGACGTCAAGTACCACTTGGGCGCCGAGGGAGAGTTCACGACGAACGGCGGAGCAAAGGTGAAGGTGTCGGTCGCGGCGAACCCGTCGCACCTCGAGGCGGTCGACCCGGTCCTCGAAGGCATCGCCCGCGCGAAGCAGGACCTGTTGAACAAGGGCAACGAGTACCCCGTTCTGCCGCTGCTCGTCCACGGTGACGCAGCCTTCGCCGGCCAGGGCGTCGTGGCCGAGACGCTCAACTTGTCCCAGCTGCGTGGCTACCGCACCGGTGGAACTATCCACGTCGTCGTCAACAACCAGGTGGGCTTCACAACCTCGCCGTCGTCGTCGCGGTCGTCGCTGTACTCCACCGATGTCGCCCGGATGGTGCAGGCGCCGATCTTCCACGTCAATGGTGACGACCCCGAGGCGTGCATGCGGGTCGCCCAGCTGGCGTTCGAGTACCGGCAGGCCTTCAACAAGGACGTCCTCATCGACCTGGTCTGCTACCGCCGTCGCGGCCACAACGAGGGCGACGACCCGTCGTACACCCAACCGTTGATGTACGACCTGATCGAAAAGAAGCGCTCGGTGCGCAAGCTGTACACCGAGGCACTGATCGGTCGCGGTGACATCACGGTCGAGGAGGCCGAGCAAGCCCTCAAGGACTATCAGCAGCAGCTGGAGCGGGTCTTCGCCGAGGTCCGGGCGGTGAAGAAGCCGACCGACGAGTACGTCACCGTGCCGGAGTACCCCACCAAGAACCTCCCGGTCGGTGGTACCGACACCGCGATCCCCGTCGAGGTGCTCAAGCGCATCGCGGACGCCCATGTCAACGCCCCCGAAGGCTTCACCGTCCACCCCACGGTGCTGCCACAGCTGCAGCGCCGGGCCGCGGCGATCACGGAGGGACCGATCGACTGGGGTACTGGCGAGATCTTGGCCTTCGGATCGCTGCTCATGCAGGGCCGTCCGGTTCGGCTGTCTGGTCAGGACTCCCGTCGGGGAACCTTCGTCTCGCGCTTCGCGACCATCATCGACCGCCGCACGGCGGCGGAGTGGACTCCGTTGCAGAACCTGTCGGAGGGCCAGGCGCAGTTCTACATCTACGACTCGTTGCTGTCGGAGTACGCGGCGATGGGCTTCGAGTACGGGTACTCGGTGGCTCGGCCGGAAGCGCTGACCCTGTGGGAGGCGCAGTTCGGCGACTTCGTCAACGGGGCTCAGATCGTCATCGACGAGTTCATCTCTTCGGGGCAGGCCAAGTGGCAGCAGCGCTCGGGAGTCGTTCTGCTGTTGCCGCACGGGTACGAGGGGCAGGGACCGGACCACTCGTCGGCCCGGATCGAGCGCTTCATGACGCTGGCCGCCGACGACTCGTTCACGGTCGCCCAGCCCTCCACACCGGCGAGCTACTTCCACCTGCTGCGCCAGCATTCGTTGTCGAGCGTGCACCGCCCGATGATCGTGTTCACCCCCAAGTCGATGCTCAAGCGCAAGGATGCGGCCTCACAGCCGGAGGACTTCACGACAGGCACGTTCCGGCCGGTGATCGGAGACGACGTCGGCGACCCTGACCGGGTCGAGCGGCTGATTCTGTGCTCCGGGCGCCTCACCTGGGACTTGTTGGCAGAACGGGCGCGGCTCGGGGAGCCCGCGGCACACACCGCCATTGCGCGGCTCGAGCAGCTCTACCCCCGGCCGGTTGACGAGATCAAGGCTGAGATGGCGAAGTACCCCAACCTGCAGAGGATTCGCTGGGTGCAGGACGAACCGGCGAACATGGGCCCATGGCCGCACATGAAGCTCAATCTGGCTCCGGAGCTGGGTGACCTGCCGTTCGAGCGGGTCTCGCGGCCGGAGTCGGCGGCACCGTCGGTGGGTCAGATCGGCGTCCACAAGGACGAGCTCCGGGCACTGCTCGACGCCGCGTTCGCCTGATCGCACCGATGTACTTCACCGACCGCGGCATCGAGGAGCTGCAAAGCCGGCGCGGCGAGGACGAGGTCACCCTCGACTGGCTCGCCGAGCGCCTGCAGGAGTTCGTCGACCTCAACCCGGAGTTCGAGACGCCCATCGAGAGGCTCGCCACCTGGCTGGCCCGGCTGGACGACCCGGAGTAACGGTTTCACGCCGCGGGGGGGCGATCGATGCCGGCACGAGGTCATGGCGGTGCTAAGGCGTGAAGACGATCTTGCCGAACACGTCCCCGTGCAGCATGGCCGCGAAACCGTCGGCCGCCTGCGACAACGGCAGCACCCGATCGATGACCGGTCTCGCTCCGGTCAGGTCGAGCAGGCTGAGCAGCCCGGTGAGGTCGTCCCGGGTGCCCATGGTCGAGCCCTGCACCCGGAGCTGGAGGAAGAAGATCCTTGTCAGTTCGGCATCGTCAGGTTGTGCACCTGACGTCGTCCCGCAGACCACGAGAGTGCCGCCCGGCCGCAGCGACTTCACCGAGTGGCTCCAAGTCGCCGCGCCGACAGTCTCCATCACGGCATCCACACGTTGAGGGAGCCGAGTGCCCGGCTCGACGACGTCATGGGCGCCCAGGTCCAGAGCCCTCGCACGCTTTTCCTCGCTGCGGCTCGTCGCAAAGACGCGGAGCCCCGCGACACGGCCGAGGCTGATGAGCGCCGTCGCCACACCACCTCCAGCGCCTTGCACCAGCACGCTGTCGCCCGGGCTCAGGCGAGCCTGGCTGAAGAGCATTCGGTAGGCGGTCAACCAGGCCGTGGGCAGGCAGGCCGCCTCCTCGAAGGACAGCGACGCGGGTTTCGGCACGAGGTTGCGCCGAGGGACCGCTACCTGCTCTGCGAACGTGCCCTGGTACTTCTCCGACAGCAGCGAACGCTTCGGGTCGAGCGTCTCGTCACCGCGCCAGTCGGGGTGTCCGATGACAGCATGGACCACGACCTCGTTGCCCTGAGCGTCCACGCCTGCGGCGTCACAGCCCAAGATCATCGGCAGCCGGTCAGCCGGCAGCCCGATCCCTCGCAGCGACCAGAGGTCGTGGTGGTTGAGCGCGGCCGCCTTGACGCTCACCACGACGTGGTCGTCGGTCGGGCTGGGAGCCGGACGCTCGCCGATCGCCAGCCCGGCGAGCGGGTCGTCGGCGTTGCTGGCGTGCGCATAGGCGGCAAGCATGACCGCCACCCTAGACGGCGCCGGGGCGCTGATCGCCGTCGGCTGAGTCGCTGCCGTACAGCGCGGCCGTCGTCGACGGCGCCAGCATGGCAATCAGGACGACGACGGCTGGCACGCCGAGAAGGACCGTCCACAGCAGAGTTTCTCGACTTGCGAAGCTCCACGCCACACCAAGCTGGATGATCTGCGTCAGCACGATGGGTCCCCGGCACCAGGTGCGAAGCTGCAGCAGACCCCTGGCGCAGATTCCAAGGCCGACGCCGTATCCGGCGAAGAACACGGCATTCGTGATCCCGAGAGCCAGGCGCTGCGAGCTCATCGCAGCGAGGTCGACCGCAGCGACGGCCAATGCGGCGACGGCCTCCGCAGCCACGATCGCTGCTGCTATGCCGATCAGTCGACTGCGGGGGCTTGCCACGCAGGTCAGGGTACCGAGGCGGCCATAACGCTATGGACAGCCGTATCCGTTGCTTTTATGACGCTGAGAGAACGCCCCCTCACGCTCGGGCAACAATTGAGCGGTGTGACCTATTCAACAAGAGCCAAAGGGTTGTGTCTTGCTGGAACTCTTGCCACCATTCGGAGTGCAACGGCGGCATCTGCGCCTGCATGTCGCGGCAACAGCCGCGGAAGCGGGTTCGTGAAATTCTTCACGAGGGCCGCAACTGGTATGGCGAACCCTCGCCTCACCTCCCCAATCTGCGACAGGAGCTGCACCGCCATGGATTGGCGCCACCGTTCCGCGTGCCTCGACGAGGACCCGGAACTGTTCTTCCCCATCGGCAACACCGGGCCGGCCATCTCCCAGATCGAGGAGGCCAAGGCCGTGTGCCGTCGCTGCGAGGTGCGCGAGCAATGCTTGGCGTGGGCGCTGGAGGCAGGTCAGGATCACGGCGTGTGGGGCGGCATGTCCGAGGACGAGCGGCGCGCCCTCAAGCGGCGCAAGGCGCGCGCACGCATCCGCGCCTGATCACGTCCGGCGGTGCGGCTCGGCCGGCACCGTCGTCGCAGGAAACGGGAAGTCGAGCCGTGCCCTCGTCCCGCGACCCCCAGGCCTTTTGCCCAGCCTGATCTGCCCCCCGAGCTCCGACTCCACCAGAGTCCGCACAATCGACAGGCCGAGCCCCCCGGACACCCCCGGGTCGAAATCTGGAGCCAGTCCTGCCCCATCGTCGTCGACGAGTACTTCGAGGCGCTGTTCCGTGCGGTTCACATGAAGCGCGAGCATGCCGGGTCGACCCGCTAGACCATGCTCGACAGCGTTCTGCAGCAGTTCTGTCACAACCATCGCCAATGGTGTCGCGATCTCGGCGGGCAGCTGGCCGAAGCTGCCCGTACGGGACCTTACGACGTCGTTCGTGTTCGGCGTGAGGTCGCACACCATGGCGCTCAGCTGGTCGGCCACCTGGTCGAAGTCCACCTGCTCCTCGATGGTCTGGCTGAGGGTCTCGTGCACGATGGCGATCGACCCGACTCGACGTACCGCCTCGTCGAGGGCCAGCCGCGCCTCGGGCAGGTCAGTGCGCCGAGACTGCAACCGCAGCAGCGCTGCAACGGTCTGCAGGTTGTTCTTCACCCGGTGGTGAATCTCGCGGATCGTGGCGTCCTTGGTGAGCAGGGCCCGCTCGCGGCTGCGCAGCTCCGTCACGTCCTTCAGCAGGATCGCCGCACCGGCGTGGTCGTCGCTTGGGCGAAGCGGAAACACCCGAGCCAACACGCTCGCAGCCGCATTGCTGTACTCCGTCGTCCGAGGACGCTGTCCGCCCAACGTGACCGACAGCGCCTCGGCGGTCGGTTGCTCGGGCGGCGGAACCAGGGATTCGGTCAAGGCAGCGAACGGCTCCCCGAGGAGGTCTCGCGTCAGGCCGAGGCGATGGTAGGCCGACTGAGCGTTCGGGCTCGCGTAGGTCACCAGGCCCTCGGCGTCGATCCGCACGAAACCATCCCCGACCTGCGGTGACATCGACCAGTCGCGGGCCTCTCCCTCATAGGGGAATGCGCCTCGGCTCACCATGCGGGTGAGGTCGCTGGCGGTTTCGAGGTAGGCCAGCTCCAGCCGGCTCGGCGTTCTCACGCCCAGCAGATTGGTGTTGCGGGCCACCACGCCCAGCAGTGACCCGTGACGAAGAACCGGGATCGCTTCCACCCTGACGGGCACATCGTCGCGCCACTCGGGGTCACCATCGCGGGCGATGCGTCGCTGGTCGAAGGCAGCGTCAAGCAGAGCCCGACGTCCGCGGGGGACGAACGCCCCGACGAGGTCTTCGACAAACGCCGTTGGTCCGGTGGTCGGACGCATCTGCGCGCCACCCCAGTACCCGCGCCCGTCGCGGTCGGCAAGCCACAGCACCAGGTCGGCGAAAGAGAGGTCGGCGATGATCTGCCAGTCGGCGATGAGCACATGAAGCCAGGTGACAGCGTCGTCGTCGAGGTCCGTGTGGGCCCTGGCGACCTCGTTGAGGGCGGGCACGAGGGAACTGTAATAGGACTTCGTCGCTTGGCGCTGTTCGTCGTTCGCCTACGGTGGCCTGATGACGTCACCACCTCACCCGCTCGACAGCGACATACGCACTGACCAAGAGACGGACGACGCTGGCTTGTACGGTGGCAGCGGATCCGAGGGTGGCGCGAGGTTCAACCGCGAACCGGCCGGAAGCGCGCGCGCTGTCCGCAGGGCGCGTCGAGAAGAGGCGAACCGAATCGGCGAGTTGACCCTACTCGCGTACGCGGCGGACGGGTTCATCTCCCCAGACGACGACTACGCCGCTGAGCTGACCGACGCTGACGGCCGCTTGGCGGAGGCTGAAGTGTGGGTCGCGACCGTAGCCGGTGAGGTGCGCGGAACTGTCACGTTCTGCCCCCCGGGCTCGCCGTACCGCGAGCTCGCACGCGAGCGCGAGGGCGAGTTTCGGATGTTGGCCATCGCTCCGGGGGCCCGCGGGATGGGGCTGGCTCGGGCGCTCGTGCAGCGCTGTCTCGATCGGTGCACCGAGCTGGGTCTGGACGAGGTGGTCCTGTGCAGCATGGCGGAGATGGGCGTCGCGCACAGGCTCTACGAGTCGATGGGCTTTGT
>DASQEH010000078.1:0-9410 GCA_035633755.1 Nocardioidaceae bacterium | reverse complement strand
AGGCAGGCTCACGTGGTTTCTCGTGTGCTGCGACCGCCGCAACCGCGCAGGTCTCCATGCGTCTTGGTGCCTCAGCTTCCGCGAGAGCGGGAGTTCGCCACGTCCACCAGCTCCTGAGCGAGCATCCGCACCTTCACGTGGCTGGCCTGGGACAGCGACACGAGGTGCTCGAAGGCACCTTGCTCGTCCAGCTCGTCCCGCTCCATCACCATGCCGATGGCCTGGCTGATCGTCTGGCGGCCGCGCAGCTGCTCGGCGAGAGACTCGACCTGCGCTGCCAGCACGACGACGGACACCGCCTGCTTGGCGAAAACCTGAGCCAAGGCCATGGCTTGCTGGTCCAGGTCGCCCGGCGACGTGGAGTAGAGGTTGAGGCCCGCAGAGATGGCGTCGGTCGGCAACCTCAGTGCTGTCTGCGCAGCGATTCCGAGCTCTGCGGCACGGGAGCCGTACCGCGGCCACCGCGCGTCAGTCGTGACGTCCGCGCTGCTGACGACCGCCCTCACTCCCGCTGACCTCAAAGCGTCCAGGCAAGGACCCTCACGCAATTCATACTGCAGCGCATCAGCCTTGAGTGCACGCGGGTCTGTCGCGCCCAGCGTGTCCAGATCATCACCCCCGTAGCTGATCGAGACGCTGGCGTACTCGACGCCCGTCATCGACGCACACGCGGCCGTGGTGACCAGGGTCAGCATCTCGTCAAGGCTCTTCATCATCACCTGCGCAGGAGGAAGTGAGGCTGCGCCCACTCAAGCAGGTCGCGGTGGAGCCCGGGACGCTCGAACCTATGCATGTATGTCCCTGCTGCAGAAGGTTTGCGCTCAGCACCGCCGCGATGTGCACGTGCGCCAAGCAGCCCAGCCCCGACAGAACTAATGCGTGCAATGATAGAAATACGCATAGGATACGGCCGCGCGAATACGCGGCCGTGATGTCTACAGGGGTACTGAGGAGGTAGCACACCGGTGAGCGATGGCAGCAGGGTTCGTCGAACAGCCGACGAGCCCGAAGTTGGGGCAGGGCTTCCGATTCAAACCGTCAGCCGACTCCTGGAGATCCCCGCTCCGACGATCCGGTCCTGGGAGCGACGCTACGGGATACCGATGACACCACGCAGCAATGGTGGGCACCGCAGGTACCAGGCCGACGAGCTCAGCGCGCTACGCCTGATGCGGGACGAGATAGCACGCGGCCGCCGAGCCGCCGACGCAGCAGCCATCGTGCGTGCTGGAGCGCCGGCGTCTGGCGGGGAGTACCGGCCGATGATCGACGCTTTCCTAGCTGCCGCCCACGACCTGGACGCCGCCGGCGTCCGCACCGTCCTCGAGCAAGCCGAACAGCGGCTCGGGGTGGACGACGCGATCACCGAGGTGCTCCTTCCTGCCATGCGCATGATCGGCTTGTGGTGGCAGAGCGGTCGGTGCGACGTCGCCCATGAGCACTTGGCGACCGAGGCCTCGCGTGCGTGGATGAACAAGGTGCTCTATCTCGGCCCGGCTCCGTCACAGCCTGAGACGGTGCTCCTCACCTGCGGCCCCCGCGACTTCCATACCCTCGGCTTGGAGGCGATGGGCGTGCTGCTGGCGCACCGCGGCTTCGGCTGCCGCCTGCTGGGGGCACGGACGCCTGTTCGGTCGGTGAGTCTGGCCGTGGCCGGTACAGACGCAGCAGCGGTCGTCATGGTGTCGCATCTGTCCAGCGCCCGCCGGGCGGCTGTGGAGGCCATGGTCGGCGCCCACCAGACGGGGGCTCAGGTCTTCTACGGTGGAAACGCGTTCATCTCGCCACGCTCGCGCAACGGTGTTCCCGGGGTCTACCTGGGGGAGAACCTCACCGTTGCTGCCGAGACCATGACGGCGACGCTGGCCGCCGGGCGTGAGCAGTCAGGCTCTGTACCCGCTCACCCTGACGACTGAGGTGGGGTCGACCGCGGTCAGCTGGGGTTCGCCACCGGAGGGGCAGCTGGCGGAGGGAGCTCATCGGCGCGGGCCCGCTCGTCAGCGGAGCGAGCCTCCTCGCGCAGCACGGACGCGGCGACCGGGGCCTCCGGCTCCACGCTGTCGGCGAGATAGCGGACGCTGTCGAGCACGATCTCCACGGGGACACCGCGCGGCGTGAGCAGCTCGAGCAACCAGGTCAGGACGTCCCGGACGATGGTCGGGTCGTCGCACGCCACCGCAGCGGCAGCGTGTCGAGCGATCCAGCGCAGATCTTCCAGCGACCGGTCCCGCTGGAAGGGCGACATGTCGCGCATCCAGGCGCTCGTCGCGCATTGCCGCTGCAGCGCCGCCTGAAGGAGCTCGGGTGGCACGGCGTCCAGCAGCAACGCTTCGATCGGGACCCGGGCAGCATCCCGCGAGGGCACGAGTCCCTGCATGGCGACGACAGCGGCTGGCAGGTCCGACGCCTCGTCAACGCGTAGGTCGGCGCCGAGGCGACGGGCACGGTGCTGACCGTGGCCCCAGGCCGCCCCGCCCGCGATGACAGGTATGCCCTCCGCGTGCGCGGCAGCGATGCTGCGGACGGCCCCGATGAGATTGGTGACCATGGTGCATGACAGCGCCAGGGCTCGCGGGCGCCTGGCGTGGAGGTGCCTTCGGAGATGGTCGGCGGGAATGCTGCCTCCCAGCATCACAACATCGAGAGCGCCGGTCCGGGCGAGGTCAGCGGTCATCCGCGCAGGGAACGTGTGCCATTCCCCTTCGGCGCAGGCCAGCACCACACGGGTAGCGCCGGCACTCGGGGCACTCGGAGGAGCCAGCAAGGTCAACACCTGCTCGGAGATGCCAGTGGCCACGTGCTCGTCGGCCACGTCCCACTCACCGGTGAACCACATCTGCCCCGCCTTCTCCTGGGCACGCCGGATGACATCGCGGATCAGGGCATCCATCGGCTCCCCGCGGGTTCGAGCGGCGACCAGGACGCCCAGGGCAGCCGGTGCGTCGGCGGCTGCCAGGGCCTCGAAGTAGGCGTCAAAGGTAGTCATGGCAGGGAGGTTGACCTTCCGGTCCCGTCGCCCGAACCGGACGAGTGCACGTGGTTCGGCCCGTATGACTCAGCGACCCGCACCGCCTCTGCTGCCACGCTCAATGCCGCCGAGGCGCCCCCCTCGCCAACAGCAGCGATCCCGGTTGCCACCGATGTCGTGCCTGAGCGGGTACTCCAGGTCGCCACCAGATCGGATACCTGGGCGGTCGCGAACTCCTCGCTGACAGAGGCGAGGATGACGATGAAGTCGGTGCCGTCAAGGCGTCCGCTGAAGTCGCGATCGCGGAGGTAGCTGCCAATCAGCGCGTCGAAGGCGCGCAGGACGTCGTCGGCAATCGCGGCGTCCGACCGATGCCGTGTCGCTGACAGACGCAGCAGGCAGATCCGGTCGCCGGGCGTTGTCTGCCTCAGCCGGCGGGCCACCTGAGCCCGTGTCACGATGCCTCCGGTACGACCAGAGGTTGGCAGCTCACGCACCGGCGTCTCCCGCCCCAGCGCGGCCAGGTCACACCGCCCGGCGATGTCCAAGGCATCCTGCAGCAGGAAGGGAAGGTGCTGCGTCAGCCGCATCGACGCGATGCTCACGGCATCGACTACCACGACGTGAGGCTCGCCGCAGCCGAGTGACACGTCGACGGGGATGGCGTTGGGTCCGGCGAGCCTGGCTGGCAGAACTCCGCCACCGAGGTCGTTGATCGCGGTGTGCAAGACACGAGCCGCCTCTGCGCGTGTCCTGACGGCCAGCAGAGCGCGCTTGGCCGCGATGGCGACCGGAGTCCCGCTCGCGTCGTCGGAACCCTCGGGCAAGGGATAGCCGCGGCTACCACGCCGACGACGCGCTGGGGCGGCTGATGCCCGCTTGGCCGCAATCGTGGCCGGCCCGAGCTGGGCCGCCTCACGATGTTCGGAGCCCATTTAGCCCCTTCCGGGTTCGGCGTCCCACCAGGCAGCCTGAGCACCGCCGCGCCGACCCGGTGGTCGAACGCCGAGCTCGTGCCGTTCGGGCGATCGTAGCAATCGCACAGGCTGGGCGGCAGAGATCGGCGCAAACCAGCCGATGGCGGGCGGCGGTCGGCGCTTCGTCAACCGTTGGCGCGGACGGACGCCAGCGACGGCGCCTGTCCTACCTGGTGCTGCCCGCGCTGCGCCTCGAGCAGACGATGGCACCGGCTCACCGCGTCCGGTACCTCCGCAGCCACGACCGGCTGCCCGAGCAGGAAGCCCTGCGCGAAGGCGCAGCCGAGCTTCGTCAGCGTAGCCAGCTGCGCCGAGGTCTCGACCCCCTCCGCGATGCACGCTGCCCCCACGGCGCGACCGAGACCCACGATGCTGGCAACGATGCCATCGTCGTCGGTATGGACCCCGAGCCCCGCGACGAAGGACTTGTCGACCTTGAGAGCGTGGACGGGGTACCGCTTCAGATACAGCAGTGAGCTGTAACCCGTCCCGAAGTCGTCGATCCCGATGCCTACGCCGAGCTGAGCGATCTGCCACAGCGTCCGCTGCGCGGCGTCGGCATCCTCCATGACGGCGGACTCGGTGACCTCGACCAGCAGCCGGCCTGGATCGAGCCCTGACCGCGCCAAGGCCCGCTCGATGGTCGTGGGTACCTCGGAGTGCGAGATCTGCCGGACCGAGAGGTTGACTCCCACGTCGAGGTCGATGCCTTGGGACGCCCATTGGGCGCCTTGCCGACAGGCCTCCTCGATGACCCATTGGCCCAGCGGCACGATGAGGCCGGTGCTCTCCGCGAGAGGGACGAAGTCGTCCGGCATGCCGAGTCTGCCCCGGCGCGGCCATCGTGCCAGCGCCTCCACACCGGTCACAGCCCTTCGCTGCAGGTCGACCACCGGCTGGTAGTGCAGCACGAACTCCTGTCGGGCGATGGCGTCTCGCAGTTCCCGTTCCGCAGCCGCGATCGACAGCCCCGGCGAGCCGGCCTCCTCCGCGTAGACGCGCGTACAGCTGCGACCACCTGGCTCGCTGGTCCGCATCGCTGCCTCGGCCGCTACCAGGAGATCGTCCGGGCAGTCTGCCGACGTAGCGACCGCGTGCCCCACCTGGGCGGTGAGCCAGACCGACGCCTGCGCGCCCTCCAGCACGAACGGCGTCCGGAAGGCTGCTCTGAGCACGTCGGCCCTCCGCGTCGCCTCCCCCGCCGACTTCACCTTGGGCCAGATGACGACGAAGTCCTCGGCGGCGAAGCGGAGGACCAGATCGGCAGAGTCTGCGGCCAGCCTCTTCGCCACCAAGCTCAGCATCTCCTCGGCACCAGCAGTCCCGAGGCTGTCAATGACCTGGCGCAGCGAGTCCACATGCACGAAGGCGACAGAAGTCAGTCCGGCGTCCGCCGAGGAGAGGACGCTGGAGAGGCGACGCGTCAGCACCTGCCGGTCGGAGACGAAGGCCACCGCATCGCGCACGACCTGACTCGCCCGAGCCAGCTCGATCCGTTTGGCCGCCGACACGTCGAGGTGCGTGAGGATGGCACCCGGCGTCTCGGTGAGCGGATGGGCCCGCACGCTGAACCAGCACTCTTCGACCGGTCGCCGGACGGCGTACTCGAACTCGAAGCGGAGGAGGTGTCCAGCGAGGAGCCGCCGAAGCTCCCTGCTTACCTCTGCTGCCGCCTTCGGGTCATACCCTGCCGCCTGCTCGCAGACCTCGAAGTAGTTCGACCCCGCAGCAGCGTGGCTCGGGTCACCTCCGTTGACGACGACGAAGTTCCGCCAAGCAACATTCACGGCGGTGATGCGCCCGGCGCCGTCCAGCACACACGTCGGGAACTCCATCGCGTCGAGGTAGCCGGCGGCCGAGGGCGCCCCAAGCGGAGGCGAGGTGCGGGCGTACGGCCGCTCCCGCCGCGGGCGGGCCTGCCGGGGGACGCTCATCAGGTCACCGCCCCTCATCGAGCGCGCGTCTCAGACGGCGCAGGGTTTGCTGTCCGCGGGACATCCTAGGTGTCCGACGCAGGAGCAAGCCAGTGCTTGGCATGGGGGCCGTCCGTCGACGTCACGCGAGCGAACATCTAAGGTGGCGCATATCCCCCGAAGAGATCCCAAAGACATGGAGCCGGCGTGACATGAAGACGACCCCCTTCTACCCGCGGCTCAGCGAGCTCAACACGAGCGGTCTGTACGGGCACTGGTCGGGGTACCTGAGCGCACTGCGCTACGGCATGTCGGCCAAGCATGAGTACTTCGCCATCCGCAACAGCGCGGGGGTGTTCGACACCTCCCCGCTGTACAAGTACTGGATCCGCGGGCGGGGTGCGGAGCGGTTCCTCGCAGGGGTGCTCACCCGGGACATCCGGAGCTGCCGGCCGGGGCGGGCGCAGTACACGGTCTGGTGCGACGACCGCGGGTACGTGCTCGAGGACGGGGTCTTCTTCCGGCACTCCGACAACGAGTTCTTCGCCACGTCGGCGCGACCGAACCTCGGGTACTTCTGCGACCTGATCGGCCGTCACGACGTCGAGATCGAGGATGTGACCGATGACTACGGCGTGCTGGCGCTGCAGGGACCGCGCTCGCGAGAGATCTTGGCAACACTGACGCCCGACGTCGACGGCCTGGGCTACTTCGAGCTGGGCACCACCAAGATCGGCTCGGCACCGGTCACCGTCTCCCGCACCGGGTACACCGGTGACTTGGGGTACGAGATCTTCGTCGGCGCCGACGACGCGCTCGCGACCCTGGACGCCGTGCTCGAGGCCGGCGCCGGGCGGGGACTGCGCCCCTTCGGTGAGGATGCGCTGCTCATGGCTCGGATCGAGGCGGGGCTGGTCCTCATCGACGTGGAGTTCACGTCGAGTCGCCTTGCCTACACCGACCACCAGCGCATCACCCCGAAGGAGCTGGGCTTCGGCTGGATGCTCAGGGGCATCGATGCCGACGACCGTCCGTTCATCGGGCGCAACGCCATCCGCAAGGAGCTGGCGGACCAGACGTCTCGCTGGGCGATGGTGGGTCTGCTGCTCGACTGGCAGCACTACACCAGCCTGTACAACGAGGCCGGCCTGCTCCCTCCGAAGGACGAGACGCCTCTGGCCTACGAGTCGATGCTGTACGACGACAACGGTGCCCGCATCGGGTACGCCACCAGCTTGATGTACTCGCCCATCCTGCAACGCCACATCGCCATGGCCCGGGTGCGCCCCGACCTGGCCGCAGTGGGCTCACACGTCAACGTCGAGATCACCATCAATCACGAGTACAAGACCGTACGGGCCGAGGTGGCCAAGATGCCCTTGTACAAACCCGAGCGAAAGACGGCCTGAGCCATGGCAACCAGCAGGGAGTACGACGCCATCGTCATCGGTGGCGGGCACAACGGCCTCGTCAACGGGGCCTACCTGGCCAAGGCGGGGCTGAAGACGCTCATCTTGGAGCGCCGCCACCTCGTTGGCGGCGCCGCCATCACCGAGGAGCTCGTCCCGGGCTTCCACTTCACCACGTTCTCCTACGCGCTGAGCCTCCTGCGCCCGGACATCATCCACGAGCTCGACCTGGTCAAGCACGGCTTCATGCCCATCTTGATGCCGTCGTCGTTCGCCCCGAAGGAGGACGGCGACTACCTGCTGCTCGGTCCGGACCACGACGTCAACGTGCAGGAGATCCGTCGCCACTCGCGACACGATGCCGACAGCTACGAGCGCTACGAGCACGACATGAGCCGGGTCTGCCAGGTGGTCAAGCCGTTGTTCGACAAGGCGCCACCCGACGTGTTCAGCAAGGCGCCGGAGGACTTCGAAGCAGTAGCCGACCTCGCGTCACACCTGCGTGGCGTCGAGCCCAAGGTGATGCACGACCTGGTGCGGTTGCTCACCGGCAGCGCCGCCGACTTCCTCGACGACTACTTCGAGAGCGACATCCTCAAGGGCTACCTCGCATCGTCTGGCATCATCGGCACGCGAGTGGGACCGATGTCGCAGGGCTCGGGCCTGGTACTGCTCTACCACTCCATGGGCGAGCACGACGGCGAGTTCGGCGCCTGGGCGTTCCACAAGGGTGGCAACGGCGGCTTCACCCAGGTGTTGGCCCGCGCGGCCCAGGCCTACGGTGCCGAGATACGGCTGGAGTCGCCCGTCGACACGGTCATCACCAAGAACGGCAAGGCCGTTGGCGTCGCGCTGAGCGACGGCACCGAGCTCAGCGCGGATGTCGTCGTCAGCGCCTTGGACCCACGCCGCACGTTCCTCGAGCTGGTCGAACCCCGAGAGCTGCCGTCGGAGCTGGTGGAGACCATCGACCGCTTCCGCTTCCAAGGGACGTCGGCCAAGGTGAACTTCGCGCTGGACGGGTTGCCGCGCTTCGCGGCGCTCGGGGACCGCAGCGACCAGTACGGCGGCTTCATCAACATGGGCCCCTCGCTGGAGTACCTCGAGCGGGCATTCGACGACGGCAAGTACGGCTGGTACAGCAAGCGGCCCTACATCGACGGGGCGATCCAGTCGGTCGTCGACCCCGACATGGCACCTCCAGGCAAGCACGTCATGTCGTGCTTCGTCCAGTACGCGCCGTACCACCTGAAAGGCAGCGACTGGGACACCGAGAGGGAGAGGTTCGGCGACACCGTTCAGGCGACGGTGGAGTCCTTCTTCCCCGGTTTCGGTGACCTTGTGCTGCACCGCGAGATCGTGACGCCGCTCGACATCGAGCGGGTGGTCGGGCTGAGCGAGGGCAACATCTTCGCTGGCGAGTTCTTCGCACCGCAGATGTACTTCTTCCGGCCCGCGCCGGGCTGGAGCTCCTACCGGACACCGCTTGACGGGTACTACCAGTGCGGGTCGGGCACGCATCCTGGCGGCTGTGTCATCGGTGCACCCGGCAAGCTGGCCAGCCAGCGGATTCTCAGCGACCTCAAGGCCCAGGCCCAGGCGTAGCGGGCTCGCCGTCGTTCGCCGGCGACGGTGCCTACCTCACAGCACGGCGTCGAGGAACTTCTTTGTCTCGGGGAACCGCGTTGCACCGAAGATCTTCTCGGGGGGGCCTTGCTCCAGGATGACTCCCTCGTGGAAGAACGCCATCCGGTCGGCGACCTCACGGGCGAACCCCATCTCGTGGGTCACCACCATCATGGGCATGTGAACCTCCGTGGCGAGCGACTTCATGACCGCCAGAACCTCCCCCGTGAGCTCAGGGTCGAGGGACGAGGTTGGCTCGTCGAAGAGCATGACGTCGGGCTCCATGGCGAGCGCTCGCGCGATGGCGACCCGCTGCTGCTGGCCGCCGGACAGCCGAATGGGATGCTCGCCGGCCTTGTCGGCGAGTCCGACCTGTTCGAGCAGCTGTAATGACAACGTGCGTGCCGAGGCCTTGTCATGCCTCTTGGCGGACACCGGCCCTGACATGACGTTCTGCAGGACGGTCATCTGTGGGAACAGGTTGAAGTTCTGGAACACCATGCCGACGTGCAACCGG